>NZ_JACJSZ010000022.1 GCF_014698445.1 Microcystis elabens FACHB-917
GAGCCGGGCGTGGGAATCCACGAGGGATTGGTTTGGTGTGACAACCCCAACCTCTCATGGCTCCCTGCCCACCCAATGGCTTGAGACCCATTCCGGCACAGAGGCTTCCGGAGTTGTGTCCGTCAGTCAGCTTCGCTCCACGCCCCGATGGCGCTGAGCTGATCAGCCGAAAACTCCGCAGCGCCGAACGCAGCGGAAAGTTTGGCGGGTTGAGTGGCTTGATCGGTCGCTTGCGAAGGGGCCCGATCAGGAAGATGCCTGTCCATCGCCGATCCTGGGGAAGTTCCTGAAACATAACCGGATCGATTGTTGCCACCTGAAGGATTGAGCAGGAATGCTCAATCTCTTGTGTTGCAATGTAAAGATGGCAGGCGATGAACCGGCGCGTTGCGATGCAGCGACGATCCCCCGATCACGCCACCGGTGTCCTCAGGAACTGGGGCGTCTCCTCCGGCGTCGGCGGTCGGCCATCGCGACGCAGGGCGATCCAGCGGAAGTCCCCCAGTCCGGCGGGATCCACCAGCCGCAGCAGGGTCTCCCGGCGCTGCAGCAGGCTCCCCAGCGGACCACCGCCGTCCTGCTGGAGGCCATGCAGCCGCTGGGCCAGACCGAGGGCCAGCAGGGCCTCCCCCTGACGGCAGCCACCCAGGGTCTGCCAGCCCCCGGCCCGCGCGGCCACCTCCAGACTCTCCAGGCAGAGGTGGGCGGTCAGGTCCCACCGGCCTGGTTCCCGCAGGGGGTCATCGCTGGCCCTCTGGCGGCGGTAGGCCATCAGGGTGCCGTTGCTGCGCTGGGGCGCGTAGTAGCGACGGGCCTCATGGGCGTAGTCGATCACCAGCAGCCAGCCCTGGGCCAGGGCACCGGCGCAGTCGGCGAGCCAGGGGGCCAGGCCTGGATGGAGCTCGCTGCACCAGCCCTCCGGACGACGGTCATCGAGCGGCAACAGCCCGAGGTCGGCCAATGCCGCGAGCGGCGCCCCGGACAGGGGCTCGCCGGCCTCCAGGCGCAGGCCGTCCTCCTCCAGCACGACCCGCTGACGGCACCAGCGGCCCCCCCGGCGCTCGATCCGCTCGACGGCCAGGGCGTCGAGCACCTCATGGGCCAGCACGACCCCGCGCAGCGGCTTCCCTGCCAGGGTCGGAAGGTCGCTCCAGCGCACGGGCAGGGGGCAGGAGGCGAGCCGTCGGCGCTGCCGTTCGGCCATGCCGGCATTCGGCTCGACGAGCACCAGCTCGGTGCGCCCGGCCAGGGAGGGCCAGCGGGACTGGAGCGCCTCGGCCAGCTGCAGGGCCAGCTGCCCCTCCCCCGGGCCGGTCTCCACCAGGGCCAGGGGCTCCTCGGCCGGGAGCAGGGCCAGCCACTGGGCCACCTGGGGGGCCAGCAGGTGGGCGAACTCCGCCCCCAGGGAGGGGGCCGTGGCGAAATCCCCCCCGGGGCCGATGCGCAGCCGGCCGCTGCCATAGGCGCCATGGTCCGGGTCGTGCAGGACCCACTCCATGTACGTGAGGAACGGCACCGAGCCCCCCGCCCCCCGCAGCCGCTGGGCCAGCCAGGCCGGAACCGCCGGGGAGACGGGGGATGGGGAGGTCACGCGGCGTCGGGGCGACTCGGTGAGAATGCTGACTGATGGATGACGGAACGACGGTGATGGCGGCAGTGACGGCGATGACAACAGCCCGGCAGGCGCAGCGGGGATGGCAGCAACGCTGCGGCACCCTGGAGAACCGGCTGGGGGCCGCCCTCGCCGGCCTCTGCCTCGTGCTCCTCAGCTGGCTGCTGCCGGGCTCCGTCGGCTCCGCCCTGGCGGCGGACAATCCCCAGCTGCTGCCCGATCACCCCACTCCGGTGATCGACCTGGCCAAGGCCCTCACCGACGGCGAGCGGGGGGCGCTGGAGAGCGAACTCGAGGATTTCGAGGCCACCAGCGGCTGGAAACTGCGGGTGCTGACGCAGTACGAGCGCACGCCGGGTCTGGCGGTCAAGGGCTTCTGGGACCTGGATGAGCGCAGCCTGCTGCTGGTGGCCGATCCCCGCGGCGGCAACCTGCTGAACTTCAACGTGGGCGAGGCCCTGTTCGCCCTGATGCCCCGCACCTTCTGGGTGGAGCTCCAGACCCGCTACGGCAACCAGTTCTACGTCAGGGATCACGGCGAGGACGGCTCGATCCTCTCCGCCATCCATGCCGTGAAGGGCTGCCTGGCCATCGGCGGCTGTCAGGTGGTGCCCGGTCTGCCCCAGGAGCAGTGGATCCTGACCCTGTGCACCTCGATCCTGGGTGGACTGATCGTGGGGTTCGCCGCCTTCCCGCGCCATCAGGATCGCCGGGTGGAGTGGACCTGGGTGCTGCTGCTCTCGCCCCTGTGGGTGATCCTGTTCGTGGCCCTGGGCATGGGGCCGATCATCACGCGCACCCACGACATACTGCCCCTGCTGCGCAACGTGCTCGGATTCCTCGGAGCGGCGGTGCTGGCCTACCTGATCGCCCAGAAGACTCTGGGAGGGGTGCGACTGGAGGGGAAGGGGGAAGGCTGAGGGCTCAGGGAGCGGGCTCAGGGAGCGGCGGTGGCTGGAGTGCTGACACGCTCCAGCTGGCAGGAGAGGCTCGCATCGTTGCAGGGCGGGGGCACCTGGCGGATGGCCACGTTCTCCAAGACAGACGCCGCTTCCCGGCGTAGCTGGGCCAGGTTCTGTTCGTAGAAGCGACGCAGGTCGGCCAGGTGCTTCACGGGCTGGCCGTAGAAGCTGCGGCCGGCCAGGGTGGGGAACGAGGCCCATTCCGGCGCCAGCCGGGCCGCCAGGTCATGCGTCATCTCGCCACGGTCGGCCAGATGGAGGGCCCCGCGGCGCTGGATCAGGAACAGGGCCGCCTGGTCCTGGGACTCGGGGCCGAAGTCGGTGACACCGAGCGCCCGTGTGACCATGTCCCAGGTGAAGGGCATGAACTGGTAGGCACCGGCAGCGGCGCTGGCGTAGCGGGCCGTGCGCATGACCCGGTTGGGGTGGCGATCGAGGGAGTTGAAGAGGCTGCCCCCGAAGAGGATCCGGTAGCCGATCTCATGGCCGTTGGCCCAGGTGCCCTCGGCGTAGCGGATCGTGTTGAGCAGGGCGCGTCGCTCGGGAGTGATCGCAAAGACGCGTGGCGCCGCCGGCAGAGGCGTGAGCATGGCGACCCGGGCGGGGCCGGCGGGGACGGGGGCGAGCGCACTGGCCCCCCAGGCCTGGGAGCCTTCGGCGGCCATGACAGGCCCGGCCAGGCTCAGACCCAGTCCGGCGAGGGCGAAAAGCAGGGGGGTGCGCTGAAGGTACGGCAAGAAAAGAGGTCGCGGAGGGCAAGTAGGGCAGACCTGTTGCAGGAACAACAATGTCAATCCGGCTTGATGTGCTTCATATGATCAGGTCTTCGGGAGAACGACGACAGAAAGACCCGAGATCCGTTTGCCAGGAAAATGAATTGGCGCAACAGGAGTTGGCGGTAATTTGCCGATGAATCAGCGAAAGCGATTCCCTATTTGTGACGGTCGAACAACTGTCTACTTGTATCAAGAATGACGATCTTGATTCCGATGACAGCCAGGCACTGATTTTTCCCGGATTCGATGAACAGATGATCAAATCCTGAAGCCCTGCCCCATTGGCAGTGCTGATCGTCCCTCCAGCCAGGACACGAGCGTCCGTGCGGCGGTGGAGGCCCCGTCGACTGCCAGGGGGCCGCGACGGGGAGGCAGCAGGGGCAAATCCAGCTCCCAGTCCCCCCGCCGGAAAGCCTCCTGGCTCAGCAGCCGGTGCCATCCATGGTTGCGCAGGTCCTCCTCCAGCACCGGCGCTTCGGCGAAGCCGCTTCGGTGCACCAGGTGAATGCCCACCCCCTGGCTGAAGGCCTCGCAGAAGCTGCTGTAGCCAGGCTTGGTGATCAGCCGTCCAGCGATGGGCATCAGGTCGAGGGGACGCACGCCCGATGGCAGACAGCGACCATTGGGCACCGTGGCCAGCAGCGGTTCCGGTCCGACGAACACATGCTCCGGCCAGCGGGCCAGCAGCGCCGGGTCGATCGCCATGCCCAGGCCCCCGAAGCTGACCAGCACCACCCGCTCCCGGTCCGCCGGCAGGGCCAGTTCCCGCGCCAGACGGTCGCCGTCGAGCCGCGGTCTGGAGCTGGTCAGGCCCAGCCGCACCTCCGGAAGACCCCAGTCCATCGGCAGGGACAGGGGGCAATGGAGCAGCAGATCCCCCTGGCCGTAAAGCTGGCGATGCCGATCGGCCCAGGGACGGAAGGCCGGGCCCATGGGGGCATGGATCGCATCCCAGCCGAAACTGGCCAGCCAGACGAGCGGGCCCCCCAGTCGCCGGGCCAGCAGGGCGGCCGCCGGTGGCACGTCGCCCAGCACGAGAACGGGCTGTTGCTGGGCCTTCAGCCAGCGCGCCTCGCGCTCCACCTGCGCTGGCAGTTCCTCCTCCAGGCGCTCGAGGGCCCTCAGGGTGGCGTCGGCGTCGGCACCGAGGGCATCGGCCTGGATGACGCCCACGTCCCAGCGGCAGGGGCGCAGCTCGAAGGGCACCGGCCCGAAGGACAGGTCCAGGAAGGCCGGCGGCAGGCCGGTGGAGATCACCAGGCGCCAGTGGGGCCTGAGGGCCGCCAGTTCGCAGAGCACCGAGGCCGTGCGGGACCCGTGGCCGAAGCCATGGCTGCTGACGCAGGCGTGGATCAGCAAGGACTCAGCACCCCCGCCGCCGGCAGGGCCGCCGTCCAGAGGGTCTGCTCGTAATGGAGGGCGCCGTCGATGCCGTACCAGCGGTGGCTGATGTGGCGCAGATCGCCATCGGAGAAGACGACCCAGCTGAAGTGGCGCAGGGCCCGGCCCTGCTGATCCACGCCATGGCGAGGCACACAAGCGGTGTTGAGGAAGGCGGTGCCCTGGGCGTCGCGGCGGAAGCTGACCCGTTCCCCCTGGTGGTGGCAGAGGGCGTGATGCATGTGGCCGAACACCACCAGGGGCAGCCGGCGGCGGCGGCGGATCTGATCCACCGCCAGGGCCAGATCCTGATCGCCCCAGTCGCAGGCGGGCGCCTTCCAGTCACGGCCGCAGAGGTCGTCCAACTGGTTGCCCAGGCCGCTGGGGCCGGAGTGGGCCAGCAGGATCAGCGGCAGCCGGGGATCGGCGGCCAGGGCCGCGCGGCTGATGCGTTCGGCGGACTCCTGCAGTCCCACCGGTCCGTAGACCGATCGCACTGCCTTCGACAGGTGGAAGCCGCCGCCGGCGGTGCCGGGACGGGCGCCGACCACGGCCAGCCCCGGAGGTCGCAGCTCCCTCAGACCCCAGCCGCAGTGCCGCTCGCCCAGCAGCTCCAGCTGGCGGCGCAGGGTGCGGCCGCTGCCGTCCTTGCCCGCATCGTGGTTGCCGAGCACGCAGGCGATCGGCAGCTCCAGGGTGGCGAGCAGTTCGGGGATGCGGCACCTGCCGTCGCTGAGGTCGCCCACGAGCAGCAGGGCATCCGGGCGGATCCGATCCAGCACGTCGTGATCACTGCGATCCCACTGGTCGTGCAGATCCCCTGCGATGGCGATGTTCAGCTCAGCCAATACCGACCGCTTCCTAGAGTGGGATCATCGTGCATGGGAAGGATCAACGGTTGATCTTCACGCAGACGCTGACCCGGACCCCCCAGCAGGGCCCGGACCAGACGGGCCCGGAGCCGGGGCCACCCCAGGCGGAGCTGGCCGGCGCGATCGAAACGCTCAAGCAGGAGCGCAACGCCATCATTCTTGCCCACTACTACCAGGACGACGCCATCCAGGACTGCGCCGATTTCATCGGTGACTCTCTCGAGCTGTCCCGCCGCGCCGCCAGCACCGACGCAGAGGTGATCGTCTTCTGCGGTGTCCATTTCATGGCGGAGACCGCCAAGATCCTTCATCCCGGCCGCACGGTCCTGCTGCCCGACCTGGAGGCCGGCTGCAGTCTCGCCGACGCCTGTCCCGCCGACGCCTTCGCCGACTTCCGCCAGCGCCACCCCGACCACGTCGTGGTGAGCTACATCAACTGCTCCGCGGCGGTGAAGGCCCAGAGCGACCTGATCTGCACCAGCAGCAACGCGGTCCAGCTGGTGCGGCAGCTGCCGGCCGATCGCCCGATCCTGTTCGCCCCCGACCGGAACCTGGGGCGCTGGGTGGCCCGTGAGAGCGGCCGCGAACTCACCCTGTGGCCCGGCAGCTGCATCGTCCACGAGACCTTCAGCGAGCAGGCCCTGCTGCGCCTGCGCCAGGAGCATCCCGAGGCCGAGGTGATCGCCCATCCGGAGTGCCAGCAGCACCTGCTCGATCTGGCCGACTTCATCGGCTCCACCAGCAAGTTGCTGCAGCGCACCCAGACCAGCCCGGCTCCGTCCTTCATCGTGCTCACCGAGCCGGGCATCCTGCATCAGATGCGTCAGCGGGCCCCGGGAAAGACCTTCCACCAGGTGCCCGGAGCCGATGGCTGCAGCTGCAATGCCTGCCCCTACATGCGGCTGAACACGCTCGAAAAGCTGTGGCGGTGCCTGCACACGATGGCCCCGGCGATCGAGCTCGACGAGGAGATCCGCCGGAGGGCCCTGGTGCCGATCGAGCGCATGCTGGCGATGAGCGCCTGACGCCCCCGGGCTCAGCACCCCCTGATTCAGTAGCTGTAGTTGGCCACGAACAGCGAGCCGGTATCGCCGGAGGGTTCGGAACCGGCCATGTAGGCACCTCGGGCTGCGGCGCCGTTGGCCCGGGCCCGGGCCAGCAGGGCCGCCTGGCCCGCCGCCGTGTCGCTTCCCTTCCAGTGGCTGAGGCAGGAGTGCTGCAGGGCCCGGCCGTAGGAGAAGCCCAGGTGCCAGGGGGCGTCCGGGTCGGCGGCATGGATGGCCGAAAGCATCACGCTGGCCTCCTCCTCCCCCAGACCCCCCGAGAGGAAGAGGATCGCCGGCACCGCCGGAGGGACGCTGCGGCGCAGGGTGCGCACGGTGTAGGCGGCCACCTGGTCGGGGCCGGGACGGTCGCGGGCGTCGGCTCCGGGGAGGGTCATGGAGGGTTTGAGCAGGGTGCCCTCCAGGAACACCCCGTTGCGGCCGAGGGCCTCATAGACGCTGCGCAGCACCCATTCCTGCACCGCGGCGGTGGTGAGGATGTCGTGGTTGCCGTCCATCAGGATCTCGGGCTCGACGATCGGCACCAGGCCCTCCTCCTGGGCCGTGCGGGCGTAGCGGGCCAGGCCCCAGGCGTTCTCACGCACGCCCAGCTCGGATGGGCAGCCGTCGGCGCTGATGCGCAGCACGGCCCGCCACTTGGCGAAGCGGGCGCCGCGGGCATAAGCCCGTGCCGCCCGCTCCTGCAGCCCCCGCAGACCCGTGCACCAGGTCTCACCGGGGAGACCGCCGGCCAGAGGCTCCACCCCGAGATCCAGCTTGATCCCCGCCACCAGCCCCTGCTCCAGGAACAGATCGAGGATCGATCCGGCCGACCGGCCCGGAATCGGGGCGGCCTGCTGGTACAGGGTTTCCTCGTACAGGATGACGCCACTGATCGAGTCCCCCAGGCCAGGGGTGGTGGCCAGCAGCGTGCGGTAGGCGCGTCGGTTCTCCTCGCTGTTCTCGAGACCGATCGCCGCGAATCGTTTGCCGATCGTGCCGGTGGATTCGTCGGCCGCCAGCAGACCGGTGCCCGGCCGGGCCAGCGCGGCCGCGGTGGCCTCCAGCTCCTCGCGATGGGTGTCGAGTGACATCGGTCCGGCGGCGGTGGCAGCCCCATGGGTAGTGACGAGCCTGGACGCCGTCAACGGGCCCGGGCCGCCAGGATGCAGCTCTTCCGCTGCGGCATCTCCGGCGCGCCATGGCCCTGCCGTCCGACGGCCTGCTCCAGCTCACCCCCCAGGGGCTCTACTGCCCGGCGGCCCGGGCCTGGATCGACCCCTGGCAGCCGGTGGGTCGGGCGCTGGTCACCCACGGCCACGCCGACCACGCCCGACCCGGCAGCGGAGAGTACTGGGCTGCGACGCCGGGGGAAGGGGTGCTGCGGCAGCGGCTGGGGGCCGGCATCACCCTGACGGCGGTGCCCTACGGACAGGAGCGCCGCATCGGCGAGGCGCTGGTGTCGTTCCATCCGGCCGGCCATGTGCTGGGATCGGCCCAGATCCGGATCACGGCCGCCGGCGAGACCTGGCTGGTCAGCGGCGACTACAAGCGCGACGCCGACCCCAGCTGCACCCCGTTCGAGCCGGTGGCCGCCGATGTCCTGATCACCGAGGCCACCTTCGGCCTGCCGATCTACCGCTGGCGGCCCGGCCACCGGGTGGCGGCGGAGATCCTGACCTGGTGGCGCGGGGCACCCGAGCGGCCCTCGCTGCTGTTCGCCTACGCCTTCGGCAAGGCCCAGCGGCTGCTGGCGGAACTGGCGGCGCTGGGGGTGGAGGAGGAGGTGCTGCTGCACGGGGCCGTGCAGGCGTTGATGGAGCCCTACCGGAGCCAGGGGGTGGTACTGCCGCCGACGCGGCCGCTGAGCGAGCTGCCCCGCGGCGCCTCGCTGGCCGGGCGCCTGGTGCTGGCGCCGCCGTCGGCCCACCGCTCGCCGTGGATGCGGCGGTTCACGACCCCCCAGACGGCCTTCGTCAGCGGCTGGATGGCGGTGCGGGGCGCCCGGCGGCGGCGGGGCTTCGAGCGGGGCTTCGCCCTCAGCGACCACGCCGACTGGGACGGGCTGCTGCGCACGGTCCGCGACTGCGGTGCCCGGCAGATCTACGTCACCCACGGCAACAGCGACGGCCTGGCCCGCTACCTGCGCGAGGAGATGGGGCTGGCGGCGGCCCCCCTGGGGCGGGCCTTCGAGGGCCAGCGGAACGGGGAAGGGGAACCGGAGGGGGAAGGGGAGGGAACGCCGGCACCCGGCACCCCGGCCGGCTGGACCTGAGCACCAGCAAGAATCGTCAACATCCCGGCCGGCAGCTGACGCCCCGGATGACGGGATCAACCGATTCGCCATTCCGTCAGAGCACCGAAGATGGCCAGATGGCATGACCTCGGAGGGATGGAATCGCCGATCAGCTCTTCGCCCTCTCTCCGGAAGCCATCCAGGCCGATCCCGATCACGACGCCGCCTGGGTGGCGGCGCGACGGGACGAGGTGATCAGCGCGGGCAGCAGCCGCTTCCGCACCCGTCACCGCCGCAGTGATGATTCCATTCTCGATGTCGTTGTCAGCAACGGCATCCTTGTGGCGGAAGGCCGGCAGATGATCGTCAGTTGCGTGCAGGATGAAACCCTGCAGCGTCATCGGGAAACCGAGCTTCTGGATCTCCTCAGGCTGCTGGAGGAAGGCTCATCGATCAGCGGCATCGGTGTCTGGGATCTGCGCTTTTCGGATGGCCGCATGCGCTGGTCGGAGCTGATGCGACACCTCTGCAACCAGCAGGACGTCGAAGCCTGCCAAACGCTGAGCGCCTATGGCCTGCTGGTGCATCCCGACGACCGCCTGCGCTGGAGCATGGACCTTCGCAGGGCCGTGGCCCGCGGCGACCGACTCTGCAGCCGCCATCGGCTGGGCTTTGCGGATGGGTCCGAGCGGATGGTGGAGGTCCTGGGGTACGTCAGCTACGACCGGAGCGGCGCGCCCGTCCGCATGGTGGGAACGCTGCGGGATGTCACCGAGTCCCAGTCCCTGGTTCAGGCGATGGCGGGCGATCGGATGGTCGATCCGCTCACAGGGCTGCCCAACAAGCTCGCCACCCTTGAGGAGCTGGGTCGACGCCTGAACGGCCGCAGCTACAACGCGTCACTGGCCGTCCTCAGTCTGGATATGGACGGTTTGGAGGAGATCAACGATACCTACGGCTCCGATGTGGGCGATCGGGTGCTGCGCAGCATGGCCAGCCGGCTGCGCGAACTCGCCGGACAGCAGAACTGGCTGGCTCGGTTGAGCAGCGACCAGTTCCTGATCCTTCTCGAGGAGGGCATCCGCTCCATCGGCGACGCGATGGCGGCCGCACGCCGTCTGCAGCAGGAGTGGAGCCAGCAACCGCCGCTGCTGGAGGATCTGCCCCTCACGCCCAACTTTTCCTTGGGCCTGGCCTGCTATCCCGAACACGCCCAGGACAGCCGGCCCCTGATCCAGTGCGCCAACACCGCCCTGATGCGGGCAAGGGCCATGGGTCGGAACCAGCTGTGTGCGTACTCCAGCACGATCAGCCGCCGAATCCAGGAGCGGATGGCCCTGGGATCGAGGCTCTCCCAGGCCATCGATCGGGAGGAACTGAGCCTTCAGGTGCAGCCCCAGCTGGCTCCGGACCATGGCCTGGTCGGTGGCGAGATTCTGCTGCGGTGGACGAATCACCTGAAGGTGTCCATACCGCCGAGCCAGTTTCTGCCACTGGCCGAGGAAAGCGGTCTGATGCTGCAGTTATGGCCATGGATCCTCCGCCGGAGCCTGCAGCTGGTGCGCGCCTGGCAGGCCGCGGGCCTGCGCCCACCCCGGCTGGCGCTGAACGTGTCGCCCACGGAACTGGAGCGTCCCCAACGCCGGTTCGTCAGCACCCTGATCGAGGCCCTTGACGAGCATGGCCTGCAACCGGAGCAGCTGGAACTGGAAATCACTGAAACGGCCCTGATCCGCAACCCCCTGCTGGCGAGTGAACACCTGCGCCTGCTGGCCGACCAGGGATTCAGGATCGCGATCGACAACTTCGGTACCGGCTATTCCTCCCTGGAGCTTCTGCGGTCGCTTCCCGTCCACCGCCTGAAGATCGACCGCACGTTCGTGCGCACCATCGCAGCCTCGGCGGTGGATCGGACGATCGTGGCCACCACGATCACCCTGGCCCATGGGCTGGGGATGCAGTGCACGGCGGAAGGCGTGGAGACGCAGGAGCAGTTCCGGATGCTGCAGGAACTTGGCTGCGACTGCTTCCAGGGATTTCTGTGTGGCCATCCCCTGGAACCCGAGGCCTTCGAGGCCCTGCTCAGGGAGCAGGAGACCCTGGGACCCCAACCGCAGACGTTGCCCGGCCCAGCCCCTGCCCTGACGGCCGCTGCCCCCAGCCCGCCAGCGGAGCGCAGCAGGACGCCAAGCCCGTTGGAGCAACTCAGGTTGCTGCGGGCCGCCGTGGACTCCGGCAGCGATTCCTTTCTGCTGCTGCAGTCGATCCATGGCCACGACGGCAGCATCGAGAACTTTCAGATTCTCGATGCCAACCCGGCCGCCTGCACCTTCCTGGCCCAGGACCGAGACAGCCTGATCGGTCAGCTGCTGTTGACGGTCGCCCCCCAGGTGCGCCCCTGCGGTTGGGTGGATCTGTATGTGGACGCGGCGATGCGCACCATCCCCACCGTCATCCATGGCGTTGCCTGCCAGCACGATGATCAACCCTCGGGCCTGTTCCACGCCATCGAGATCACGCCCGATCGCGGCACGCTCGCCGTCCGCTGGCGCGATGTCACCGAACAGATCAACGCGGCCCGCAGCCTGGCCGATGCCGCCACCCTTTACCGGCTGCTGGCCGACAACATCGTCGACGTGATGCTGCTGCTGGATCGGCGGCAGGAGGTGATCTGGGTGTCGCCATCGCTGCAGCCGATGACGGGCTGGCTGCAGAAGCAGTGGCTCGGGCAGCGCTTCGGCGATCTGTTCGTCTCCAGCGCTGATCCGCCGGAGCCGGTGGATCTCTCCCAGTGGCTGGCGGACTCCGGTCCGATCCGCCAGGGGCGGCTGCGGCTGAGGGATCCGGAAGGGGGCTGGAGCTGGGTGCAGCTCAGCGTCCGCAACCTCAGTGAGGAGGGTCTGCTCGACCTCGACACCACTGGGCTCGACACCGCCGATGAGGTGGGGCCGGTGGGGAACACCCTGCGACTGGCCCACGGCTATGTGATCACCCTGCAGCCGGTGGATCAGCAGGTGATGGAGGAGCGCCTGCTGCTGCAGCAGGCCAACACCGATCCACTCACGGGCCTGTGCAGCAGGGCGGCCATCCTCGATCGGCTGGGGCAGTGCCTTCTGGACCAGCGGGCTTACACCGCCCAGCCGCTCGCCCTGCTGTTCTGTGACTGCGACGGCTTCAAAGGCATCAACGACCGCTACGGCCATGCCTGCGGCGATGCCGTGCTCAGAACGGTGGCCGAACGCATCACCAGCCGCATCCGCCACGGTGACCTTGCCGGACGGATCGGAGGCGACGAGTTTCTGGTGCTGCTCGATGGGATCCGCAGCCTCGACGACGGGATCGCCATCGCGGAATCCCTGCAGGCGTGGATCGGTGAACCGTTCGACTGGAACGACGACACCATCGTTCCCTCCTGCTCCATCGGCGTCGCCCTCCATGGCGCCGGGGAGGATGCGGATCTTTTCCTCAAGCGGGCCGACCGCAGTATGTACGCCGCCAAGGCCGCCGGCCGCCACCGGGTCGTGGCCCTCTGAGCGGGCCCTTCAGACTGAACGACCATCCCATCGGCTGCGTTGTCCATGCTCTTCAACCTCAGCCGACGCCTGCAGTCGCTGCG
Organism: Microcystis elabens FACHB-917; assembly: GCF_014698445.1. Taxonomy (GTDB): domain Bacteria; phylum Cyanobacteriota; class Cyanobacteriia; order PCC-6307; family Cyanobiaceae; genus Cyanobium; species Cyanobium elabens. The sequence goes on from NZ_JACJSZ010000022.1 coordinate 12,498, forward strand.
CATGGTGGCCAGCCTCGCCACCTTCCTGAAGAACCCCACCGAACTCGACAGCATCTTCGGCGTGGCCCGCAGCCTCCAGGGCATTCCCCTGGCCAGCCAGATGCAACGCCACCTGCTGGAGAACCCCGCCATGGCGGCCCTGGTGGCGGAAGGCTGGCGGCCCGCCCCGATCGACCTGGACCGGCTGGCGGCGATGCCCGAGGGCAGCCTGGGCGGCACCTATGCCGAGCAGCTGCAGCGCCTGAATCTGACGCCTGAGAGCCTGATCGATCCGCGGCCGATCACCACACCGGGCATCATCCACGTGCTCACCGGCTTCCGCATCGACGGACCCGGGGAGCAGGGGCTGCAGGCCTTCAACCTGGCCCAGGTGCGCTCCCCCCTGGCCGTGCTGCTGATCTTCGGTGGCCTGCTCGGCACCCTGCAGGACGACGAACCCCTCGAACCGCTGCTGCGCGCCCTGGCACGGGGCTTCGCCATGGGGCTGGAGGCCCGCTGTCTGATCACCTTCAAGCTCGAGGAGGGCTGGGAGCGGCCCCTGGCCGACTGGCGAAGGGGGCTGGGGCTGCCGGACGCGCCGTCGGTCTGATCGATGCAGGCCTTCGCCGACCTGTTCCGGCAGCTGGAGCACAGCCCCGGCACCCGCGCCCGGGTGGCGGCCCTGGCCGACTTCTTCCGGACCGCCGATCCAGCCGACGGCGCCTGGGCCCTGGCCCTGCTGCTCGGCAAGCGGCGCCGGCGTCTGATCACCGGGCGGCGGTTGCAGCAGATCGCCCTAGAGCGGTCCGGCCTGCCGGAGTGGCTGTTCGACGCCTGCCACGCCCAGGTGGGGGATTCGGCCGAGACCATCGCCCTGCTGCTGCCCCGGCTGGACCTGCCGCCGGCGCCGTCCCTGGAGCTGTCGCTGGCCGAATGGATGGGCACCCGGCTGCCGGCCCTGGCCGCCCTGGAGGGGGAGGCGCAGGCGGATGCGGTTCTGGCGGTCTGGGCAGGACTGCCCGAGGGGCAGGTCTTCCTGTTCAACAAGCTGCTGACCGGCGGCTTCCGGGTTGGCGTGGCCGGCGGTCTGGTCACCCGGGCCCTGGCGCAGGTGGCCGCTCTCGAGGAGGCGGAGCTGGCCCACAGGCTGATGGGCGGGTTCGAACCCACCGCCGCGGCGATGCGGGCCCTGCTGGCGCCCCTGGAGGCCGGTGCCGCCGCCCCGATCAGCCGGCCCTATCCCTTCTGCCTGGCTTCCCCCCTGGAGACGGAGCGGCTCGCCGCCACCGACCCCACCGGCTGGCAGGTGGAATGGAAGTGGGACGGGATCCGGGCCCAGCTGATCCGCCGCGCCGGCCAGACCTTTCTCTGGAGCCGCGGCGAGGAACTGATCAACGGCAGCTTCCCCGAGCTGGAAGACCTGGCCGCGCTTCTGGGGTCCGGCACGGTGCTGGACGGGGAGCTGACCGTCTGGCAGGCCGGGGCCAGGCAGCCCGCCGGCTTCGGCCCCCTGCAGCGGCGGCTGGGTCGCCAGAAGCCCGCTGCCGCCCTGCTGCGCGAGTGTCCGGCGGCCTTCGTGGCCTACGACCTGCTCGAGCAGGGGGGCCGCGACCTGCGCCCCGAGCCCCTGGGCCGGCGGCGCGCCGCCCTGGAGGGTCTGGTGCGGCAGCTGCCGGAGACGACGTCCACCCCTGCCGCCGGGCTCCTGCGCCTGTCCCCGGTGCTGCCGCTGGGAAACTGGAAGGAGCTGGAACCGCTTCGTCAGCAGGCCCGATCGGTGGGTGCCGAAGGGCTGATGCTGAAGGCGCTCGATTCGGCCTACGGCGTCGGCCGGCGCCGCGGGTTGTGGTGGAAGCACAAGCTGGAGCCGATGGAGCTCGATGCGGTGCTGCTCTACGCCCAGGCCGGCAGCGGCCGCCGCGCCAACCTCTACACCGACTACACCTTCGGTCTCTGGGACGGCGAGGGCCGCCTGGTGACCTTCGCCAAGGCCTATTCCGGCCTCGACGACGCTGAGATCACCGAGCTGGACCGCTGGATCCGCCGCCACACCACCGAGCGCTTCGGCCCGGTGCGGGCCGTGGAGCCGCTGCAGGTCTTCACCCTGGGTTTCGAGGGCCTGCAGCGCTCCTCCCGCCACCGCAGCGGCCTGGCGGTCCGCTTTCCCCGCATCCTGCGCTGGCGCCGCGACCGCACCCCGGACTCCGCCGACAGCCTCGACAGTGCCCTGGCGCTGCTGGAGGACCCGGCCATCCCGTCGCGATCGGGCCCGGCTCAGCGATCGGATCCAGCTCAACTTTCAGATCCAGCTCACCGGTAGACCGAACGGCCATCCCCGGGCAGCAGCAGCGGCGCCGCCGGATCGATTCGCAGGCCCAGGCTGACCTCCGGCGGCCCGGGATCGTCGCCCTCCTCCCAGCGCTCCAGGGACAGCACCCGGCCCTCGCCCCCCTCGTAATCGCCGTACCGGCAGCCCGTGAGCCGCCGGTTCATCACCCGGGCGGCGGCGGTCACCGACGCCCGGCCCGTCTCCTTGAGGTGATAGAGCTGGCCGCGGCAGCGCACGTGCTCGGGGAAATCGGCGGTGAGCCCCTCCAGCTCGGCGGCCGGGACATCCTTCAGCCAGCTCACCTCCAGCCAGTCGTCCTCACAGACGCTCAGCCAGCGGCCCTCGGTGCCGTCGCGCAGCAGGTACTCCAGCCACTGGAAACCGTCGTCGTCGTAGAGCAGCCGGTCCTCCACCACCCAGTCACGGCCGTCGTGCTGGACGATGTCGCCGATGCTCAGATTGAACAGGGTGCGGCCCTGCAGCGGCGCCGCGCGGCGCCGCAGGCGGGCCCGCCGCCCCAGCAGCAGGGCGACGGCGGCGAGCAGGAAGAGCAGGAGGAGGAGCCAGACAGCCATCGGGGCGCTCAGGGGCCGGACCATCCAGGCCGGCGGGCCCAGCTTATGGAGAGCGTCACCCCGAGCCGTTGCGGATGGCCGTGGCGGTGCCGATCAGTTCTCGCGCCAGCGGCCCTGGCGCTGGTACTCGGCCAGCACCGGCCGGTGCAGGCGGTTCGGCAGCACGCGCTCCCCCGGCGGCAGGGCCAGATCCCGGCTGAGGGGGAAGAGGCGCTCCAGCTGCCCCTGGTCGATCCAGCGGCCCTGGAAGGGGAGCACCGCCGGAGCCGGCCGCGGCGGGCCGCGGTGGGCGAGCACGAACCCCCAGGGCCCGAAGCTGGGCACATCCACCCCATAGGGGCGGGTGGTCAGTCGCAGCTCCGCCAGGGTCGCCTGGATCGAGGCCAGCACCCTGGGGCTGAAGAACGGCGTCGAGGCCTGGGTGACCAGAAGGCCGTCGGGGGCGAGCCGCCGCAGCAGGCGTCCGTAGAAGGTGACGCTGTAGAGGCGCGCCAGAGCCGGCGTGGCCGGGTCGGGAAAGTCGGCGATGATCACGTCGTAGCTGCCCTGCAGCTGCCGCACCCGCTCGAAGGCGTCGCCGATCACCAGCCGCACCCGGCCGTCCTCCAGGCTGGCTCCGTTCAGGCGCCGCAGAAACGGCTGCTCCCGGGCCAGGCGGGCCACGGCCGGATCGAGCTCCAGCACATCCACCTGCCGCACCGCGGGCCAGCGCAGCACCTCCCGCAGGGCCAGTCCGTCTCCCGCCCCCAGCAGCAGCACCCGCACCGGCCGGCCGTGCCAGGCCATCGCCGGATGCACCAGGGCCTCGTGGTAGCGGTACTCGTCGAGGCTGGAGAACTGCAGCTGGCCGTCGAGGAACAGGCGCAGGTCGTCGCGGCGGCGGGTGAGCACGATGCGCTGGTGGCGGCTCTGCAGACGGCTCACCACCGGGTCGTCGTAGAGGCCGTCCTCGATCCGGTCACCGAGGGGAACCAGCCCCCAGCCGGCGAGGGCCACCACGGGAATGGCGACGGCGATCGTGCGGCGCCAGAGCCTGCCGACGGGGAACACGGCAGCGATGGCGAGGGAGCTCGCCAGGGGCATCAGGGCCAACCCGGCGGCGGTGGGCAGCAGTCCCAGCCAGGGGAGCAGCACCAGGGGAAACAGCAGGGCCCCCACCAGGGCGCCGAGGTAATCGAGGGCCAGCACCCGGGCCAGGGCGATCCGCAGCTGCTGGCCGCACTCCAGCAGCCGGGTCAGCAGCGGCACCTCCATGCCGCCGAGCACCCCCACCAGCACCGTGAACACGACCAGGCCCAGCCACACCGGCCCCCCCAGCCGGAACAGGGCGAACAGGCCCAGGGGCGCCAGCAGACACAGGGGCGCCAGAGCCAGTTCCACCGCCAGGAACCACTGCAGCAGGGCCAGACCGGGATCGGGCCCGGTGGCCAGGAACTGGCTCAGCCAGGCCCCCAGGCCCATGGCGGCCAGGAAGGTGCCCACCACGACGCCGGTGGCCAGGGCGTGATCGCCGAGCAGGTAGCTGGCCTGGGTGGCCAGCATCAGCTCCAGCACCAGGCTGACGCTGGAGGAGAGGGCCGCCGCCGCCAGCAGCACCCGCACCTGCAGGGGACTCAGGGCCGGCAGGCTCCTGGCCGTCACTTGGCCGCGCCAGGTCCGCGGCCCCGGAAGCCCGACCAGTCCTGGCGGCGGGGCGTTGCCGTCACCCAGCGGCCGGAGCGATAGCCGCCGCCGTAGCGGACGCCGCTGGAGGCGGCGGGGGTGCCGTCCTGACCGAGGCGCCAGAGACCGGGACGGGTGATGGCCGTCAGAGTGCCGGCGGCGACCACCGCCACGGCCAGCAGCATCAGCAGCGCGCGCTCGTCCGGCATCTCAGCGACCCTCCGTCACCGCATCCAGCGGCTGCACCGGCAACGGCTCCAGCGGCAGCACCGGCACCGGCCGGGCTGTGTGCAGCCCGTCCTCCACGGTGAGCCGCAGCCACTCGATCTCCCAGATGTCGCCGTCGGCGCGCAGGCTCTCGGGCAGCTCCACCCGGAAGCGGTGGCTGCCCGCCTCCGGCAGCCGCAGATGGATCACCTGGCCGGCGGACAGCCAGTGGTCCCCATCGTTGGAGCGGTGGGCCACGGCGAGCGTCTGCCGATGGCGCAGCCGGGGGCGCCCCAGGGCATCGCACACCCGCAGCTCCAGGGTGGTGGTGGTCGAGGGCTGGCCCAGGGGGGGATCGTCATGGGGAAGCTCCCAACGCGCTTTCAGCCCCACCCGCACCAGGCCCGGGCCACCGGCATCGCAACGGATCGCAGCGACGCCATCGCCGCTGCGCCGCACCCAGCGGCCCCGGCCGATGCCGTAGCAGGCCTGCTGCAGCACCAGCGCCGTCGCCAGCGTGACCACGGAGGTGAACAGGAGCAGCGGGGCGTCGACGCTGTGGTTGCGGATGCTGCCGCGCAGCACCACCGGCTGCGGCAGGGGACGGCCGGCCCCATCGAGCAGATCCTGCAGCTGCACCGCCAGCTGGAAGCGTCCGCTCCGCTCGGGGCGCAGGGCCAGCGCCAGGCCCGCGTCAGCCTCCTCCCAGGTGCCGCTCTCCCCGTCCTCCGCCCAGGTGCCGCTGGCCCGCCAGCCGTCCTTGGTGAGGCTCAGCACGGTGCGACCGCCGGCGTCGAGCAGATCCACCTCCAGCTCGACGCTGCTGTTGGGGGGGATCTCGGCCGCCAGCGTCAGCTGCGGGCTGCCCAGCCAGCCGTCCCGCAGCTCGAAGGGGGCACTGAGCACCCGTTGCCCCTCCGGCACCACCATCAGCAGGCGCCGGGGCCACTCCAGCGCCGAGATGGCCAGCACCAGCAGGGGCAGCAGGGGCAGCGCCAGGCTGGCCAGGGGCCAGAGCAGCAGCGCCGGGTCCCGCCGTCCGCCCTGGGAAGGCGACCCCATCAGCGGGCGGCCTCCGCGCTGTCCCTACGGTGGGTCCGGCTTCGCGACGCGGGGATGGTCAAACCACTGCTCCAGATGCTGCTGATGGTCGGCTGGACCTTTCTGGGCATCATCCTCATCTATGCCGGCCTCCTGCTCTTCGATCGCCTCTCGCCGATCGACTACCGGGCCGAGATCCGCCGGGGCAACATCGCCGCCGGGGTGGTGCTGGGGGCCGTGATCCTCGCCATCGCCGCCGTGGTGGTGGCGGTGCTCTCCACCTGAGCCGATCCCGCCCCACCGATCCCTTGAGCCCTTCCCCCCCGGCGGCGCTTCGGCCGATCGAGGCCTGGTTCTCCCGCCGCGGCTGGCGGCCGATGCCGTTCCAGCGCCAGTGCTGGCGGGCCTACCTGGAGGGGGCCAGCGGCCTGATCCAGGTGCCCACCGGCTCCGGCAAGACCTACGCCGCCGTGATGGGACCGATCGCGGCGATGCTGGCCGAGAACGGGGGCGCAGGACCGGACGGGGGCCTGCGGTTGCTGGTGCTGACCCCCCTGCGGGCCCTGAGCCGGGATCTGCTGCTGGCGATCCGGGAGCCGATCGAGATCATGGGCTGGCCGCTGCGGGTGGGGCTGCGCAACGGCGACACCGGCAGCCATGAACGGGGCAAGCAGCTCAAGACCCCGCCCCAGATCCTGATCACCACGCCCGAGTCCCTCTCCCTGCTCCTGGCCGGTCCCCGGGCCAAAGCCCTGTTCGCCGATCTGGAGGCGGTGGTGATCGACGAATGGCACGAGCTGATGGGCAGCAAGCGCGGCTCCCAGACCGAGCTCTGCCTGAGCTGGCTGCGGGCCCGACGGCCGGCCCTGCGCACCTGGGCGATCAGCGCCACGATCGGCAACCTCCAGGAGGCAGCCCGGGCCGCGGTGGGGGTGGACGGCGAGCCGCGGATCATCACGGCCCGGATCCGGCGGGACACGCAGATCCGCAGCCTGCTGCCCGACACGATCGACGGCTTCCCCTGGGCCGGTCACCTGGGGCTGCGCATGTACGAGGAGCTGGTGGCCGCCCTGGACCCGGCCGTCTCCACCCTGCTGTTCACCAACACCCGCAACCAGGCCGAACGCTGGCACCAGTGCCTGCGCTTCGCCTGCCCGGAGATGGACGGGGCCCTGGCCCTGCACCACAGCGCCATCGACCGGGCCGAGCGCGAAGCCATCGAGGCGGGGGTGAAGGCGGCGGCGATCCGGTGGGTGGTGTGCACCAGTTCCCTGGATCTGGGGGTCGACTTCCAGCCGGTGGAGCGGGTCGTGCAGATCGGCAGCGCCAAGAATCTGGCGCGGCTGCTGCAGCGGGCGGGCCGCTCGGCCCACCAGCCCGGGGGCACGGCCCAGGTGCTGTTCATGCCCACCAACGCCCTGGAGCTGCTGGAGGTGTCGGCGATGCGACGGGGGCTGGGGGAGGGGCTGGTGGAGCACCGCCGACTGCCCCAGGAGCCCCTCGATGTGCTGCTCCAGCACCTGGTGAGCCTGGCCTGCGGTCCGGGCTTCGAGCCCGAGGCCACCTTCGCGGCCGTGCGTCACACCTGGAGCTACCGGGGGCTGGAGCGCAGCCGCTGGGACTGGTGCCTGCGCTTCCTGGAGGAGGGGGGCGACTGCCTGGGGGCCTATCCCCGCTACCGCAAGCTGGAACGGGAGCCGGCCGGGGCGGTCGCGGCCGGCAGCTGGCGCTACGTGGTGCGCGAGCCGGCCGTCGCCCGCCTGCACCGGCTCAACATCGGCACCATCAGCGCCGATCGGGCCGTGACCGTGCGCTTCGTGCGCGGCGCCGTGCTGGGTCATGTGGAGGAGGCCTTCGTGGGCCGGCTCAAGCCGGGGGACGTGTTCTTCTTCGCCGGGCGCCAGCTGGAGTTCGTGCGGCTGCGGGAGATGACGGCGATGGTGAAGGCCACCACGCGTCGCAGCGCCACGGTGCCCGCCTGGGGTGGCGGCCAGATGGCCCTCTCCGACCTCCTCAGCGCCCATCTGCGCCGGGAGGTCGACCGTTGCGCCCGCGCCCTCGAGGGGGAGACGGGCTTCAGCCTCGACACCGCCGAGCTGCGGGCCCTGGAGCCCCTCCTGGAGCGCCAGTTGCAGCTGTCCGCCCTGCCCCTGACGCACCAGTTCCTGGTGGAGCTCTGCCACACCCGGGAGGGCAGCCACCTCTACGCCTATCCCTTCGAGGGCCGCTTCGTGCACGAGGGCCTCGGCTTCCTGTGGTCGTGGCGGCTGGCCCGGCACCATCCAGGCACCTTCACGGTGTCGGTGAACGACTACGGCTTCGAGCTGCTCGCCCCGCGCGGCTATCCCTTCGAGGAGCTGCTGGCCCAGCACGCCGACACCCTGCTGGATCCCGCCGGCCTGCTGGAGGACCTGGAGCGGGCCGTGAACCTCTCGGAGCTCTGCCGTCGCCGCTTCCGCTCCATCGCCCAGGTGAGCGGCCTGGTGCTGAACGGCTACCCTGGTCAGGCCCGCTCCGGCGGCCAGCTGCAGATCAGCGCTGCCCTGCTGTTCGATGTCTTCCAGCGCCATGAGCCCGGCAATCTGCTGCTGGCCCAGGCCCGCGGCGAGGTGCTGGAGGACCAGCTCGACCTGGGTCGGCTGATCGGCACCCTGGAGCGGCTTCAGGAGAGCGAGTGGCTGGAGCGGCACCCCCCCCGTCCCGGCCCAATGGCCTTCCCCCTGCTGGCGGAGCGGCTCAACAACCGAATGAGCAACGAGTCGCTGCTGGAGCGGCTGGAGCGGCTGCGGCAGCAGGCCGTCCGTGCCGAGGGGCTCTGAGCCTTCGGGAGCGGCCAGGGCTGGAGATGAAGGACGGAGGGGGTGGGATTCGAACCCACGGAATCTTGCGATTCGCCGGTTTTCAAGACCGGAGCCATCAACCACTCGACCACCCCTCCAGGATGGGCGGCCCGGCGAACAGGCCGGGAACCACCCCATGCTCCCATGGAAGGGCCCCGCCCCTGCAGCCGGCTGGGCAGCCCTTGCCGCCGCCGGGGATGGTTGTCGGGAGCGGACACCGTTCCCGGCGGCGAGGTGGGCAAGGCTGAGCTGAGCAGTCTCATCTTCAGGCCGGCACTGCCGATCACTTCAAGCGGGCCCATCACCACCGCGAGTCCAGGAAGCAGCATCAGGGCCGCGTCCAGAAACGCCAACACCTGCAGCGCGCCGGCAGCCATCAGGCCGCTGGTCTGGAGGATCTACAGGAACCGCTCCCTGCGTTTTTCCGAGGTGCCAATGGGCAGTTGGTCGATGTGCCCCAGCAGTTGATTCACGGCCGTGATCGCTGGCTGCAGAATACGCGCTAGCCATAACCGCATTGCAGAGGATAAGCTGCCGGAATTCCGGCTCATTCACCGGGATAATTACAATATGGATCCAAAGCCGCCAGATTTCGTGGCAACAGCTGATGCGCCAGGATCTATGGCGCCAGGAATTCCCCGGCCGCTGCTGTTGCCACATGGTGGATCTGTGAATAGGTTGCAGCTACTGGTTACTGTGAAGCTTTGGCCGGCACCCCGAGATCTGGGAGTCCAATTTTTACGGCAGACGTGTGGGCCAAATCGCCGCCCCAAGCGTCAGGACTAGAACAGAACGGCTATCCACGGCTGCCGCATCTTCTCGATGTTGCTGCCGTTGCATCGATGTTGCTGCCCGCCGTGCATTGTCCCGTCTCCCCGCCATGTGCGGAAGGCTGGATCGTCGCGCTTGTCGGTCTGCACGATCTCGGAAAGGCCAGCCCTGGCTTCCAGGTCAAGCTCGGCCGCAGCCATCTCGGCACCTACCGCCTGGAGCTGGATCAGCCCGATCGCCATGACATCGGCACGGCGGTTCTGCTACGCGATGGCCTGAAAACCCGGGGAGTGTCGCCTGGCACTGCCGCTTGGCTGTCCCACGCGGTTGCTGCCCACCACGGTCATCCCTTCACGTCACATGAGATCCAGAACTGGGCATGGGACCCCTCACCGGCCTGGGCACAGATCCATCAAGATCTGATTCAAGGCGTCATCACCGGAACATCCGCAACAGGTGAGCCGGAATTGCCTGTGGATCCGATCGATCGCTCCCCGCACACGCGGGGATGGCCCGCTGGACAAGAGGCTGGTGAAGCCCGTGGTGTCGTTCTCCCCGCACACGCGGGACAGTAGCTGTTCTCCCCTCACTCGTCGTCGTTGCCATTCAGCTGCTGAGGGTGCCCGGCAGCCGCTCGGCGGAGCGGGTTGCCGATATCTCCGATCTCGACCAATCCCACGTACTCGAGAGCAAACGCAGCCTCGCCAATCGGTATGAGAAACGGCGAAAGATCAAGCAGGTGGTGCGCGTCTCAGACCTCTATCAGCCTCACTGAAGGAGATGAATCTCACCCTGTTCGATGCCTTCACCGACGATACCCTGACGGGAATATCAAACCGCCGCTTCATGGCGGAGCGCTGCCTGGAAGAGGATCAACGTGCCAGCCGGCATGGCTGCACCTACTCGATGATCATTCTGGATGTTGATCACTTCAAGTTGATCAACGACGAGTACGGCCATGCCACCGGGGATCTGATGCTGGTGGATTTCGTCAAAGCCCTCTCCACCAGCCTGCGCCATTACGACATCCTTGTCCGTTATGGCTGGGAGGAATTTCTGGCCCTGCTGATCGATGCCGATCTCGCCACGGCGCAAGGAGTGGCCAGGTGCATGCTGGCCAACATCCGCAACATGCGTGGCTCCAACGATGACATGGAGCTGAAACTCACAGCCAGCATGGGCGTCACCGGGCACAAGGTCGATGAGAATTACGATGCCAGCTTCCGGCGGGCCGACAAGGCCCTGCAGATGGCCACGAACGGCGGTCGCGATCGACTTGTGGTGATCGATCCCAGCGACCCACTCAGCCATCGGGAGATCAACATCCTGGCGACGACCCCCGACTGAGCGGGGGTCGTCGGAGCGCTACGTCTTCTCCGCTTCAGGCTTCGGGCTTGGCCAGCGGCAGCAGGCACTTGTCGGAATCGCACCCCGCCGGGCCGGCTTCGATCAGCTCACCGCGGTCGTACTTCTGCAGCGCGAGGAAGAAATCGCCGCACACACGCCGTTGTTCGACCTCCGCAACCATCCGGATGTAAGTGGACTGGTCGATCGGCTCGAAGGGCAATCGAGGGAAGGTGGCGTTGGCATCGAAGCGGGCCAGAAGGGCGGCCGAGATGTAACCCTCCCCGTTCTCGATGGCACGGTGAATCGCGGCGGCCAGGGGCTCGATCTCGTGCTCGCGGAATTCCACGGTGGCGGAGGTGTTGTGGGTGGTGTAGTGCCGCTGCACCTGCATGTAGAAATCGAACTGGGCCAGGGCGGAGAAGTTGTTGATCTCCACCCGGTCGGCGCCGGGCAGGTTCGCCCAGCTGACCTCGGTGGGGATCTCGACGAGCCACTCGGTGCAGTGCGGATCGAAGGGATCGTTCAGCAGCCGCCCCTCTTCGTCCTTGTCCGACTGGGACGGAACGATCGCGTAGCCATAGTCCATGCAGGCCAGGGCCACCGGATCGTTCTTGCGGAAGGTGATGCGGCGGATGAACCGCTGGGCCTTGGGGGGATGCCAGCCGGGGCTGGCACCGGTGAGCAGGCTCTTGGTGCCTGCGGGCTGGACGGTGGTGCAGCGGTTGGGTCGGCGCATGCCGTGGCGGTCGCAGTAGTCCCAGACCGCCTGGTGCACCCAGTCCTTCCAGCGGGAGAGGTAGGCCGCCTCGTGCTGGCGGAAGGCCCGGCCCTCCTCGCTGTCGGGGCGGCCGGCCTCCCACCACTGCAGCCAGGGGGTGCCGAAGGCGTGGACGAAGAAATCGAACAGGCCCGTGAAGCTGACCCCCACGATCGGATCCCAGGCCCGGCTGCGGCGGTAGCGCTCCACCTCGAAGCGGTGGTTGAGCAGGCAGGCCACCGCCAGACCACCGGCCCGGAAGGCATCTTCCTGGGCCTGGTGGTCAGCCGGATCGATCCGATTGAGATGGATCTCGGCCAGGTTGCAGTGGAAATCGGCCCCCAGGATCTCGCCGCAGGGGTTGAGGCCGTAGCGGCCGAGCCGGTGCTTGAGCTCGTCCGCACCGATCTCGGGATGGTGCAGCTGCAGCCAGCGGCCGGCCTCCTCCTTGCCCTGGTCGCAGTAGATGCCGATGAACTCGGTGCGAAGCTCGGGAGTGGCCAGCAGATCGGCATTGGAGCGGGCGATGGCCTCGGGGGCGAACTGGATGGCCCCCTCACCCGACTGGAACTGCTTGCTGACCGCTTCGAGGACCACCTCACGGCTGGGACGCACATGGAACACCCGGGTGTGGTTGGCCATGCGCAGGGCGTCGCGCTCCGGATCGATGCGCCAGTTGCCCTGCTCGTCCTGCTGCCAGAGGTTCTCCTTGGCACCGACGGCGGACGTGTCATCGGCGCAGAACTGACGCATGCCGGCGCTGCGGCGGATGTTGCCGGCCACGATCGTGACCGCCGCCTCATCGATCAGCAGGCAGCACTCCACCGAGGTGAGCTGGCGGCCACGGGCCTTGTTGAGGATCTGGGCAACCCGGCCGTAGAGGTCCTTCAGCTTGACCGGATTGGCCATGCCGCCGAAGCCCTTGAGGGTTTCCCCCACCGGTCGCACATCCGACAGATCGACCGAGACGTGGACAGGGCCGTCGAAGCGCTCATCGCTGCAGAGGTTGAGCAGCAGCCGGTAGCTCTCCACCCAGCCGGCGCGGGTGTCGCCGACGCGGACGCTGACGTGATGGCCGTCGATCCGGTGGGTGGTCTGCTGCTGGCGGGAGCCGATCGGCGTCAGGCCGATGCCGGTGACGCCGTCGATGACGAGGGTGTTGCGCACCTCCGGCAGCCGGCTGATCAGATGGGGCTCGATGATGGCGCCGGTGCCGCAGCCCATCATCGCCAGATCCATCATCAGGGCGAAGGCCTCCCAGTCCACCAGATTGGTGGAGGTGCAGTTGTAGGCGCCGGAGAAATTCTCGGGCTTCAGGATCCATTCGGTGCCGCCGATCCACAGCCAGCGGCCCGAGGGCAGGGCCATCTGATGGCGCTGCATGCGCCGGATCAGCTCCACCTCGGAGGCGTCGAGGGAGCCGAGAACCCGCAGGCCCTCGAGGTTGCGCTCGGCCACCTCGTGCCAGCTCTCCCGGCCACCGCTCGGCGTCTTGCGGCTGTAGGTGCGATAGAAGACCGGATAAGCCGCCGGAGCGGTGAGCGGGAAGTCCGCGGCCGGCGCTGGGGTGACGGGACGGGCGGCGGAGAGGGTCACGGGGGATAAGGCCGGAGCGTGTTGCGCACCATAACCCCACCGGTAGGGTCTGCAAGGGCCTGCCACCACCAGCCACGGTGCCTACGGCGCAGAAGGGGATGCTGGAGCGATGGAACGGATCTGCGAACCGGAGCTGATGGACGAACCGCTGCAGGCGGAGGCCTATGCGGCAGCGGATTTCTCCAGCGGTGACCGGGAGGTTCTGGAGGGGATCGAAGCCGTCCTCGGCGCCAGGGGAGCGGGGGACGGGCAGGGTCTGAGCGTCGTGGATCTGGGCTGCGGACCGGGCAACATCACCTTTCTGCTGGCCGGGCGCTGGCCAGCGGCGAAGGTGCTCGGCATCGACGGCTCCGCCGCCATGCTGGCCATCGCCGAGCGGCGACGGCAGGCGGATCCGGCCGCCCACCGCCAGCTCCGCTTTCAGCGGCTCGTGCTGCCCAGTCCGGAACTGGCCGGCCCCTGCAGCGCGGTGGTCAGCAACAGCCTCCTGCACCACCTCCATGATCCGGGCGTGTTCTGGGCGTCCGTGAAGCAGCTGTCGGGTCCGGACACCAGCCTCTACGTGCGGGACCTGCGACGGCCACCGACCCACGCCGACCTGGAGGCGCTGGTGTCCCGTCATGCGGGGGAGGCCCCGGCGGTGCTGCGGCGCGACTACGCCCATTCCCTGCGGGCGGCCTTCACCCGCGCCGAGGTGATCGAGCAGCTCCAGGCCACCGGGCTGGGGGGTCTGACGGTGCGGGAGGTGGACGACCGGTACCTGGAGATCCACGGCCCCATACCGCCTGGCAGGCTGGCTCCATGACCAGCCGTCCCCCTTCCGCCCCCGGACCGGACAACGACACCGCAGCCCTGGCGGCGGCGGTGAGCCGGCGACGCAACTTCGCCATCATTTCCCACCCCGACGCGGGCAAGACCACCCTCACCGAGAAGCTGCTGCTCTACGGCGGGGCCATCCAGCAGGCCGGGGCGGTGAAGGCCAAGGGCGAGCAGCGCAAGGTGACCTCCGACTGGATGGAGCTGGAGAAGCAGCGCGGCATCTCGATCACCTCCACCGTGCTCCAGTTCGACTACGCCGGCAGCACGATCAACCTGCTCGACACCCCCGGCCACCAGGACTTTTCGGAGGACACTTACCGCACCCTGGCCGCCGCCGACAACGCCGTGATGCTGGTGGATGCGGCCAAGGGCCTGGAGCCCCAGACCCGCAAACTGTTCGAGGTCTGCCGGATGCGGCGCATCCCGATCTTCACCTTCATCAACAAGATGGATCGTCCGGGGCGCGAACCCCTGGAGCTGATCGATGAGATCGAGCAGGAGCTGGGGCTGGCCTGCTGGCCGGTGAACTGGCCGATCGGCAGCGGTGACCGCTTCCGCGGCGTCATCGATCGACGCTCCCAGGATCTGCTGCTGTTCGAGCGGGCCGAGCGGGGACGCCAGAGCCTGGAGCGGCGCCTGGCCCCGGGAGATCCCGACCGGACCGGGCTGGTGGAGGCGGAGCTGCTGGAGCTGGCGCAGGAGGAGCTGGAGCTGGTGGAGGGGGCCGGCGCGGCGCTGGATCTTGAGCGGGTCCATGCCGGTGAGCTCAGCCCGGTGTTCTTCGGCTCGGCCATGACCAACTTCGGTGTGCGCCCCTTCCTCGATGCCTTCCTGGAGCTGGCCCAGCCGCCGGTGGCCCGGGACAGCGACCAGGGGCCGGTGGATCCGCTGCGGCCGGAGTTCAGCGGCTTCGTGTTCAAGCTGCAGGCCAACATGGACCCCCGCCATCGCGACCGGGTCGCCTTCGTGCGGGTGTGCAGCGGCCGCTTCGAGAAGGACATGAGCGTGCGTCACGCCCGCAGCGGCCGCACGATCCGCCTGTCGCGGCCCCAGAAGCTGTTCGGCCAGGACCGGGAGGTGGTGGACGACGCCTACCCCGGCGATGTGATCGGCCTGAACAACCCGGGCATGTTCGCCATCGGCGACACCCTCTACACCGGCTCGCGGGTGGAGTACGAGGGGATCCCCTGTTTCAGCCCGGAAATCTTCGCCTGGCTGCGCAACCCCAACCCCTCGGCCTTCAAGAGCTTCCGCAAGGGGGTGAACGAGCTGCGGGAGGAGGGGGCCGTGCAGGTGCTCTACGACACCGACCCCAGCAAGCGGGATCCGATCCTGGCGGCGGTGGGCCAGCTGCAGCTGGAGGTGGTGCAGTACCGGCTGGAGAACGAGTACGGGGTCACCAGCCGGCTCGAACCGCTGGAGTTCAGCGTCGCCCGCTGGGTGAGCGGCGGCTGGCCGGCCCTGGAGCGGGTCGGGCGCCTGTTCAACTGCAAGACGGTCCGCGACGCCTGGGACCGGCCGGTGCTGCTGTTCCGCAACGACTGGAATCTGCACCAATTGCAGGAGGACCATCCCGAGCTGGAGCTGCACGGGGTGGCGCCGGTGGTGAGCGGGGTGGAGCCGATCGCCCTCTGATCCCGGCGGCCGATCACTGCGGGCACCCGTTCCGCCGGGGCGGCCCCCCTCGCGCCGGGAGGGCGGAGAGGGCAGAATGAAACAACAATTCGTCACGCCGCAACGGACGGTCACTGTGATGCCTCGATCCGTGACGCCATCCCCGCTCTGGCTCGTGCGTCCCCGAAGCGACGGGGGCAGTGATTACGTCAGCTTCCAGCCCTCCCAAGGGGTCGTGGAGATGCGCGAAGGCAGCCACCTGCCGCCCCAGATGCCCCTGCTCAAGCGGCGTCGCTCGTTGGCCATCGAGGAGGCCGAGGCCTGCCGGCGCCGTCTGCAACAGGAAGCCGGATATCACCGCAGTGAACCCCTTTTCTAACCTTGGGTCGATACGCTCGGTGGTATGAACCAAGGATCCGACCATCCCCAGCCGGCCCCTGACGCCTCCGATCCGTACGAACGGCTGGGCGTCGCCCCCGACGCCTCCTTCGACACGGTCCAGGAGGCCAAGATCGCCCGTCTCAAGGAGGCCGGAGACGATCCGATGGTGTGCTCTCGCATCGAGGCCGCCTACGACGCCGTGCTGATGGATCGGCTCAAGGAACGCCAGCAGGGGCGGGTCAGCAGCGCCGCCCGTTACGCCTCCCAGCGGGAACAGGCCTCACCCCCCCCGAACCGGCCGGCCCTCTCGGCCCTGCCCAGCCTGCCCCAGCTTCCCCCCTCCCGCCTGCCGCGCCCGAGTTTCACGGCGCCCCGCCTGAAGCTGGCCAGCGGGCGGGAACTCTGGTTTCCCCTGGCCACCGATGGGGTGCTGCTGCTGCTCCTGCTGACGCTGCCCACCGCGGCCCCGGAACTGCTCACGGCTCTGGCCACCGGCGTCACCATGCTCAACCTGCAGCGGCGCAACGGCCGCTTCCTGGCGGCGGTGGGCTGGTCCTTCGCCCTGCTCTGCCTGGGCCTGATCGTGGGCGGACTGCTCGCCGGCGGCTTCGGGGTTCCCCTCACCCAGTCTCTGCCGATCTCCACCCTCCAGCTCCAGAGCGTCCCCGCGATCCTGCTGCTGCTCCTCGGCGCCCTGCTGATCACCTGAGGCCCGTCGGCGCCGGTCCTCAGGCCACGGCGGCCAGCTCGTCGATCAGTTCCTGCAGCTCGGGGGCCTCGACCCGGTAGACCGCACTGCAGAAATGGCAGGTCAGTTCGGCCTGGCCGTCCTCGTCGAGCATGGCTCTGAGTTCATCGCGGCCCAGGAGGCGCAGGGCGCTGACGCTGCGATGACGGCTGCAGGGGCAGTGGAAACGCACCGGCTGCTCGATCCGCCCCGCCTCGAGGGGCTGGGGATCGAGGTCCGGAAAGATGTCCTCGAACAGGGCCTGGAGCTGGTGGGCATTGGTGGCGAGGCGCTCACTGAACCCGGTGATCTCCCGGCAGCGCTCCTCCAGCAGGGCCACCAGGCCCGGCTCCCGCGCCGCCTTCGGCAGCACCTGCACCAGCACCCCACCGGCGCAGCGCACGCCGGAACTGTCGATCGTCTCCCCCACGAACAGGGCCGAAGGGGTCTGCTCGGAGTGGAGCAGGTAGGAGGCCACGTCCTCACCGATGCCGCCGCTCACCAGCTCCACGGTGCTGCTGAAGGGTTCGCCCTGACCCCGGTCCCGCACCACGTGCAGGTAGCCGGTGCCGGTGGCGCGGCGGAAGTCGAAGCGGTGGCCACCGCCCGCGTCGGGGAGCAGGTCGAGCTCCAGGTCCGGCCGGCCCACGTAGCCCCTCACGGTGCCGTCCCGACCCGCATCCACCATCAATCCCCGTAGCGGCCCGTCGGACTGGATGCGCAGGTTCACACGGCCGTGGGCGACCTTCATCGAGCTGGCCAGCAGCAGCCCCGCCGTCATCGCCCGGCCCAGCAGGGCCGTGGTGAGGAACGAGAGCCCATGGCGATCGCTGGCCACCCGGCTGGCGGCGGTGGTGGTGACCGCCACCATGCGGATGCCGCCCCCGGCACCGGTGGCCCTCAGCAGGCTGTCCCCCATGGACTGTCCCCCCATGAACTCGCCGCCCATCAAGCCGTCCCCCACCATCCGCCGGTCATCGTAAGGAGGCGGATCGCGGGGCCTCCAGGGGTTGCAGGCCGCCGCCCTCCAGGCGCCAGCCGTGGTCGATCACACCCCGGAACAGCTCGGGTTCGTGGGTGACCACCAGCAGCGCCCGCTCCCGGGCCAGCTCCCCCAACAACTGCAGCACCTCCTCCCGCACGGTCCAGTCGAGGCCGGCGGTGGGCTCATCCAGCAGCAGCACCCGGGCATCCCGCACCAACTGCACCGCCAGCGCCAGCCGCCGCTGCTGGCCGCCGCTGAGCCGTTCGGGAGCCTGCTGCAGGGAGAGGCTGCCGAGTCCCACCTGCTCCAGCACCGCCTCGGCCCTCTCGGCGGTGAGGCGCCGCTGGCCCAGCTTCAGTTCCTGGCCCACCGTCAGACCGAGGAAATGACGTTCCGGGAACTGGAACACCAGCCCGCACAGCCAGCGGCGCTGGCGGCTGCTGAGCGCCTCCCCCTGCCAGAGGATGCGGCCGGCATCGGGTTCGGCCAGGCCGCAGAGCACCTCCAGCAGGGTGGTCTTGCCGCTGCCGCTGCGGCCGGCCACCAGGGCCGGGGCTCCCACCGCCAGCTGCAGGGACACATCCCGCAGCACCGGTCCGGCCGCCGTGGCGGGGTGGTAGCGCAGGCCGATCACATCAAGCATCCCACCAGCATGCCGTCCGGCGCTGCGGCGCTGCGGCACTGAAGCGCTGAGGCGCGGGGGCCCGGGAACGTGTTGGATGGGAGCACAGGCGCGCCCTCCCCCCCTTGTCCATGGATGTCCGATTTCGCGAAGTGGATCCGTTCAACTGCTGGATCTGGCTGCACTTCGCCGAGCAGCCCGGCGCGGCCGAGCGGGGCTACGTCGAAACGGCCTTCGACAGCTGGTTCTTCCTCGGCAAGCTGGGCGGCTTCAACGCCGAGAACCTCCAGACCCACGAGGGGGGTGTGGACCTGGGCTGGCTCCCCTACGACACCGAGGCTGCCGAACGCTGCCTGCCGGCCCTGATGCACAACATGGGAACGATGGAGTACCAGGACGACTGGGCCCGCTGCTGGGTCGATCTGGGGACCAGCGATGCCCTGGCCCTCGATGTGCTGATCAACGCCCTGCGTCAGCTCGACAACGACGTGCTGGAGATCACCGAGCTGGTGATCGGTGGCCTCAACGAGGACTGGCCGATCGACGAGGAGCCTGAGAGCCCGTTCTCCGGGGCCTGATGGGGCGGGAGCTGCGCCGCCTGCTGATCGCCCCGGAGCGGATCGCCGCCCTGGCCGCCGCAGGGCAGGGCCAGGGCCGGCTGGCCCTGGAGCCCCAGGAACTGCACTACCTGGAGCGGGTGCTGCGCTTCCGCAGCGGCGATCGCCTCGCCCTGGTCGACGGCGTCGGCGGTCTCTGGACGGCGGTGCTCGGGCCGGAGCGGAACCTGCGGCTGGAGCAGGGGCCCGAGGCCCCGCTGCTGCGCCAGCAGCCGCTCGGGCCGCCCCTGGAGCTGGCCATGGCGGTGCCCCGGCGGGAGGCGGATCTGGTCTGGCGCATGGCCACCGAACTGGGGGCCGACCGGCTCCAGCCCCTGCTGGCTGAGCGAGGCGCCGCGGGGGAGCGCTGCCCCCTCCCCCGCTGGCAGGGGATTGTGCGGGAGGCCACCGAGCAGTGCGAACGGCTGTGGCATCCGGTGCTGGAGGCGCCCCTGCCGACCGGGGAATGGCTGGGCCGGCCCGGGGAGGGCATCGCCCTGCTGGCCACCACCCGGCGGGAGGGCCTGCCCCTGTGCAGCCGGCGGCTGCAGGAGCTGGCCGACGGGGCCAACGAGGCGGACCTGGCGGCTGGCCTCCGCCTGGCGATCGGCCCGGAAGGGGGCTGGAGCCCCCAGGAGGAGGCGCGGGCCGAAACGGCCGGCTGGCAGCCGGTGAGCCTGGGGCCCACGATCCTGCGCACAGCCACCGCCGCGGTGGCCGGCCTGGCCCTGCTGGCCGACTGGCGGACGCTCAGGAGCGCATCATGCCGGCGGCCATCTCCTTGAACACAGCCAGGTTGGCCCCGGGGGTGCGGCGCTTCATCGGGGTGGCCCCACCGGCGGTGACGCACTCGGGGGCGAAGGTGACCATCGACGGGGCCGGCCGCAGCGCCTCCGCCGCGGCCAGTTCGGCGGCGATCGCCTCGGCGGTGGTGAGGGAGGACACGGGCTGGGGGGTGGCCTCGGCCGTCGCCGCGGCAGGGGCGGAGGCCGCGTTCCGCTCCTCGGTGGCCTTGGCAGGGGCCTTGGGGTCCGGTTTGGCCTCAGCCCTGGGGGGAGCCACCACGGCCGGGGGCTGGTTGCCTTCGCCGCCACCCAGATCGAGGAAGAACTTGGGTCGTTTGAAGACCATGCGCAGCACCGCCGGATCCAGGGATTATCCGCCGAGGCCGGCGCCAAGCGACCCCTGGCTTAGATCTGTGCAACACAACCGAGCCTCTGCCATGCTGCCGCTGCCGCCCCAGGACCTCCTGCACTGGCTGGCGGCCCTGGCGATCAACGGGCTGCTGATCGGCCTGGCCCAGCGCCTCCCCCTGCTCACCCGGGCGGGCTGGGTCCATGCCGGGGTGCTGGGCACCCTGCTGTGGGGAAGCCTGGGCTGGCGCGGCTGGCTGGCGGTGGTGGTGTATCTGGCCCTGGGCAGCGGCGTGACGAAGCTGGGGTTCCGGCGCAAGCGGGAAAAGGGGCTGGCGGAGGGCCGTGGAGGCCGGCGGGGGCCCGAGAACGTCTGGGGCTCCGCCCTGGTGGGCACGATCCTGGCCCTGCTGGCCTGCCGGGCACCGGCGGCCACGCAGCCCCTGCTGCTGGCCGGTTTCGCCGCCAGCTTCGCTGCCAAGCTCGCCGACACCTTCGGCAGCGAGATCGGCAAGCGCTGGGGCCGCCGCACCGTGCTGATCACCACCCTGCGGCCCGTGCCTCCGGGGACCGAGGGGGCCATCAGCCTGGAGGGCACCGCCGCCAGCCTCCTGGGCAGCGCCCTGATGACCCTGGCCATGGCGGCCCTGGGGGTGATCCGCGGCTGGCCGCTGGCGACCCTGGTGGGCAGCGTCGGGCTGGTGGCGACCCTGGCCGAGAGCGTGGTGGGCGCCAGCCTGCAGCGGCACTGGGGCTGGCTGACCAACGAGGTGGTCAACGGGCTCCAGACCCTGCTGGCGGCCCTGCTGGCGATGGCGCTGGTGCCATGGCTGTCGCAGGGCCAGGGCTGACGGCCTCCTGGCGCCAGGCCATGGCGGCGCGCCGCAGGCGATCGAGGGCGGCGTCATGGCGCCGCTGGGCCTGGCGGGCCGGAATGCCCAGCTGCCGGCCTAGCTCCACCCAGGTGCAGCCCCCATCGAGGCGGCCCACCAGCAGCTCCCGCTCCCGGGGATCGAGCCCGGCCAGCTGCCGCTGCAGCCACACACGCTCGGCACGACGGGAGTCGTTCCCGGCCTCCGGAGGCTGCTCATGGACGGGGACATCCGGGGCGGCCAGCAGATCCAGCAGGCAGCCGAGGGCCTCGCCCTCCCCGCCTCCCGGGGCGAGGGGGGCATCCAGGCTGCGCACCCTGGCGGTCCGGCGGATCGCCAGGGCCTCCGCGAGCCGGGCCGGATCACAGGTCAGCCGGTCGGCGAGGGCGGCGGAGGGCAGGGGATCGAGCCCCTGACGGCGGCGGGCCTCCTGGAGGGCGAGCGCCTGCTGGTGCAGGTCCCACAGGGGCCGCGGCGGTCGCACCAGGGGTTGCCGGTCCCGTCGTTCGCGGCGCATCGCCCCCTGGATGTACGGAACCGCAAAGCTGCTGAGGCTGACGTTGCGATCGGGATCGAAGGCCTCGACGGCCTTGATCAGGCCGAGGCTGCCCACCTGGGCGAGGTCCTCGAAGGCCAGACCCGTGTCGGCCCCCTGGCGCCCGGCGATGCTGAACACCAGCGGCAGGTTGTCCTCCACCAGCAGGTTGCGCCAGCGCAGCCGGCTGACCGGATCGGTGGCGTCGGCGTAGGCCCGGAGGCGGCGGCGGTTGCGGATGCGGCGATCCACGATCGCCTCGGGGATCTCGCGGCAGCCCGGACAGAGATCCGGCGCCGGCACCCGGCGGGTGGTGCTCTGCACGACCATGGCCGGCGGCGGAGGCGAAGGGGGCGGGGGGCGATCCATGGCGGGGTTCGTGGTGGGGTCCGTCCCTTCAGGGTCGCCATTGCCCATCGGCGGCGGTTCACCCCACGGGGGGACCTGCCCTCATCCGATCGGGTGATGCCAGCGGCACCGGCGTTGGGAACACTGGACCGCTGGACCGGCCCGGCGCTGGTGCGCCGCTTCAGAAGCCAGCCGTCACGCTGCTGCGGGGATCGAGCCCGGCCCAGTCCAGCAGAGCCCTCCAGCTGCGCAGCCGCCGGTAGAGCTGGCCGTGGCCGTCGCTGTTGAGGTGCAGGCCGTCGCTGCACAGCCATTGCAGCCAGTGGGGCTCGGCCAGCAGGCCATCCAGCAGCGGCAGGAAGGGCACGTCGGCCTCCATGCAGGCCTCCTCCAGCAGACCCTCGTAGCGGCGCACCGTGGCCACGTCGTACCAGAGCACGTCGGCGAAGGGCATCACGGCCTCGTCCACCGGTGTGAGGCCCAGCACGAACACCGGAGCGATGGCGGCCAGGCGGGGCAGCAGCTGGCGCAGACCGAACAGGAACGCCTCGGGGCCCAGCTGGTGGCGGCCGTCGGGCCTTCCCACCCGGGCGGTGTCATTGAGGCCGATCGACAGCAGGATCCCCTGGGGCCGCTGGCGGCGCAGTTCGCCCCGGTGGCCCACCTCCGTCTCGGCGCGGGCCGCCAGCTTCTCCAACCCATCCCCCCGCACCCCAAGGCCATAGAGCACCGGGCCCTGGGGCAGCTCCATCCAGTGGCGTCGCAGCCGCTCGCACCAGCCGCCCTGGTCAGGGTCGCCCCAGCCGTAGACGCCGCTGTCGCCGAGCACCACCAGCTTCTTCGGCACCTGCATCGCCGTAGCGATCAGAGGCTGGCGCCGAAGCGGCGCAGCCGCTCCAGGCCATCGTCGATGGTGGCCTGGGAGGTGGCGCAGGAGAGCCGGATGCAACGGTCATCGCCGAAGGCGGCGCCGGGCACCACCGCCAGCCCCACCTCCTCTAGCAACCGGCCGCAGAGGGACATCGAATCCAGCCCCCAGGCACTCACGTCGGGGAAGGCATAGAAGGCCCCCTCCGGGGGGAGAATTTCAAGGCCGGCGATCGCCATCAGCCCATCGCTGAGGCGGGAGCGCCGGCGGCTGAATTCGGCCGCCATCTCGTGGACACAGGCACGGGAGGCGCTGACCGCGGCCAGGGCACCGAACTGGGCGAAGCTGCAGACATTGCTGGTGCTCTGGCTCTGCAGGGCGCTGGCGGCGGCCACCACGTGGCGCGCGCCAGCCAGCCAGCCGATGCGCCAGCCGGTCATGGCCCAGCCCTTGGCGAAGCCGTTGACGATGAAGATCCGCTCCGCCAGGTCGGGCGCCACCGCCGCCAGGCTGTGGTGCTCATGGCCCGGAGAGAGCAGCATCTCGTAGATCTCGTCGCAGACCACCGCCACGGCGGGATGGCGGCGCAGCACGGCGGCGATCCCCTCCAGCTCGGCGCGGCTCAGCACCATGCCGGTGGGGTTGGAGGGGCTGTTCAGCACCAGCAGGCGACTGGCCGGCGTGATCGACGCCTCCAGCTGCTCGGGGCTGAAGCGAAAACCCCCGCTGGCGTCGGTGGGCAGGCAGCGGACGCGGGCGCCGGCCAGATGGGCCATCTCCGGGTAGCTCAGCCAGTAGGGGGCGGGCAGCAGAACCTCGTCCCCGGGGTCGAGCAGCACCTGAAAAAGGTTGTAGAGAGCCTGCTTGCCGCCGTTGGTGACCAGCACCTGCTCGGGGCGGGTGGGGACACCGTTCTCCTGGGTCAGCTTGGCGGCGATCGCCTGGCGCAGCGCGGGTTCGCCCGCAACGGGCCCATAGCGGGTATGGCCAGCCTCCAGGGCCTCGGCGGCGGCCTGGCGGATGAAGGCGGGGGTGTCGAAGTCGGGCTCCCCGGCGCTGAGGCTGCAGATGTCCCTGCCCTCCCCGCGCAGTTCGCGGGCCTTGGCGGTGATGGCGAGGGTGAGCGATGGCTGCAGCGCCTGCGCCCGGGCGGAGAGCGGCAACGGGGCCGGCATGGCAGCGCGCGCCGTCTGGAGGGCGCGATTGGGCAATCTGGCCATATTGCCCTATGCCCGCGACCATGGCGAAGAATGGGGCGATGGCCGGCAACCCCCTGCAACCGTCGCTTCTGGGCGAGGACCCTTCCGCCGCGGACCGCTGCCCTTCGGGGCCTGCCGGCCCCGGGGTGCCGGTCGACCTCGCGGCGCTGGAGCGGGACTGCCGGGAGTGCCGCCGCTGCGGCCTGGCGGAGGGGCGCCAGACGGTGGTGGTGAGCCGCGGCGATCCGGCGGCCCGGCTGATGGTGATCGGCGAGGGACCCGGCGCCCAGGAGGACGCCAGCGGCCGGCCGTTCGTGGGTCGGGCCGGCCAGCTGCTCGACCAGATGCTCGCCAGTGTGGGACTGGACAGCGAACGGGAGGCTTACATCTGCAACGTGGTGAAGTGCCGCCCACCGGACAACCGGAAACCCACCCCCGGGGAGATCGCCGCCTGCGCCCCCTGGCTGGCCGCCCAGATCGCCGCCGTCGATCCCGCCGTGCTGCTGCTGACCGGCGCCACCGCCCTGGAGGGGGTGCTGGGGATCAGGGGGGGAATCTCCCGTCTGCGGGGCCGTTGGCACCCCTGGCAGGGACGCTGGGCGATGCCCGTGTTCCATCCCTCCTACCTGCTGCGCAATCCCTCGCGGGAGAAGGGCTCCCCCAAGTGGCTCACCTGGCAGGACCTGCAGGAGGTGCGGCGACGCCTGGACCAGGACCGACCGCCGACACCCTCTTTGTGACAGGCTTTGGCCATCACCGGCCCCCATGAGATGACCGGCACCCTGGCCACACCTGCCACCACAGCCCCGGGAGCCTCCCCCCTCCCGGCCGACTGGGCCCGTGACCCCCGCTTCGACACGGTCATCCGCCGTCGCCGCACGCGCAGCGTCCTGGTCGGCGACGTCTGGGTCGGCAGCGAGCACCCCGTGGTGGTGCAGTCGATGATCAACGAGGACACCCTCGACATCGAGGGGGCCACCGCCGGCATCCGCCGCCTGCACGAGGCGGGCTGCGAGATCGTGCGTCTGACGGTGCCGAGCCTGGCCCACGCCAAGGCGGTGAAGGAGATCCGCCAGCGGCTGGAGGACACCTACCGGCCGGTGCCGCTGGTGGCGGATGTGCACCACAACGGCATGAAGATCGCCCTGGAGGTGGCCCAGCACGTCGACAAGGTGCGGATCAATCCGGGGCTGTACGTGTTCGACAAGACCGACCCCACCCGGACGGAGTTCACCCCGGAGGAGGTGGCGGCGATCGGCGAGCGCATCCAGGCCACCCTCGAGCCGCTGGTGAGCCTGCTCAAGGGCCAGAACAAGGCACTGCGCATCGGCGTCAACCACGGCTCCCTGGCGGAGCGGATGCTGTTCACCTACGGGGACACGCCCCTGGGCATGGTGGAGTCGGCGATGGAATTCATCCGCATCTGCGACCGCCTCGACTTCCACAACATCGTCGTGTCGATGAAGGCCTCACGGGCCCCGGTGATGCTGGCGGCCTACCGGATGATGGCTTTCCGCATGGACGCCGAGGGCTTCCATTACCCCCTGCACCTGGGGGTCACCGAGGCGGGCGACGGAGACTACGGCCGCATCAAGAGCACCGCCGGCATCGCCACCCTGCTGGCCGAGGGCCTGGGGGACACGATCCGGGTGTCGCTGACCGAGGCGCCGGAGAAGGAGATCCCCGTCTGCTACTCGATCCTGCAGGCCATGGGCCTGCGCAAGACCATGGTGGAGTACGTGGCCTGTCCCAGCTGCGGCCGCACCCTGTTCAACCTGGAGGAGGTGCTGCACACGGTGCGCAACGCCACCGCCCACCTCACCGGCCTGGACATCGCCGTGATGGGCTGCATCGTCAACGGCCCGGGCGAGATGGCCGACGCCGACTACGGCTACGTGGGCAAGACCCCCGGCACCATCTCCCTCTACCGGGGGAGGGAGGAGATCCGCCGGGTTCCCGAGGCCGAAGGGGTGGAGGCACTGATCGCGCTGATCAAGGAGGACGGTCGCTGGGTCGACCCCTGACCGGGGAGCCCACCCCTGGCAGCGGCGCTACGTTGGACTCACATCTCAGACTCCTTGAGGATCCCCACCATGGGCAGAGCTCGCGCCACCGTCGTGGTGCTGGTCGGTCTCGGTGCCTGTGCCGCCACGGCGGTGATGGCCCGGGAGATGGTGCTGACCCCCACCGGAACCGTGTCGATCAGCGACAGTCCCAAGGAGGTGATGGATCAGGCGTGGCAGATCGTCTTCCGCGACTACCTGGACACCACGGGCAAGTACACGCCTGAGCAATGGCGCAAGCTGCGCCGCAGCGTGCTCTCCAAGAGCTACAGCACCCCCAAGGATGCCTATGAAGGCATCCGGGGCATGCTCGGCACCCTCGACGATCCCTACACCCGCTTCCTCGATCCGCGGGAATTCAAGGAGATGCAGATCGACACCTCCGGGGAGCTCTCCGGGGTGGGCATCCAGCTGAGCGTCGACAAGGAGACCAAGGAGCTTGTCGTCATCTCTCCGATCGAGGGTTCACCGGCCTCGAGAGCCGGGGTGCAGCCCAAGGACGTGATCGTCTCGATCGACGGCAAGAGCACCAAGGGGATGAGCACCGAGGACGCGGTGAAGCTGATCCGGGGCAAGGCAGGCACCACCGTCACCCTGGTGCTGCGCCGCAAGGGCCAGAACATCGACACCCCCCTGACCCGGGAGCTGATCGAGATCCATGCCGTCAGCCACCAGGTGAACACCGCCCCCGACGGCACCAGGATCGGCTACATCCGGCTCAAGCAGTTCAGCGCCACCGCCACCAAGGACATGCGGGCGGCGGTGCGGGACCTGGAGGCCCAGGGGGTGCAGGGCTACGTGCTCGACCTGCGCAGCAACCCCGGCGGGCTGCTGGTGGCGAGCGTCGAGATCGCCCGCCAGTGGATCAACGAGGGGATCATCGTCTCCACCAAGACCCGCGACGGCATCCAGGACGTCAAGCGGGCCACCGGCCAGGCCCTCACCACCAAGCCCATGGTGGTACTGGTCAACGAAGGGTCGGCGAGCGCCAGCGAGATCCTCTCCGGCGCCCTGCAGGACAACAACCGGGCGGTGCTGGTGGGCCAGAAGACCTTCGGCAAGGGTCTGGTGCAGTCGGTTCGCGGCCTGTCCGACGGCTCCGGCATGACGGTGACCATCGCCAAGTACCTGACTCCCCGCAACAGGGACATCCACAAGCACGGCATCAACCCTGATGTGCCGGTGAAGATGACCGAACAGGAGGTGCAACGCCTCACGCTGGAGGACATCGGCACCAACCGGGACAGTCAGTATCGGATGGCCGAATCCACCCTGCGCAAGCAGCTGCAGGCGGGAGCCGTCATCGACAAGGCCTTCCAGCCCGGCAGCACCAACCTGCCGGCGGCCCTTGCCAAACCCTGAGTCGCAAGGGACGGACAGACCTTTTAACTCGGTCTGGGAGATCAAGCCGTGGTGGTGTCAGCCGTGGAGCATTTTGCTCACCGGGCTGACAATCGTGGGAGGAAGCTGGCTTCTGCTGCGCTGGTGGTGGCTCACCGCCGGGGTGTCGGTGGTGATCGCCGCCTGGTGGCTGCTCTTCCTCGTGCTGATGCCGGCTGCCTGGAAGGAATCCCAGGAGTCCGGAGGCGGCGACTGAACTGACCGAAGCGCCAGCAGGGATCAGGCAACCGGCTGCATCAGGCCGCCACCGGGGGAGGAGTCGTCGTCGTCGTTGCCGGCGTCGGACTGGAGCAGGGCGAAGCAACCGAGGCCAAGCACCCCCAGGAAGGCCGGCAGCATCAGGGAATTCTGGGTGGCGCCCGCGACCTCGATCAGTTCACCCATGTCGCCACGTAACGAAAGATGACGTCAGCTTAACGGAGATTCTCATCGGCTGGGCTCCGCCGGCCTGGACCTTGCCCTGTCCCTGGCCCTGCCGGTGCTGGACGCGGTAAGCGGCGGTGGCACTGCCGTTGCGCACCATCGGGGCGATGGAGGCCAGCTGGAACCAGGCCTGGGCCTGCACATCGCTGCTCCAGGGGTTCCGGGCCAGCCAGCCAACGATGACCTCGAGGGCCGTACGCCGGATCTGCACGAAGGAGGGGGTGTCGATGCGGTGGAAGGGGAAGCTGTCCCAGGGGTCGAACGGTTGCGACATCAGGGACGGCTCCGGGAAGCGCAGCTCCCGTTCGTCCTCGACGGTGAGGGGGGGGACACCGCCGCGCTGGCCGCAGGCTCGTCATGCAGCAGCGCGGCGAGCAGCTCGAGGTGCCGGAGAGGCCAGAGGTCGTCCTGGTCGAGGAAGGTGACGAAGGCCGCGGTGCTGCGGCTGAAGCCGAACTGGCGGGTCTTGTGGGTGCCCTTGCCGGGATGGCGGTGGAGGACCACCTGGGGAAAGGAGCGGACGATGGCCGGCTCGTCATCGCTGGAACCGTCATTCACCACCAGGATCTCCCGGGGTGGCAGGGTCTGGTCCAGCACCGACACCAGCGTCTGGCGGATCCAGGGGGCGCCGTTGAACAACGGAATGATGACGCCGATGTCGGGGGAGGTGCCTCGGGAAGCGGTCGCGGTGGAGGCTGCGATCACACCACCAGTACCGCCGCGTTCGTCGCCGCCTGCTCCGCCTCGCGCTGCTCCGGCGTGCGCCCATCAGCCTCGGGGATCTGGCCGGCCATGGCGGAGAGCCAGGCCATCAGCTGCTCCACCTGCTGGGCGGGAGCCAGGGCCCCCAGGCCCCGGGCCAGCACCTTGGCGGTGCTGCCGGCGCCGCCCTGGTACACCAGCCGGCCGTGCAGGTGCTGGGGCAGGGCCTGGCGCAGGCGGCGGAAAGCCGGTTCCTCCATCGGCGTCTCCAGGGCGATGTTGGGTTTCTCTGGCCGGATGCGCGAGAAGCCGCAGCGGCGGGCCAGCAGCTTCAGCTCCATCAGCTGCAGCAGGCTCTGCACCGGCGACGGAATCGGGCCGTAGCGGTCGGCCCAGCCGGCGGCCAGCTCCACCAACGCCGGCTTGCTCACGCATTCGGCGGCGGCGCGGTAGGCGGCCATCTTCTCGTCGGCCTCGGTGATCCAGTCGGCGGGGATGAAGGCCGTCACCGGCAGGTCGATCTGGGTCTCGTCCACCGCCGGAATTTCCTGGCCCTGGAACTCGGCCAGACACTCCTGCAGCATCTCCATGTAGAGGTCGAAGCCGATCGCCTCCATCTGGCCGCTCTGCTCCACCCCCAGCAGGTTGCCCACGCCGCGGATCTCCATGTCGCGCATGGCCAGCTGGTAGCCCGAACCCAGCTGGGCGAACTCCTGGATCGCCCGCAGCCGCTGACGGGCCGCCTCACTGAGGGAGGCATCGCCCGGATAGAACAGCCAGGCATGGGCCTGGATGCCGCTGCGGCCCACCCGGCCGCGCAACTGGTAGAGCTGGGCCAGGCCGAACCGGTGGGCGTCCTCCACCAGGATCGTGTTCACCCGGGGAATGTCCAGGCCGCTCTCGATGATCGTGGTGCAGAGCATGACGTCGGCTTCGCCGGCGTTGAAGGCCACCATGGCACTCTCCAGCTCCCCCTCCGGCATCTGGCCGTGGGCCACCTGCAACCGCAGGCCCGGCAGCATCGCCCGCAGCTGGCCCGCCACCTCCTCAATGCCCTCCACCCGCGGCACCACGTAGAACACCTGGCCGCCGCGGTCAAGCTCCTGGCGGATGGCGCTGCGCACCGCCTCCTCGTCGAGGCTGGCCAGGTGGGTCTTGATCGGCCGCCGCAGCGGCGGCGGCGTGGTGATCAGGCTCATCTCCCGCACCCCCGACAGACTCATGTAGAGGGTGCGCGGGATCGGCGTGGCGCTCAGGGTGAGCACGTCCACATCCTTGCGCAGCGCCTTGATCTTCTCCTTCTGGTGCACACCGAAGCGCTGCTCCTCGTCCACCACCAGCAGGCCCAGCTGCTGGAAGCGGGTGCCCTTGCCCAGCAGCTGGTGGGTGCCCACCACCACATCGATGGTTCCCGCTTCCAGACCCTCCTGGATCGCCTTGCGCTCGCCGGTGGTGCGGAAGCGGTTGAGCAGGGCCACCTTGAGCGGATAAGGAGCGAAGCGCTCGCTCAGGGTGCGCCAGTGCTGCTGGGCCAGCACCGTGGTAGGGGCCAGCAGGGCACATTGGCGGCCGGCGGTGACCGCCTTGAAGATGGCCCGGATCGCCACCTCCGTCTTGCCGAAGCCCACATCGCCGCACACCAGCCGGTCCATCGGCTGCTCCCGCTCCATGTCGCGCTTCACCTCCACGATCGCCTTGAGCTGGTCGGGGGTGGGGTCGTAGGGGAAGGAATCCTCCAGTTCGCCCTGCCAGGGACCATCGGGGGGGAAGGCGAAGCCCGGCGCCTGGTGGCGCTCGGCGTAGAGCTTGACCAGGTCCATCGCCACCTTGGCCACCGCCTTGCGGGCCCGCTCCTTGGCCTTGGTCCAGGCCGTGCCGCCCATGCGGTTGAGCTCCGGCGGGCTGTCGCTGCTGGCCCGGTAGCGGCCCAGGCTGCCCAGCTGGTCGGCGGCCACCCGCAGTAGCCCGTCGGCGTACTGCACCACCAGGTAGTCGCGGGCCTCGCCGCCGATGGCCAGCTTCTCCAGCTTCAGGAAGCGGCCGATGCCGTGGTTGCGGTGCACGACGAAATCGCCGGGCAGCATCTTGTTGGGGTCCACCGTGCGGCTGGCCGCCTTGCGGCGCCGGCGCACATAGCCCCCGGCCGCCAGGCTGTGCTGGCCGAAGATCTCCCGGTCGGTGAACAGCACCAGCTTCCAGGCCGGCAGCTGGAATCCCTCCAGTTCGGCCGTGCCGCGCAGCTTCAGCGCCACCGGCGTGCCCTGCTCCACCAGCCGCTCGATGGCCGGGAAGTCGCGGGCGTTGGGCACAAACCTGGTGACGCAGTCGTGCTCCTCCAGCAGGGCCACGGCCCGTGAGGGCTGGGCGGAGACGATCCAGGGCCGAACCTTCTCGCGCAGGTGCCCCTTGATCTGCTCCGCCAGGCGCCCGAACTGGTTGGGGTGGGCCGGCACCGGCCGGCTGGCCAGATCGAGCACGTTCGGGTGGCGGTCGCTCTCGTGCAGCTCCGCCAGATCGAACCCCGTGAAGGCCTCCGCCTCCGCCAGGGCCTCAGCGATCGGCCGGTGCAGCAGACCCGGCAGGGGCAGGGGCGGCTCGCCTGAGGCGGCCTTCACCACCTCACCGTGGTGCTCGGCAGCATGGTCGAACCACTGCTGCCCATGGGCCAGGCACTGGCGCCGCTCATCGATCGCCACCAGCGTTGCGGCGGGCAGGTAGTCGAGCAGGGAGGCGGGCCGCTCCCAGGCCAGGCCCATCAGCCGCCGCATCCCCTCCGGCGTCCCCCCTTCCAGGAGCTGGTCGAGGGCGGCGGGCTCCAGCAGCCGTTCCAGCCCGTCGGGCATCCGCTCCCGCAGGGCTTCGGCCACCAGGGGCGCGTAGCTGGTGGGGGTGAGGCGCACCCGCTCGACCACATCGAGGGAGCGCTGGGTGGCCGGATCGAACTCCCGCAGCTTCTCCAGGTCTTCGCCGAAGAGCTCCAGCCGCACCGGCAGCTCGGCACTGACCGGAAACACATCGACGATGTCGCCCCGGCGGCTCCAGGTGCCCTCCTGCTCGATCGTCGGCACCTTCTCGTAGCCCAGGCCGGCCAGGGTGAGGGCCAGCAGCTCAAGGTCGAGGCGGTCGCCCCGCCGCAGGGTGAGGCAGCGGGCCGCCAGCAGCGGCGGCGGCGGCAGGTGGGGCTGCAGGGCCCGCTCGGTGGCCACCACGGCGAAGCGGCCACCGCCGGCACTCGAAGCCCCCTCCCCGTCGCCCACCAGTTCGGCGAGCACCTGCAGCTGGCCCCAGGTGATCTCGCTGGTGGGGTCGAAGGGTTCGTAGGGGGAGCCCTCGCTGGTGGGGTACAGCTGGCAGAGGGGCCAGCCCATCAGCTCCAGCAGGGCAGCCCAGCGGCCCGCCTCCTCCAGGGTGGGCACCACCACCAGCAGGGGGGCCTCGCCGCAGCCCGCCAGGGCGCTGGCCACCAGGGCCCGGGCGGGCCGGCCCGCGCCGCTGAGCCGCAGGCGCTCGGGCCGCCCGCAGCGCGCCCTCACCTCGGCGGTGAGCGGTGCGGCCTGCAGCTGGCGCACGAGGGCGTGGAGGGGCATCGCAACGGTGGGATCGAACCGCTGGCGATCCTCGCAACCACCGCACACCGCCGTGACGTCACGGCCCGTTTGCCGTCATGCTGGAGGTCGGTCTGCCCGACGATGGCTCGCTTCCGTTGTCCCTCCTGCCGCGGTCGTCCCCTGCGGCTCCAGCCTCCCTACACGGGCCTGCCCCGTTGCGGGCGCTGCGGAGGTCTGCTCGAGCCCAGGCCCCGCCATGGCCGCGCCTGGGGGCTGGCCGGCGGCGTGGCTGTCGTGGTGCTGGGGTGGGCCGCCGTCTCCGGCCTGCTGGAGCAGGTGGCCAGCCTGCCCCGGCAGGCCCCCGAGGTGACCACCCGGCTGCTGGAACGTTTCGCTCCGGCCCCCGACCCGCTCCTGCGGCCGATGGCCCTGATCGATGGAGGCCTGCTGGAGAATCTCAAGGAGGCCGACCGGCAATGGATTCCCACCGCCGAGCCCCTGGCCGGCGGTGGCACCCGCTTCCTCTACCGCCGCCGCGCCGGTGAGCCGGAACTCTCGGTGGAGGAGCTCCAGGCCCTGATCGACTCCCCACCAGACCACGGCGAGAAGCGTCGGGCCATCGCCGACCTGCTCGGCGCCCTGGAGCAGGCCGGAGTGCAGGTGCAGCTGGCGGAACCGCGAAAGACCGGGGCCGCCGGGGAATGGGACCACGCCGCCCGCACCCTGCGGATCAAACCCGCCGTGGTCGACAAGGGCACGGTGGACTTCGCCCAGGTGCTGAACCACGAAGCGATCCATGTGGCGCAGAGCTGCGCGGCGGGCGGCCTGCGCGCAGTCCCCCGCGTCCTGGGCCTGAGCCAGAACGTGCCCGCGGAACTGAAGCTCCACCTCGACGAGCCCCTCTACGCCGGCGCCTCCGACTGGGAGAAGGCCCTCGAGCGCGAGGCCTATGCCAACCAGCGGCAACTGCAGCTGGGCACGACACTGGTGCGCACCCACTGCCGCGTCCGCGCCACGGGCTGAGCCACGGACGGGACTGCAGTCCTCAGCCGGAGATGTGGCGGATCAGGTCGAGGCACTTGCTGGAGTAGCCCCACTCGTTGTCGTACCAGGACACGACTTTCACGAAGGTGTCGGTGAGGGCGATGCCGGCGGAGGCATCGAAGACCGACGTGCAGGATTCGCCCAGGAAATCGGTCGAGACCACCGCGTCCTCGGTGTAGCCCAGGATCCCGGCCATCGGTCCGGCGGCCGCGTCCCGCATGGCGGCCTTGATGGCGTCGTAGCTGGCGCCCCGCTCGAGGTTCACCGTCAGGTCCACCACCGAGACGTTGGGGGTGGGAACCCGGAAGGCCATGCCGGTGAGCTTGCCGCTCAGGGCCGGGATCACCTTGCCGACCGCCTTCGCCGCTCCGGTGGAGGAGGGGATGATGTTCTGGCCGGCACCACGACCACCGCGCCAGTCCTTGGCCGACGGCCCGTCGACCGTCTTCTGGGTGGCGGTGGTGGCATGCACGGTGGTCATCAGACCATCGCGGATGCCGAAGTTGTCATGCAGCACCTTGGCCATCGGCGCCAGGCAGTTGGTGGTGCAGGAGGCGTTGGAGACGATCTCCTGGCCCGCGTAGGTGGTGTGGTTCACCCCCATCACGAACATCGGCGTGTCGTCCTTGGAGGGAGCCGACAGGACCACCTTGGCGGCCCCTGCCGCGATGTGGGCCCGGGCCCGTTCGTCGGTGAGGAACAGGCCGGTGGATTCGAGCACCACATCGGCGCCGACATCCCCCCAGCGCAGGGCGGCCGGATCACGTTCCGAGGAGATGCGGATGCGGCGGCCGTTCACCACCAGGGCGCCGTCGTCGACCGCCACCTCACCGGCGAAGCGGCCATGGGTGGAGTCGTAGCGGAGCATGTAGGCGATGTAATCGACATCGATCAGGTCGTTGATGCCCACCACCTCGATGTCATCGCGACCGCAGGCGATGCGAAAGACGAGGCGGCCGATGCGGCCGAAACCGTTGATGCCGATCCTGATGGTCACCCGTGGATCCCCCGAGGCTGGTCACGGAATTCAGCGTCGCATGCGGCCCGCAGCCAGCGGCGGCCGCCCCCGGACCTTTGTCGCCAGCTGAAACGGGCTCAGAGCGAGGCGGCCTGGGGACGCTCGCCTGGGCGACGGATCTGCCGCAACCGACGCCGCAGCCGGCGGCTCCAGCCGAACGCCACGGCTCCGCCGAGCAGCGGCAGGGGGCCCGGCACAGGAACGCTGCGCAGCGCGGTGGGGTTGAAGGGACGGCCGTTGATCACGGCACTGACACGATTGGCGCCGTTCGTCAAACCGAACCGGAGGGCGGATCGGTTGTTGATGACGATCTGGGAGCCGGTGATGCTGGAGGGGTTGCCGTTGCCGGAGCGGTTCAGCGTTGCCGTGCCGCCGCCTGTGAGCAGGAAGCTGCCGAAGACATCGGATCCCCTCAGGCTGAGGTTGGAGCCGGAGCGCGCGAAGCTGAAGATGATCCTTGAAGGATCCACATCCCGCTGCAGCGTCCAGTCCTGGTTGGTGGTCATGCCGCTGGGCATGTTGAAGACGAAGTAGTCACGGCTGGAGCCGACAAACGTGAGATCGACGTTGCGGCCGACGCTCCGGACGTTGTAGTAGTTGATCGCGCCAGTGCCGGGCAGCGATCCGGTGAGGGTGAGGTTGCCGGACAGGTTGAACGCATCGTTGTAGCGGCAGGAGCTGAGGGCCACCGTGCAGGTCGAGGCCGTGATGTCGCCGATGTAGCTGGCCACGGCCAGGGCATCCGCCTCGGCCTGGACGGTCCAGGCGTTGCTGACCACCGTGGTGCCGGGACCGTTGGTGACGGTGGCCGAATGGGAGCGGAAGATGCGGGTGGCGTCGATCGATCCGGCATTGAGCCGGGCCTGGCCGCCCACCAGGGCATGGCCATCACCGGGCTGGGGCGGCAGCAACGGGGCAACGCTGCAGCTCGCCGGCAACGAGACCGCGGCGCCGCCGTTGAGCTGGTTGGGCGAGCCGGTGCTGGTGCCGAGGCTGGAGGAGACCCGATTCGCCCTGATGTTCACCAGAGCAAAGCCGCCGGCACAGCCGAGGTCGAACCTGTCCGCCTGGAGGCGGTTGGCCCGGGCCGGCCGTTCGTGGCCGGAGATCAGCACCACACCGAGGCCCAAGCCCCAGGCGAAGGCCTGACGGCCGGGCGCGATCGGGTGTCGGCGACGGACCGGGAGGGGGGCTGAAAGGGCTGGGACGTGCATCGGACTTCTGGAATCTGCTGACGTTGAGCTGTGGTTGGGTGAGTCGTGAGGCCAAGGCTGTTCCTGCCAGGGCCATGCCGGGGAAGCCTTCAAGCCGGAATCCATTAACCAGGAAGCCGTAGTCATTAAGCCGGAAGACAGGCATTCTTTCATTCTTTTTCAGTCTGAACGTCGCGAAGGCCAGGCACCGGATTGACAGGCCGAAATGTAACACCATCCCGCGATTATTGCCGATGACCACCGGCCAGGCTCGTCCCAGAGATCCACAGCGGATATTCACCTCGTCAACCGGAAAGAGCACCACGATCATCGCCACAATGCCGGCACATGAACGGCACCGGGGACCGACCCTCCCGATGACCCCGATTCGACGACACCGATTCGATGACAACGAACGATCCGGATCAGCACCTGTCCCGTCAGACCGTCATCGATATCCTCTCCCTGGTGGCCATCGCCCTGTTCGTCACCTAGGAGCCTGTTGCGCATAGACCACCCTGCTCTTCTCCACAGACACCCCTGAATCTGCCCAGATCCCTGTGATAGCAATGGATCTGGGCGAGATAATGGG
>NZ_JACJSZ010000023.1 GCF_014698445.1 Microcystis elabens FACHB-917
CTGCTCTGGGGCGCCACCCACAACCTCAACAAGTTATGGCGCTACCTGAAGCAACAACACCAACAGGAGGCGATGGCGATGGGGTGAGGGGAACCAACCCCGCCAAGCACCTTGGCGGGGTTGCTCAAGCGCTCCTGGAGCAACGAATCCGGTAAAATCACGTTCAGCTGGCACACGAAATGTGCACGGCGGGGGAAAGCGGCGGCGGCGACCGCGTTACGCGCAACTGGCTCCTAGCCGCCGGCGGGGGTCTCCGGGGCCTGGCCGAGCAGACCCAGCTGCACGACAGCCTGGGGCGGCACCTCCAGCTTCACCGCCTCCCAGGGCGCCGGGTCCCAGGGGGCCATCAGGGGTTCCAGGGCCCGCAGAGCCGGGCCATCCACAGGCTCCAGCCAGGCCTCCTCCAGGCCGTCGGGGATCACCACCGGCATGCGGTCGTGCACCCGGACCAGCAGATCGTTGGGGGCGGTGGTGAGCACGACGCAGGTCTCGAGCTCCCCCCCGTCCGCCCCCAGCCAGCGGTCCCAGAGCCCCCCGAGCCAGAACGGGCGCCGGTCCCGCCGCCGGAACAGCCAGGGCTGCCTGACGGCACGACCGTCCACCATCCGCGGCTGCCATTCGTAGAAGCCGTCGGCAGGGATCAGGGCCCTGCGGTGACGCCAGGCCCCGCGGAAGGAGGGTTTCTCCGCCACCGTCTCGCTGCGGGCGTTGATGGGGCGGCGGCGGGCCCGCGGATCGGGGCACCAGTCCGGCACCAGCCCCCAGAGGGCCAGGGCCACCTCCAGGCGGCCGTGCTCCTGACGCTGCAGCAGCACCGGCTCCCCCGGCCGCACCTGGGGCCGTGGGGCGTAATGGGCCTCCAGTCCCGGCGGCAGCGGGCCCTTCAGCCGCGGAAGCAGCCGGTCGAGGCTGGTGGTGAGGGAATAGCGGCCGCACATGGGAGCGAGGGGCCGGAGGGTGGGGCGTTCGGTTCTCCCGACCGGGGGTGGGAACGGCGGGTGGCGACCAGACCTAGCTTGGACCCATTCGACACTGCCCGCCGCATGGCCATCCGTCAGGACGACAACCGCCCCACCCGGCGTTTCGGGATCGTCAACCTGCTCCTGATCGGCTTCGGCGTGCTGCTGCTGTTCAGCAACTTCCTGCCTAACCCGGCCACCCAGATCCCGCGGGTGCCCTACTCGCTGTTCATCGACCAGGTGAACGACGACAACGTCAAGCGCGCGTACATCACCCAGGACCAGATCCGCTACGAGCTCACCAATCCCCCGGAGGAGGGAGCCCCCACGATCCTCTCGACGACGCCGATCTTCGACATGGACCTGCCCCAGCGGCTGGAGCAGCACGGGGTCGAGTTCGCCGCGGCGCCGCCGAAGCGGCCCAGCTTCATCACCACCGCCCTGAGCTGGGTGGTGCCGCCGCTGATCTTCATCCTGGTGCTGCAGTTCTTCGCCCGTCGCAGCGGCATGGGCGGCGGCGCCCAGGGGGCCCTGAGCTTCACCAAGTCGAAGGCCAAGGTGTATGTGCCCGATGAGGAGTCGCGGGTCACCTTCGCCGATGTGGCCGGGGTCGACGAGGCCAAGACCGAGCTCACCGAGATCGTCGATTTCCTCAAGACGCCCCAGCGCTACATGGACATCGGCGCCCGCATTCCCAAGGGGGTCCTGCTGGTGGGCCCTCCCGGAACCGGCAAGACCCTGCTCTCCAAGGCCGTGGCCGGTGAGGCCAGCGTTCCCTTCTTCATCATCTCCGGCTCCGAATTCGTGGAGCTGTTCGTGGGGGCCGGCGCCGCCCGGGTCCGTGACCTGTTCGAGGAGGCCAAGAAGAAGGCGCCCTGCATCATCTTCATCGACGAACTCGATGCCATCGGCAAGAGCCGCTCCGGATCGATGGGCGTGGTGGGCGGCAACGACGAGCGGGAGCAGACCCTGAACCAGCTGCTCACCGAGATGGACGGCTTCACCGCCCAGGACAAGCCGGTGATCGTGCTGGCGGCCACCAACCAGCCCGAAACCCTCGATGCCGCCCTGCTGCGCCCCGGCCGCTTTGACCGCCAGGTGCTGGTGGACCGTCCCGACCTCTCGGGCCGCAAGATGATCCTCGACATCTACGGCAAGAAGGTGAAGCTGGCCGAGGGCGTGGATCTCGACAGGATCGCCCAGGCCACCAGCGGCTTCGCCGGCGCCGACCTGGCCAACCTGGTCAACGAAGCGGCGCTGCTGGCGGCCCGGGCCTACCGCACCACCGTGGAGCAGGCCGACCTCAACGAGGCGATCGAACGGGTGGTGGCGGGCCTGGAGAAGAAGAGCCGCGTGCTGCAGCCCGACGAGAAGAAGGTGGTGGCGTACCACGAGGTTGGCCACGCGATCGTGGGGCACCTGATGCCCGGCGGCAGCAAGGTGGCCAAGATCTCGATCGTGCCCCGCGGCATGGCGGCCCTCGGCTACACCCTGCAACTGCCCACCGAGGAGCGCTTCCTCAACTCCAAGGAGGACCTCGAAGGCCAGATCGCCACCCTGCTGGGCGGCCGTTCCGCCGAGGAGGTGGTCTTCGGTGAGGTCACCACCGGCGCCGCCAACGACCTGCAGCGGGCCACCGACATCGCCGAGCAGATGATCGGCACCTACGGCATGAGCGAGACTCTCGGCCCCCTCGCCTACGACAAGCAGGGCGGCAGCCGCTTCCTGGGGGGGAATTCCAACCCCCGCCGGGCCGTGAGCG
This sequence comes from Microcystis elabens FACHB-917, assembly GCF_014698445.1. GTDB lineage: Bacteria > Cyanobacteriota > Cyanobacteriia > PCC-6307 > Cyanobiaceae > Cyanobium > Cyanobium elabens. The sequence goes on from NZ_JACJSZ010000023.1 coordinate 2,722, forward strand.
ACGCCACCGCCCTGGAGATCGACAAGGAGGTGCGCGGTCTGGTGGACCGGGCCCACGAGCGGGCCCTGGCGATCCTGCACCACAACCGCGAGCTGCTGGAGACCATCTCCCACAAGATCCTCGAGAAGGAGGTGATCGAAGGCGAGGAGCTCAAGCAGCTGCTGGCCTCCAGCCATCTGCCCGACGCGGCGGTGCTCGAGGGGGTGGCCGGCTGAGGAGCCGTAGGGGCTGTCATCCGACCTAGATTCCGGGCCCGACCCTTCTCCGATCCAGGTGATGGCTGACCCGACAGCTTTGTCGGCTCCGGCACACCTGAAAACCCCAGGCTCCCGCTGGCTTCAGCCTGTCCTGACAGGCCTGCTGATCCTGTTCTGCCTGGCGATGGCGGGCAGGGGCCTGGGAAACCCCTACTCCTACTGGTCCGACGAGATCTGGTCGGTGGGCGCCAGCAGCACCGGCTGGGGTGGGCTGATGCGGGACTGGCTGATCCCAGACACCCACCCGCCCCCTACCAGATCCTGCTCAAGCTCTGGATCGGGATCTTCGGCAACGGGGTACCCGCCACCCGCAGCCTCAGCTTCCTGATCGCGGCCCTCGGCCTGGTTGTCGCCGCCTGGTGCAGTTCAGGGCGAGGGGCCAGACGGCGTCTGGCCACAGTGGCCTTCCTGGGCACCAGCCCCTCCTTTCTCTTCTATGCCCAGGAAGCGCGCAGTTACGCCCTCTCCCTGACGCTCTCGACCCTGATGCTGGGCACCGCCCTGCTCCTTCGCCTGCGGACGGCAGGTCGCGAGAGCGACCTGCGCTGGGGGTTCCGGCTCGCCTGTGTGCTGCTGTCGCTGACGCACTACTTCTCGCTGCTGTTCTTGCTGGTGGTGCTGGCGGTGAGCGCCGCCGACGGACAGGTGCTTCGCCGCCGCTGGGAGGCGGCCGTTCTGGGGGTGATGCTGCTGCTGCCGCCCCTGGGCCATGCGCTGGCCAGCCCGATCGTCAACAAGCCCGACCGGGCCAGCTGGATCGAGGTGAAGCCGATCGTCGGCACCCTGGAGCAGTTCAGCCGCGGCCTGCTTCCCGTGCCGGACCTGCGCCAGGGACAGCTGGCACCCCTGGACCTGATCAGCCTGGCTGTGGCGGTCTGCTGCGCCTTCGGCTCGGCCGGAGCCCTGCGCCGCTTCCTGATGGCGCCATCCCAGCAGCTGCCGGCAGCCCAGGGCGAGGCCCGTTTCCTGCTGCTGGTGATCGATCCGATCAAGCCGTTGAGCCAGGCGCGCTACCTCATCGTGGTGCTGCCCGCCGTGCCCTCGCCGTTCTGCTGGTGAGCGTACTTCTGCTGCAGCTGCGGATCGGCCTGAGGCTGCTGGCGGAGGAACAGGCGCCCCTGGTGAACTATCGGGCCATGGCGACCTTCGTCAACGGCACCGTTCTCTGCGCAGGCGGCTGCTGGAGCACCGGCTGGCGCGCCGACGCCCTCATGGGCACCTATTTCCGAGCCGGCCAGCTGCGGGATCTCGAGGAGCGCGACCCAGCCGGCATCGCCCCCCAGCGGCAGCCGCTGCTGGCGTTCCACGGCAACAGGACGACGATGAGGACTCTGGGTACCGCCCACCCGGAGATAACCAGCTGGGAAGCGCCGGGAACCTGGCGGTCAGCTCCGTTCATCCTGCTGCCCCGCACCAGCCCGGCGCAGCCGTCACGCCACGGCCTGCGCCCCTGTCCCCCTTGACGTGGGGGGGGTCGATCTCGCATAAGGGTTCTTTGGGACGTGGGCCATGGTGTCCCCCTCAGCCCCGCTCGCCGCCCTCAGGGGCCGCGATCTGCTCTCCTCGGCGGACCTCGACGGTCACCAGACCCTGGCCCTGCTGGAGCTGGCCCGCCAGCTGAAGAGCGGCGAGCGCCGCTTCGACCTGGCTGGCCGGGTGCTCGGGCTGATCTTCTCCAAGGCCTCCACCCGCACCCGGGTGAGCTTCATCGTCGCCATGGCGCGGCTGGGCGGCCAGACGATCGACCTCAACCCGGCCGTCACCCAGGTGGGCCGGGGCGAGCCGATCGCCGACACCGCCCGGGTGCTGAGCCGCTACTGCGATGCCCTGGCGATCCGCACCTTCGCCCAGGAGGACCTGGTCGACTACGCCCACTGGGCCTCGATCCCGGTGATCAACGCCCTCACCGACCTGGAGCACCCCTGCCAGGCCCTGGCCGACGCCCTGACGATCCAGGAGCGCTTCGGCCATGGCCCCACCGAGCTGCACGGCCTCACCCTGGCCTACGTGGGCGACGGCAACAACATGGCCCACTCGCTGATGCTGGTGGGGGCCCTGTTGGGGATGGACGTGCGCCTCGGCTGCCCCGACGGCTTCACCCCCAGCCCGGCGGTGGTGGAGCAGGCCCGGTCCCTCGCCGGCGGGCGCAGCGCGATCACGGTGCTGCAGGACCCGGTGGCGACGGCCCGGGGGGCCCACGTGCTTTACACCGACGTGTGGGCGTCGATGGGCCAGGAGGAGGAGCAGGCCCAGCGGGAGCAGGCCTTCACCGGCTGGTGCCTGGATGAAGACCTGCTGGCCGAGGCCGATCCGCGGGCGATCGTGCTGCATTGCCTGCCGGCCCACCGGGGTGAGGAGATCAGCGCCGGTGTGATCGAGGGGAGCGCCAGCCGGGTGTTCGACCAGGCGGAGAACCGCCTGCACGTGCAGCAGGCCCTGCTCGCCACCCTGCTGGGGGGTGTCAGCGACTGAGCGCGCCAACGACGGGCGCAGACCCGGCTCTGGACAAAGCGCCCGTGGGATGGCAGAAAGGGAGTGGTTCATCCGTACTGCCCGTGGTTGCCACCCACCAGGACCTCACCGAAGCCCAGCGGGAGCTCTACGACTGGCTCGCCGACTACATCGGCCACCACCGCCACAGCCCTTCGATCCGCCAGATGATGGAGGCGATGGGCCTGCGCTCCCCGGCGCCGATCCAGAGCCGCCTGCGCCACCTGCAGCAGAAGGGCTGGATCACCTGGCAGGAGGGGCAGGCCCGCACGCTGCAGCTGCTCGGCGAGAGCCGCCCGGGCATCCCGGTGCTGGGGGCCGTGGCCGCCGGCGGCCTGGTGGAAACCTTCGACGACGTGCAGGAGCACCTTGATCTGGCCCCGGTGCTCGACACCCGCGGCCTGTTCGCCCTCACCGTCAACGGCGACTCGATGGTGGACGCCCACATCGCCGACGGCGACGTGGTGCTGATGGAGCCGGTGGCCGACCCCTCCCGGCTGCGGGAGGGCACGATCGTGAGTGCCCTGGTGCCCGGCAGCGGCACCACCCTCAAGCACTTCCACCGCCAGGGGGCCCAGGTGCGGCTGGAGGCCGCCAATCCCGCCTACGCGCCGCTCCTGCTGCCCGCCGACCAGGTGAGCGTTCAGGGCCGCCTGGTGGCGGTCTGGCGTCAGGTCTGAAGGGACCGGGCCCGCACCCCCCACGTTGTAAACTCCTCAAGCACCGGATCACCGGCGCACCAATGGGGCCATAGCTCAGCTGGTAGAGCACCTGCATGGCATGCAGGGGGTCAGCGGTTCGAGTCCGCTTGGCTCCATCCCGTCAGACTCCTTGTGTAGCAAGGGGTCTCGTTTGTTGGTCAGGGGGCCGCGGGCACGCCCTCCGGGACCGAAAAGCGCAAAATCAAGCGCAACAATGAGGCAAGCGACGACCCGCCCCGGGAGCTCGTCCAGTTATGCGCTAGCTAGCGCAAAATCATTGGCCCCTGAATGAGTCTCGATCGGTGCCGCCGCGTCTGCTCAGGCGAGTGACCACGCGATGGCATTGCACTGCGCCTCAAGCTGGCTGATCCGCTCCAGCAACTCGGCGAAGCTCGGGATCTCGCCTCGCAGCATCCCCGAGTCGGTCATGGCCTGAAAATCCGCCTCCAGGGCCTGCCGGGCTTCATCGGTCGGCACCAGCTGCAGGTTGCGGCTGAGGGCGTGGAGGTAGTCGATGGGCTGCTCATCGGCATCCCTGGCACGCCAGAAATCCTCCTTGTGCTGGGCCACCTCCTCGCAGAGGGGGCGGTCTCGAACGGCGGCCTCCGCGATACCTGCCTGGGCCAGGCGATCGAGGTCGTACCAGTGCCGCGAGTAGCGGTCACCCTCGCCGCTGCCCCAGCGGCCCTTCCGGCATGAAACATGGATCGCCGCGGCCTTCTCCAGGAACGTGCGCTTCGGGTCCATCACCAGTGGCCTGGCCGTCGGAAAGTCGAGCATGGCCAGGTGGGTCGCCGCCTCGCAGGTGATGGGCATCAGCCCATGGGGTTGACCGGTGGAATGAGCACCGAACTCCAGCAGCACCGTGGGCCTGACATAGCCATGGGTGCCTTCAGGGGCCCGGATCAGCGGTGGGTAGCGGAGAACGATGGTGGTCGGCAGCCGGCGCCCTGGTTCCGTCGCTTGCAGTGTCAGCTCCACCGGCTGGCCGGTGGCCACGACAGCCCCCTGAAGCAGCGGCAGGGGCATCTCCTGGACCCACTGCCTGAGCCTCCTGTCGGCCGTTCTGCGGCGCTTGTCGGCCTGGCTTGGATTGGCGGCGGGCGCCAGGACAACCTCCGGCCAGAGGCGCTGAATGTTCAGCGTGAGGTCGACGTCCTCCGAAAAGCGATCGATGAGCCCATGGGCCTTGGAGAGCGAGGTGCCGCCCTTGAAGGTGAGGCTCTGCAGGAGCTGCTGGTCTGTCCCAAGGATCTGCAGCGCCCAGACCACCCAGATGTCCTTCTCCAGCAGGTAGGCAGGCCAGCCGGATTCGGCCGCAGCCACCGCCAGGGCTTCCTTTTGGTCCTCTGCGGAAAGAGCGAACCAGACCTCAGCCACGAACCTCCAGAGACTGCTGATCTTGTTCGTTGAGCAGCTCCGCCAGCCACAAGGGCAGCTCAGCGCTGACGGAAAGCAGAGCCTCCCACTCCTGAGGAGGCAGCACGGTTCGGAGTTGCGGCAGGGCTGCTGAGGCCTGATCTGGGCCGAGCCAGGTCAGGGCGCGGATCGCCTGGCCGGCAGGGCGATCGGCCAGCAGGAAGTTCCAGGCGGCTGCAGGGCGGATGGTGACCTGCTGCCTGCCGAAGACGTAGCGCTTCTGAGTCCTGGTGCGGGCCAGGAAGGTCTGCTCCACGGGCATCTGGGTGGTGAGGCCCAGGGCATTGGCCGCAGCGGCGCCGCTGCTGACTAACTGCTGAGCACCCTCCTCATTGAGCTGGGCGATCACCACCTCCGGCGCCGGAGGTCTTGTCCCGAAGCGGCTGCTGATGGGCAGGGCGTAGCGGCCGCGGGTGATCTTCACGAGTTGGCCGCGGGCCGCCAGGCGGCGCAGGGCCTGGTCCACTGCATCGCGCTTGCCGAACGCCAGGAACTGCTTGGCCGCCAGCAGGGATCCCTCCGGGCGCTTGCAGGCAGCTTCCAGGATCCGCTCGCTCAGCACGGCCTTCTCGCTGGGAACAGCCCTCTTGCTGGGAACAGCCCTCTTGCTGGGAACAGCCCTCTTGTTGGGAACAGCCATGGCGACTGCACACCTCCAGTTGTGTCCTGTTATGTCAGAAGCCTACGCGAGTTTCTGACACTCTGTCCACAAAGCCCTTGCCATCGCGGCCGAAACGACCGGTGCTCATGGCTGCGCTGACGACTCGCTTCGGTCGACGGCGGCCGTCCTCCGCTCCGGGGCCGGTGATGGGGGTGGTGGGCTGAGCTGCTCTCCCGCGGCTGCGGTGGCGCGGCAGCTTTCAGCCGGGAGGGGCCTGGAGTGAAGCCAGGGGGGTATGCGCGCGAATGCACGGCCGGATGTTCATTCCAGCCTGAATGGGGGCCTTCCTTCGATCACCTGCCGAGCCGCAAGCGCATGGCGCTGCTTTGCATAGATCCAATGCTGTGCAACGGTCCTGCCTGCTCAACAGTTCATTGATGCTGATAAAATACGGACTGCGCCAAAGGCCCCGAGCCCATCGCCTGCGGCAACGTCATCCCCTGATCTCGCCATCATTGCCGTGCTCTCACCAGCGGCATGATGCCCCGGTCAGTTGTCCCTCAAGGCAGCTGATTCCATGGTTTTTTGTCATTCACCCGGGCCAGATTCAGGCCCTGCCCGCTCGCTTGTGATCGCAGCCGGCGGCGGCCGTGATCTGGCCTGGCCCCACCAGCGGGTCGCCGCTGAGCTGCTCGCCCGCAGCGGCGGCCGGCCGGTCCAGCGGCTGTTCCATGGCGGAGCCCGCGGCGCCGATGCCGCCATCGCCCGCGCCGCCCATCAGCTGGGCTGGTCGGCCATCGCTCTGCCTGCCGCATGGGAGCGCCATGGCCGGGCGGCCGGGCCGATTCGCAATCGGGAGCTGCTGGAGCGAGCCATCGCCGAGGCCCTGGCCCACACCTCACCGGTGCTGGCCACCTCCGTGCTGGTGCTCGCCTTCCCCGGCGGCACCGGCACCGCATCGCTGGTGCAGCAGGCCCGCCGCATGGCCTCCCGCTCACCCGTGCCGCTCGCCGTGGTGGAGGTCAGCCCGTCCGCCGGTCTCTGGGCCGTGCCCACTGCCGTCGCACCGATCTGTGCGCCTTGCCGATCCGCCTGCTCCTGAAGCCTTCCGCGCCCATGGGCGCCCGCCGATCCATTTCCCACGCACCGCCATGCCTGTTCTCACCCCCGTGCCCATCGATCTCTCCTCCCCCCGTGAGGCTGCCCCCTACAGGGCCCACAGGGCCGGTCTGCTCGCTGCAGCGATCTGGTTCCCTCTGGCAGCTGGGCATCGAGGCCCAGGAACTCACCACCGCCATCGGCCTGCTCGCTGAGCAACTGGAGGCTGACGACGAGCACGCCCGCGCCCAGGCGCTCGCCGAGCTCGAGGCGGCCCTCCTTGCCGAGGAAGGCAACAGGAAAGCCCTCGCCGCCAAGGCCGATGCCACCTGCTGGGTGATCGAGCACCTGCGCGGCCAGGCCGCCTACCGCCAGCAGCAGGCCAAGCGCCTCACCGAGCTGTCGCGCTCCGATGCCGGCCGGGCCGATGCGCTGGAGGGGGCGGTCACGAATGGCCGCCTCCGCGATACCGGCACGGGCCCGGCGATCAAGGTGATATCAGTGCCGTGAATAGCGCTCGCCCTTGCGGCTGCCCCAGCGCCCCCGCCTGCAGGCGACATGGATGGCCATCCTGACGGTCGCTGCGACCGTCAGGATGGCCGGATCCCCTGCCCGTTTCCCCTTGATCACCCGCTCCCCCCGGGCCCCATGGCGGGGACATCGGGCCGCCGGCTTCGCGGCAGGCCTGGCGCTTCTCAGCGTCCAGGCTGTCGTCCCGTCCATCGGCCGGGCGCAGGGGATCGCGGAACCGGACAGCGGCTCCCTTGCACCCATCGATCGCGAGGTCTTCCGGCAGCAGTACGGCCAGGAAAGCCTGTTCCGGCTGCGGCTGGGGGTGGAGGCGGCCGATCAGCCGGCCAAGGCCGGCGTCGGCACCGCTCCCCAGGCCTGTCCTGCCGCCAGCTGGGCCGGCTCGCCGCAGAAACAGCGCTACGACAAGGCCCTGAGCGAGCGGAAGTACTTCGCCGCCGGTGAGGCCCTGGGGGAATGGCGGCGATTCTGCCCCGCCAGGCCCTGAGTCACTCACTGGCCGCCACGACGGCATCGCGCCTTCGGTGCTGCTGCGCCGCTCCCGGATCGCCGGTTGCTGAGGCGACCGGCGCCCCTACCCGGGGTGGAGCGCTTCGCTACCGACAGGCCCCCCTTCGCAGACTTAGAGCAAAGCCAGCGTCCTTCCCCCCGCACGCCGATGTCATCCTCCTTCAACCAGGCGGTCGAGGCCCTCACCGCCCAGGCCCAGAGCCTGATCGCCGCCACCACCTGCGAAGTCGACGCCCTGCGTGAGGAACTGGAACAGGAGCGCCGCTTCCGCCGCCACCTGGAGGCTGCTGCCGCCACCAAGGCCCATGAGGTGGCGGCCGAGCGGGAGGAGGCCCGGCTGGAACGGGAACGGCTGGCGGCCGAACTGGCCGAAGCCCTCGAGGGCCGGCGCCAGGCCGAGGCGGAGGTGGAGCGCTTCCACGAGGCCGTGCGCCAGCAGCTGGCCATCGCCGAAGCGGAGCAGGCGGCGCTGGAGGAGGCCGAGCGGGAGCGCGAGCGCCTGCATCAGGAAGCGATGGAACGGCGCCTGCAGGAGGCGGACCAGGCCGCTGCTGCCCGGGAAGCCGAGCTCCAGGAGGCCGCCGAACGGCAGCGTCTGGAGCTGCTGCAGGACCTGGAGCAGGAACAGCGGGCGCGCCAGAAGCTGGAGCGGCGCCTCTCGGGAGTGCGCCAGGCCGTGCTCGACCTGCTCGAACCCCCGGACGATGGGCAGGATGGCGGCGGCATGACCCTGGAGCGGAACGGGGCCGGCATGGAGGCCTGGGGAGAGTTCGCCGATGGGACGGGGCGTGTGGGCCTTCGCAAGATCCTGGTGCCCCGTACGGCCGGCCAGAGCTCGCAGCCGGCCCTCACCTGACGGCCAACCGCCCGCGCGACGGGCAGGCCGCCACCCGGCACGACGGGTGAAAGGATCGGCGTCAAGCTGGTCGCAACCCCCGCCCGCCATGCCCATCCAGCCCACCCTGGCGACGCGCCGAGGGACGAGTTGCGGCCCCGGCCCTCGCCCCCGGGGTCGCCTGGTGGTCCTGGCGGTCCTGGCCGTACTGCTGGTGGTGGCACCCTTCCACGGTGCCAGGGCCCAGGCCCGGCCGGAGATCCCGGCATTTCTGGAGCTGGATGGCCACCGGCTGTTCGAGGTCACCGCCTCGAAGGACTACTCGGCCAGACAACGGGTGGAGCGGGCCAACCGGCTGCTGCAGGACGTGGTGGCGTCGACGCAGCCCGGAAAGATCGGCGTCAGGGAGCTGAACAACCTGCCCGTGATCACCCTCGATGACGAGGTGATCCTCACGGTCACCCGTCGGGACACACCCGAGGGCATGGCCATGGAGCGACAGGCCGATCTCTGGCGCCGGACCATCGCGGCGGCCATCGCCCGGGGACGGGCCCAGCGTCAGCCCGCCTACGTGGCCAGGATGATTCCCGTGTCCCTTGGAATCCTGGGGCTGGCGTTCCTGTTGCAGCGGCTGCTGCGACTGGTGTGGCTCCGGCTCCTGCCTTCGGCCTTCACCCAGCCACTGGCCAGCGAGTCCGGCACGATCAGGCCGCTGCGGGGCATGGACTGGCTCCTGCATGGGGTGCTGGTGGTGCTGCAGTTCGGGCTCTGGGTGGCGGCGGTCCGGGTGATCGCCGGCTTCTTTCCCGCCACCAGGCTGCTGATCGGCCGCCTGTTCGACGCGGTCACCGAAAGCCTGGGATCCCCGTTCCTGCCCCTGGGGGGACGCAGCTATTCGGTGCTGGACGCCGTCATCCTGGTGGCGCTCTTCCTGGTGCTGGTGCGCGGAGTGGCGTTCCTGACGGGGCTGCTGCGCACGCGGGTGCTGCAGCGCACGGGCATCGAACCGGGCTCCCAGGAAGCGATCGCCTTCCTGCTTCAGTACGGCCTTCTGTTCCTCGGCACCCTCGTGCTGCTGCAGCTGTGGGGCCTCAATCTCACCTCCCTCGCGCTATTCGCCAGCGTCCTGGGGGTGGGGGTGGGCCTCGGCCTGCAGGGCATCGCCAAGAACCTGATCAGCGGCCTGATCATCATGTTCGAGCGGCCCATTCAGGTGAACGATTTCGTCGAAGTGGGCGATCTGCAGGGAACCGTGACCCGCGTCAATCTGCGCAGCACCGAGGTGGTCACCCTCGACCGTATTTCGATCATCGTACCCAATGCGGAGTTTCTCGAATCCCGCGTTATCAACTGGAGTCATGGCAGCCCGATCTCGCGCCTGAAGATTCCTGTGGGCGTGGCCTACGGCTCAGATTGCCAGCTGGTGCGTCAGGCCCTGCTGGAAGCCTGTGAGGGTTTCTCCGACATCCTTACGGCACCGCCGCCATCGGTATTCTTCACCGGCTTTGGAGACAGTTCCCTTGACTTTCAGCTGCTGGTCTGGATCAACCAACCCCGGCGTCAGTACGAGATCCGCAGTGAACTCAACTTCCGCATCGAAGCGATGCTGCGCCGTCACGACCTAACGATACCGTTCCCCCAGCGGGATCTGCACCTGCGCAACGAACGGATCGAGGTGGCCCTGCCAGCCGAGATCACCGACGCTCTGATCGGGCGCCTGTTCCCACCACCACGGGAAGAGAAAGCCTGAGGCGCGTCGCTGCACCGACCACATGTGCAAAGGTGTCAGGAGCCGACCAAGAACCCATGACGATCATCGGCGTCACGTTCCTCACGGCCACGACCCAGTTTCTGGCGGGATCGGCCGTCGTCTGGCTGGCGACGTCGCTGGCGAGGCGCATCCTGTCGCGGATCACCCGCCGCACCGCCAGCAGCACCGACGACACCCTGCTGCGGCTGGTGATCGGCACCGTCGCCCCCCTCGGTTATCTGGCCATGTTCTTCTGGGGCTGGCAGACCGTCGTGAGGGGCTGGGAGGGCCTGTCGTTCGAGCAGGGACCGCAGCGGTTCGTAAGCGCTGCCGTTTTTCTGGTGGCGATCCTGCTTGTGGTGCGGCTGGTCAACAGAGCACTTCTGCTGCTGCTCAACCGGACCATGCAACGGCTGGGCCGCCATGAACAGCTGACCACCCTCGATGGGCTGGCCCCGATGATCCGCACGATCATCTGGATCATCGGCGCCCTGGTGTTCCTCCAGAACCAGGGGGTGGAACTGGGCGCCGTCTATGCCTCCCTGGCCGGCGCCGGCATCGGCCTTGGCCTGGCCTTGCGGGGCCCGTTCACCAACTTCATCAACTACATCACGATCCTGCTGGATGAGCCCTTCCGCATCGGTGACTTCATCGTTTTCGGTGACGTGCTCGGGCCGGTGGAAAGGGTTGGGCTGCGCTCTTCGATCATCCGCAGCCTGAGCGGTGAGCGGATCGTGATCAGCAACGAAGAGCTGCTGGTTCAGACCATCCGCAACTTCGGAGACCTGCCGCGGCGGCGGGTGGCCCACACCATCGGCGTGGTCTACCAGACGCCCGTGGAGAAGGTGGCCGCCATCCCCGATCTCGTGGCCGGGGTCGTCAACGCCCATCCCCCCGCCGAGTTCGACCGCTGCCACTTCACCGGCTTCGCCGACAGCGCCCTGGAATTCGAATTCGTGTTTTTCGTCCCTGATGGCGACATGGTGTTGTTTCTCGACCTGCAGCAGAAGATCAATCTCGGCATCCTGCGCCGTTTCGAAGAGCAGGCCATTACCTTCGCCTATCCCACCCAGACCCTCTACCTGGAGCGCGCCATGGCCCAGGCCGCCTGAATTTTTGCCGCCGTCCGGGGATCCTCAGAAGCGCCAGCGCCAGAGGCCCGCCATGGCCCCGATCCCCAGGAGGGGCCACTCTCCCCAGCGGTCGTACGGCGTCAGGACCGAGCGCTGCCGCACCGTGAGCAGTCCGGAGCCGGGACGGCCGGCCGGCAGCTGGTCTCCGATCCGCCCATGGGCATCGACCACCAGGCTGGGGCCCGTGTTGGCCGAGCTGATCAGCCAGCGGCCGGTCTCGATCGCCCGCAGCTGGGCCAGCGCCCGGAACTGCCCCTGCAGCATCGCCGGGTAGGGGTCCAGGTTGGCGGTCGCCAGCAGCCAGCGGGCCCCATCCCGGCTGGCGGCCGCCAGGGCGGCCCCATTGGAGATCTCGTAGCAGATGGCCACCGCCACCGGCCCACCCGGCCTGGGCAGCAGCCGGGAGGCCGGCCCGGGCTCGATCCCCCCCACCGCCGAGAGGCCGCTCCAGCGCCACAGCCCCGCCAGCGGCACCCACTCCCCGAGCGGCACCACCCGGTGCTTGTCGATCCAGCTGCCGGGAACCTGTTCGCCGGGGGCGAAGCGCAGCACGCTGCTGCGCTGTTCCAGGCCCTGCAGCCGGAAGCCGCCGCTGAGCACCTCCACGGCCGCGGGCTGGGGCAGGGGCTGGCCCAGGGCCAGGGCCCCCTCGGGCAGCAACAGCCCGGTGATCGCCTGGGGGGGGGGGCCGGGCTCCGGGACCAGGACCCGGCGCTGGGCGCCGGCCAGTTGCCGCAGCAGGCGCTGCCGCTGTTCGGGCAGGAACTTCCGGCGCGTCGGTGTGGCGGGCTGGAGCACCAGCCAGCGCTCCGTGACACCGCCCGGGGTGGCGCTGGTGGGGCCTCGATCCAGAAGCGCCAGGCCGAGCAGATGGGCGGCCAGCACCAGGGCCAGGGCCACCGCGACGCTGCGGCCGCGCCGGGCGCCCGCCGTGGCGCATCGCCACAGCCCCCAGCCGACCAGAAGCTGCACAGCGGCCAGCAGCCCCGCCCCTCCGATCGACGCCAGGCCGGCCAGGGCCCGGTCTCCGGGAAGGGTCGAGGCCCCCAGGCCCATCCAGAACAGGGGACCTCGCGCGAGGGTCACTTCAGTGAAGCCCCAAAGGGCGGCCATGAGCACGGCGGTGCTGCCGTGACGGCCATCCAGACGCCACACCAGCCAGGCCCAGGCGCCCACCAGGGCCGCTCCGGCCAGGCCGCAGGCCAGCCACAGCGCCAGGCAGATCGGCAGGCTCAGGGGGCCGGGCACGCCGATCCAGTCGAGGGGATGGAGCCAGAGCAGCCAGCGGTGGCTCACCAGCACCGCCCCCAGCCCCCAGGCGCCGCCCGCGGCGGCGGCAGGGCCCGCGGGGCCGCGGGAGGGGGACAGCAGCCCCCAGAGGATGGCCAGGGCGGGCCAGAGCATCCAGGGCCAGCCCAGCGGCGGCAGGGCCAGCCCCGCTAGCAGGCCGGCCGCTGCGGCGGTGCCGGCAGCAACCCAGCCGGCACGCCGGTCATTGCCCATGGCCGCCGGGCCCCGGACGCGCCAAGGTCGAAGAAGAGTCACGCCGTTTCCCCAAGGAAATCTCTTTCATGGACCAGGGCAATCTGCTGCAGATGCTGCTGCTGCGCGGCCTCGGCACCACCTCACTGGTGGCCGACCGGCTCAAGTACGTCAGCCAGGAATGGGTGAGCAGCGGCCGCCTCGATCCCAGCCACGCCTCCGCCCTGGTGGAGGACGTCCTGCGGGCACTGCGGGGCGAGACGCCCGAGGTGGAGCAGCAGGCCGAGCGCCAGCTGGAGCGCAACCGCGACCAGCTGCTGCAGGACCTGGGCCTGGCCCGGCAACGCGAGGTGGACGAGCTGCGCGGCCGCATCGACCGGCTCGAGCAGGCCCTGCGCCAGCGCCAGAACAACGGCGAGAGCTTCGACTGATCGCACTGGCAGAATCCCCCCATCCGGGTTCCTCCGCATGCGCGACATTCTGATCAGCTCGCTGGTCTGCGTGGCTTTCCTGATGCTGGCCTTCGTGAGTCAGCTGGTGTCGCCCTCCCAGGTGGAGGCCGCCGCGCCGACCCCCGCCGAGGCCGGTGTCCAGCAGGCCCTGGCCCGTTCCGGCCCGGCCACCGCCCCGCGGGCGAACCCAAACGCAGCACCGCAGGCGAGCGAGGCCGTGGCCTCCCCCCTCGAGCTCGACCCCGACGTTCCCAACCCCACCCTGTTCACCATGGCTCCCGACTCATCCAGCGCCGACCTGGCCTCCAGCGGGGCCGCGGCCCTGGGCGCTGAGCTCGTCTCCCCCACCGAGCGCACCACCCCCAGCGGCCTGCGGATCACCGACCTGACCGTGGGCGAGGGCGCCGAGGCCAGGAGCGGTCAGACGGTGGTGGTCAATTACCGCGGCACCCTCACCAACGGCAAGGAGTTTGACAGCAGCTACGGCCGCGGCCCCTTCAGCTTTCCCCTCGGCGCCGGCCGGGTGATCCGCGGCTGGGACGAGGGCGTCGCCGGCATGAAGGTGGGCGGCAAGCGCAAGCTGGTCATCCCCCCCGATCTGGCCTACGGCGAACGGGGCGCCGGCGGCGTGATCCCCCCCAACGCCACCCTGGTGTTCGAGGTGGAGCTGCTGGAGATCAAGGGCTGAGCCTGGCCCCCCGGACGAGCGGCCAGGATTCGGGTGACGATCGTTACACTAACGCGTAATCTCAACCCCCTCCCATGGCTCACCAGTTGCCCGAACTGCCCTACGGCCTCGACGCACTCGAGCCACACATCTCCCGCTCAACCCTCGAGTTCCACCACGGCAAGCACCACGCCGCCTACGTCACCAACCTGAACAAGCTGATCGAAGGGGGCGAGCTTGAGGGCAAGAGCCTTGAGGATGTGATCCTGGCGGTCGCCGGTGACGCCTCCAAGGCAGGCGTGTTCAACAACGCCTCCCAGGTCTGGAACCACAGCTTCTACTGGCAGTGCATGAAGCCCGGCGGCGGCGGCGCCCCCACCGGTGCGCTGGCCGAGAAGATCGCCGCCGACTTCGGCAGCTTCGAGGCCTTCGTCGAGCAGTTCAAGACCGCCGGCGCCACCCAGTTCGGCAGCGGCTGGGCCTGGCTGGTGCTCGATGGGGGCACCCTGAAGGTCACCAAGACCGCCAACGCCGATCTGCCCCTGGCCCACGGTCAGAAGGCCCTGCTCACCATGGATGTATGGGAGCACGCCTACTACCTCGACTACCAGAACCGCCGTCCCGACTACATGACCACCTACCTCGACAAGCTGGTCAACTGGGATTTCGTCGCCGCCAACCTGGCCGCCACCTGAGGTCCTCCTCGGCTGCAGGCACCAGCCCCCGGGAATCCCGGGGGCTTTTTTTATGACGGCAGCGCCCCTGGCAGCACCGCCTCCGGCGCGATCCACATGGCATCGCCGTAGGAGAAGAAGCGGTACTGGCGCTCGATCGCCTCGGTGTAGAGGTCCAGCAGGCGCTCCCGGCCGATCAGGGCACTCACCAGCAGCAGCAGCGAGCTCTTGGGCAGGTGGAAGTTGGTGAGCAGGCCCTGCACCACGGCGAAGCGGTAGCCGGGCTGGATCACCAGGTTCACCGGGCCGGTGTGGGGGCGGAGCTCGCCGCCGTGCAGCTGGGCCACGGCCTCCAGGCTGCGCACTGAGGTGGTGCCGATGGCGATCACCCTGCCGCCCGCCGCCCGGCAGGCCGCCACCGCCTCCACCAGCGCCGGGCTCACCTCCACCCATTCGCTGTGGAGCTCCAGGGCGCTCAGGTCCTCCGTTTCGATCGGCCGGAACGTGCCCAGGCCCACGTGCAAGGTGGTGGTGGCCACCCCGACACCCCGCTCCCGGATCGCCGCCAGCAGCTCGTCGCTGAGGTGCAGGCCTGCGGTGGGGGCGGCCACGGCGCCGGGACGGGCGGCGTAGCGGGTCTGGTAGCGCTCGTTGTCGCTGGCGTCATGTTCGTGGATGTAGGGCGGCAGGGGGATGGCGCCGTACTGCACCAGCAGGGGCTCGAGGGCCGCCGCATCGGCGCAGTCCGGCGGGAACTGCACGATGCGGCCACCGGTGGCCGGGTCGCTTCCCACCACCTCCACCGTGAGCGGCGGCTGGCCGCCGGCCACCACCTCCAGGCGGTCGCCGGGCTTGAGCTTCTTGGCGGGCCGCGCCAGGCACAGCCACTGGCCCGCTCCGCCCGGCCAGGGCTCGAGCACCAGCAGTTCCACCGCACCGCCGCCGGGCCGCCGCGCCTGGAGCCGGGCCCGCAGCACCCGGGTGTCGTTCACCACCAGCAGATCGCCGGGCAGGAGTTCATGCTGCAGAGCCCAGGCGCTGAGGTGGCGGGCATGGGGGGCAGGGCCGGCCCCCGCCGGATCGACCACCAGCAGCCGCGCGGCGTGACGGGGCTCCACCGGCCGCTGGGCGATCCGCTCCGGCGGCAGGACGAAGTCGTAGCTGGACAGACGCAGGTCGGCGGGGTCCGGCACGGCGGGGGTGACCACGCGGAAGCGAGGCGCCCTAGAGGGCCAGGCTCTCGGGACGGTTCTCGATCAGGTCGGCCAGATCCTTGAGGAAGGCCGCCGCATGGGTGCCGTAGATGACGCGGTGGTCGGCGGTGAGGTTGACCTGCATCTGGCGCCGCACGGCGATCGAGCCGTCCTTGAGGGCGGCCACCACCGGCCGGGAGGCGGCGACCGCCAGGATGGCGCCGGTGCCCGGGGGCAGGATCGCGTCGAAGCGGTCGACCCCGAACATGCCCAGGTTGGAGAGGGTGAAGGTGCCGGTGGTGTACTCCTCGGGCTTGAGCTGCTTGGAGCGGGAGCGGGCCACCAGGTCGGCCCAGTTGCGGGAGAGGGAATAGAGGTCGGTGCGGTCGGCGCCGACCAGCACCGGAGTGATCAGGCCGCCGTCGTCCATGGCAACGGCTACCGCCACGTTGACGGCGGCCGGGTAGGTCATGCCCGCGTCGCTGGCCGACGCATTCACCTGGGGATGGCGGGCCAGGGTGACGCCCACGGCCTTGGCCAGCAGGGCCGTCATCGTGACGCCCTTGGCCTTCACCTGCTTGTAGAAGGCGTCGAGCCGGTCGGTGGTGATCGTGTAGCCGACGTGGAAGCTGGGGACCGCCAGGCTGGCGTTCATGTTGCGGACGACCGCCTGCTGCAGGGTGTTGAAGGCCACCGTCTCGCCGGCGCGGCCGAAGGCCTGGCCGGCGGGGGCGGAGGGAGCGGCAGGGGCGGCCGCCGCGCCATTGCCGGCCGGGGCGGCCATGGCCGGAGCTGAGCCTTCGGCCACCCGCGGCACGCTGACGGGCTGGCCGGTGGCCTGCTCCACGTCCTCGGCCTGGATGCGGCCATGGGGGCCGCTGCCCCGCACGGAGCCGAGATCGACGCCGAGCTGGGCCGCCAGCTTGCGGGCCCGCGGGGTGGCCACCACCCGGCCATCGGTGGCGGCGGCGGCGACCGCCACCGGTGCCGGGGCGGGCGAGGGAGCCGGTGCCGCCGGGGCCGGAGCGGGCGCGGCTGAAGCGGGAGCCGGTGCAGCGAGAGCCGGTGCAGGGGTGGGAGCAGGGGCGGAGGGTGGGGCCGCCGCCGCCGCGGCGGGGGCCGGGGCCGCCGCCCTGGCCGCCGCGATCTCCGCCTCGCTCTCCACGATCAGGCCGATCGTCTCGCCCACCGGCGCGGTGCTGCCCGCCTCCATCAGCACGGCTGCCAGGAAACCCTCCTGGAAGGCCTCCACATCCATGTCCGCCTTGTCGGACTCCACCACGAGCACGGACTCGCCCCGTTCCACCCGATCACCAGGTTTCTTGAGCCACTCCACGATCTTGCCCTCCGTCATCGTGGAGCTGAGGGCCGGCATGAAGATTTCGTGGGTGGCCAACGGGGACGCCTCTGGGGTGGGGGGATTTTAGGTGGCGGCAGGATCAGCCCCCCTCGATCGCCTCGATCACCCCGTCCCTCACCAGCACCGACACCTGCAGCTTCTGGACCAGGTTGTCGCCCACCTGGACATCGCAGAAGCTCTCGATCTGCCCCTGCTCCACCACCTGTTCCATCTCCAGTTCCCGCACCTGGCGCTGCTGCTCGAGCACCTGCCGCTTCTGCTCCTCGAACTCGGCGCGCTTGGCCGCCACCTGCTGCTGCACCGAACCCACCTGCTCCTGCACCCGGGGGTCGAGGGGGTTGGCGCTCTGGCGGCGGATCTCATCGATCAGCCGCTGGCCTTCCTGCTCCAGCTGGGCCAGCTGCTGGTCGAAATTGGTGAGGGCGTTGCTGAGCTCCCGCTCGGCATCCTCCTTCCAGCGCGGCGTCACAACGGCCCGCACCGTGATCGATCGCTTGATGTTGAGGCTGGTGCCATCGGCCATGGGACTGCAGGTGCAGGGCTCAGGCTGTCAGGCGACGGGGGATCCGGTCAACCATGGGACCCGCCCTCGCCGTAGAGCGCGGCGATGGCGGCCCGGTCCCGGTCGGCGATCCGGTCACGGCGCTGCTTGAGGGTCTGGGTGAGCAGGCCGTTGTCGATGCTGAAGGGCTCCACCAGGGCCACGGCGCCGAGCCGCTCGTCGGCCCGGGAGCCCGGACGGGCCGCCAGCAGGCGGTTGCACTCGCGGCAGAGGGCCCGCAGCAGGGCCGGATCGGCGCCCGAGATGGGATCCCCCGGGGCGGGGCAGGGCAGCTTCGCTTCGGCGGCGAAGGACTGCAACGCCTCCGCCTTCGGCACCACCAGGGCACCGAGCTGCTTGCGGTCCTGGCCCACCAGCATGACCTGCTCCACCAGCGGCGAGGCCACCAGGGCCTCCTCCAGAGGACCGGGCTCGATGTTCTCGCCGCTGCTCAGCACGATCGTGTCCTTGGCGCGGCCGGTCAGCACCAGGGTTCCATCGGCCAGCAGCAGGCCCAGGTCGCCGGTGTCGAACCAGCCCTCGCCATTGAGCACCTTCGCCGTGGCCTCGGGCTTGTTGTGGTAGCTGGCCATCACCTGGGGTCCCCGGGCCAGCACCAGCCCCCGCTCACCGACGGCCAGCGGCGCGCGGCTGGCCGGATCCACCACCTTCAGGGCCGTCTCCGGCAGGGGCTGGCCGGCGCTGCCGCGCCGGTTGCTCCAGGGACGCCGGCAGGCCAGCACCGGGCTGGTCTCGGTGAGGCCGTAGCCCACCAGCAGCTCGATCCCCACGGCCTCGAAGAAGCCGTCGACATGGATGGCCAGGGCGCCGCCGCCACTGATGGCGGTGCGCAGCCGGCCCCCCACCAGCTGGGCGCGCACCTTCGGCCACAGGAGGGCACCGGCCACCCCATGCAGCGGCCAGAGCAGCAGGGCGCCGGCGGCCGCCACGAGCCGATCGGCCGCCGCTTCCGGCTTCAGGGTGAGATCGAGGGCCGTCCGGCGCCGCCGGTGGAAACCCCGGCTGACGGCAAGGGCCCGGCGCAGCAGACGCTGGCGGGAGGCGGGCATGGCGGCCAGGGCGTCCTCGAAGCCGGAGAGCAGGGCCTCCCACAGCCGCGGCACGCTGATCAGGTACTGGGGCCTGACCTTCTGCAGGTCGGAGCGCAGCTGCTTGAGGGTGGTGTAGGTCTGGCGGCAGCCGCAGCTGAGCAGGAAGTACTCGGCGGTGCGTTCATAGGCATGCCAGATCGGCAGCACCGACAGCACGTGATCGCCGGGGCTCGGCGACACCGCCACCCCCAGGGTGCGCAGCTGGTGCAGGAGGTTGGCGTGGCTGAGGGGCACCCCCTTGGGCTGGCCGGTGGTGCCGGAGGTGTACAGCAGCGTGGCCAGGCGCCCGGGTCCGCCCGTGGGGACGGGCGGCAGGGGGCTGGAGCCGCCGCGCTCCAGCAGGTCGTCCCAAGTGAGACAGGGCAGCGGCAGGGGAACGGCCGGGGCCTCCCCCTCCAGCAGCACGATGAAGCGCAGCCGGGCCAGGGCCGGCCCGTCGAGGGCCAGCCGCTCCAGCAGGGCCGCGGACTCGAGCACCGCCCCCACCGCGCCGGCGTCCTCAAGGATGTAGCGCAGCTCCTCGGCCGGCGCCGCGCTGCCCCGCACGGCATCGGCCGCACCGGCCCGCATCAGCCCCTGGTCGGCCACCAGCCAGCGGGGACCGTTCTCCGCGAACAGGGCCACCACGTCGCCGGCCCCCACCCCCAGTTCGGCGAAGGCCGCCGCCGCCCGGTCGATGGCCTGGCGCAGCTCGCCGTAGCGCAGCGTCTCCGGATGGCGGCTGTGGGGGGCCTCCAGCGCCACCTGCGGTCCATGGCGGCGCTCCAGTTCCGGCCAGAGCCCCTCCAGTCCCTCGAGCCGGCTCCAGTCGACGCGGGCGGCGAGGGCGCGGCGGTCCTGGGCGCTGCCGCTCCAGTGGATCTCGGCTCTGGCGGTCATGGGCGGCCGGCGGGGAGAACGGGAGGTCAGGATTCTCCCAGCCCCGGCCGGTCTCCGGCCTCCCCCAGGCCGGCCAGTCCCTCCTGTGGACCCGGCGGCCGCAGGGCCAGGGAGAAGCGTCGGGCGAAGGCGGCCAGCAGCAGCGGCGCCACCTGCCCGGGGGTGAGGTCGGGCCGCCAGTCCGCCAGCCGTCCCACCGGGCGGCCGGTGAGACCGCAGGGAACGATCGCCCCGAAGCCGTCCAGCGGGCAGTCGACGTTCAGGGCCAGGCCGTGCTGGCTGATCCAGCGGCGGGCGCCGACCCCGATCGCCGCCAGCTTGCGGCCCTCCAGCCAGACCCCGGTGAGGCCCTCGATGCGCTCCCCCTCCAGCCCCAGCTCCCGCAGCACCGCCAGCACCACGTCCTCGAGGGCCCGCAGGTAGAGGTGCAGGTCGCCGCCGTGGCGCTGCAGATCGAGCACCGGATAGAGCACCAGCTGGCCGGGCAGGTGGTGGGTCACCTCGCCGCCCCGGTCGATGCGGTGCAGCGGCAGGGGCGGGTGAGCCGGATCGAAGCCGAGGTGCCCCAGGCTCGCCCCCCGGCCCAGGGTGTAGCAGGGGGTGTGCTGCAGCAGCAGCAGGGCATCGGGGGCGGCGGGATCCTCGAGACGGCGCCGCTGCAGCAGCCGCTGCCATTCCCAGGCCACCGCAAAGGGGACGGGAGCCGGGGCTTCAAAAAGAATTGCGGGAGTATTGGGGGCCATGCAGCCGGGTTCCTACCTTGAGGTTGTCCCAGAGCCAGAATTCCTCTGGAGGCAGGCACCCGAATGAAACTGCTGATCCACGGCCGCAATCTCGACGTCACACCGGCGATCAGGGAGTACACCGAAACCAAACTCAATCGCGCCATCAGCCACTTCGATGGCATCGTCAAGGAAGCCGACGTGCATCTGTCGGTGGCCCGCAATCCCCGTGTGCCGCAGCAGACAGCGGAAGTCACGGTCTTCGCCAACGGGGTGGTGATCCGTGCCCAGGAACGAAGCGAGAACCTCTACGCCAGCATCGACCTGGTGGCCACCAAGCTCAGCCGCCAGCTGACCCGCTACAAGGACCGGCTCCAGGAGCGCAGCCAGGGTCCGGTGCACCGCTCCGCCGCCGCCGAGGAAGCGGGAGCGGCCTCCCTGCCCAGCCCTGGGGGCTCCCTCACCGATGGCCTCGAGCCCGCCGTGCCCCACCGCGGCGTGCGCCGCAAGTACTTCGCCATGCCGGCGATGGACCTGGAGGAAGCCCTGCATCAGCTGGATCTGATCGATCACGATTTCTACATGTTCCGCGATGCGGCCACCGGCCAGATCCAGGTGGTCTATCGCCGCAACCATGGCGGATTCGGCGTCATCCAGGCCCGTGACACCTGAGCGGGAGCCCGCACGGCCCGACCTCGCCTCCCTGATCGACCATGCCCTGCTGGACCCCCACCGGGGCCGGGAGGCCATCCTGCGCTGCTGCGATGAGGCCCGCCATTTCGGCTTCGGCGGGGTGTGCCTGGCCTCCCGCTGGCTGGCGGTGGCCCGTGAGCGGCTGCCGGTCGACGGAGCCGTGAAGCTGATCGCCGTGGTGGGCTTCCCCTTCGGGGCCATCCCGGCACCGATCAAGCGGGCCGAGGCGGAGTGGGCCGCCGCCGCCGGTGCCGACGAGCTCGACGTGGTGCCCGATTTCGGCGCCCTGGCCGATGGCGACGGCGCCGCCGTGCTCGACGACCTGGCGGCCATCACCGACCTGGGCCTGCCGGTCAAGGTGATTCTGGAGATGGGCCGCCTCGACCCCGAGGCCCTGGCGCTGCTGGTCGAGATCAGCATCGATGCCGGTGTCCGCTTCCTCAAGACCGGCAGCGGCTTCGGCCCACCGGTGACCCCGGAGCAGGTGAGCCGGCTGGTGGCCCTGGCCAGGGGCCGGGCGGCGGTGAAGGCCGCCGGCGGCATCGCCGACCTCGACCAGGCGCTGGCCCTGGTGGCCGCCGGTGCCGGCCGGCTCGGCACCAGCCGGGGTGTGGCTCTGATGCAGGCGCTGCGCGCCGGTGCCTGAGCAGCCCCTGGAGGGCCTGGCCCTCACCTGTCGCCCCCTGGGGGAGCACGACCGGCTGCTCACCCTGCTCAGCGAGGGGGAAGGTCTGACCCGGCTGGCGGTGCCGGGGGCCCGCCGGCCCAGGAGCAGCCTGGCGGCGGCGGTGCCCCTGGCCCATCTGCGGCTCCAGGTGGGGGGCCGCAGCGGCCTGCGGCGGGTGCGGCAGCTGCGGGTCTTGCGCAACTACAGCGGCCTGGCCCAGCGCCTCGAGACCCTGGCCGCCGCCCAGGCGCTGGCCGAGCTGTGTCTGAAGCTCGTGCCCGGGGAGACACCCGCCCCGGGGGTGCTCGCCGACCTGCTGCTCCAGCTCGGGCGCCTGGAGGCGGTGGTGACGGAGAGGGCCGAGCGGGTGGAAGCCCTGGCGGTGGCGGTGCAGGGCAGCGTCCATCTGCTGGCCCTGGGGGGCTTCGCCCTTCCCCTGCAGCACTGCGTCCGCAGCGGCGCACCGCTTCTGCCGCCGATCGGCGACTGGTCGTGGCGCTGCAGCCTGCTGCCCGGCGAGGGGCTGGCGATCGGGTCGATCCCAGGGGCCCGGGTGATGCTCAATCCCTCCGAACTGGCCCTGCTGCAGCGGCTGACCCGCCCCGCCCCACCCCGGAACCGCGACGGGCGGCTGATGGGGCCGGAAACGGTCTGGTTGCACCTGCTTGACCTGGTGGAGGCCTGGTGCAGCGAGCAACTCGGTCAGAGACCGCGAGCCTTCAGACTGCTCCGGACCGCCTGCAATCCAATGCCCTCCCATCCGTCCGAGCCAGCATGAGCCCGAGCGGCAAGACCGAGAGGGGACTGGTCGGCGTCCTGGCCCTGCCGGGGTTCCAGCGACTCTGGATCGGCCAGGTGTTCTCCCAGCTGGCGGACAAGTTCTACATCGTGCTGATGGTGTTCCTGATCGCCCAGTACTGGGTGACGGACTCGCCGCAGAACAACCCCGCCCTCGCCGAGGCGGCCGCGGCCATCCGGATGGGCTTCGAGACAAGGGCCCAGATGATCACCCTGCTGGCCACCGGCATCTACGTGGCCAACACCATCCCGGCCATGCTGCTGGGGACGGTGGCCGGGGTCTGGGCCGACCGCTGGCCGAAGCGCACCGTGATGGTGGCCTCCAACGGCCTGAGGGCCGCTCTGGTGATGCTGGCCCCCCTGTGCCTGCTGCCGGGCCCGGTGTGGCTGGGGTTGAGCTGGGGCTACTGGGCCCTGGTGGCCATGACCTTCTGCGAGTCGGTGCTCACCCAGTTCTTCGCCCCGGCGGAGCAGGCGGCCATCCCCCTGCTGGTGAGCAGCCCCCAGCTGCTCGCCGCCAATTCCGTCTATCAGGCCACCAGCATGGCGGCCACCATCGTCGGTTTCGCCCTGGGCGACCCGATCCTGCGCCTGCTGCGCACCCTGCTGGCCCAGGTGGGCATCCCCGGCGGCGAATTCGTGCTGCTGCCCCTTTGCTACGGCGCCGCGGCCGTGGCCATCGCCGGGATCGTGATCCCCGAACCGCCGCGGGTGCCGCGTTCGATCTCCGTCTGGGAGGAGATCGGTGAAGGGGTGCAGGTGCTGCGGGAGCGGCCCAACGTGCGCAGCGCCATGATCCAGCTGGTGCTGCTCTACAGCCTGCTGGCGGCCCTCTACGTGCTGGCGATCAGCCTGGCGGCGGCGATCGGCGGGCTCGGTCCCACCCGTTTCGGCGTGCTGCTGGCGATGAGCGGGGTGGGCCTGGCCCTGGGGGCCCTGGCCATGGCCCAGCTGGGCGAACGCTTCAGCCGCCGCGGCCTGGCCAGCGCGGGGCTCGGCACCATCGCCTGGTGCCTGGTGCTGCTGGGTCAGCTGCGGGGCCACCTGGTGTTCACCCTGCTGCTCTGCGGCCTGCTGGGGGTGGGAGCGGCCCTGCTGGCGATCCCCGCCCAGACCACCATCCAGGAAGACACCCCGGAGAACCAGCGCGGCCGGGTGTTCGGCCTGCAGAACAACCTGATCAACATCGCCCTCAGCCTGCCCCTGGTGCTGGCGGGCACCGTGGTGAGCCGCTACGGGCTGCTGCCCGTGCTCTGGGGTCTGGCGGCCATCGCCGCCATCGCCGCCCTGAGCGAACGCCCCTGGCGCCGCAGCTGAAGGCCCGCCCAGCGCTGCTACATTCCGCTGTTGCATGGGGCCATACAGGTGATGCACATTGCCTGGCTGGGAAAGAAATCTCCGTTCTGCGGCAACGTCACCTACGGCCTCAGCACCACCGAAGCCCTGCGGCGGCGCGGCCATGCGGTGAGTTTCATTCACTTCGACACGCCCACCCCCTCCCTGGGGCGGCCGGATCCCGGGGGCGGCGAGGCGGAGGCGTCGGGGAAGCCGGAGACCAACCCCGAGGTGGCCCTTCCCTACCTGGTCAAGTCGCAGGTCTACACGATCCCGTCCCCGGGGGCCCAGCGGGAGCTGCGGGAGTCCCTGGAGCGGCTGCAGCCCGATCTGGTGCACGCCAGCCTCACCCTCTCCCCCCTCGACTTCCGCCTGCCCGACCTGTGCCAGCAGCTGGGTCTGCCCCTGGTCGCCACGTTCCATCCCCCCTTCGACGCCGGGCTGCGCAACCTCACCGCCGGCACCCAGCAGCTCACCTACCAGCTGTATGCCCCCTCCCTGGCGAAGTTCGACCGGGTGATCGTCTTCTCCGAGCTGCAGGCCGAGGTATTGGTGCGGCTGGGGGTGCGGCGCGAGCGGCTGGCGGTGATCCCCAACGGCGTCGACACCGACACCTGGGCCCCGGCCGCCCCGGGCGGTGAACCCGAGCTGGCCCAGCTGCGTCTCCGGATGGGCGGCCGTCGCGTCTTCCTCTACATGGGGCGCGTGGCCACCGAGAAGAACGTCGAGGCCCTGCTGAAGGCCTGGCGCCTGGTGCGCCCCCAGGGCTGTGTGCTGGTGATCGTGGGCGACGGACCGCTGCGCCCCTCGCTGCAGAGCGGCACGGAGTCGGACGTGATCTGGTGGGGCTACGAGGCCAGCCGTGCCCGACGGGTGGCGCTGCTGCAGCTCGCCGAGGTGTTCCTGCTGCCCTCCCTAGTGGAGGGGCTCTCCCTGGCCCTGCTGGAGGCCATGGCCTGCGGCACCGCCTGCGTGGCTACCGATGCCGGCGCCGACGGGGAGGTGCTGGAGGGGGGGGCCGGCATCGTGATCAGCACCCAGGGCGTCACCACCCAGCTGCGCACCCTCCTGCCGGTGCTGCGCGACCAGCCGGTGCTCACGGCCGAGCTGGGGCGCCGGGCTCGCCAGCGGGCCATGGAGCGTTACACCCTCCCCGGAAACATCGATGCGCTGGAGCGGCTCTACGGCGACCTCTGCCCGCAGCCGGTGGCGGTCTGAGCGACGGGCCCAGCCCTGTCGCGGCGCTGCCGATCGGCGGGGATGGCGTCAAGATGAGGCGAGGTACCGGGAGCGATGAACTCACTCCTTCCCCCCAGGTCGTCGTCGGCTCCGACGGGACGGTTGCCGCCCGGCCCACCGTGTCCATCGTCGACGATGACCCCCATATCTGGGCGATGGTGGCCGAGGAGCTGGCGGACTCCGGCTGCGAGGTGGTGGCCCTGACCAACGGGAAGGAGCTTGGGGCCATGCTGGCCGGGGGAGGCATCGATCTGGTCCTCCTCGACGTGCAGATGCATGACTGCGACGGCATCGAGTGCCTGCGCGAGCTGCGTGGAGGGGGGTGCACCGTCCCGGTGGTCATCTTCACCTCCCTCAACGACCCGGAACGGCGCCGCCAGGCCCGTGAGGCCGGGGCCGACGACTACGTGCTCAAGCACCAGCTCCTCGACAGGCTGCCCGACCTGCTGGAACGGCTGCTGCCCAGGAGGCGCGAGAGCCACCGCCTGTGACCACCCACCCACCGCCGGCCCCTCCGACCGGGGCCCCTCACCGGGGCTGGCGACAGCGTCTGTTCGGAAGCCTGCTGGGCCAGCTCCGACTGGCGGCCTTCAGCTCCGTCCTCCAGGGGTTCAGCGCCGCCTCCGCCTTCACCCTCTTCATCAACCGGGACTGCCTGCTGCATCACCGGCACCATGGTGAGCGGCTGGCGGCGGGCTCGCTGTCCGACGCGCTCGATCGGCTCGTCGGCGATCCCTCCGCCGCCCACACCGACCACCTGCGCGGGGAGCTGGAGCGCCGCAGTGACCAGGAGCGATTCTTCTGGGTGCGGCACGGAGATGGCTCCCTGGTGCTGCCCAGGCCCGGCGCCGGCGAGGCCGCGGCCCTTCCCGGCCTGGTCGGACAGGCCATGGACGCGCACGGCAGAGCCTGGTCTGTCCGATCCTTCACGCCCCTGCTGATCGGCACGGATCGCCGCCTGGTGAGGGATCCGCAGGGCAACAGCTTTCTCACCTACACCCTGCACCGCTCCCCCGGAGGCAGTCAGCTCTGGGTCGCCGAGGACATCAGCAGCAATGTCGCCAGCCTGCGCAGCATGCTGCTGGGGCTGGCGGTGGTGTGGATCCTGATCCTGGTGTTCACCCTGGTGGCGATCTCCGTGCTCACCCGCCGCCTGCTCCAGCCGCTGCGGGATCTCCATCGCATGGCCGCCGGCGTCACCACCGAAAGCCTGGCCAGCAGCCATCTCAAGCTCGACATGGCGCCCCTGGAGGTGGAGGAGCTCGCCCAGTCCTTCAACGGCCTGCTCGACCGGCTGGCCATGGCCTGGAGCCAGCAGCGGCACTTTGTGGGGATCGTCTCCCATGAGCTTCGCAATCCCCTGATGATCATCGGCGGCTACCTGCGGCGCCTGCAGCGCCGCGGCCAGAACCTGGATCCGGAGCAGATGCGCGCCCTCGCCACCACCGAGGCCGAGACCCATCGCATCACCCGCATGCTCAACGACCTGCTGGATCTTTCCCGCAGCGAGTCGGGCCAACTGCAGATGGTGCTGGCCCCGGTGGCGGTGGATGAGGTGCTGACCACCGCCTGCGACCTGGCCCGGAGCCAGCTGTCACGCCCGCTGCTGCTCACCCTGCCGGAGGAGGCCGCCGAGGGGCCGATCCGTGCGGTGGCCGAGAGCGATCGCCTCCAGCAGGTGCTGCTGAACCTGATCGAGAACGCCGACAAGTACTCGCCGGCGGGTCGACCGATCAGCTTCGAGCTGACGGCGGACGGCGACGATCTCTGCATCACCGGCCGGGACCAGGGCATCGGCATCCCGCCGGAGGACGTGCCCAAGGTGTTCGATCGCTTCCACCGCGGCCGCAATGCCATCGAGCATGAGCGGGCCTCGGGCTGTCGGTGGTCAAACTGCTGGTGGAGGCCATGGGGGGCTCCATCGACGTCGACAGCGAGATCGGCGTGGGAAGCCGGTTCCACATCCACCTGCCGGCGGCCCCGTAACCGCCGCTCAGTAACGCTCCGGTCGGGAGTCCTGCCAGTCGGGGGCGAACCCCTTCTGGCGCAGCAGGGCCACGGCCTCCTCCAGGCGCCGGCGGTCGAGCCGCCAGAGGCGATAGATGCCGGCGCGGGCGAGCTCGCTGGCGCCGAGATGGCGCCAGAACGGGGCTCGGGCGGTGGTCTGATCGATCACCACCAGCACGGTGGGCTGCTCCTGGGGGGTGCTGGGCCGCTGGCCCGCCCGCCGTTCCCGCCGCAACCGGTCCGCCAGGTTGAGGGGACCCTCCACGCCGATGCCCTCATAGAGCACCACCCGCCGGCCGTAGTAGTGCAGGGAGGGCTTGAGCACCCCCACCATCGCCACCGGCTCCTGGGGACGGCCCTCGCGCTGCAGCGCCGCCGCCATGCGACGCACAGGCTCACCCCGCAGGCGATCGCCCACGCTCCACAGCGGCACCAGGGCCCCCGGCACGAACAGGACCAGGGGCAGCTGCAGGGCCAGCAGTCGCAGCGGCGGACGGCGGCGGCGGGTGATCCAGCCCAGCAGGGCGGCCAGCAACCAGCAGGCAGCCACCACGGGTGCCAGGGGACTGCCCCGGAGTTCCTCCGCCAGCATGGGCATCTCTGGATCCTGGATCAGCGGCAGCCAGAGGGGAGCCGCCAGGAACACCAGGCCCAGCCCGCACGCCAGCAGCAGGCTGA
The DNA here is from genome assembly GCF_014698445.1 of Microcystis elabens FACHB-917. Lineage (GTDB taxonomy): Bacteria > Cyanobacteriota > Cyanobacteriia > PCC-6307 > Cyanobiaceae > Cyanobium > Cyanobium elabens. Next base: position 30,546 of record NZ_JACJSZ010000023.1, read on the forward strand.
GGCCCCAGGCCCAGCGGTCCCAGCGCCGGCTCCCTGCGCCGGACCAGGCCGTCCGGGCCGCCAGGGCGATCAGCAGGCCGGCGGCGGGGGTGGCCGGCAGCCAGTAGCTCGGCAGCTTGGTGGCGGCGGCGGTGAAGAACAGCAGGACCGCCAGGAGCCAGCAGGCGGCGAAACGGGCCAGGGAGGCGGCGGGGGGCTGGGGCCAGGTGGGGCACCAGGAGCGGCGCAGCGGTCCGATCGCCCGGGCCAGCCCCACGAGCAGCAGTGGGGAGGCGGGCAGGCTGGCCACCAGCATCACCGGAACGAAGAACCACCAGGGCTGCAGGTGGCGGTTCACCACTTCGGTGAAGCGCTGGAGGTTGTGGTAGCCGAAGAAGCTGTCCCAGAAGGGCCGGCCCTCGCTGATCAGGGCCAGCACGTACCACGGGCCCGCCACCAGGGCGGTGAGCACCAGGCCCCGCAGCGGCCGCAGCCGCCGCCACAACCCGGCGATGTCGGCCTGGAGCCAGCCGAACAGCAGCAGGGTGAGGCCCAGAAGCACCACCGCCACCGGCCCCTTGGCCAGGACGGCCAGCCCGAGCACGGGCCACGGCAGCCACCAGCGCCGACTCGGATCGGCATAGGCCTGCCAGCAGAGCAGCAGCGCCAGGGCCACCAGGCCGCTGAACAGGGAATCGCTCACCGCCGTGCGCCCCCAGGCGAGCACCAGGGGCGACAGGCTGAAGGCGAGTGCCGCGGTCAGGGCCGTCAGGCCCGGGCGCTCCAGCGCCGCTGCCGATGGGTGGCCGGCGGAGTCTGAGGCGGAGGCGGAGGCGGAGGCGGGCTGGGGCTGGGGCTGGGGCCAGCGCAGCAGGGTGTCGGCCAGGGCCAGCATGACGCCGATGGCGGCCAGGGCGGACGGGAAACGGGCGGCCCAGGTTCCGAGGGGGTTCCAGTGCGGCTGGCCGGGCAGGGCGTAGACAAGGCCCATCAGCCAGTACACGAGCGGCGGCTTGTCGTAGCGGGGCAGGCCGTTGACGCGGGGGATCAGCCAGTCACCCGTCTCCACCATGGCCCGCGCCGAGGCCGCGAACAGGGGCGGCGTCTCGTCCACCAGTCCGGTGCTGCCCAGCTGCCAGGCGAACAGCGCCAGGCCGAGGACCAGGGTGATCAGCAGCAGCCGGCGGCGCTGGCGGCGGGGCAGGGCGGGCAAACCGGCTGGGCGAGTCGGAGGGAACCTATCGCTCCCCCGCCGTTCGCTCCAGTGTCGTGGCCCCGGCCATCAGCCGGTCCACGAGCTCCAGCTGCCGCGGCAGGCAGACCCGGTTCAGATCGAAGCGCTCCACCACCGTCCGCCGAGCCTCCCGCCGCAGCCCGGCGTGACCGGCGGGGTCGGCCAGCACCGCCGCCAGCCGCTCGGCCAGGGCCCGGTGATCGAAGAAATCCACCAGCAGGCCGTTGCGGCCGTCCTCGATCACGTCCTGCACCGGGGGGGTGGCCGAGCCGATCACCAGGGCCCCGCAGCTCATCGCCTCCAGAAGGCTCCAGCTGAGCACGAAGGGAACGGTGAGATAGACGTGGCAGGCCGTGACCCGGAACAGCTCATGCAGCACCGGATGGGGCACCCGGCCGACGAAATGGACGCGGCGCCGGTCGAGGCTGTCGCCCAGCTCCCGCAGCATCGCCTCCTTCCAGCTGCCGCCGCCGGGGGGCGCGCTGCCGTAGCTCACCCCATCCCCACCCACGATCACGACGTGGGCACCGGGCCTGAGCCGCTGCAACCCGGGCAGCATGCGCATGAAGGTGTGGAAGCCGCGGTAGGGCTCCAGGTTGCGGGCCACGAAGCTCACCACCTCATCGCCGGGACCGAAACCGAGCCCGGCGCGCTGCAGCTGCAGGCGGGCGGGGCCCTGGGGGCTGATCGCCGCCGTGTCGATCCCCTCATGGATCACGCTGAGCCGCTGGCGGTAGGGGGCCGGCACGGTGCTGGCCTGCCAGGGGGTGGGGGCCAGCCCCCAGTCCAGGTCCTGGAGGGCCAGCAGCTGGGGGGCCCGCCGCAGGCGCAGGCGGGCCCGGGGGCGCCAGTCAGCGTCGGCGAACTCCGGGTCGAAGCCCACGTCGCCACCCACCAGCTGGTAGACGAACTCCACCTGGTGCAGGACCGGCACCGCCGGCAGGAGATCCTTCACCACCAGCAGTTCCCCCCAGCCCGGATGGCCGATCACCAGATCGGGCCGCAGGCCTTCGTTCAGGAGCGACTCCAGGCAGCTTGCCACCGCCTCGGCCCGCAGGATCTTGGTCTGGAAATCGGCCGCCCAGGGGTGGCAGGGAGGCACCCCTCCGGGTGGCCGAGGCTGGTAGCGGTGCAGCGGGATGCCGGCAAGGGGCTGGCTGGTGGGGCCGCCGATGGCCACCACCCGGTCGCCGCGGGCCAGCAGGGCCGGCGCCATGTGCCGGTACTGGCCGGGAAAGTTCTGGTGGACGAAGAGGACCGTGCGGCTCATGGCGGCACCGGCTCCGAGTGCCCCTCCACCTGCCAGAGACGGCCGCGCTGGTTGATCAGCAGCACCGACAGCAGGGCCAGCACCGCCCCCAGCCACTGCAGCGGACCCAGCCGCTCGTCGAGCAGCAGCACCCCGCAGAGCACTGCGAACACCGGCGTCAGGAAGGTGAGGGCGGTGAAGCCGGTGAGGTCGCCGCTGCTGGCGAACCAGAAGAAGAGGCCGTAGGCCAGGGCACTGCCCAGCAGGGCCGCGTAGGCCATCAGGCCCCACTCCAGCGGGCTCCAGTGGGGCCAGAAGTTCACCGTTTCCGGGCGCAGCAGCGCCTCGCCGCCGGCCACCAGCACCAGAGGCATGCCCCCCAGGAGCATGTGCCAGCCGGTCACGGCGACCGGATCGCTGCGGCGGGTGGCGTAGCGGCAGAGCACGGTGCCCAGCGCCATCGCCGCCGCGGCCCCCAGCATCCAGGCTTCGCCGTGGCTCCAGGCCTGCCCCTGGAGCGCCGGTGGCCCCTGCAGCCACCAGTGCCGCAACACATCCCCTGGCAGGCCCAGGCAGAGGATGCCCAACAGGCCGATGAGCAGGCCCAGCCACCCCACCGGGTTGATCGCCTCGCCGAACAGGGTGCGGGCCAGCAGGGCCACCAGAAGGGGCTGGGAATCGATCAGCACCGACCCCAGGCCCGCCCCGGTCTGGCCCAGCCCCCGGGCCAGGAGCCCCTGGAACAGGCTGCCGTCAACGGCGGCGAACAGCAGCAGCCAGGGCCAGTCGAGCGGGTCGATGCGCCAGGAACGTCCCAGCAGGCGGGCCGCCAGCAGCAGCACCAGCCCGGCCGGCAGCAGCCGCAGGCTGGCCAGCATGGCCGGCGATGCCCCCGGCAGCAGCGGCTTCATCGCCGCCATCGCCGTGCCCCAGAGGGCGAAGGGCAGGAGCATCAACACCCAGCGCAGGGTCCGGGGCATGGGGTGTGCGTCCTGGGGCGGCGGTGAAGGAACGGAAGGCGGCGGGCAGGCCCCTCCGGGCCTTCTTTTTAAGATCCAGCCACCGCGCATCTCCACAATGCCCTGGCCCTGGTGCCGCAAGTCCCGACGAACCCTGGCGCGCATCGCCATCGAGGGGCCGATCGCCGGGGGCACCCGCGTCCGGGTGCTGAAGGCGATCGAACAGGTGCGGCAGCGGGAGTGCCCCGCTCTGCTGCTGCGCATCGACAGCCCCGGCGGCACCGTCGGCGACAGCCAGGAGATCCATGCGGCGCTGATGCGGTTGCGGGAGAAGGGCTGCCGCGTGGTGGCCAGCTTCGGCAACATCTCCGCCTCCGGCGGCGTCTACGTGGGGGTGGCGGCGGAGAAGATCGTCGCCAATCCCGGCACCATCACCGGCTCCATCGGGGTGATTCTGCGGGGCAACGATCTCTCGCGGCTGCTGAAACGGATCGGCATCCGCTTCGAGACCGTAAAGAGCGGGCTCTTCAAGGACATCCTGTCCCCCGACCGCGCCCTCTCCGAAGCGGAACGGCAGCTGCTGCAGGAGCTGATCGACGCCAGCTACGGCCAGTTCGTCGCCGCCGTCGCCGCGGGCCGGGGCCTGGAGCCGGAGGCGGTGCGTGCCTTCGCCGACGGCCGTGTCTTCAGCGGCGCCCAGGCCCTGGAGCACGGCCTGGTGGATGTGCTCGGCGACGAGGAGACGGCCCGCCGCCTGGCGGCGGAGCTGGCCGGGCTGGATCCGGAGAAGACGCGGCCGGTCAGCTTCGGCAGGCCGCCCCGGAAACTGCTGGGGCTGCTGCCGGGCAGCACCCTGTTGCGACAGGTCTCCCAGTCCCTGAGCCTGGAGCTGGCCTGGAGCGGCCAGCCCCTCTGGCTCCATCGCCCCTGACGCCATGAACCCTGGTCTCGAGCTGAGGGCCCTGCGGGGAGCCACCACCGCCAGTGCCAACACCGGCGAAGCGATCGCGGAGGCCGTGGCCGAACTGATCGAGGAGTTGCTGCAGCGCAACGACCTGGCCGGGGACCGGGTGCTGTCGGTGACCTTCTCGGTGACCGCCGATCTGGATGCCTGCTTCCCGGCCGCCATCGCCCGCCGCCGGGCCGACTGGGGCCGTGTCGCCCTGCTGGACTGCCAGCAGATGGCGGTGGCCGGCGACCTGCCCCGCTGCATCCGGCTGCTGGCCCACGCCTGGCTCGATGCCGGCCGGGAGGTGGTGCACCCCTATCTGCGGGAGGCGGTGCGGCTGCGGCCCGACCGGGCCGATCCGCCCCATGCGCCGACTCCAGCCAGCTCCCCCGCCGACCACTGAACGCGCGCCAGGTACATCTCCCTGTTGAGACTTTCTTCATGACTTCCCCCCCAGCCATGCCTTCCCCTCAGCGTGAGCGGTTCCATCCCGGGGGCCTGATCGGCCGCCTGGGCGGCGCCGGCCTCGGCGCGCTGGCCCTCGCCCTCGCCACCCACCTCTCCCCGCTCGCCCCCGCCCCCTCCCTGGCCCAGGGCACCCCCGGCCTGATGGAGTTCCGCTGGGAGAACAACAGGGACTACCGCAAGCTCTACTTCTTCACGACCGACACCACCCGCATGCAGCGGGCGGAGTACTACCTGATGCTGCGGCCCAAGGACCGCAAGACGGCGATCCTCAAGCTGAGCATCAGCGTTCCCAGCCACTTCGACAGCACGATCGATCCCAAGCAGGTCAAGCTCTGCCGGATGAGTGAGGGCGGGATGCTCAAGCGCACCCGCTGCCTCGAAACCATTCCCGCCACGATCGAGGTGTCGGAGAACGGGCGATCGATCGAGATCTTTCCGGAAACCCCTGTCTCCGACAAGGACACCATCGGGGTCTACATGAACGTGTTCAACCCGTTCAACGCCGGGATGTACCAGTTCAATGCCCTGGCCCAGGCCCCGGGCGACATCCCTGTCTCGGGCTATCTGGGCAGCTGGCTGATCCAGATCGTTCCCAACAACACCAACTGATAGGGTGGCTGACTGAGCCGACTGCAGCATGACGAAGCGCACACTGGAAGGAACGAGCCGCAAACGCAAGCGCGTGTCCGGTTTCCGGGTGCGGATGCGCACCCACACGGGCCGCCGTGTGATCCGCACCCGCCGTCGCCGCGGCCGGGCCCGCCTGGCCGTCTGAGGGCGGCCGGGAAGGTCCGTGGCCCTGCCGCAGCAGCACCGGCTGAAGGGCCGAAGGCTCTTCGATCGTCTGTATCGCCAGGGGCGTCGCTATCAGGGGCCGGGGCTGCTGCTCCGGGTCCTGGCGGCGGACGCGTCCCTGCTGCCTCCCGGGACTCCCTCCACCGCCAGCCCCTGGCGCTGCGGGATCGTGGTGAGCAGCAAGGTGAGCAAGCTGGCGGTGCGCCGCAACCGCCTGCGTCGTCTCCTTCACGACCATCTGCGGCGCCACCCGCCCTCCCCGGACCAGCCCCTGTGGCTGCTCATCACCCTCAAGCCCGGCTGCCTCGAGCGCAGCGAGGCCCAGCTGCTGGGAGAATGCTCTCAACTGCTGCGCCAGGCAGGATTGCTCCTTGACCCCGGAGGACAGGGTGGAGAACAAACTCGAGATCAATGAAACGGTCTTCTACGAGGGCGGTCCCGCCCGGGGCGACCTGATCCTCAACCTGCTGTTCGGCCTCACCCTGATCGGCATCCCCTTCGCCGTGGGGGCCATCGTCCGGGCCCTGTGGCTGCGCTTCCGCATCACCAGCCGACGCATCAGCGTCAGCGGCGGCTGGCTCGGCCGCGACCGCACCCAGGTCGTCTACAGCCAGATCCGCGAGGTCCGCTCCGTGCCGCGGGGCTTCGGCGCCTGGGGCGACATGGTGGTGGTGCTCAACGACGGCGCCAAGCTCGAGATGCGGGCCGTGCCCCGCTTCCGGGAGCTCGAGGCCTACATCGAGGAGCGGCGGCAGAGCCGCGGCACGCCCGCCGCCCGCTCCCCCGGGGCCGACGGCCCTGCGGGCTTCGCCCCCCCGGCCCGTGAAAGCGCCTGACCACCCGACCCCCATCCGGTCTCCCCGGTCGGGCACACTGGCAGCCGAGATTCCCCACCCCAGCGCACCCCTGCCGTGATCGGCTACATCTCCGACAACCTGCTGCTCCCGATCCTTGATTTCTTCTACGGATTGGTTCCGAGCTATGGGCTCGCGATCGTGGCCCTCACCGTGGTCATCCGCCTGGCCCTGTTTCCGCTGAGCGCCGGCTCGATCCGCAGCGCCCGGCGCATGCGCATCGCCCAGCCGGTGATGCAGCAGCGCCAGGCGGAGATCAAGGCCAAGTACGCCAACAACCCCCAGAAGCAGCAGGAGGAGCTGGGCAGCCTGATGAAGGAGTTCGGCAGTCCCCTCTCGGGCTGTCTGCCGCTGCTGGTGCAGATGCCGATCCTCTTCGCCCTGTTCGCCACCCTGCGGGGGTCCCCCTTCGCCGACGTCCCCTACGCGATCAACCTCAAGGTGCTCCCGGCCGAGGAGATCGCGGCGGTAGAGGCCAAGCCTTTCAACAGCGCCAGCCACTCGATCTTCATCAGCGAAACCGAGCACGTGCCGGTAATCGCCAGCCTCGAGGGCGGCACCAAGCTCGGCGTCGGTGACAGCACCCAGGTCAAGCTGCACGGCAAGGACGGCACCAGCTTCGCCTCCCTGCTCGGCACCGTGGAGCACGGAGACAGCTTCACCCCCAGCTGGGTGGTGACCAAGGGCGAGAGCGTGGTGCAGGTGGACGACCAGGGCAAGATCACGGCCCTGGCTCCCGGCGATGCCACCGTCGAGGCCCGGATCCCCGGTCTGGCGGCCCGCAGCGGCTTCCTGTTCATCAAGGCCCTGGGCCAGGTGGGCTTCTACACCGATGGCGCCGTCAACTGGGACATCGCCATCCTGGTGGGGGCCTTCGGCGCCACCCTGTTCGCCTCCCAGCTCCTCTCGGGCATGGGGATGCCCCCGAACCCCCAGCAGGCGACCGCCAACAAGATCACCCCGGTGATGATCACCGCCATGTTTCTGTTCTTCCCGCTGCCGGCGGGGGTGCTGCTCTACATGGTTGTGGCCAACGTGTTCCAGGGGGTCCAGACCTTCCTGCTCACCCGTGAGGCCCTGCCCGACAACCTCCAGGCGATCCTCGACAAGCAGCTGGCCCAGCAGCCGGCCACCGCCACGGCCGGCGGAGGCAGCGCTGGCGGTCGCCTGCCGTTCGAGCCCAAGACGAAGAAATGACCCGGCTGCAGCCGCTGCCCCTGCAGGAGTTGCGGCTGCTGGGCGAGGGCTGCACCTGGCCGGTCGAGCAGTCCATCGCCGGCCTCGCCAGCCTCACCCCCGTCCGCGGCCACGTGCGGGCTCTCCACCACGGCACGGTGCTGGAGGTGGAGGGCAGGGCGGATACGATCATCACCCTCTGCTGCGACCGCTGCCTGCAGACCTACAACCACGCCCTGAGCGCCACTGCCCGGGAGCTGCTGGAGATCAAGGTCGCCGGTCCGGAGGAGGAGGAGGTGCTGTTCGCCGCGGAAGATCCCGTGGAGTGCCTCGATCCCGGCGGCAGCTTCGATCCGGAGCGCTGGCTGTTCGAGCAGCTCAGCCTGCAGCTGCCCCTGGTCAACCGCTGCGGTCCCGACTGCCCCGGCCCGCCGCTGCCCGCGGACGACGCCAGCGGCAACGGGGGCGGGGATCCCCGCTGGGCGGCCCTCCGCTCCCTGCGCTGAGCCATGGCCCATGACCTGGCCGACCAGCTGGATCTTCTGATCCGCTCCCGCACGCCGATCCTCTGGATCCGCAGCCTTGAGGAGGAGCGGGTGGAGGGCCTGCTGGAGCGGGCCGCCCAGCGCCTGGGGGGCCGCACCCTGCTGCGCTGGGACTTCATCGGCGGGCTGAGCGGGACCCCGGGCCTGGAGGGGCAGGCGGTGCGGCAGCCGATGGCGGCCCTCGGCGCCCTCGACGGACTGCCGGCCGAGCAGGGGGCGATCCTGCTGCTGAAGGACTTCCACCGCTACGCCGACGATCCCGGCGTCTGCCGGCGCCTGCGCAACCTGGCCGCGAGCCTGCGGCAGGTGCCCCACACCCTGGTGATCAGCGCCCCGGAATGGCAGCTGCCGCGGGAGCTGGAGGACAGCGTCACCCTGCTGGAGCTGCCCCTGCCCGAGGCCGGAGAGATCGGCCGCCTGCTGCGGGCCATCGCCGAGGCCAGCGGCCAGCCCCTGGAGCCGGGGGTGCTCGAGCAGCTCACCGCCGCCTGCCACGGGCTGAGCGAGCAGCGGGTGCGCCAGCTGGCGGCCCGGGCCCTGGCCCGGCGGGGGCAGCTGGGGCTCGAGGACCTGGCGGAGGTGCTGGAGGAGAAGCGCCAGGCCATCGCCCGCAGCGAACTGCTGGAGTACTGCCCCACCGAGGCCACCCCGGCGGACATCGGCGGCCTGGAGACGCTGAAGCACTGGCTGGAACAGCGCCACCGGGCCTTCGGCGAGGAGGCCCAGCGCTACGGTCTGCCCCTGCCCCGGGGGGTGCTGCTGATCGGCCCCCAGGGCACCGGCAAGTCGCTCACCGCCAAGGCGATCGCCCACAGCTGGGCCATGCCCCTGCTGCGCCTCGATGTGGGCCGCCTGTTTGCCGGCCTGGTGGGAGCCAGCGAGGCGCGCACCCGGGAGATGATCCAGCGAGCCGAGGCCATGGCCCCCTGCGTGCTCTGGATCGACGAGATCGACAAGGGCTTCGGCGGCGGCGACGGCCGCAGCGACGGCGGCACCAGCCAGCGGGTGCTGGCCAGCCTGCTCACCTGGATGGCGGAGAAGAGCAGCGCCGTGTTCGTGGTGGCCACCGCCAATGCCGTGGAGCGTCTGCCGGCGGAACTGCTGCGCAAGGGTCGCTTCGACGAGATCTTCCTGCTGGAGCTGCCCGATGCCGAGGAACGCCGGGCGATCCTGGATCTGCAGCTGCGGCGGCGGCGGCCCCGGCACGCCATCCCCCTCGATGTGCTGGTGGACCGCACCGCCGATTTCTCCGGCGCCGAACTGGAGCAGACCGTGATCGAGGCCATGCACCTGGCCTTCGGCGAAGGCCGCGAGCTCGGCGAGGCCGACCTGATCGCCGCCGCCAGTCAGGTGGTGCCCCTGTCGCGCACGGCCCGGGAGCAGCTGGAGGCCCTGCGCAGCTGGGCCAGCAGCGGCCGGGCGCGGCCGGCTTCGGGAGCCGGGAGGGGCTCCTGAGACGAATCGGCACGAAAGTGGAAGCCTTTCCATGCATCGATGCGGCCCGATGTAACGACTTCATGAAGAACAACCACGCCTGGTAACAGCTTGGTTGGGGTGACGGTAACGAACGATTCATCGCCCGTAGCGTCAGGCCAACCATCGTGACGAAGCCGTGACCCCGAGCCCCAGCCCCCGCTCCGGCAGCGAACTCACCTCCCACCTTGCCGTGGCCAGCCTTGGGGCCGGCGTGATCACCACCCTGGCGGTGGCCCAGGGCCAGAGCCCCCTGACGGCCCTTGGCATCACCCTGTTCTCGGCCGTGGCGGCCGTGGTGGTGGGCCAGGTGATCGCCAGCAACTGATGGATCGGAAGGTGTGATCCAAACCGCAAGGACTTCTGCGCTTTACCGGTAGGCTTCCGGCGATCACGTAGATGCGGGCATGGGTACTGTTCTGCCATGGCTTGGTGTGGCCGTCGCTGCCACGGCGCTGCTGCAGCCCCTGCCCGCCCAGGCGCGGATCGCCAGGCTTGAGAGCCTCTTCGTGATCGGCGACAGCGTCCTGGATGGTGGCAACGCCGGCCTGAGAACCCAGATGCAATCAGGTGGCTCGGTGGTCTTTCCGCAACCGCCCTATGCCGATGGACGGTTCAGCAACGGCCCGACGGCGGTGGAGTATCTCTGGAATCGGTTCCATCCGAAGGATCCGTTCTTCAGTGCCGGCAGCCCGCTCGCACCCTTCCGGCCATCCCTGGCTGGGGGCACCAACTACGCCATCGGCGGCGCCACCACAGGCGTCGCCAACAACAACGGCGTATCGCCGGTCCTGGGTCCGGTGATCCCTGGCTACTTCGAGAACCTTGGCAATGCCTGGCAGCGGGATGCCTTCATTGCAGCAGCACCGGCCTTCAATCCGGCCACATCCTTGTTCGTGATTCAGCTGTTTCCCAATGACGTTCTCTATACCCAGACCACCGCTGCGCTGAGCCAGTCCGCAGGATTGCTGGCCGGCAGTTTCGACGGCGCTCTCCTGCCTGGGCCCCCGACGGTTCAGCCCCCGCCACCCTCTGTCGAGGGGCAGGTGTTTCAACAGGTCATCAGCAACGCCGTCAACAACGTCGTGGCGACGGCGGTTGACTTCCATCAGCGGGGTGCCCGCAACATTCTGGTGTTCAACTCCCCGGATCTGGGGCGGCTCCCGGGCGCAGGCCCTCCGGGCGGGCCTCAGGCACAGACGCTCAGCCTCCTGTCCAACGTCTTCAATGCCGCGATCGAGAGTGCACTGAATCAGGTCCGCCCGATCCTGGCCGGATCCAGCCTGACGCTGTACGACTTCAACGCCGTGACCAACCGGATCTACGCCGACCCCGGCGCCTTCGGCCTGGATGACTCTATGGTGCCCTGCATCCGCGACATCGCCTGCCTGAGCGATCCCCAGACGGCCGCCCGGCGCCTGTTCTGGGACGATCTCCATCCCACCACGGCCGTCCATCAGCGTGTCGGGCTGGCACTCCACGGCGAGGTGACCGCGCCGGTTCCTGCCCCGCTGCCTGTCGTCGGCCTCGGGGTGGCCTTCGGCTACAGCCGCCGGTTGCGCGCGCGGATCAACCGCCGGAAGCGTTCAGGCGCCGGCCGGCGGGAAGCCACTGCCATGCTGCCTGTACGCCACCCAGACCCCGCTTGAGCAACGACCTTGGGCCACGCCCAGAGGCCAACTCCTCAGTCCCCTTGCGGGATCTGATGCCCGCCCTGGCCAACAAGACCTACTTCAACTACGGCGGCCAGGGCCCCCTGCCCTCCCCATCGCTGGCGGCGATCAGCGAGGCCTTCGCCACCATCCAGGACCTGGGCCCCTTCAGCGACGATGTCTGGCCCCACGTGAACCGCACCGTTTCCGGGCTCAGGCAGCGGCTGGCGGCCTGGTTCGGGGTGGCCGCCGAGCGGGTGGCCTTCACCGAGAACGTCACCTCCGGATGCATGCTGCCCCTGTGGGGCCTGCCCTGGGAGCCTGGCGACGAGCTGCTCGTCAGCGACGCCGAGCACTACGGGGTGGTGGCGGCCCTTGAGGAGCTGGCCCGGCGCCACCGGCTGCGGATCACCTCCCTGGCGGTGGCCGATCTCAGGGGTGACCGGGACGCCACGGCGGCCGCAGTGGACGAGCGGCTGGAGGCCGCCCTGACCCCCCGCACCCGGCTGGTGGTGCTCTCCCACCTGCTCTGGAACACCGGCCAACAGATGCCGATCACGGCGGTGGCGAGCCGGCTCGCCGGCCATCCCCACCACCCCTGGCTGCTGGTGGATGCGGCCCAGTCGCTGGGGAGCCTGCCGGTGGCCGAGGCGGCGGCCGCCGCCGACATCTATGCCTGCACCGGCCACAAGTGGTGCTGCGGGCCGGAAGGTCTTGGGGCGGTGGCCCTCTCCGAGCGGCTGCTGGAGGCCAGCAGCCCCACCCTCATCGGCTGGCGCACCCTGGAACATGACGGACCCGGCGCCGGCGGCTACCACCGCGACGCCCGTCGCTTTGAGGTGGCCACCTCCTGCACGCCTCTGTTCGCCGGGCTGGACCGTTCCCTGCAACTGCTGGAGGCCGAGGGCAATGCCCAGGCGCGGCTGATGGCGATACGGGAGCGTAGCCGCCGGCTTTGGGATGGCCTGAGGCAGATTCAGGGGGTGCGGACCCTGCTGGCGGTGTCTCCGCCAGCAGGACTGGTCAGCTTCACGATGACGGGCCCGACGGGGGTCGATCTGGAGCCCGCGGCCATCGTCAGGCGGCTGGGGAATCAGGGAATCTGGCTGAGAACCCTGCAATCACCGGCGTGCATCAGGGCCTGCACCCATCTCGTCACCACGCCTGAGGAGGCGGGGCGCCTTCTGGATCACCTGTCTTCAGTGGCGAAGACGGCCTTGTAGAAGAAGCCAGCCAGCAGGGCACCGACAATCGGAGCCAGCCAGAACAACCAGAGCTGGCCGATCGCCTCACCACCCACCCACAGGGCGACGCCGGTGCTGCGGGCAGGGTTCACCGAGGTGTTGGTGACCGGGATGCTGATCAGGTGGATCAGGGTAAGGGCAAGGCCGATGGGGACACCGGCGATGGCGGCGAGCTCCTGTTTGTGGGTGGCCCCCAGGATCACCAGCAGAAAGATGAAGGTCAGGATCACCTCGATCACCAGGGCTGAGAACAGGCCGTAACCACCCGGGGAGTGGGCACCGAAACCATTCGTGGCAAGTGGATTGCTGCCCACAAGCTCAAAACCGGGACGGCCGCTCGCCACCAGCTTGATCACACCCCCGGCGATGACGGCACCGATCACCTGCGCAGCGATGTAGGGGAGAAGACCGGATCCGGGAAACTTGCCTCCCGCCCAGAGGCCGAAGCTCACGGCCGGATTGATGTGGCAGCCGGAGATATGGCCGATGGCATAGACAGCCGTGAGCAGGGTGAGGCCGAAAGCCAGAGAGACGCCGAGAAAACCGAGGCCGAGGGGGTTGGCCGCCGGGTTGTCATAGGGGAAGACGGCGGCCAGCACGGCGCTGCCGCAACCACCAAGGACAAGCCAGAACGTACCGATCAATTCCGCCAGGAACTTCTTCGCCAGAGGTGTGGTTATGGCCATGGTTGATGAAGCGTCAGCAGGCAACACGGATGAAAACTACATCCTTGGGGTCCCCCACCCGGTGCATTGACCACAACATGGGAACAGACCTCATCGGGCCGCCCTGGCCTGGAGGGCCCGGGCAGCCTCCTCCCGATCGTCGAAGTGCACCTTGGTGGTGCCGAGGATCTGGTAGTCCTCATGGCCCTTGCCGGCGATCAGCACCAGGTCCTCCGGTGCCGCCGCGGCGATGGCGGCGGCGATCGCCGCCGCCCGGTCCCCTTCCACCACCAGCTCGGTGCCGGCGGGGATGCCCGCCACCACGTCATCGAGGATCCGCTGGGCATCCTCGGTGCGGGGGTTGTCGGAGGTCACCACCACCGCATCGGCCAGGCGGGCGGCGATCGCCGCCATCTGGGGGCGCTTGGTGCGGTCCCGGTCGCCGCCGCAGCCGAACACGCAGATCAGCCGCCCCTGACTGAACGGCCGGCAGGCGGCCAGGGCATTGGCAAGGCCGTCGGGGGTATGGGCGTAATCGACCAGCACCGACGGCAGGGGAGCCCCCGCCGGCCCGCCGACCCGCTCCATGCGTCCCGGCACGCCCCGGAAGCTGGCCAGCCCGTCGAGCAGCGGCGGCAGGGCCAGACCCTGCTGCAGCAAGGCCCCCACCGCCTCCAGCAGGTTCATCAGGTTGAAGCGCCCCACCAGGGGCGAGCGGAAGGCCCCGTCCCCGAGCGGGCTGTGCAGACGGCCGCCCACCCCGTCGGCGGCCATCACCAGCTCGCTGATGTGCAGGTCCGCCTCCGGATCCTGGAGGGAAGCGCGCCAGCAGGGGGCCCCGCCGGATCCCTGGCCGGCCGCCGCCAGCCGCTCCGCGAGGCGGACCCCCCAGGGATCATCCACGTTGACCACGGCACCCCCCTCGAGCAACTCGGGGGCGAACAGCTGGGCCTTGGCCGCGAAGTAGGCCTCCATCGACGGGTGGTAGTCGAGGTGGTCCTGGGTGAGGTTGGTGAACACCGCCCCGGCGAAACGGCAGCCGGCAACCCGCTGCTGGTCGAGGGCATGGGAGCTCACCTCCATGGCGGCGATGCTGCTGCCGGCCGCCACCGCATGGGCCAGGTCGGCCTGCAGCAGGTCAGCGAAGGCGGTGGTATGGGTGGCCGTGGCGCTGTAGCCAGGCCAGCGGTTCTGCAGGGTGCCGAACAGGGCGGAAGGGTGGCCCGCCGCCGCCGCCAGATGCTCGATCAGGTAAGTGGTGGTGGTCTTGCCGTTCGTGCCGGTGACGCCGATCAGCGCCAGTCGCCGGCTGGGCTGGCCCCAGAACTCCGCCGCCAGCCGGCCGGCCCAATGGGCCACCGGGGGCTCCACCACCAGCACCGGATCGCCGGGGGCCGGGGGCCGGGCCGCGGCTGCCGCCGGCCCGATCACCGCCGCCACCGCGCCGGCGGCGAGCACCTCGGGCCAGAAGCTGCCGCCATCCACCGCCGTGCCGGGTGACCCCACGAACAGGGTGCCCGGACCGACCCGGCGGGAATCGCAGCTGACGCCGCTGACCACGGCCTGGGCAAGGGCGCCCGTGGGGTCGGGGAGCGGCGGCAGGCCTACCTGGTGCAGGAGCGGCTGAAGCAGCGGTGACATGGCGGCGCCGGCGGCGTCCGGCGGGACGAAGCTGGCGCCTGTCATAGCGTGATGTTCAGCGGACCCCCTGCCTGATCAGCCAGGCCTGCAGCTGGGCTCCCGCCAGCCGGGGCGACACTCGGGGAAGTTCCCGCAGGGGGCCGCCCGTGGTAGCCGCTACCGCCAGCACCGGCACGGCCAGCCCGTAGCGCTCCTGCAGGGCCGGATCGGTGTCCACATCGATCACCTGCAGGGGCTGGGGGGGAACCAGCGCCCCCAGCTTCTCCTCGAGGCCCTCGCAGAGGCAGCAGCCGCGGCGGGAGAAGAGCAGCAGGTCCTGCATCAGTCCGGAACCGGGTCGCAGCCGCAGGGGGTGAAGGGATGGCAGCGGCAGATCCGCTTCACCGTCAGCCAGCCGCCCCGCCAGGGCCCATGGCGGCCGATCGCCTCCAGGCCGTAGGCGCTGCAGCTGGGGATGAAGCGGCAGCGGGGACCCAGCAGGGGGGAGATCCAGCGTCGGTAGGCGCCGATCAGGGTCAGCAGCAGGGCGGCCGCGGCGGCCGAGAGGGGGGAGACCGGAGCGGCCGGTAGAACGCCCTGGAGAGGACTGGGACCGTCTCCCCCTAAGGTGGGTGGTTGGCGCAGCACGCGCAGGCCTGCGAATTCCTCCAGCATGCCGCAGCCGCGAGCCGCCCCGTCTGGCCCCAGGGCCGCAACGTCCACCTTCGTCTCCTTCCCTTATGTCTCGCTACCGCGGCCCTCGCCTGAGGATCACGCGGCGCTTGGGGGACCTTCCCGGTCTCACCCGTAAGGCCGCCAAACGGTCTTACCCCCCCGGTCAGCACGGCCAAGCCCGTCGCAAGCGCTCCGAATACGCGATCCGTCTCGAAGAAAAGCAGAAACTGCGTTTCAACTACGGCATTTCCGAACGTCAGCTGGTGCGCTACGTGAAGAAAGCCCGTGCCCAGGAGGGTTCCACCGGAACCAACCTGCTCAAGCTGCTCGAGAACCGACTCGACAACGTCTGTTTCCGCCTCGGCCTCGGTCCCACCGTTCCCGGCGCCCGCCAGCTGGTGAACCATGGCCACGTCACCGTGAACGGCCGGGTGGTGGACATCCCCAGCTATCAGTGCAAGGCCGGCGACGTCGTCGCCATCCGCGAGCGCAAGTGCAGCAAGGCCCTGGCCGAAGCCAACCTGGCCTTCCCCGGCCTGGCCAACATCCCGCCCCACCTCGAGTTCGACAAAGCCAAGATGACCGCCAAGGTGAGCGGCCGCATCGAGCGCGAGTGGGTCGCCCTCGAGATCAACGAACTGCTGGTGGTGGAGTTCTACAGCCGCAAGGTCTGAGCCGCTTCCCCATCCGAACCCTTCCCAGCCCCCGCCCACCAGCGGGGGCTTTTCGCGACCTATGATCTCGAGCTATCAGAAAGAGAGCATGGACAAACGAATTGTCCTGGTCGCCAATCTTCCCTGTTCCGCAGGCACCTACCTCTTTCACTACATTGCTAAAGCCCTGGACGAGAACGCCTGGCTCACCGGCGAAACCAACCCTTACTCCTACAATCCACCGACAACCTACTTCCCTGAAGATCCCTTGCATAGGGTTCGCACCTTGGAGCTGTTCACCCGAGAAGAGGCTCTTCAAGAGTACAAACGACGACTTGGGTTGCTCGTCGACAGCTTCTTGGCCCACCAGGATGCTTCCGTCCTGATGATCCGCGACCACAGCTTTGGCGAGGGCTGGAGATTCCGGCATTTCCCTGATGGCTCAGCCGCACCCAGCCTGGTCGAGATTCTTGATGACCGACAGATTCCCCATACCTGCTTTTTCACCCATCGCGATCCCTTCGACACTTGGCTCGCCATGCGCCGCTCCTTCTCTTCGATGGCGAACGTCTTTCAAAGGCTCGATGACTACGCGGACTTTTACTTCAATAGCTGGTTAGCCTGGAGCCGCCATAGCCATCCGCTGATCAACCTGCACATCGAGACCCTCGCCATGCATGAGCAGCGGGAAAGGAACCGGATCCGTTCCTCCGTGCTTGGCGACGCCGCCGCATCCCGTCTGGAAGCGGCGGAACATCCGATCCAGATCTCCCGCGCCGAGATGGGGTCCGGGGCCAGTGGCCGCAGAGCCGAACGCCCACGGCTCATGAAGCGCCACCCCTTCACCACCGAGGTCTTTCGCGAAGCCACGCACTCACCATCGCTGCACAGATTGCGCCAGGCCCTGGGCTATGGCGACCCCATCGCCATGACGACGGGGACGAGGATCTCCTGCCTGACCCAGGATCTGAAGTCCGTCGCGCGTCGCCTCAAGCAGGGAGTCACGTCAGGGATGCGTTGAGGCCCGCGGCCGTCCGCATCCGCTGCCGCCAGGAGCCAGTTGCGCGTAACACGGTAGCTGCCGCCGCTTTCCCCCGCCGTGCACATTTCGTGTGCCAGCTGGAAGAGTTTTTACCGGATTCGTTGCTCCAGGAGCTGCTGCCGCACCCCCGCCAGGGGGCTTGGTGGGGTTGGTTCCCCTCACCCCATCGCCATCGCCTCCTGTTGGTGTTGTTGCTTCAGGTAGCGCCATAACTTGTTGAGGTTGTGGGTGGCGCCCCAGAGCAG
>NZ_JACJSZ010000024.1 GCF_014698445.1 Microcystis elabens FACHB-917
CGGGATCTCGATCACCTGATGCCGCACGGGCGCTGGATCCTCTCCCTGCAGCAAGGTGCCGCAGCAGCGGCAGGCCTCCGGGTGGTGCTCCACCACCTCATCCACCCGCTTGATCGCCAGCAGCTCAGGGCCACTGCCAGGGTGGCCGGGCTGGCCACCACGCTTGCGGCCACTGCCTTTGCGCCGCTCAGGTGGCTTAAAGCCGGGGCTGTCGCTGGAGGGCGGCTTGGAGGAATTACGCGAGCTGCGGCCGATCCGCTCCTGGAGCTTGGCCAGTTCCGTCGACAGGGCGGTGAGTTGGCCACGCAGATGTTCGTTCTCACGCAGCTGGGCCAGGATTAAGGACCGGACGACAGATGGAGTCGCCAGCCAGTCCGCCTCTGAAATCCCAGCCGGAGGTGTGCTCATCACAAGCGGTCTCTGCCTGTGATGCAAGCGGGAATCAAGCTGCCGTCAAGGGTTCAGCAGGGCCAATGTTCGATCCGAACCGTCACACCCCCTGAACGGGTACTCGGAATCAGCGACTATACTGTAGTTGTATGGCTTGGGATCTTGTTGTTTAGGCTGGCCTCTAGTTTATTGCAGATATCACCGCTCATTAGGAGCTGCTTGTTGCAGGCATTCATTATTGGCACTGTTATCTATGGAACATCACTGTTGTTAAGGTGTCGGTCAACAGACTAGCTTAAAAGTTAACATCTACTTACAAGCGTGACCGTACAACAACCAGATTCAGAAGACGGGATCTTAAGCTTGGTTCTCCGCTGAGATCTACTCCCGCTCCTGATCTGGAGCGTTAGGTAGTCAGTCAGTACTTCTGCTTCCCAACAATCACCCCCCGAACCCCACCCCGAGGCTCCGCGCAATCCCCCAGCCGCCGTGGAATCAGATGCCAATGCGCATGAAACACCGTCTGCCCCGCCGCCTCGCCTGAGTTCAGCCCCACATTCCAGCCCCTGATCGTGGCGTCCTGGGCGCTCAGCTGCTCCCGCCGCTGCTTCAGCAGCTCCACCGCGGCATTCCTCTCCGGCTGGTGCAGCGCCAGCCCGTCGGCCACGTGGCGCCGGGGGATCACCAGGCTGTGGCCCGGCGTCACCGGGTAGGCATCGGCGATGCACAGCGCCAGTTCGTTCTCCAGCAGCACCCGGCCGCTGCCCTCCAGCGCGCAGAACACACAGCCCGCCTCGCGCCTGGCGTAGCTGGCCTGCAGACCGCGGAAGTCGGTGGTGTCGGTGTCGCGCTTGCCGGCGTTGCAGCGGAAGCAGAGGTCCTGCAGGTTGCTGATGTCGTCGGAGCCTCCCTGGTTCCTGGGGATGATGTGGTCCACCTCCAGGGCGCGCTGGTGCTCGTGCGCGCCGCAGCATTCGCAGCGGCCCCGGGCCCTGGTGAGCACCCGATACTTCACCGAGCCGCTGATCGAGGTGCGGTGGCGGCTGCGGTGGGCAAACACCTCCTCACCCCGCTGGGCGCGGAAGGCATCGAGGCGCTGGCGGCACAGCTGCAGCAGCGCGTCGCGCTCGTTGTCGCTCAGCTCGTCGCCGCCGATCAGGGAATAGGCACCGTTGCCATAGCGGGTGATGCCGTTGCCGGTGAGCACCTTGCCCACCATCCGTTTCACACGTTCGGTGTAGTACTCGATCTGGGTCACGTCCTCCCCCAGGATCCGCCGGGCCACGTCCTGCGCCGGGGCTGGGCTGCGGCGGCTGAGCAGTTCCATGAGCATGAGCGGCTGGTAGATGTGGCTCATGCGCATGCGCTTGGCGATGTAGTGCCGCAGGCGCTGGTAGGTGGCGGAGGGGGGCGGGGGCATGGAGTGATGCTGGCGGCTGCCGGACGACCGGGCCAGGTTTGGTGTTGGGCGGCCCGTCAGGAGTGCGACCCTGCTGGGATACCTTCTGGCGTGGGCGCCTGGCGGCTGCAGCCAACCCGGCTCCTGGTGTGGCTGTGCCGCCCCAGTCCATACCCGCCACCGCATTGGGATCCGTGAACGCAGGTCCAGGCTGGCCTCCCATCTGGAAGCGTCCACGCCGATTGAGGTGACCCGCCATGGCCGCACCATGGGCCTCGACGTGCCCTTGCCCCAGCAAGGCAACCTGAGCGGTCGGGCGAAGGTTCTGGAGGCTGGCCGGCTCATGCAGGCTGAACTGGAGCGTCTCGGTTTGCGCGCAGACGAGCTCAGTGCCGACTTCAAGGCCTGGCGGAAAGGCCGTTCCGAGCAGCCAATGGCCTGAGGCTGGAGCGCAAGCTGTCCCGGCCTTCGGGTGCGTGCTCTCATCGGCCGCCGACGTGACTGATCTCGCCAGGACGAGAGGTCTCGATCGAGAGGTCTGCGCTTGGACGGAGGATCAGGACGTCTTCGGCATCGGCATCGCACCCTGGAGCACCGACACGGTGGAGCGTGACCTGGAGAGCTGAGCCCCTCGCCCACGGGATAGGCGTCGGCGATGCACAGCGCCAGCTCGTTCTCCAGCAGCACCCGGCCGCCGTTCTGCAGCGCTGTGATCGAACCGCCCGCTGCGGTGGCTTCGCCACGCTGGCCTTCGGCCAGGACCCGCCATCGCTCAGTTCGTCGCCGCCGATCAGCCTGTCGCGGCCATCGCCATCGGCGTGGTGCCGTTGCCGGTGAGCACCCGGCCCACCATGCGCTTCCCAGGATCCTCCAGGCCAGTTCCTGCGCCGGGGCGGGGGCATGGGGGCATCCAGGCTGGGTGAGACGGGGGGGGCACTTGTGGGGGAGAACAGCCGTGTAGGAGTGCCTACGATGGAAACCACCCTTCGTGCTGTGGTGGGCATGAACCCATCGGCTCCCCCCAGCCTTGATGAGCTGCGGCGTCTCGCGCCGACGCTCCAGGCCTTGGCAGCTGCCCATGGAGGTCTTGAGTTGCGTGTCTTCGGCTCCGTGGCCCGCGGCAGCGCTCAGCTGGCCAGTGATCTCGACCTGCTGGTTGATTTCCCGGCAAGTCCCAGCTTTGAGCAGTTCATGGACCTCAAGCTCGCGCTGGAAGACCTCCTCAACGTTCGCGTCGACCTGGTGACCCGTAACGGTCTTCGTGCTGAGCTACGCGAGCGGATTGAGCGCGAGGCGGTTTCCCTTGCCTGAGGAGAGCAGCGCGCGGGACTGGACGCTGTTTCTTCAGGACATGAGGCGCTTCTGCGCCAAAGTAAGTCGCTACACGGAAGGGCTGGATCAACAGCAATTCCTTGCAGACGAGTTGATCGTCGATGCGGTTCTCCGCAACCTGGAACTTCTCGGCGAAGCCGCCAAACAGATCCCGCCCGACGTTCGACTGCGTCACCCGACAGTACCGTGGCGGCGTATTGCCGGGCTCCGTGATGTTCTGGCCCATGCCTACTTCGGTCTGGAGGACGAGACGATCTGGCAGACTGTCAGTTTCAGCGTTCCTGCACTGGCCGAGCAGCTCACTGCGGTGGCGATGATCGAATTGCCTGATCAGCACTAACCGAGAATATGCCAGTGTTCACTCAGGAACAGCGGAAGTTGCCGATGGTGTGCCGCAGGCGTTCGTAGTTGGCGGAGGGGGGCGGGGCCATGGCAGAGCCCTCAGGCCTCAGCTTCGGAACCCGGCATGACCAGCGCCTGCAACCGGTTGATCAGTTCCTTCCCCTGTCGGTTGAAGGCCTCCCGATCCAGCCCCAGGGGAGCGGGATCGGCGTCATAGCGGAACTGCACGGCGTAGACGGTGAGTTGAGCGAGCGGTGCCAGATCGGCCGTTGCCACTCCCTCGGCCTCCAGCAGCAACAGCAGTCGGCGCAGGTCATGGGTGAGCGGCGGGTCTCCACTCACCGAGCTGCAAGTACCAGGCCTTGAGCGCCTTCTCCACCGCCTGCTGCAACAAGAAGCCCCAGGCCCCTCCCTGAACACAGCTGGATCGCTGGAGGCCTCTGCGGTCTCCAGATCGGCGATGGCGATCTTCAGCAGTCCTTCCGGCTCAGAGAACACCATCCAGCAATCGCCCCTCCCGGAACGCCCTGCCGATCACGTGGGTGCGCCACAGCCGGCGTTCCTCGCACTCCCTCTCGGAATACAGCAGCAGATCCAGCGATACATCCGCTCGCGCCAGCAGCCCCCACAGCTGATTGAGCACCTCGAAGCGGTTGCGTCCCTCCAGCCAGGCATCCGGGGCCGTGATCAGCAGATCGATGTCCGACTCAGGGCCAGCGGTTCCCCTGGCCCTGGAGCCGAAAAGACGAACCTCCGAGCCTGGGATCACGCCATGGATCACGACCACGATCTCCTGCAGGAGGCTGTCGATCGGTAGTGCAACCGGGGTGTTCATGCCCTGCATTCTGATTCCCCTCGCTCGGCGTCGCTCAGCTCGTCGCCGCCGATCAGGCTGTAGGCGCCGTTGCCGTAGGCGGGGCTGCTCCTCCCCAGCAGCTCCAGGAGCATGAGGGGTTGGTCGATGGGGCTCATGCGCATGCGCTCGGCGATCTACTCGCGCAGGCGCTGGTAGGTGGTTGAGGGGGGTGGGGGCATGGGGCGATGGTGGCGGCTGCAGGGCGCTTGGACCAGGTGTGGCTTTGGGCGGCCCGTCAGGTAAGCGCCCTTGCTGGGATCCCTTCTGGCGTGATCGCGTGGCGGCTGCAGCCAACCCGGCTCTTGGCGTGGCTGTGCCGCCTCAGCCCCTATCCCACTCCGCGGCCCCAGGCAGCTGCAGCATGTCGGCGAGGGGTGTCGTTCCCATCGCCCTCGACGGGGATGTAGTCCAGAATGGAGCCATGGCTGCCCCTTCGACCCAGGAAACCTCCCTCCCCCAGCGGCTCCAGGGCGCCCGTGAGGAGGTGCTTGCCGTGGCTCACCGCTATGGGGCCCGCAACCTGCGGATCTATGGCTCGGTGGCCCGTGGCCAGGATCGGCCCGGCAGCGACCTTGACCTGCTGGTGGATCTGGAACGGGGCTGTTCCCTGCTGGATGTGATCGCTCTTCGGCAGGAACTGGAAGCTCTCTTGAATTGCCAGGTGGACCTGGCGGAAGCTGCGCAGTTGCATCCTTTGATCCGCGATCAGATCATTGCGCAGGCAAAGGCTTTGTGAGCAAGGATCTCCTTTACCTCACCAGCATTGCCGAAGCTCTTGAGCGCATCACTCTCTACTCCATCGAAGGCCGCTCAGCCTTTCTTGTTTCCACGCTTGTGCAGGATGGAGTGATCCGTAACTTGATCGTGGTTGGCGAAGCCGTGAAGAATCTGTCGGCGGATCTTCGCGAGTCCGAACCGTCCACTCCTTGGAAGTCCATCGCCGGCATGCGAGATGTTCTGATCCATGATTACTTGCGTGTGAATCTGGAGCAGGTATGGGAAACCGTGGCGCGTGATCTTCCTCCCCTTGGTCTCACCGTTCACTCGCTGATTGAGCGGCACATGAACGATTGAGCGCGAAGCCAGCATCGCCTGCTGCCCAGGAGTCCCACCATGAGCCCCCTGGATCACGAAGAGCAGGTGATCCTGCCGCTCGCGAAATAGCTGCAGCAGCGCGTCACGTAGGGGCTGAGCCATGCTGGCCTTTGGCCAGGTAGTGGCGTCGCTCAGCTCTACTGCTGCGCAGAAGCCTTCGGCTACGCCGCCGATCAGGCTGTAGGCGCCGTTGCCGAAGGCGGTGCTGCCGTTGCCGGTGAGCACCTTGCCCACCATCCGCTTCCCAGGATCCGCCTGGCCACGTCCTGCGCTGGGGCGGGGCTGCTCCTCCCCAGCAGCTCCAGGAGCATGAGCGGTTGGTCGATGGGGCTCATGCGCATGCGCTCGGCGATCTACTCGCGCAGGCGAAGGAAGGCAGCAGAGGGTGGCGGGGGCATGGGAGAAGCCTTGCTGGCGTGTCCACGATCCATCCCATCGCGTCGTCCGCCTTGGAGCGTGCCTACGCTGGGTTCTCAGCCGTCCGCCGCGGCGATGACACCCATGCCTGACCTCCTTCAACTGCCCCAGAGCGAGCGCCTGGCCCTTGCGATCGCCCTCTGGGACAGCCTGGATGACGAGGCCCGAGATGGGGCGATGCCGCTCGATCCCGACCTCTGCGCTGAGCTGGATCGGCGCTGGACGGCCCATCTCAGGAACCCTGACGCAGCTCTTGGCTGGGATGAGGTGCGCAGCCAGCTCGGCATCTGATGACGCTCCCTGCAGTGCGCGTCCTGCCGGAGGCGCTGGAGGAGCTGGTGGAAACCCAGCGCTGGTACGGAATGCGTGAGCCGGCACTGGCCAACGACTTTGCCCAGACCGTTGCTGCTGCGGAGGAGCGCATTCGCCACAATCCCCAATCCTTCCCCTTGATTCACAGCCGGATCCGCAGGCTGGTGCTGAGTCGATTTCCCTATGCCGTCCATTTTCGCGAGCAGGGCGCTGAAATCCTCGTGATCGCTCTGCACGGCCGCCAGGATCCCGACCGCTGGCAGCAGCGCTCCTGAATGGGCATCGGCGATGCACAGCGCCAACTCGTTCTCCAGCAGCACCCGGCCGCTGCCCTCCAGCGTGCAGAGCACACATCCCGCTTCGCGGATCCCGTAGCTGGCCTGCAGCCCGCGGAAGTCGGTGCGCCCTCCTGCGTAGGCAAACAGCCGACGCGCTTGCCGGCGTTGCAGCGGAAGCAGAGGGCCTGCAGCGCGTCGCGCTCGCCCTCGCTCAGGTCGTCGCCGCCGATCAGGCTGTCGTGGCCATCGCCACAGGCGGTGATGCCGTTGAAGGTGAACCCGGCCCACCATGCGCTTCCCAGGATGCGGCGGGAGACGTCTTGCGCGGGGGCTGGGTTGCGGCGGCCGAGGAGCTATTTGAGCATCAGGGGTTGGCCGATGGGGCTCATGCGCATGCGTTCGGCGATGGTCTCTCGCAGGCGCTCGTAGGTGGCGGAGGGGGGCGGGGGCATGGGGGCATCCTGGCGGGGTGAGACGGGCGACAGGGCCAGGTTTGGGTTTGGGCGGCCCGTCAGGCCATTGCCGCTGCGGGGATCTCCTCCGGCGTGGGCGCACCGTGGCTGCAGCCAACCCTGCACCGGGCGTGGCTGTGCCGTCCCAGTCGGTTGGCCCGGCCAGAGGCAGCATCCCCCCCACCCCTGCAAGACTGATGCCATCGGAGGGGGCCATGCAGGAAATCCTTTTCGTGGTCGAGGAAGCGGAGGACGGCTCTTACCGGGCCAGTGCCGCCGGCGCCGCCATCCATACCGAAGCCGACACGCTGGAGGACCTCCACCGGGAGATTCGCGACGCCGTCGTCTGCCATTTCGATCCCGGCGAGGCGCCGCCCCTGATCCGCCTCCATCACGTGAGGCAGGAACTGCTGGCCCTGTGAGGATTCCGCGGGACGTCAATGCCCAGCTCCTGGCCGAGCGTCTGCGGCGCCATGGCTACGTGCCGACGCGGCAGACAGGCAGTCACATGCGGCTGAGCCGAAGCTCTGACGGCCAGCAGCAGCACCTCACGATTCCTGCCCACAAGCTTCTCAGGGTCGGCACCTGGCGGCAGATCCTCAAGGACGTGTCCAGCCAGCTGGGCTGCTCGATCGAGGAGCTGATCGGCAGCCTTGACCTGTGAAGACTGGACACAGGGGCCGTTCCCCCCGGGGCGGGGCATCAGGGCCCCTGACGCCCGGTCGCCATCACACAGCGTTTCTGCTCGATGATCGACTGCCCCAGATCCTCGTAGGTGGCGGAGGGGGGTGGGGGCATGGGGGGATGCTGGCGTGGGGTGACGGGGGTGGCACTTGTTGGGGGCGAAGCCCTGCTGACATGTCTTGTTCTGTTCCCTCAGCCAGGGCGGAGGGCATAGTGTGTAGACGCCTCACCAGGAGGTCACACATGGCCACGAATCTCGCGCTGGATCAGGACCTGCTCGATCACGCCTTCCGCGTCAGCGGTGAGCCGACCAAGAAAGCTGCCGTCACCCGCGCTCTACAGGAGTTCATCGCACGCCGGGAGCAGCGCCAGGTGGCTGAGCTCTTCGGCAAGCTCGACTGGGACCCCGGCTACGACTACAAGGCCGACCGGGAGCGCCAGCGGTGAGCCTGCTGGTCGATACGTCGGTCTGGTCGCTGGCTTTCCGCCGTGATGGCCAGCCGGGTGTGCCCGAGGTGGGCGCACTGCGCGGAGCGCTCCTGGGCGCCGAGCAGGTCTTCACCACTGGATTGGTGCTTCAGGAGGTGCTGCAGGGTTTTGCCGGCCCCAGGAACCGGGACCAGCTCGTGGAGCGCCTCTCCGTGCTCGCCTTTCTTCAGCCCGACAAGCAGGACCACATCTCAGCCGCCGACATCCGCAATGTCTGTCGCCGACGTGGTGTCCAGATCGGCACGATTGATGCCCTGCTCATTCAGCTCACTCAGCGCTACGACCTGACGCTGCTGACAACAGATCAGGACTTCCATGCGGCCTCTCAGCACGTGGATGTCCGGTTATGGACCCAGGCCTGAGCGTTCTGCTTGCCGGCATTGCAGTGGAAGCAGAGGGCCGGCAGGTTGCTGAGGTCGCCTGTGCCGCCGTCGGCGCCGCAGCACTCGCAGCGGGTGATGCCGTTGAAGGTGAACCCTGCTCACCATCCGCCCACCAGGATCCGGCGGGCCACGTCCTGCGCCGGGGCTGGGCTGCGGCGACCCAGGAGCTCCATGATCTTCAGGGGTTGGCGCCCGCCTACGTAGTGGACATCGGGCACCTGCCGGAGTCCAGGGCAGGCGCCGCCAGCAGGGCGGCGGCTCCGTGCAGGCTCCGCAGCAGGGACGGCTGGTAGGGGGCGGCCATGGGGTCGGAGCGGGCGTCAGCAGGCTACGGACCCCGCCGGGAATCCTGCCCTGGGAGGATCGAGCCGCCTGCGCCGCACGGAGCACCGGGGGGTCTCGAGCGCCACGATGATCGACGACCAGCTGCCGATCCAGGACGTGTTCCGCCGGATCGACGACGATGCGGTCTTCGCTCTGATGGACCGCAAGGGAATGAAGGACCCCTTCTTGTTCCTGCTGCGGCGCCAGCTCCCCTTCAGGGACTGACCGGCGGGGGAGGCCGGAGCACGCCCCCCTCGCTGCGGGGGGACTGGGACGGCGCCGAGGGGAGCGGCGAGGAGGGCATGGGGGCGGGAACGGTCTCCGGACGCTGGACCGTGCGGCTGCGCAGCTCGCTCAGGGCCTGCCGCCACTGCTCCTGCTGCTCCTCGAGGGCCTCCAGCCGTCGACCACTCGCCTCCAGGCTCTGCAACCGGGAGAGCATCGCCCGCTGCTGCTCCTCCAGCACCGAGGTGCGTTCGAGGGCGCGGCTGTTCTCCAGCCCCTGCACCCGCTGCTCCAGCTGCAGCAGCAGCCGGTTCTGCTCGCGGGTCCTGGCCACCATCACCAGGAACAGCACGGCGAGCATGGTGCTCAGGCCGATCTGCAGCCAGCCCGTCCAGGCGGGAGGCCCCGGAGGGATGCTCCGGCGGCGGTCCTCCCCCCTGCCGTCGATGTCGGTGAGCGAGACCATGCGTTCCCCGTGCCGTCCCATCCTGGCCTGTCGGGCCGGAGGTGTCAGCGGTCCGGCGGACCGAGGGTCGGCGCGCCGCGGGCGCAGGCACCCGCCAGCAGTTCGGCGACGGTGGAGCGGTAGACCGCGGCGGCCTGCTCCGGATCCCGGCCGATACAGGTCATGCCCAGCTTGCCGAACTCGGAGAGGCAGCCCAGCAGGTGGAACACGCTGCCCTGCAGACGGGCCGGGTCGTAGTGGAGGCCGGCCTCCGCCACGATGTCGATCAGGTCGAGCGGCATCAGGCCCCGCAGGCGGGGGTCGCTGAGATTGTCGGTGGCGCGGTAGTGGAGCGGCTGGCCGGTGGGGGAAAGGAAGCAGCCGGTGGCGGGGTCGAGGCTGCCGGCGGTGATCGCCCGCAGGGCCATGAAGGGATGGGTGGTGCCCCCCTGGCGCAGGTTGACCTCGATGGCCTGCAGATCCCAGCGCTCACCGAAGCGGCGGGCGATGAAATCGACGCCGAAGCGCTCGAGGGCCCCCTCGGCGGCGAGGGCCCGGCCCACGGCCAGCCCGTGCTCCATCAGCGCCACCCGGTAGGGCTCGGCGGCCGGAAAGCAGCAGCCCAGGTAGGTCTGGCCGCCCGCACCACCGAGGATCTGCTCGTGGGTGGAGAGCATCTCCACGGTGCCGCCCGGATGGATCGTGCCCTGCACGCTGGGGGAGCGCAGGGCGTCGCCGCCCTCCAGCCAGGCCTCGGCCAGGGCTCCCTGACGGCCCAGCAGCTCCGTCCAGCCGGCCGCCGGCATCGGCAGATCGTCGAGGGCGCGCCGGATCCGCCCGACCCGCTCGCTCCTGGCCAGCCCGTCCAGCGCCAGGGGGGCGAACACGAGGCGGGCATTGCCTTCGCCACTGAAGCCCTCGTTCAGCTTGATCACGCAGCCACCCAGCCCGGGGTTGTTCTCCCACAGGTCGGTCACCGCCTCGGCCAGCGCATCAAGGCCGTGGGCCAGCCCGGTGCCGGGGGGATGGGGAACGCCGCAGCGGGCGAACAGCTCCCGGCTGCCCGCCTTGGTGCCCCAGTAGCCCAGGGCCGGATCGGTCCCCAGCAGCGGCACCTGCAGACGCTCGGAGAGCGTCTTCTCCAACTCGGTCACGACGTAGCAGATGATGAAGCTCCGGCCCGGCCGCAGCCGGTCCCGGATCCGTCCGAGCAGGGCCGGCCGCTCCAGCAGCTTCTGGGTCAGGGGCCGGGCGGAGCCGTCGTCGGTGTCAAACAGGTGCAGCCGGCGGCGGGCATGGGAGGTGGGCACCCCCGGCATCAGCTCCAGCACCGCATCCACCACCAGCTCAGGCAGCAGCTTGCTGGTCAGGTAGACCACCTGCACGCCGGGGCTGCGCAGGCGCATCAGGGAAAACAGCTGGCGTTCCTCGTAGTGGTGGGCCCCCGTCACCAGGGCCAGCTGGGAGGGATCCATGGTGAGCGAGGGCACCATCAGCAGATCGAAATCCGCGCTGGCCCCGCCGCCGGTGTCGCCATGCTCGCGGCCCCACGGGGGCTGCAGCCCCTGCTGCAGTTCGCGGAAGCTCAGGGCCATGGCCGGATGGGCGGAATGTCGTCATGCTGACGACCACAGCGACCAGCGCCAATGGAGTCGTTCCCGGTGAGTGCCCTCGGCTATCGAGCCGCCTCCCTCACCACCTTGAGCCTGTTCCCCCAGGCGTTGAAGACCGTGCGCAGCGGCGACACCAGCGCCATCTCGCTGCGGATGTACGGGCTGTTCACCCTGGGGGTGCTGGCCTGGGCGATCTACGGCCTGCTGCGGGCCCTGCTGGAAGGGAGACCCTGAGGTGGCGGGCCCCATGGACAACGACGCCCTGTTCGTGGCGATCGGGGCGGTGCCGGGGGCCTGGCTGCGCTTCCGGGTGGTCAACCACTTCGAACCGATGCTGCCCCGCAAGCACTGGGGAACGTTCGGGGTGAACCTGATCGCCTGCTTCGCCATCGGCCTGCTGGTGAGCCTGGAGGCCAGCTGCGGGGGGGCCGCCGGCCGGACCCTGCTGCTGCTGGGCACCGGCTTCCTGGGCAGCTTCAGCACCTTCTCCACCTGGATCGCCGAACTGCACGAGACGCTCCACCGCCGCCAGCGCCGCGAGGCGGTGCTGCTCTGCGGCGGCTCGGTGCTCGGCGGGCTGCTGGCGGTGGGCGCCGGGCTGGCCATCGGCGCCAGCTAGGGACGAGCCATGGCGCCATCGCCTCCGCCGGACCACGCCAGCCTGCGCCGCGAGGCGCGGGACCTGCTGCTGGTGGCGATGGGCGCGGTGCCCGGTGCCCTGGTGCGCTGGCGCCTGGAGGACCTGGGCAAGGGCTGGGAGGGTCCGGCCACCGGGCTGATCGAGGCCGATCTGGCGGCCAACCTGATCGGCACCTTCCTGATCGGGGTGATCGCCGCCCAGCGCCCGCCCCGCCCCCGGCTGCTGCTGCTCGGCGCCATCGGCTTCTGCGGCTCGCTCACCACCTTCAGCAGCTGGATGCTGGAGATCAGCCTGGCGATGCGGCGCGGACGCCCCGATCAGGCGCTGGCGGTGGTGCTGGTCAGCCTGCTGGGGGGTCTGACGGTGGTGGCGCTGGGGCTGCTGGCGGGCCGCCAGCTGGGCCGGCTCAGGCGCTGAAGGCCTTGCGCGGGGGGATGGGGTAGGGGATGCGCCGGTGGCGCATGCGTTTCCAGACCCGCACGAAGGCGCGGATCACCAGCTCCAGCTCCGCCCGGGAGATGCCGCTGCCGTCGAGCTGGCCGTCGATCTGGCGGGCCTCCACCAGCCGCCGGACCATCGCCCGGGCCTCGGTCTCGGTGGTGCCCGGCGGCAGGGAGCGCAGGGCGGCCTCGCAGCCGTCGGCCAGCATCAGGATCGCCGTCTCCCGGCTGCGGGGCGCCGGGCCGCGGTAGCGGAACTGCTCCTCCCGCACCGAAGGGTCCCGCTCCTTCGCCTGATGGAGGAAGTAGCCCATCTTCAGCCGGCCCTGGTGCTCGGGGATGAAATCCGCCAGGGGGCGCGGCAGCCGGTAGCGGCGGGCCAGCTTCAGACCCTCATCGACGTGGGCCTGGAGGATGGCGGCACTGGCGAAGGGATCGTCCAGTTCATCGTGGGGGTTGACGCCCTGCTCCTGGTTCTCGATGAACCACTGGGGGCCATGCAGCTTGCCGACGTCGTGGTAAAGGGCGCCGGTGCGGATCAGGTCGACGTCGGCCTGGATGGCGCGGGCCCCCTCCTCGGCCAGACCGCAGATCATCAGGGTGTGCTCGAAGGTGCCCGGCGCTTCGATCGACAGGCGGCGCAGCAAGGGTCGCTCCAGATCGGCCAGCTCCATCAGCCGGGCCCGGGTGAGCAGGCCGAAGAAGCTCTCCACCAACGGCGCCAGCAGCAGTCCCGCCATCAGCAGACCTGCCACCAGCAGGGCCTCCTGCAGCAGGTCGGTGCCGCCGAGCGGCCCTGGGAAGACCGCGAGGCCGCCGAGCTGCACCAGGCGGATCAGCAGCCGCTGCAGCAGCACGGAACCGATGGGCAGCAACAGGGCCAGCTGCAGCAGCTGGGCCCGGTTGCGCTGCCGGCCGGCCAGCACCGCCGCCACCGCGGCCACCACCGCCGCCACCGCCAGCTGGGGCACCAGCAGCCCCTCGACGGGCACCGGCCAGAGCAGGGCGGCCACCGCCAGCCAGGCCAGGCCGGCGGCCGTGCCCAGACCCTGGGAGAGCAGCAGGGCGGGCGGAACCAGCAGGGCCAGGGGGCTGGCCTGGCTGCCGAGCCAGAGCTTGCATCCCTGCACCAGCACCAGCATCGCCAGAGCCAGCAGAGCCTGGCGGGGTTCGAGGCTGGCACGCCAGCGCCGCATCACCAGCAGCATCACCCCGCAGGCGGCGAGAGCCTCACTGAAGCGACCAAGCCAGGCCAGGGGCCGAGGGCGATGGTTGACCAGGTCGAAATGCTCCAGCACGTCGAAGGCCTGGGGACTGATCGGCTCCCCCTGGCGGGTGATCAGGTCGTTCCTGCGCACCCGGATCGTGGGCAGTCCCTGGCGGGTGAGCAGGTCCTCGATCCGTCGCTGGCTGAGGAAGCTGTCGCTGCGGAGATTGGTACGACCCTGCAGGCTGGCCGCCAGCAGGCGGCTGCCCAGGCTGCGGGCGGGGGGGGGGAGGTCATGCAGCTGAAGTTCGGCAGCCGTGAGCAGCTGTCCCTCCGAGAGGCTGGCCACGACCCCCTGGCTGAGCATGCGCTGCTGAGCCCGACGGAGGGAGACCTTCCAGCGCATCAGATCAGGGGGGGTGAGCCCCGTCAGCCAGCGGCGCTCCTCTTCGGTGAGGTTGAGAGAATCGGGCCGGGGCTGGCCATCGGCGACCTTCAGGCGCACCCGCTGCAGCCGCAGTTCCAGCTGCTGCACCAGCGCCTCGCTGGCCAGGGGGTCGACCACCTGAATCTGGCTGCGGGGCAGCATGTGGCTGCGGCGCTGCTCCAGGTCGGTGCTGTCGATCACCGTCGCGTCGGCCGGGGCGCGGGCGGTGAACGGGGCCGGCATGCCGGGACGCAGGTTCGGCTCCACCAGCCAGGGCCAGCTGGTGAGCAGGGCCACCAGCAGACAGAGCAGGAGCACGAGCAACCCACCGGCGGGACGCCAGGCCACCAGGGCCTGACGGGGACGCTCGAGCCGCAGCAAGTGGCGCCACAGTCCCCTGATCCGCCGCAGCCCGAATCTCATCGGTCCAGGCTAGCCAACGAATGGGGGTCCCCCTTCCAGTGGCGTCGGTGCATGCTGGGGTTCGGCGACGCTTCCCCCCATGGCCACCCTTCTCGATGGCAGGCAACTGTCGGCGGTGATCGAAGGACGGCTCAGTGCCGTGATCGCCGATGGGCTGTCGGCGGCGGGACGGCCCCCCGGCCTGGCGGTGCTGCGGGTGGGGGATGACCCCGCCAGCGGCGTCTACGTGGCGAACAAGGAGAAGGCCTGCCGCCGCGTCGGCATCGACAGCCATGGCGGCCATCTGGCGGCGGACACCCCGGCCGAGGAGATGCTGGCGCTGATCGGGCGCCTCAACGCCGACCCGACGGTCGACGGGATCCTCCTGCAGCTGCCCCTGCCGCGGGGCCTGGACGAGGGGCCGCTGCTGGCGGCGATCGACCCCGACAAGGACGCCGATGGTCTGCACACCCTCAACCTGGGGCGCCTGCTCAAGGGTGAGAGGGGCCCGCGCAGCTGCACGCCGGCCGGAGTGATGGCCCTGCTCCGGAGTGCCGGTGTAGCGATCGCCGGCGCCCGGGCCGTTGTGGTCGGGCGCAGCATCCTGGTGGGCAAGCCGATGGCCCTGATGCTCCAGGCCGCCGATGCCACCGTCACGGTGGCCCATTCACGCACCCATCACCTGCCCGAGGTGACCCGCGACGCCGAGATTCTGGTGGTGGCGGCCGGTCGGACCCGGCTGATCGGCGCCCGGCACGTCCGGCCGGGGGCGGTGGTGGTGGATGTGGGCATCCACCGGCAGGAGGGACGGCTCTGCGGCGATGTGGACCACGAGTCGGTCGAGCCGCTGGCGGCGGCGATCACGCCGGTGCCTGGCGGTGTGGGGCCGATGACGGTGGCGATGCTCCTGGTCAACACCGTGCTGGCCTGGTGCGAGCGCCATGGACTCGACACGGGCGACCTGGCGGATCTGCGCCCCTGAGCCCGCGCAGGGGCTGGTGCTCTCAGGGCCGGGCCGCCGTGGTGCGGGTGATGTTGTGGGGCTCGCCGTTGCCCACCAGCAGGGGGACACCCACGCCGATCCGGACCAGGCCCGACGCCAGCAGCAGGCCGGCCAGCAGGATGCCGGTCAGGCAGCCGCAGATCAGGGGCACCACGTCCGGGTCGCTCTCCAGGGGAGCCTGCATCGCACGCCGAGGCGTCACTGCCACGAGCATGGCCGCGTTCAAGTTCCCGGACAGCACCCGTTCACAGGACTTCACCAGTGGGTCCGTATCGTGTCGAAACATCAAGGCGGCGACGTCCGGCCCGTGGCCTGAGAGAATCCGCGCCAACACTCAGGACCCCATGGCCCCGGCGGTGAGCACGGCTTTCGACTTCACCGCCTATCTGGAGGCGGCCCGCTGGCGGGTGGAGACCGCCCTGGAGAGTGCCCTCGGCCCGGAGCGCCCCGAGTCCCTGCGGGAGGCGATGCGCTACTCCCTGCTGGCCGGCGGCAAGCGCCTGCGGCCGATCCTCACCCTGGCGGCCTGCGAGCTGGCGGGCAGCGACGCCGACCTGGCCATGCCCACGGCGGTGGCGATGGAGATGATCCACACCATGTCGCTCATCCATGACG
This sequence comes from Microcystis elabens FACHB-917, assembly GCF_014698445.1. Classification (GTDB taxonomy): domain Bacteria; phylum Cyanobacteriota; class Cyanobacteriia; order PCC-6307; family Cyanobiaceae; genus Cyanobium; species Cyanobium elabens. The sequence goes on from NZ_JACJSZ010000024.1 coordinate 15,771, forward strand.
ACCTGCCCGCCATGGACAACGACGATCTGCGCCGCGGCCGGCCCACCAACCACAAGGTGTACGGCGAGGCCAAGGCCATCCTGGCCGGCGACGCCCTGCTCACCCGCGCCTTCGAGATGGTGGCCCTGCGCAGCCCGGGGGTGCCGGCCGAACGGCTGCTGCAGGTGGTGGGCGAGCTGGCCCTGGCCTCCGGCGCCCCCGGCCTGGTGGGCGGGCAGGTGGTGGATCTGGAGTGCGAGGGCTGCCAGGTGGATCTCGACACCCTCGAATACATCCACCTCCACAAGACCGGTGCCCTGCTGCGGGCCTGTGTCCTCTCCGGTGCCCTGATCGCCGGGGCCTCCGAGGAGTTGCTGGCGGCGCTGCGCACCTATGCCCGCGGCATCGGCCTGGCCTTTCAGATCATCGACGACATCCTCGATGTCACCGCCAGCAGCGATGTGCTGGGCAAGACGGCGGGCAAGGACCTGGCCGCCGACAAGACCACCTACCCCAAGCTGCTGGGCCTGGAGGAATCGCGCCGCCGCGCCGAGGCCCTGGTGAGCGAAGCCAAGGCGGTGCTGGAGCCCTGGAACGCCAAGGCGTCTCCCCTGCTGGCCCTGGCCGACTACATCACCAGTCGCGACCGATGAGCGCGGCCGTCGGAGCCCTCGAGGCCCTCGGGGAACTGCTGGCCAACGGCGTGCTGGCCTGGGGCCTGGCCGCCTGCGGCGTGGCCCAGCTCTCCAAGCTGCTGATTGAGCTGGTGGTGCATCGCCGCTGGCGGCCGGCGGTGCTGATCGAGACGGGCGGCATGCCATCGAGCCATTCCGCCCTGATGACGGGCACCGCCGCGGGCCTCGGCTGGGAGCTGGGATTCGGCGATCCCCTCTTCGGCCTGGCGGCCGTGCTCTGTTTCATCGTCCTCTACGACGCCAGCGGCGTCAGGCGGGCCGCCGGCCTGACGGCCCAGCGGGTGAACGGCCTTCCCGACGGTCTCTGGGACACCCATCCCCAGGACGGGCCGGCCGAGGGGGGTCCGGTGCTGCGCCCCCTGAAGGAGAACCTCGGCCACACACGCGCCGAGGTGCTCGTCGGCAGCCTGATCGGGCCCCTGGTGGCGCTGCCGGGCCTGGCCCTGCTGGGTTCACCGCTGCAGATCGCCCAGGGTGCCGGCTGGCTGCCGCTGGGGTGAGCGACCATGCCGGCCTGAGCGACGACCAGCAACGGGCGGCGGCGGCCTTCGCCGCCTGGCTGGAGGGCCCATCCGACGGGGTGCCGTTCGTGCTGGAGGGCTACGCGGGCACCGGCAAGACCTTCCTGTCGATGCGGTTCCTGGCCCAGGCGGAGCGGGCCGGGCTCTGCTGGACCGTGGTCGCCCCCACCCACAAGGCGGTGGGCGTGCTGCGCCATCACCTCGCCCTGGCGGGTCTGCGCCCCACCTGGTACCCCTCCACCATCCACCGGCTGCTGCGACTGAAGCTGAAACGGCAGGGGGACCGGGAGCGCTGCGAGGAGAGCCTGCAGACCGCCCTGGCGCTGGAGAACCTGGGGCTTGTGCTGATCGACGAGGCCTCCATGGTCGACGGCGGCCTGCTGGAGATCACCCTGCGCTGCGCCCAGGCCTACCGCACCCGGCTGGTGTTCGTGGGGGATCCGGCCCAGCTGCCGCCGGTGGGGGAGGAGTGCAGTCCGGTGTTCGCCCTCGGGCGGGCCCGGCGGGTCGCCCTGACCCACGTGGTCCGCCACGGGGGGCCGGTGCTGCGTCTGGCCGGTGGCCTGCGGGAGGGGGCCCTGCCCTGCCGCAGGCCGCCGCTGCTGGATCCGGTGCGCAGCGCCGAAGGCCGGGTGTCGCTGCTGGGGCGGACCGACTGGCTGGCGGCGGCCCAGGCGGGCCTGCGCCGCAGCGCCGAAGCGGACGATCCCGATCTCGCCCGGATCCTCTGCTATACCAACCGCTCCCTGGAGCGGCTGGTGCCGATCGCCCGCCGTGCCCTGCACGGCGCCATGGCCGACCAGCTGCCGGTGCTGCCCGGCGAGGTGCTCATCACCCGCACGGCGGTGATGGCACCGGCCTGCCGGGAGGGGGACGCCGCCGCCGAGGAGCCGGATCTGCTGCTGGGCAGCAACCGGGAGCTGGTGGTGCGGGACGTGCGACCCGAGCGCTGCGATCTGGCCGAATTCGGGGTGGACGCCTGCTTCGGGGCCCCGGTGATCGACACCCTCACCGCCAGCGTGGAGGCCGGCGAGACCCAGCTCAGCCTGCGGCTGCTGCCGCCGATCGGCAGCGCCGCACGGGACGGCCTGGACGGGGTGCTGGAGCGCCTGCGGCTCCAGGCCCGGGAGGCGGGCCAGAAGGAGGGCAAGGCCCTGTGGCGCCGCTTCTTCCTGGTGCGCGACGCCTTCGCCTCCCTGGGCCCGGCGGCCGTGCTCACCGTCCATCGCAGCCAGGGCAGCACCTTCGGCGAGGTGTTCATCGACGAGGACGTCTTCTGGCCCCGCGACCTCGCCCTGCGCCAGCGGCTGGTCTACGTGGCGGTGAGCCGGGCCAGCCAGGCGGTGACCCTGATGGCGGGGGCCGCGGACACCACCGATCGGGAGCATTGGGACCGCTGGCTGCGGAACACCGGCGGCGAGGCCGGCAGCGCCTGAGTCGAAGCGACATCGGGTGTGCGCGATCGGCGCCGACCCGTTTCAATTCCTAGGATTGATGTATAGTGGACGATCGATTCGTGCTGAAATCCCGTCCTCTGATCCTTCTTCCCGCCGCCCCGGGGATGGACCCACCCCCGACCGGAGCCCTGACGCTGATCGCCACCTCCCCGGCCCCGGAGGCCAAGCCCACCGACACGGGGACCGGCGGCGGATCCACCGGCAGTGAACTGCTGACCGACGTGGGCGCCCTCGGGGTCACCCCGGCCCTGGTGGGCGTGGTGCTCCTGGTGCGGCGCTGGCTGATCCTGCGCTCCCGCCGGCCCCTGCCCGGCCTGCCCCGGGAACGGGTGCTGCCCCTCTCGCGCCACGGCACCCTCCACGACCCCAAGTATCTGGGCCGGATCCTGGAGGCCGAGGAGCCGCCGGCCGGCCCCTGAGCCTCACCCCGCCCGCAGACCTTCGACCCCCTGCCAGCCCAGGTAGACGGCCAGGGCGAAGCAGATGGCCGCCACGATCCCCTCGGCGTTCTCGAACAGCCAGAGCTTCCCCGCCTGGAGCACCGGCAGCAGCCGCTCCTGCCCCACAACCACCAGCCCCGCCAGGGGCAGCAGCAGCAGGGTGCCGGAGAACAGGCTGAACGCCGCCGTGGTCAGCACCTCCCGGGAGCGGCTCAGTCCGGCCTCCAGCAGGCTGGCGGCGGTCCGGGCGTAGAGGAACAGGTCATCCGGACTTGCCACCTGCACGGCGGCGCTGAGCCCGAGCAGGAGCGGCAGGGGCAGGGCGCAGAAGGCGTCCAGCCGGCGGGTCCAGCCGGGGGGGCCCCCCTCCTGGCGGCTGCTCAGCAGACCGTTGAGGCCGAGGGCCAGCAGTCCGCCCGCCCCCAGCAGGTCGAGGCCGGTGCGCTGGTCGGTGCCCCGCTCCATCGTGAGCAGCAGGCCGTGGCCCACGCTCAGCAGCAGGGCGATGGCCGCCGCGGAGGTGAGCAGCCAGCCGAGCACGAACCAGCTCCCCCGTCGCAGGGGGCTGGGGCCCAGCAGGATCAGCAGCAACAGGCCGATGTGCAGCGGACTGAAGCTGATCGCCAGTCCGAAACCGAACAGTTCGCTCCAGAGGCTGGGGGTCGGCATCGCTGCGGTCCTTCAGGCCCCATTGTCCGCACCCGCCCCGCGTCCGCGGGGCGGGTGCGGGCGCTCAGGTGAGGATCTCGAACCAGTCGGTTCCGGCCACGGCCACCTGGCCGCTGGTGACACCGCTCACCTTGGCCCCGGGGGGCCCCTTCTCGCACCAGAGACGCAGTTCCACCAGCCGGTCGGGCAGCCCTTCGGCCTCCACCTCCACCGAACCGTCGGGACGGTTGCGCACCCAGCCGCTGAGGCCGAGGTCGATGGCCTTCTGGCGGCAGCCCATCCGGTAGCCCACCCCCTGCACCAGTCCCCGGACGCTCAGGCGCCAGCGCTCGTTGGAGACGGCTGTCATCCGGAGACCGGGTTGCAGAAAGCGGCGCTCCTGGGCAGCGGCACGGCGCTGGCGGCGGACCTCGCCAGTCTCGAGGGAATCGCCGGGCATCCAGCCCAGTGGAGGTGCAGCCAGGTGGCGTGAACGGTCGGAGCGCTCCATCCTTCGACTCTCCCGGGTGATCCCCATCCTTCAAGCTGCCACAGGCTCTCCGCCTTTGCCAATACCTCACCGCCGGCGGGCTGGGGCAGCAGCTGCCAGCGGTGGAACTCATGGCCGCAGAGGGATTCGCCGCGGCGAACCAGCAGCCCGTCGGCCCCCGGCACGGCCTGGCGGTAGCCGAGGCTCAGGGGCCCCCGTCGGGCGCGGAAGGGCAGCAGGCCGGCCATGGGGTGGGGCAGGCCGTCCCCATCCTCCAGCTCCCGGCCCAGCAGCAGCAGACCGCCGCATTCGGCCACGATCGGCAGGCCCCCCCGGGCGGCAGCCCGCAGGGATCCGAGGCTGCGGCGGCTGGCGGCCAGCCGGGCGGCATGCAGTTCCGGGTAGCCGCCGGGCAGCAGTACCGCCCGGCAGTCCGGCGGCAGGGGGTCGTCGGCCAGGGGGCTCCAGGGCACGGGGCTGAGGCCGCAGGCCTGGAGCAGCTCCACGGCTTCGGGGTAGCGGAAGTGGAAGGCCGCATCGCTGGCGATCGCCACCGGCAGGGGCTCCCCAGCCGCGACGGGCGCCCACGGCGGCGGGACCTGCTCAAGGCACCAGCGGATCGGATCGCACCGCTCCGGCACCGGCGGCGGCGGCGCCAGCAGGGGCCACAGCCGCGCCAGGTCGAGGTGCTCCTCGGCCAGGGCGGCCCAGATCCGCTGGCGTCCGCCCAGGTCGCCCAGCTCCCCCGGGGTGAGCAGGCCAAGGTGGCGGGAGGGCAGCTCCAGGCTGGGATGGCTGGGCAGCACCCCCAGCAGGGGCACCGCGATGCCGGCCAGGGCCTCGGCCAGGAGCCGGCGGTGCCGTTCACTGCCGACCCGGTTCAGCACCACCCCGGCCAGGGTCACCCGGGGCGGGCCGTGGTCGCGGAAGCCGCGCACCAGGGCCGCCAGGCTGCCGGCCTGCCGTGACGCCTCCACCACCAGCACCACCGGCAAGCCCAGCAGGGCGGCCACGGCGGCGGAGCTGCCCTCGCTGCCGGCCCCCCGCCCGTCGAACAGGCCCATGACCCCCTCCACCAGCACCCGATCGGCCCGGGCGCCATGCCAGCAGTAGCTGCGCCGCACCCAGTCCTCACCGCAGAGCAGCGGATCGAGGTTGCGGCAGGGACGGCCCGCCACCGCCCCCAGCAGCTGGGGGTCCAGGTAGTCGGGCCCCACCTTGAAGGGCTGGATGGTCTCCCCCCGCGCTCGCGCCACGGCCGCGAGGCTGAGGCTCAGCAGGGTCTTGCCGCTGCCGCTGCAGGGGGCCGCGATCAGGCAGCTCATGCGGTCGCCGGCATCGGCCGCTCTGGCGGAAGAGGCCTCAGCCTGGCAGCAGGCTCGCCGCCACCGGCGCTGCCGCCGCCAGCAGGGGGGCGGTGGTGTCGTGGCCCCCGGAGAGCAGCCTGGCCATCTCCATCTCCTCGCTCTCCTCCGGCAGCGGCACCACCTCCTCCGCCAGCTCCATGCTGGCCATCCCCCCCGATTCCAGCCGCATGCAGCCGCCCGACTCGGAGCAGAGGATCACACACAGCGGCGGACGGTGCTGCGGTTCGCAGATCAGACGCATCCCGACAATGGCGCCGGGGTGGGTCTTGGGGACGCCCATGGGCACGGTCAGCAGCCGGAACTGGACCGCTACCCCGTCGGTGCGCTCGAACTCCGCCGTGATGCCCTGGCCCGGTCCGTCCACCTCCATCGCATAGCTGCTCACCAGGTGCCAGCCCAGGCGGTCGGCGATCCAGGCGGCCAGCAGCAGGCCCTTGACCGGGTGGTCCCCCTCCACATCGATATCGAGCTGCACCACATGGCCGAGGGCATCGCGGCGGGACGGGGGGTCGAACACCATGGCCAGGGATTCCCGCCAGGTGCGCAGCCGCAGCCAGTTGAGATCATTGACGGCCTGACCGGCGTTGATCCGCTCCAGCATCAGGTCGAGGCAGCGGCGCGGCTCGCCCAGAGAGCTGTCGAGCACCAGCCGCCGGGGGACCGGAGCCAGGGCCTCGAGCATCTCGGAGGGCTCATCCAGGCTGCTGTTCCACCACACCCAGCAGGGCAGGGAATCGTCCACCAGGGAGCCGATCAGATCGAGGCCCTGCTTGAGGGCCCCCATGCCGCCGCGCAGCACCACCACATCGCCGCAGGCGGCACCGGCGCCCCCCTCCTCCGGCAACGGGCAGTAGGCCGCCACCAGGGTCTCGAGCGGATGGCCCGGATCGAGGGTGGGGGCCAGGGTGATCAGGCGCCGCGGCATGTGGGCGCTGATGGCGCTCTCGACGAACTGGCCGCGCAGGTCCTCGCTGCGGTGGTTTCCCTCCTTCTGGCCGATGGCCCAGGCCAGGCGGGGGTCCATGGGCGCGGTGCTGTGGGGCAGATCGGTTTCTGGTAAGGCCTGGCGGGCCGACTCCAGCAGCTCCTTGCGCAGCAGGCCGGTGATGGGCCCATCCACCCGGCCGATGCGCACCATCTGCTGCTCCAGCCAGGAGGGCTCCCACACCACCAGGGTGAAGGTGGCGGCCCCGGTGGACCCCTCCAGGTCCTGGGTCCAGAGGCGCTGGAGGTAGGGATGGACCTCCTCGGGCGGCAGATCGAGGGGGGCCTGGAGGGTGAGCTGGGGAGCCATGGGGGCGGGGAAGGGGCGGAGATCGCTGGGCTGGGGAACTGGAGGGAGGTGGGGGTCCTGACCCGTGCGTCAGGGGCGGCGCCAGATCAGGCCGTCATCGGCCAGGAGGCCATCGGCGGCGGCCGGCCCCCAGGTGCGGGCTTCGTAGGGGTGAACCGGCAGCTGCCAGGGGGATTCCTCGATCAGGGCCAGCAGCGGCGTGTAGAGCCGCCAGGCCGCTTCCACCTCGTCGCTGCGGGTGAACAGGGTGGGATCCCCCAGCATGGCGTCCGCCAGCAGCCGGACGTAGCCCTCATCGGAGGGTTCACCGAAGGACTCGTCATAGCTGAAGGCCATGTCGACGGGGCGGCTGCGCATCCCGGAACCGGGGGCCTTGACCTCGAACTTGAACTCGGCGCCCTCGTCGGGCTGGATGCGCAGGATCAGCTGGTTGGGGGTAGGGGCGCCACCGGCGGCGTCGAAGAGATGCACCGGGGCCTCCCGGAAGGTGAGCACCACCTCGCTGAGGCGCTTCGGCAACCGCTTGCCGGTGCGCAGATAGAAGGGGACCCCCTGCCAGCGCCAGTTGTTGATGGCCACTTTCATGGCCACATAGGTTTCCGTGGTGCTGTTGGCGTTCACCCCCGGCTCCTGGCGGTAGCCGGGCAGGGGATTGGTCAGGCTGCCGCCGGCGGCGTACTGTCCCCGCACGCAGCACTTCCAGGCCTCCTCCTCGTTGGCCAGGCTGGCCGACTGCAGCACCTTGGCCTTCTCGTTGCGGATCGCCTCCGGATCGAAACGGCCGGGGGCCTCCATGGCCGTGAGGGCCAGGATCTGGGTGAGGTGGTTCTGCACCATGTCCCGCAGGGCGCCGGCGGATTCGTAGTAACCGGCCCGTTCCTCCACCCCCACGGTTTCAGCGGCGGTGATCTGGACGCTGGAGATGTAGTTGCGGTTCCAGATCGGCTCGAAGATCGTGTTGGCGAAGCGCAGCACCAGGATGTTCTGGACCGTTTCCTTGCCCAGGTAATGGTCGATGCGGAACACCTGGCTTTCCTTGGCGCAGGCCTGCACCACCTTGTTGAGGGCCTGGGCGCTGGCGTAGTCGCGGCCGAAGGGCTTCTCGATCACCACCCGGCTGCGCTCGGCATCGGCCAGCAGGCCGGCACCGGCCAGGGCGCGGCAGCCGCTGCCGTAGAACTCCGGCGAGACCGAGAGGTAGAAGGTGCGGTTGCCCCGGGTGGCGCGCAGCCGGTCGATGCTCTCCAGCCGCTGGCCGAGGCGTACCAGGTGGTCGGGCTGCTGCAGGTCGACCGGCTCGTAGAAGAGCCCCTGGGCGAACTGCTCCCAGGCGGTGTGGTGGGAGGCGATCTCCTCGGCCAGGGCGGCGCCCATCTTGTCGCGGAACTCCTCGTCGCTCCAGGGACGGCGGGCGCAACCCAGCACGGCGAACTCGCTGGGCAGCCGCCGCTGGCGGAACAGTTCGAACAGCGCCGGGATCAGCTTGCGGTGGGTGAGATCTCCGCTGGCCCCGAAGATGACGATGCACTGGGGCGAGATCACCCGCTCCTGGCGCAGACCGACCCGCAGGGGGTTGGTGAGGATGGCGGTCATGGGGAGGGCGTCCGGTCACCCTTGTTTAACGGCGGCGCCGGCATCCCGCTGCATCGCCGCCACAGGGACCCTGCCGGTGTGTGCATTCTCGGATCGTCCCCCATGAAAAAGGCCCGCCGGTGGCGGGCCCTGGGTCGGCGGCCCCTGGGGGGCGCGGGATTCAGTAGGTCTCAACGTGCCAGCGTTCGGCCTTCTTGAGCTGGGGCCGCAGCTCGCTCCAGTCGAGGCCCTTGGCGGCGGCGGCGGCGGTCATGGCCTCGTCGATGCCGGGCTCCATGCCGCGCAGACCGCACATGTAGACGTGGGTTTTGGGATCTTCGATGAGGCTGAAGATCTCATCGGCGTGCTCGGTGACCCTGTCCTGGATGTACATCCGACCGCCGCCGGGGTTCTGCTGCTCGCGGCTGATGGCCTTGGTGTAGCGGAAGTTCTCGGGGAACTCGGCCAGGTAGCGCTGGAAGTCGTCCTCGTAGAGGAGGTTGGGGGTCTTGGGAACGCCCATGATCAGCCAGGCCTTGCCACGGAACTGGTACTCGGGGTTCCTGGCGCGCTCGCCCGGCTCGAACATGCGACGCAGATAGGCGCGCATCGGCGCGATGCCGGTACCGGTGGCCAGCATGATGATGTTGGCGTCCTCGTCAGGGGGCAGGAGCATCTCCTTGCCGACCGGGCCGGTGATCTTCACCTTGGCGCCCGGTTCGATGTCGCACAGGAAGGTGGAGCAGACACCGTTGATGGTGGCGCCGTCCTTCTCGTACTGGAGCTGGCGGACGCAGAGGGAGACGGTTCCGCCCTCACAGTTGTCGCCGTGGCGGGTGCTGGCGATCGAGTAAAGGCGCAGTTTGTGGGGCTTGCCGTTGGCGTCCTCGCCGTCGGGAATGATGCCGATGCTCTGACCTTCGACGTAGTGGAGGTTTCCTTCCGAGAGGTCGAAGGTGATGTGGTTCACCCGGCCGATGGCCCCCTCGGCCAGGAGGCTGTGGTTGTCGAGGACGGTGCCGATGAAGGGGTCCTTGGGCTTGTAGAGGTTGACCGGGACGACGGCGTGGCTCACGGGAGCTTTCCTGGCGGGGGTGGGGGTGGCGGCCGGGGCGTCGGAGACCGCTGCGTCCGCGGGGACCTCCTCGGCGTTGACGGCCTTGATGCGACCGCCCTGCTGGGCGATGGTCTGCATCAGGCGCTGCAGCTGGGGGAAGGGCACGGTGATCCGGCGCTCGGCCCGCCGCTGCACGCCGACGCCGAGGCCTTCGACCACAACCGTGAACATGCGGCCGTCGGACTGGGTGGCCTTGCCGGTGGAAACACGCATGCGGGCGTTGGAGCCGAGAATCCGCCTGATCATAGAGAACGCGCCCCACCCCCCCTCGGTGCGGATTCGTTGACCCGATCCCGGACACACCGGTTAGTTTGTGTTCCGTCGCACCATGCCCGGTGCCGACCGCTGCCACCCTCACGCAAGCCCCGAGCGAGCTCCGAACCGTCTTGGCCCAGCTTCTGGCGTCGTTTCCCCGCCCCGTGCAACTCCCGTCAACCGAGGCCAAGGTCGCCAGCAACACTCTGGCCGCCGGCAACACCCTGGCCGCCAGCGAGGCCAGCTGTGCCCTCGACACGATCCAGCAGGAGATGGAGCGTCTCCCCCAGGGCACCCGGCGCCTGGCGGTGCAGCTGCGTCTCGATCTTGCCCCGGAGTGGATCTGGTCGGTGCTCACCGACTACGACCAGCTGCACCGTTTCATCCCCAACCTGGCCAGCTCCCGCCAGCTGTGGCGCCGGGGCAACCTGGTGGCCCTGGAGCAGGTGGGCACCCAGCAGTTCTGCGGTCTGCGCTTCAGTGCCCGCGTCCAGCTGGAGCTCAGCGAGGAGCCGGAGCAGGGCCGTCTCAGCTTCCGCATGCTGGAAGGGGATTTCCGCTGCTTCCAGGGCATCTGGCAGGTGGGAGCCGATGCCACCAGCACCTGGCTCCTCTACGACCTCACCGTGCAGGGCAAGCCGGGCATGCCCATCGGCCTGATCGAGCAGCGGCTCAAGGAGGATCTGGCCAGCAACCTGCGGGGCGTGCAGCGGGAAGCCCAGCGCCGCGCCCAGCAGCCCTGACGGTTTCAGCCGTCCGGCCGGTGGCGGGATGGACCCAGCTGCACTGGGGCATGGGAAAGCGCTTCGCAGGCGCTGCTCCAGGTGCCACCTGCCCTACGAGATGGGGCGCGCTCAGCACCGAATGCATACCCCCAAGGGGATTCGAACCCCTGTCGCCTCCGTGAAAGGGAGGTGTCCTAGGCCTCTAGACGATGGGGGCGAGGCCACAGCCGGCCTGATGCCGATCTGATGTGCTGGACGCTACGGGCCGGAGGGACCCTTCGTCAAGAAAGGTCGCCGGTCGCGAGCAGTCCCGAATCGGAACGGTCCGGATCCGGGGAGCTCTGGCCGGTCCACACCGGCACGGTGAAGTTGAAGCAGGCGCCCTCGCCCGGTTCGGACACCACCCAGATGCGCCCCCCATGCACCTCGGCGATGCGGCGGCACACCGACAGCCCCACACCGAAGCCGGAGGTGGTGCCGGAGGTCTGGGGCAGCCGCACCCGGTCCTGGAAGATGCGGTGCTGTTCCTGGCGGGGAATGCCCGGCCCGCTGTCGCAGATGCTCACCTGCACCCACTGGCTGGTGCGGTGCAGGAGGCTGAGGCTCACCTTGCCGCCGTCGGGGGTGAACTTGAGGGCGTTCTCCAGCAGGTTCAGGAACACCTGGCGCATGCGCCGCTGGTCGGCGTGGACGTCGGGCAGGTCGGCGGGGATGTCGGTGACCAGCTGCAGGTCCCGACCCACCCAGAGCTTCTCCAGCTCCAGGATGGCCTCGGCCGCCACCTGGCTCAGATCGACGCGCTGGGGGTTGAACAGGGCCTCCCAGCGGGTGGTGCCCACCTCCAGCAGATCGCGGGAGAGGGCCTCGATGTCGTCGAGCCGGCGGTTGAGCACGTCGCGGAAGCGGCTCTCGTCGATCTGGCCCAGGGCATGGCTCTGCAGGGCCAGCTTGGCGGCGGTGAGGGGGGTGCGCAGTTCGTGGGCCACCATGCGCAGCAGCCGTTCCTGGACGCCCAGCCGCTCGATCAGGGTTTCGTTCTCCTGACGCAGCACCAGCAGCTGGTCCTCCAGCTGTACCTCCCGCTGGCTGCGGCTGCCATCGATCTCCGCCGGCCGCAGGCTGAGCCCCAGGCTGGTGACCACCTCCATCTGCTGCCAGCGGGGCAGCCAGGTGCGCAGCTGCACCGCCAGGGTGTTGCCGGCGAAGACCTGTTTCGGGAGCGGCTCGAGCTTGACCAGGGCCGGGGTGGCCACGAGCCGGTGCAGCTCAAGCAGCTCAGGATGGTCGGCCGGGTCGGCCACCTGGAGGGACAGCTTGCAGGTGCAGTCCTCCGAGTTCAGGAAGGCCAGCAGGGCCCGCAGATCAGCGGTGGCCATGTGGTGGCGGGCCGCCACCAGCAGCAGCTTGAGGGGTTTCTGGGCCTCACCGGTGGCGGTACCGGCCTCGGCCAACGCCGACGGCGGCGAGGGGGGCGGCGTGGTGGGCGGGACATCGGGCTCCCCCAGGACCGGCAACGACAGGCAGGCAGCGATGCAGTCAACCTTATGGGGTTTTGGCAGATCCCGGAATCGTCGCTAGGACTTCAGGGACCGTGTCCGTGTGCCTGGGTGGGCCCGCCATGACCACACCGACCCAGCCCGGTCTCTCCCGGGTTCCCGCCGTTCAGAGCCGCATCCGGCTCGACACCAGCCTGCGGCGCTGGTTCGCCCGCAACCTGGGGCTGTGGCGGTCGCGCCGCACCTACTTCTTCACCGAGGACGACGCGGTCCTGCGGGTCGACATGAACCTGCGCATCGAGGTCCACGGCGAACTGGTGGACGGGGATGAGGGCTACCGCTTCACCTGGTGGGCGGAGGGGCACCAGCCGTTCTTCGACACCAAGCCCGACTACCGGGCCGAAGGCACGATGGAGGCCTGGCTCTGCGGCCACCAGCTGCGCCGCAGCTGCGGCTACCTGGCGGGGGCGCCCACGGTCAGCCAGATCCGCCAGATCGATGAGCACACCATGGCGTTCCACTCCCACTACGACGACTGGGAGGTGCTGGAGCAGATCCGCCTGGTGGACCAGGACCGCTACCGCTCCCGCTCGATCCACACCTGGCGCCACGGCGGCCTCGAACTGGTGGAACTCCACCACGAGATCCGGCTGGAGGCGTCAGGTGAGCCGATCGGTTAAGCGCTGTCAGGGCCAGGGCCACGGCAGCTGGGCCGCCTCGCGGAGCGGTCTCCGCCGCGGGTGTGACGGCCGCTCCGATGCAGCACGATGGTGGTTCATGGATCCCCATCCCTTGTCTGATCAGTTACGCCGCTCCCGGCCGCTGCTGGCGCCCCTGGTCGCCATGCCGCTGCTGCTGGCTCCTCTGGCCGCCCAGGCGGCACCGGCCACCCCTGCCGAAATGGGGCTCTACACCCGCATCGGCGCCGTCAACGTCTGCATCTCCCGCGCCGCCGGCATCGACTTTGAGAAAGCCGTCGGCATCGCCGGCGAAACGATCGCCCAGCTGATCCTCGGCCAGCACAAGGGCGAGATCCAGCAGGTGGGCACCAAGGCCCTCACCATCGAGGAGCTGCGCCGCGGCTCGATCAACTCGGCCGTGCTCGGCGCCGCCGAGATCTGCCCCAAGGAGGTGCCGGCCGACGTCATGAAGAAGGTGCAGGACGCCATCAAGCAGCAGGGCGGCGCCAAGCCAGCGGCCCCGGCGGCTCCCAGGTAGGGCAGCGATGGCCGTCGTCCGCCTCGCCGACTATCGTCTGGCGCCCTATCGGCTGGAGCGCACCGACCTGACGGTGCGCCTGTTCGCCGACCACGCCCTGCTGGAGGCGCGGCTGGCGTTCCAGCCCAGATCCGGCGCGCCTGAGGGCGCGGCCGAGGAGGAGGACTCGGCCGAGCCGCTGGAGCTCCGGGGCGTCGATCTGGAGCTGCGGGCCCTGGCGCTGGATGGCGTGCCCCTGCCCCCCGAGGCCTACCAGCTGGGGGACGACCGCCTGCTGGTGCTGCAGCCGCCCCGGCGGCCCTTCGTCCTCACCAGCACGGTGTGGCTCGATCCACGGGCCAACACCAGCCTCGAGGGGCTGTACGTCAGCGGGGGGATGGTCACCACCCAGTGCGAGGCGGAGGGCTTCCGCCGCATCACGTATCACCCGGATCGCCCCGACCTGCTCAGCCGCTTCCGGGTGCGGATCGAGGCCGACCGGGACAGCTGCCCGGTGCTGCTCTCCAACGGCAACGGCATCGAGGCCGGCGACCTGCCGCCCGGTCCCGACGGAGCCCCGCGCCATTACGCCGTCTGGGACGACCCCTTCCCCAAGCCCTCGTATCTGTTCGCCCTGGTGGCGGGCCGGCTGGAGGAGGTGCGCGACACCTTCGTGACGGCGGACGGCCGCACGGTGCAGCTGCGCCTGCACGTGGAGCCGGGCGATGTCCCCTTCACCGCCCACGCCATGGCGTCACTGAAGCGGGCGATGGAGTGGGACGAACGCGTCTATGGCCTGGCCTACGACCTCGACGAGTACAACATCGTCGCGGTGCGCCACTTCAACATGGGCGCGATGGAGAACAAAAGCCTCAACATCTTCAACTCCAAGCTGGTGCTCGCCGATGCCGCCACAGCCACCGATGGCGAGCTGGAGCGGATCGAGAGCGTGATCGCCCACGAGTACTTCCACAACTGGACGGGCAACCGCATCACCTGCCGCGACTGGTTCCAGCTGTCGTTGAAGGAAGGCCTCACCGTCTTCCGGGATCAGAGCTTCTCGGCCGATCTGCATGGCCATGCACTCAACCGGATCGAGAACGTGGCGATGCTGCGCAACACCCAGTTCCGGGAGGATGCGGGTCCCACGGCCCATCCTGTGCAGCCAGATCAGTATCAGGCGATCGACAACTTCTACACCACCACGATCTACGAAAAGGGATCGGAGGTGATCCGGGTGCTGCACACCCTGCTGGGAGAGGAAACGTTCCAGCGGGGCATGGCGCTGTACGTGGAGCGCCACGACGGCACCGCCGCCACCTGCGAGGACTTCGTCCAGGCGATGCAGGACGCGGCCGGGGAGCTGGAGGACAACTGCCGCCTGCCGCCCTTCGATTTCGTGCAGTTCCGCCGCTGGTACCACCAGGCGGGCACACCGGTGCTGCACGTGCGCCGCCGCTGGAACAAGGCGGCCGGGACCCTGGAGCTGTTCGTGCGCCAGTCCACCCCCGCCACCCCGGGCCAGCCCCACAAGCAGCCCCTGGTGATCCCCCTGGCCGTGGGCCTGGTGGGCCAGGCGGGCCAGCCCCTGCCGATGCGGCTGGTGGCCGAGGACCCCGACCACGGCGCCGCGCCCCTGCTGGGCCGCAGCTGGGGCGCGGGCACGCGCCTGCTGCTGATCGATCAGGAGGAGCAGGTGTTCCGCTTCGAGGGACTGCCGGCCCAGGCGCCGCCGCCGGCTCTTTCGCTGCTGCGCCAGTTTTCGGCGCCGGTGAAGGTGGAGCTGGGGCGGCCCTCCAGCGAGCTGGTGCACCTGCTGGCCGCCGACAGCGACCCCTTCGCCCGCTGGGACGCGGGCCAGGTGCTGCTGCGCCGCGCCCTGCTGCGCCGGGCCACCGGCCGGGTGGATGGGGTGCTGGAGGACGCCCTGATCGACGCCTTCGGGCGGATCCTGGCCGATCCCTCTCTCTCGGAGGCCAGCCGCAGCGTGCTGCTCTCCCTGCCCGGCCTGGCCGAACTGGAGGATGCGGCGCCGGAGCCCGATCCACCGGCCCTGTTCGCCGCCCTGCAGGCCCTGCGCCGCCGCTTCGGCGAGGCCCTGGCCGAGCCCCTGCAGCGGGCCCTGGAGCGGGTCAGCGAACAGTGGTCGCTGGCCTGGCCGGAGGGGGTGGGCGACCGGATGCTGACGGGCTCGATCTGGAGCTGGCGGGTGGCCGCGGGTGATGGGGCGGCGATCGCCGCGGCCCGCGCGGCGGTGGACGGGCCCTCGATGACCCTGGCCCGGGCGGGCCTGCGGGCGCTGCAGGACCATCCGATCACGGCCCGCCAGGAGGCGGTGGACGCCTTCTACGCCCGCTGGGAGGACAAACCCGTGATCCTCGATGCCTGGTTCGCCCTGGAGGCCTCTGCCCCCTTCGCCGACGGCCTGGAGCGGGTGCGGCGGCTGCTCGACCATCCCCGCTTCGATCCGGCGGCGCCCAACGCGGTGCGGGCGGTGCTGGGGGGGCTGGCGGGCAATCCGCCGGTGTTCCATGCCGCCGACGGCAGCGGCTACCGCTTCATGGCCGAGCGGATCGGCGAGCTGGACCGGCGCAACCCGATCACGGCCTCGCGCATGGCCAAGGTGTTCAGCCGCTGGCAGAGCTACGGGCCCGAACGCGGGCAGCGGATGCGGGAGGCGCTTGAAGGCCTGGCGGAAGCGGAGCTCTCCACCAACACCCGCGAGGTGGTGGGCCAGTGCCTTGGGGCGGCCGGAGTAGACGCCTAGCGGCCGCCGAACACCTCCCGGTTGAGACGGGCGAAGGCGGCCTGGCGGACGGCGGCCCCCTCCGGACCGGCGTACTGTCCCCAGAGCCCCTCCCAGTAGAAGAAGATCACGCCGTGGCCGCGGGCGGCGGCGAGCCGCACCTTCTGCTCCAGGACGGCCATGTCGGGGGTGCGGCCGCCGAAACCGGAGAGGATGCCGATCTCCACCGGCATGCCCCAGCGGCGGGCCTTGACCAGCGCCGGCTGGTCGAGGTCGCGGGCGAAACCCTTGACCGAGTAGGCGTAGTTCTGCACGATCAGGTCGTCGACCAGCTCGCCCAGGGCCCAGAGCTCCCAGTCCTGCAGCCAGTGGTTGTAGGCGAAGCGGAAGGGGCCGGGCGAGAGGCTGATCACCGTGCGCCGCGGACCGCCCACTTCCTGCAGGGTGGCCCGCAGTTCCCGCAGCAGGGCGGTCAGCTGCTGGCGACGCCACTTCATCCAGTAGCGGTCGTTGAAGTTGGCGGGCGGCTCCCGGCCGGTGTCGGCGAGATAGAGGGCCCGGGTGTAGGGGTCGTAGCCCAGCTCCACCGGCCAGGCGAAGTGGTCGTCGAGCTGGATGCCGTCGACGCCGCAGCGCTCGACGATCTCCTTGATCAGGCCGATGAAACGGGCCCGCACGCCGGGGTGGGCCGGATTCAGCCACACCCGCAGGTCCCTGAGCGGGGAGGTTTTCAGGTTGGCGCCGTGCATGGCGTAGAGGGCACTGCCGTCGGCGCGGCGCAGGATCCACTCCGGGTTCTTCTGGACGACCTCGGCATCGCCGGGCTCCATCAGGCCGTACTCGAACCAGGGGATCACCTGCATGCCGCGGCGATGGGCGGCCTTGGTGAAGCGGCAGATGGGGTCGAGGCCGGGGTTGGAGCGGGCCAGGGCCGGCTCCATGGGTGCCCAGCGACTGCGGTGGAAGGTGGCGCCCCGGCTCCAGACGTTGGGGTAAAGGGTGTTGAAGCCGGCGACGTCGAGCTGGGCCACGGCGGTCTCGATGCGGGCGGGGTCGTAGTAGAGGGGGCTGGGGCTGTTGGTGAGCCACACCCCGACCCGGCGCTCGAAGTTCTTCGGCAGGCGGCTCTGGCTTTGGGCATCGGCGGGCCGGGGCGCCCCCACGGTGAGAGCCAGCAGGGCCGTGACCAGCACGGTGAGAGGCACCGGCAGGTGGCGCTTGAGATGGGCGAAACGCTTGAGGGGCACCCGGCGGGCCGGTGCGGCGGGAGCCTCCATGGCGGGGTCGCTCAGCGGAACATCGAGCTGACCGAGCTCTCCTGGTGGATGCGCCAGATCGCCTCGCCGAGCATGTTGGCCACCGACAGCACCCGCAGCTGGGGGAAGTTGAGGTCGGGGCTCAGGGGAATGCTGTTGGTCACCACCACCTCCTCGAACAGGCCCGGTTCGGAGAGCCGCTCAGGGGCCGGGGGGGAGAAGACGGCGTGGGTGGCGCAGGCCAGCACCCGGGCCGCCCCCCGCTGGCGCAGCAACCGGGCCCCCTGGCAGATGGTGCCGCCGGTGTCGATCATGTCGTCGATCAGGATCGCCGTCTTGCCGGCCACATCGCCGATCACGGTGAGGCTCTCGGCCACGTTGTGGCCGGAGCGCCGCTTGTCGATGATGGCAAGGGGCGCATCCTGCATCTGCTTGGCGAAGGCCCGGGCGCGGGCCACGCCGCCCACGTCGGGGGAGACCACCACCACCTCGCCGAGATCGCGGGTGGCGAGGTAGTCGACCAGCACCGGGGAGCCGTAGATGTGATCGCAGGGGATGTCGAAGTAGCCCTGGATCTGGGAGGAGTGCAGGTCCATGGCCAGCACCCGCTCGACGCCGGACTTGACCAGCAGATTGGCCACCAGCTTGGCGGTGATCGATTCGCGCCCGGCGGTCTTGCGGTCGGCGCGGGCGTAGCCGTAGTAAGGGATGACCGCCGTGATCTGGCGCGCCGAGGCCCGCCGGCAGGCATCCACCATGATCATCAGCTCCATCAGGTGATCGTTCACCGGAGCGCAGGTGGGCTGGATCAGGAAGACGTCGCAGCCGCGGATCGACTCCTGGATCTGGATGTAGACCTCGCCGTCGGCGAAGCGCTTGATCACCCGCGGACCGTCGGGAACGCCGAGATAGGCGCCGATCTCCCGCGCCAGATCGGAATTGGCATTGCCGCAGAACAGCCGCAGTCGCCGGGGGTCGTGGCTGGTGAGGGGCGGGTGCCCGCTCTGCTCCACCCGTTCAGCGGTCGAGAAAGTGGCCAAGGGCGCAGGCGGCGTGGCTTCGCAGCACGATGGTAGAAGCGAGCCGGCCCGGACAGTGCAAACAACCATGACGGTTTCAGGGATCGGGGCGGAGCCGAAGGGCGGCCTGCTGCTGGTGGGCCTGGGGCGGCAGCGGGAGCTGGAGGGCCTGGCGGTGGTGGCGGCACGGCTGGCCGCCGCCGAGGGGGTGGCCGTGCGGGAGCTGGCCGGCGCCGGCGATCCCGATGGCGGCCTGGCGGCCCTGACGGCGGAGGCGAGGGGCCCCTGGCTGGCCGCCCTGCCCCTCGATCCCGGCCTGCCCCTGGAGCGGGGCGGCAGCTGGGCCGAGGCGCTCGGGGCCTGGCGCCAGCCCTGCCTGCTGGTGGTGCGGGGCGAGCAGCTGGACACGGGGCTGCCGGCGGCCGGCGCCGCCCTGCTGGAGCGCTGGCGGGTGCCCCTGGCCGGCCTGCTGCAGGTGGGCGGCGACTGGGATCCCGCCGAACGCCGCCGCGACGGCCTGGCCTGGCTGGGCTGGCTGCCTGAGATCGGCGAGGCGGAGATCGGGGAGATCGCCGCGATTGAGCAGAACGAGCAGGCGATGGCGGCGCTGCAACAGGTGCTGCGGGGCCGCTGGCGGGTGCTGCAGGCGGCCTAGGGGCCCACGACCCTCACTCGCTGGCTTCCTGCTCGCCTTCTTCGGCCTCACCGCCGGTGCCGCCCGCACCCGGGGCAGCGGGCTCCATGGTGACGCCGAGCTCGCGGCAGGTGCCGATCGGATCGACGCCCGGTGCCAGGCCGAGGGCCTTGCGCAGCGCATCGATCTGGCCGACCGACTGGAGGTCGATCGTGTTGGCCACCTGCTGGCAGGCGATCGTCTGGAGGGCCCGGCCATCGGGGCGACCGCAACCGGCCAGGAGCCCGAGGGAGAGGAGGGAGGCGACGGGCACAACCCTGGTCATGGGGATGTCACAGGGAACGGCGGAGAACGTAAGGGACCTCAGGTCTGCCCCGGCGACAGGGCGGCCACGGCCGGATTCACTCCCCCAGGGCCTCGGCCACGGCGCGCTGGAACACCGCCTCCTCTGGGGTGACGCCGGTCCATTGCTGGAAGATCTGCATGGCCAGCTGCACCAGCATCTCGACGCCATCCACCACCGGGCAGCCGTGGCGGCGGGCCGTGGCCAGGAAGGGGGTGATGCGGGGGTTGGTGATCACATCCACCACCACGCAGGCCGGATCCACCGTGTCCCAGCGGACGGGCACCGGCTCCAGCTCCGGTGCGCAGCCCAGGTGGGTGGCATTCATCAGCAGGGTGGTGCCGGCCGGCACCGAAACCTCCCCCTGCCAGGCCTGCCACTCCGCCGGCACGCCGGAGGCGCGGGTGACGGTGTCGGCCACCTCCTGGCCCTGCTCCTGCCGCCGGGTGATCAGGGTGAGGTGAGCAGCGCCGGCCCAGGCCATCTCCACCGCCATCGCCCGGCCGGCACCGCCGGCCCCGAGCATCACCACCCGCCGGCCCGCCAGGGGCGCCTGCTTCTCGATCGCCTTCACCACCCCCTTGCCGTCGTTGTTGTGGCCGATCAGGCGGCCCGCCTCGATGGTGAGGTAGTTGGCGGCGCCGATGGCCCGCACGTCGTCATCGACCTCATCGAGCAGGGGCAGCACCGCCACCTTGTAGGGCACGGTGATGGCCATGCCGCTGTAGCCCAGGGGCACCAGGGCCCGCACCG
Organism: Microcystis elabens FACHB-917; assembly: GCF_014698445.1. Classification (GTDB taxonomy): domain Bacteria; phylum Cyanobacteriota; class Cyanobacteriia; order PCC-6307; family Cyanobiaceae; genus Cyanobium; species Cyanobium elabens. The sequence goes on from NZ_JACJSZ010000024.1 coordinate 35,775, forward strand.
CCAGGGCCAGGTCGTCCGCGTTGGCGATGTCGTTCTTCCAGAACTGCCAGCACAGCCCGTGGTGGGCATAGACCGCATCGAACATCCGATCGATGGGGTTCTCGGCCACCGGATGGCCGAGCATGCCGGTCATCTGCTTCTGGGGAGGGATCACGGCGAGCCGGCGGGAGACCCCAGGGTGGCAAGGGTGGGGTGATGCGGCACCCGGATGGTTCGTTGATGCGATCGCTTCCTGCAGCCTCTGCATTGACTTCACCTCGCTCTGCTGTTTCGCACGTGCGAGAGCTTGCCAACCGCCCAGGAGCCCTAACTTCCGGGCCATGGATCGCCCAGAGCGACACACCCCTTGACCCCCAGGCCCCCCATCCCGGTGCCAGGATTGCGCCGAAGCCTGATGCTGATCGCCTTGGCCCGCACTGCCGAACAGGCGAGCCGCTACTGCCTCAGCTTCACCGCCGCCAGCCTGAGGCCCGAACTGGCCAGCGTGATTGCCCAGATTCACCTGGAGCAGGGCGACTGGCGCAAGACCAGGGCGGCTGTGCTGGAGCGCAATGCCCTCCAGGCCCGATCGGCCAGTACGGCCAAGCGGTTGGAGTCCGAACTGCGGCAGCGGTTGCAACAGCTCAACCCATCCCAACTCGAATTGCTGGCGCGGGGCAGCAGCGATGAGCGCAACGCCATGGCCTGGCTGGCCGTGCTCAAGCGGATCGCGATCGCGCTCGACCTGACACGCGACGTCCTGGCAAGTAAGCTTAGCAGCCTCGATCCGGTGCTGCGTCGCTCCGACGTGGCGGGCTTCTACGAGGCCTGCGAACGTGCACACCCCGAGGTGGGGGCTCTCTCTCCTTCCTCCCAGCAGAAGATCCGCTCCACCCTCCTGCACATGCTGCGTGATGCCGGCCTGTTGGCAGGGAAAGCGGGCAAGGGCGGAACGCTCGGCACGGTGCAGCGTCCCCTGCTCTCACCGAAGGCCCATGGGCTGGTGGAGCAGGAAGACCCTGCCCTATTGGGTGGCTTTCTGCTCAGTCCTTCGCCGTCGGTCAAACCGGCAGCCAAGCGGGTACGCCGTGCGCAAAGGACAACGGCATGAGCAGCAGCGTCACCGGCCTCGACAAGCGTCTGCAGGAGGTGCTTACCCGCCCCGAGTTCCTAGAGATGCGGGGGGTGGCCAAGGAGGTGCCGATCTTCATTCAGACCTACAACCCCGCTGATGAAGACCAGCTGCGGGTGGTGGTGAAGGGTGCCGAGCAGTTTCTGCGCAAGCAGGGGCTGCGCGTGAAGCACATGGATCTGTTTGAGCTGGTGCTGCAGCTGCTGGAGGCCAAGGGCTACCTGAATGTGGTGCTGCAGGAGGAGCCGAGCTGGAGCAAGAGCGACCTATTTGACACCCTGCAGAACGTGGCCGAACCCACCGCAGCGCTGGTGCCAAAGCTGATGGAGGCGCTGGGCGATGACACCCAGATCAGCCTGATCACTGGCTCAGGCCGGGTGTATCCGTTCCTGCGTACCCACACGATTCTCGAAGCACTGCAGCCGGCGATGGTGCGCCACCCGGTGGTGCTCTTCTTCCCCGGCGAATACTCCCAGGACGCCGACGGCGGCTCCTACCTGCGCCTGTTTGGCACCACGACCGCCAGCAAGATCGAAAACCCGCATTACCGCGCCACCAACCTCGACTACTTCGACACCAAGAGCTCATGACTGCCACCACCATCCAAGAGCTCTTCTTCAAGCCGGTTGATCGCCCAATCGATGGGGTGATCAAGGCCGATGACGAGCGGCATCTGCAGGTTGAGCTCGATGAGTACGTTGTCACCCGCGAGGTGAGCAAGGGCCTGGGTGCCTTCACCGATGCCTACCTGCACAACCCCACCGCCAATGGCGTGTGGATCTCGGGATTCTTCGGCTCAGGTAAGTCGCACCTGCTGAAGATGCTCTCGCTGATGCTCGACAGCGAGAAGCGCGTTGGTGATGAGGGCAGCCGGCCGGTGGAGATCCTGCTGCCGAAGGTGGAGGACGAGATCATCCGTGCCGACCTGAAGAAGGCAACGGCGATCCCGGCACGCAGCCTGCTGTTCAACATCGACCAGAAGTTCGATGGCATTGGCGGCACCCATGAGGCACCGATCCTCGAAGTGTTCATGAAGGTGCTCAACGAGCTGCAGGGCTACTACGGCAACCAGGGCTATGTGGCCCAGTTCGAGCACGACCTCAACAAGCGCGGCCAGTTCGAGGCGTTCAAGCAGACCTACCAGCGGGTGAACGGCCGCAGCTGGGAAAACGACCGCGATGCGCTGGCCACGGTGACCAAGCGCAGCTTCGCCAAGGCCTATGCCGAGCAGTTCGGGGGAAGCGAAGACGACGCGATAAAAGTAGTAAGCGACGCCAAGGACAGCTACCGCCTCTCGATTGAAGGCTTTGCCAGTCGGGTGAAGGAGTATCTCAACAGCCAGTCGCCGGGTTTCAGGCTCAACTTCTTTGTGGACGAAGCGGGCCAGTTCATAGGCCAGGAGCGCAGCCGCCTGCTGAATCTGCAGACGGTGGTGGAAAGCCTGGCCACGGCCACCGATGGGCGAGCCACGGTGTTCATCACCTCCCAGGCCGACCTGGAGGGGATCCTCGGCCAGGTGAAGTTTGAGCAGGCCGACGACCTCAGCAAGATCCAGGGCCGCTTCAAGACCAAGCTCACCCTGGCCAGCGCCGATGTGCAGGAAGTGATCCAGCGGCGCTTACTGGCCAAGACCCCGGATGAACCGGAGCAGCTGATCTCGATCTATGAGCAGGAGAAGGACAACTTCACCACCCTGTATCGCTTCAGCGATGGCTCGATTCAGCTCAAGGGCTGGGTCGATTGCCAGAGCTTCTGCGGCCTCTACCCCTTCCACCCCTACCAGCTGAGCCTGTTCCAGCAGGCGATCCAGAGCCTGGCGACCCACAGCATCTTTGAAGGCCGCAACATGGCCGTGGGCGAGCGCTCGATGCTTTCGGTGTTCCAGGAGGTGGCCAAGGCGATCAAGGAACTGCCAGTGGGCCGCCTGGCCAGCTTCGATCGGCTGTACGACGGTATCCGTGATGATATCCGGGCCGACAAGCAGCAGACGATGGTGACCGCCCAGAACCAGGTGGGCGAGCTGGAGCTGCGCATCCTCAAGGCCCTGTTCCTGCTCAAGTGGGTGCCGCAGTTCAAGAGCACAGCGCGCAACATCGCGATCCTCCTGATCAATGAGCCCAACTTCGACATCCGCGCCCATGAGCAGGCGGTGAAGGATGCCCTGATCAACCTGGAGAGCCAGAGCTACCTGCAACGCAGCGGTAAGATCTACGAGTTCCTGACCGACAAGGAGAAGGATGTCGAGCAGGAAATCAAGCGCACTGAGGTAGGGGACTCAGTGGTGATCAAGACCCTGCAGGGCATCGTTTTCGACGACGTGCTGCGCAGCAACAAGATCCGCTTTGAAGACAACGGCAACGACTACCCCTTTGCCCAGAAGATCGACGACGGCCTGATGAAGGGCAAGGACACGGACGTGGCCGTGAACCTGGTGACGCCGGAGCACCCGAACTACGGGCAGGACGCAATTCTGATCAGTCGCAACATGGGTGGCAGCGAGCTGATGGCGATCCTTCCGGCCAAGGAGCGCCTGATCGAGCAGATTCGCAGCTACCTCAAAACTGATCTCTACATCCGCCAGAACGGCGGAGGTGAGGACGAAACCCTCAACGCCATCCTTGCGGTGCGATCCAGACAGAACAGCACCCGTCGCCAGGAGCTCACGCGGGTGGCCGAGGAGCTGCTGCGTTCCGCCGCGCTGGTGGTCAATGGCCAGACCCTCTCTGTTGGGGAGAGCGACCCCAGGAACCGGTTCAGCAAGGCCTACCAGGAGCTGATTCGCTCGGCCTTCCCCAAGCTGAAGATGATTCGCGGCAACTTCAGCGAAGCCACCGTGGCCCAGGTGGTGCGGGAGCAGGACGACCTGCTGGAGGGAGCGGCGATCCAGCTCTCGGAAGCCGAGCAGGAGGTGCTGGTGGATGTGGAGCGCCAGCAGAAGCTGGGCGAGCGCCTGAGCGCAGAAGATCTGGTGCGCAAGTTTGAAGCTCGCCCTTACGGCTGGAGCAACTGGGCCACGCTCACCTTCATCGCCCGGCTGTATCGGCTCGGGAAGCTGGAGCTGCGGGAGAAGGAACTGCTCAGCAGCGTGGAGGTGATCGAGGCGCTCACCAACAGCCGCCGGCTGGGCGGCGTGAGCGTTCGCAAGCAGGAGCAGTTCGACACCAGCACGGTGAACGCGCTGAAGCGCTTTCACCAGGAGCTGTTCAACGTGCAGAGCATTGGCACCGATGCCCGCAGCACCTGCGAGGCCTTCCGCATGGCCATGCGTGAGGAGGCCCAGGACCTGCGCGAGATCGCCGCGCAGGCTTCCAGCTATCCCTTCCTGGCCGCCGTGAAGCCCTGGGCCGAGCAGGTCGAGGCGATGGCCAAGAAGGACGACGGTTACCTGCTCAACCAGCTGGGCACCTTCAAGGACAGCTGGCTGGATGCCGAGGAAGACCTGCTCACCCCCCTGAAGCAGTTCCTCAACGGCAATCAGAAGAAGGTGTACGACGAGGTGCGGGCGTTTGAACTGCGCTACGGCGATGAGTTCGCCGACCTGCCGGCCGAACAGGTCGGTGACGCCGCTGCGGAAGCTGCTGGACAGCGACAAGCCCTATGCCGGCGGGCTGATTCCCCAGGCCAACAACGCGATGGCCGAGCTCCAGCGGCAACTAAGCGAGCGGCTGGCCGAAGCCAAGGCCAAGGCACTGCAGGAGATCAGCGAGCAGGAAGCCCGGCTGAAGGCAACGGCCGACTTCCAACAGCTCGACACCAGCCAGCAGGAGCAGGTGCTGGCAGCAACGGCGGGAGCCAAGGCTGATGTGGAGGCTGCGAGTCAGCCCGGGCGGGCCTTGCTGCGGGTGAACCGCTACCGGGCCGAGGAGGTCCCCAAGCAGCTGCAGCGCATGGCGGCGCTGGCAGCCCCGGCGGACACACCCACGGCAGCGCCGATCACGGTGGTGGCAGCCTCAGCCCTGAAGGTGAACTGCCCGCTGAGCCAGATCACCAACAGCCAGGAGCTGCAGCAGTGGCTGGATGCCCTGCGGGCTTCAGCTCAGGCAGAGCTGGATCAGGTTCATCGGATCAGCCTGTGATGCCGCCAGAAGCCAGGCCAGCACTGAGCCGGACAGTTAACTTAATCCTGATTAAGTTATGAGCGCGATGGCCAAGTGGGGCTTCTACGGCAGGAGGCGTGAGCGGGCGGAGCTGGCGCAGCTGCTCGGCCGTGGCCGCTGGTTCTTCCTGCAGATCTCCGGGCGCCGCCGCATCGGCAAGACGCGGCTGGTGCAGGAGCTGCTGCAACCGGAGCGCCGCGAGCGGGTGCTGTACATCCAGATCCCGGACTCCGATCCAGCTGGCGTGGTGAGCACCGCCCGCGACTTCATGGAGAACTTCGGGGTGAGCGCCCCCCTGCCCCATGACCTGCGCTCCCTGGCGGTGCGCATCGGCGAGCTCTGCGCCGATGGCTGGATCGTGGCGCTTGATGAGTTCCAGTACTTCAGCCGCAAGGCCCTCTATCCGTTCACCTCCGAGCTGCAGTCCGAAGTGGACCGGCTGGCGGCTACCCCCGATGTTCGGGGCGGACTGATCGTTCTCGGCTCCCTGCACACCGAGATGCAGGCGTTGCTGGAAGACCGCAGTGCCCCTCTCTACCAGCGCCTCACCGACACGATCAGCCTGGGGCATCTGGACATCGCCTCGCTGCTGGAGCTGCTGCAGGCCCATGCGGACACCAGCCCGGAGCGGCTGCTGTTTCTCTGGAACCTGTTCGAGGGGGTGCCGAAGTTCTACCGCGACTGCTTTGAGCAGGGGGTGATCGCGGCGGATCGGCAGGCGTTGCTCGAGCGGATGTTCTTCAGCAGCAGTTCCCCACTGCGCACCGAGGCCGACAACTGGTTTCTGCGCGAGTTCCGGGGGCGGTACGACCTGGTGCTCAAGTACGTGGCCCGCCATCCGGGCTGCACCCATGCCGAGCTGCAGGCCTATGCCGATTCTGTGGCGCCCGAGATCGGCAGCCAGGTGGGCGGCTACCTCAAGACGCTGGAAGAGCGCTACGAGATGGTGGAGAAGCGGCTGCCGGTGTTCGCCAAACCCAAGGCTCGCAGGGGGCACTACACCATCCGCGACAACTTCCTGCGCAGCTGGCTGGATGCCCTGGCGGTGCCCACCGCCGCGATCAACTTCCGCCCCTTGCCGGGGCTGGTGGAGCAGGCCGATCAGAGGCTGATGACAGCAGAGGGCTATGGGCTGGAGCGGCTGGTGGGACAGCTCTATGAGGAACGCAGCCGCCTCGGCCTTGGGGATTTCGCGCTCAGCTCGCGCATCCAGGGCTGGTGGGACAGCCGCGACACCGAGATCGATCTGGTGGCCCTCGATGAACCCTCGCAGCGGCTGCGGCTGGGCAGCTGCAAGCGATCCGAGCAGGCACTGGTGAACGATCTGACCAACTTCGATGGCCATGTGGCCCGGTTCCTCAAGGCCTTTCCGCGGTTTGCGAGCTGGCAGGTGGAGAAGGTGGCCATTGCTCCCTCGCTGTCGCCCTCGGCCCGCCAGGCCATTGAGGCGGCGGGCACCCTGCCGCAGGGCCTGGATGATCTGGTGCAAGGGTTGTTGGAGTGAGCATTTCGATGCCCTCACGCCACCTCTGGCGCGATCAGCTCAAGGCCCGGAAAGGCCTGAAGGTAGCGGCGCCGATCCCGGCTGAGCAGTGGCACCTGTTCCACCAGGGCATGGGCGCCGATCAGGAAATCGGCCAGCACCGTCTGGCGCGAACCGCCCCGGGCTCGGTAGTCGGCATGGGCTCGGGCGGCGAGAAAGGCAGCCTCGCGGGGGATCGGGCGGTAGGTGTAGAGATGGTCTGGCAGCAACTCATCCACCGCCTCGATGGCCTCGCAGGCGAAGGCGATCTCGGCATAGACGATCGGATTGATCAGCACGGGAGCGCGGTCAAGCCAGCAGCTGAGTTGCTCTCCGCTCCACGACTGCCAGATGGGATCAGCTGTGATCACATCGAGGATCACATTGGAATCCACGACCACCATCAGGGCTGCTCTTCGCCACGGGTGAGGGCGAGCAGCTCATCGGTGCCGAGGCGCGTGCGCAACCGGGCCCGCTTCAGCCGCTGGAGGCCGTCGCTGGCGCGAGAGCACTCAGGGGTCTGCTTCTCGATCAACACCCGGCCGTTCTCCACCACGAAGCTCACCTCGGTGTGGGGCAGCAGGCTGCATTGCTCACGGATCTGCTGGGGGATGGTGACCTGCCCCTTGCTGGTGATCCGCATGGCCCGACACAGTGACGCTGGTAAGAATCTTACTGGCGTTGGCGGGTCCAGCCTGGCGCCGGAGGCCAGAAGCCCCAGCCATGGCCTCCTGCCTGTAGCTCAGGGGCTACGGCTGAATGAGTAGGGTCGTCAAGTCGGAGGCCTACCGGATGTGGATGGATGGCCTCAGGGATCAAGCCGGCAGAGCTCGCATCTTGATGCGTGTGGATCGCCTGATTCATGGCAATCCAGGCGACCATCGCAATCTCTGCGAGGGAGTGGCTGAATTGAAGATCGATGTGGCAGCAAAGCCACGCAAACCAAAGACATCGCCAAGGCTCTCGATTTGAACCACACTTTTGAGGATCAAACGTCATGACTCAGGCTCAACCGCTGTCCAGTCCAGGCTCTACCAGCTTCTCTGCTTATGACGTAGCCGAGCATCTCAGAACTCCTGGGGAGAGATGGCTGCCTATCTGGATGCCTGGCTTGAGGAGGCTCCGGATGATGTGGCAGGTCTGGAGCGGGCCTTGGGTGATCTCGCCCGTGCCAAGGGGATGTCGCAGGTTGCCAGAGACGCTGGTCTTAGCCGCGAGAGCCTGTATCGCGCCCTCAGCGCCGAGGGGAATCCCAGTTTTGCGACCGTGCTCAAGGTGACCAGAGCCCTTGGCCTGAGGTTGCAGGCCTGTGCCGCTGCTGCTCAAGCAGAGCTTGACCAAGGGCACCGGATCAGCCTGTGAACCGGCGGTAGGATGAGCATGTTCTACACGCCAAACCCAGGCTGTGGAAGGCACTCTGGCCACCCCACCCCGCAAGCAAGCAGCGCCGCGCTCAGCCAGCGTGAAGAAACGCCTGCTGCGCTCGATTGCCGCACGCTCGGGCGAGGTGGTGCTGCGGCGCGACCTGGCGCGTTTCGGAAGTCCGGCCCAGGTGAGCAGAGCCCTGAACCAACTGGTGGCCGAAGGCAAGCTGGTGCGGATCGGTACGGGCGTGTACGCCAAAGCGGGGCCTGGGCCGATTTCAGGCATCCCGATGGCGCGCCAGCCGCTGGGCGCGTTGGCCGCCGAAACCTTCGATCGTCTGGGTATTTCCTGGCAGCTGGGGGCAGCGCAGCGCCGCTACAACGAGCGCCTCACCACCCAGGTGCCCTGGCGCACCACGTTCGACACCGGCAAACGGCGCATCAGCCGCCGCCTGCAGATCGGCAAGCAGGTGGTGAATTATGAAAACGATCTCACCCGCCCAGCGTGGCGCCGTCGAGGAAGCCGATCAGCGCGGCCTGGTGGCATCAGGGCTGGGATCGCAGCCGCCACAGCCTGGGATCCCGGCCACAATGCAACACAGCCAGCACGATGATTCGGTTCTGTTGAGGCTGCACCAAATACACCACTCCGTAGGGGAAGCGGGGGACCAGGGCACGCCGTGTTTGCTGGTGGAAGGGTGGAAAGGAACCTGGTCTCGATCGGATCTGCAGCAGTTGTTGACGCACGACTGCCAAAAATCTCTGCCCCAGGCCGGGAGCCTGATCGGCATACCAAGCCGACGCACTGGCGAGATCCACCCGGGCTTCTGGCCGGATCAGAAGGTCCATGGCGAGCAGTGGAAATCAGGGCTGCTTCAAAGCGCCTGTTCCAGCTCCGCCAACACTTTGAAAGCGTCGTCGCCGGGATTGCCGTCGAGGCGGAAGGCTTCCAGGCGTTTGTCAACCAGCTGCTGCTCAGCCCGTGTGGCGGGCAGACCCTGCTGTTCGGCGGCGATCGAATCCCACAGGGCTTGCACGAGTTCGAGGCGCTGGGCCAGGGGCAGGTTGAGCAGGTCTGAGCCCATCAGCCACTCCGGCAGGCACCGGATCTTGACGTCTGAAACAACCTAGCCAGAACCCACCGCCCACTCCAGCACCACCAGCTGCTCCCGCACACCGTCCCCACTCCATGCCCGTCAACACCGCCGCCCTGAAGACCTTTGCTCCGGCGATGCGGCGGCAGCTGATGGAGGCGGTGGGCCGCAAGCTGGATCTGCTGCTCAACAGCCAGACACCCGATACGCTCAGCACCTACGCCAAGCAGATCGCGGAACTGCGCGAGCAGGAAGCCGAGAACCGCGAGCAGTTGCTGGAACGGGTGGCTTACACCTGGTTCAACCGGCTATGCGCTCTGCGCTATCTGGATGCCAGGGGCTGGCACCCCTTCGGCTGCAAGGTGTTGATGCCGGCGGCTGAGGGGGAAACCCAGCCGGAACTGCTCAAGCTGATGCGGGCGGGCAGCCTGCCAGCCGAACTGAAGCCCCACACCAACGAGGCACGCCTGCATGGCCTGCTCGATGGTCAGATCCCACCGGCGATCTCTGGTGCGGATCCGCAAGGCGAGGTGTATCGCGAGCTGGTGCTGGCCAGTTCCCGCTCCTATCACCAGCTACTGCCGGAGCTGTTTGAGGGACTGGATGACGCCAGCGAGTTGCTGTTGCCTGACGATTTGCTCAGCGAAGGCTCGATCGCTGGTGCATTCCGCAGCTCGATCAGCGACAAAGACTGCGAGGATGTGGAGATCATCGGCTGGCTGTACCAGTTTTATATCTCCGAGAAAAAGGATCAAGTGATCGGCAAGGTGGTCAAAAGCGAAGACATCCCTGCCGCCACACAGCTCTTCACGCCAAACTGGATCGTGAAGTACATGGTGCAGAACTCGCTCGGCGCCACCTGGCTGGCCACCTATCCAGATAGCCCGCTCAAGGGCCAGATGGAGTTCTACATCGAGCCTGCAAAGCAGACACCCGAAGTGCAGGCGGAGCTGGCGGCGATCACCCCCGAAAGCCTCGATCCAGAAGCTCTCACCCTGATCGATCCAGCCTGCGGTTCGGCTCACATTCTGGTGGAGGCTTACGACCTCCTGAAAGCGATCTACCTGGAGCGCGGCTACCGGCAGCGCGACATTCCTGAGCTGATCCTCACCAAGAACCTGTACGGGCTGGACATCTGTCCTCGAGCTACGCAGCTTTCGGCTTTTTCTCTGCTGATGAAGGGCCGGGAAGACGACCGGCGCCTACTGGAGCGAGGTATCAAGCTCAACGTGATGGCCCTGCAGGGCAGCACCGGCCTCAATGTGGAACGTCTCGCTGCGAGTGTGGATCTCTCCGCAGCTGGCGTAAGCCGAGCCGATGTGCGCATGCTTTCTGAGCTCTTTGTCCATGCCACCACGTTTGGATCTCTGATCCAGGTGCCGGCGGTGCTGGCGGACAAACTGCCGGCACTCAGGCACATAGCCGAGACATCGAGCCAAGACCTCTTTACTGATGGAGAGCTCCAGAAGCTGGGAGCGCTGGTAAGCCAGTCGGAGATTCTGGCGCGAAAGTATGACGCAGTGGTAGCGAATCCGCCGTATATGGGCAGCAAGTACCACATCCCTGCCGTCAAGACGTTCCTGAAGAAGCACTATTCAGGCTATGAGAAAGACGTGTTTTCCGCGTTTATCGACCGCGACCTCTCGCTGAGCAAGCCGCACGGCCGCCTTGGCTTCATGTCGCCGTTTGTCTGGATGTTCATCTCCAGCCACGAGGATCTGCGAACGCGGCTGATCGATCACGAGACGATCACAACGCTGATCCAGCTTGAGTATTCAGGCTTCGAGGGCGCGACCGTGCCGATCTGCACGTTCACGCTGCAGAAGGGCCACGTGACCGGCCAGAAGGGCTGCTTCATCCGGCTGTCGGACTTCCGCGGCTCGGCGAATCAGGCACCGAAGACACTCGAAGCCATCAAGGACAGGCACTGCGGCTGGTTCTTCGAAGTCGCCCAAGACGAGTTCAAGAAGATCCCGGGGAGCCCGGTGGCGTATTGGGTTAGCGAGAAGATTCGGGAACAGTTCAAGAGCAACGCAGCCTTCGAAGAGTTCGCCAAGCCCAGGATCGGCATGCGAACGGGTGACAACGAAAGATTCTTACGCAAATGGTTCGAGATTGACTTAGGAATGGTAAACTTAGACTTGATTACCCAGCTCACTCCGCGATGGTCGCCCTGGGGTCATAGGGTGGTACACAGACACCAGTCCCGCCATGGCCCGCAGCGCGATCCAGTTCCAGAAAGGTCTCTCCCTGCCTGCGTTTCAGCGGCTCTACGGCACTGAGGAGCAATGTGAGGCTGCTTTGGAGAAGGCGCGCTGGCCTGATGGGTTCCGCTGTCCCCGCTGCAATGGCCATGAGCATGGGCTGGTCTATGGCCGCCGGCTCAAGCGGTATCAGTGCCGGAACTGCGGCCATCAGGCCACGCTTACGGCTGGCACGATCATGCAGGCCACCAAATTGCCTCTGACCACCTGGTTTCTGGCCTTTTACCTGATCGGCCAGGCCAAAACCGGGATCTCCTCGCTGGAGCTCAGCCGCCACCTGGGCGTGAAGTACGACACAGCCTGGCTGCTGCACAACAAGATTCTGCGGGCGATGGCTGATCGGGAGGAGGCCTACCTGCTGCGGGGAAAAGTCCAGATCGATGACTCCTACCTCGGCGGAGAACTGCCGGGCGGCAAGGCAGGTCGGGGATCGGAGAACAAGATCCCCATCGTTGCGGCTGTTTCCCTCAGCGAGGCGGGGCATCCGATTCACGCCAGGATCACAGCCGTGAGTGGCTTCAGCTCAGAGGCCATCGGCACCTGGGCCAGAGAGCACCTGGC
>NZ_JACJSZ010000025.1 GCF_014698445.1 Microcystis elabens FACHB-917
TACACCAAGAACATCCTGCTCAACGAAGGTCTGCGTGCCTGGATGGCGCCGGCCGACCAGCCGCACGAAAACTTCATCTTCCCTGAAGAGGTTCTGCCCCGCGGCAACGCACTCTGAACTCTTTTCCGCGTACTCACAGCCCCCTCCATGGGGGCTTTTTTCATGGCGGCCCGCGATCCTGCGGCCCTCGCCGGCCCGGAAGGCTGGTTACGATGCATCCGTTCCGTCAGCAGTGACGTGGTGAACGACGGGAACGCCTGATCGGAAGCCTCCGTAAGCTCCGACCCGAGGCCCATGCTTCGCCGCCACGGCGGCGGCAGGGCGCTCACCGGGCAGGAGCTGCGCCGGGGTCTCCCTTCGGTCGTGTTCCGTCCTTGCCGCAGGCGTCGCCGGCTGGCCTTCAACCCACAGGAGGAGGTGCCCATGTCCCCACGTTGTCCCAAGCAGGGTCTGCAGATCGCGGAGAATGCCGGCTGATCACGGCCGCTGAATCCTGATCCATCGGTTCCGCGCCAGAGCGGACCCGGCGAGAGCCCCCGAGTCCGTGGCCCAGGTTTCCCTGGACATCACGGACCCGGGGGCATCGTTCATGGGGCCTCCCTTCGCTCGGGCCGGGCTCAGGTCTTTCGGACGGGGCTCAGGGGGTCGCACCCGCCGGTGCAGGTGACGTGAGCACGTCCCGGATCAGGGGCGCGGCCAGCCGCACCGCCTGCTTCGAGGGGTGGGAGTGCTCATCCCGGTAGAGGATCTCCCCTCCCCGGGCCCGATAGGTGCACTCCCCCTCAGGGCAGAACAGATCAAACAGGTCCACCACCTGCAGCTTGCCCCTGAGCTGCAGCTCGTCCAGCAGCGCGTCGAGCGGCTGGCGTCGCCGCAGGGATTCCGCCCGGCCCGGCATCAGGCAGGGGCCGCCGAAGGGGGAGAACCACTGGGGCACGGCACTGGCGGGGTGGCAGTTCGCCTCCCGGGCGAAGGGCAGGCCGTTGAGCACCGCCAGACGCACGCCCCGCCGCGCCAGGCTGGCGGAGAAGTCGCTGAGGCCGACCTCGAGGGTCTGCAGGATCAGCCGGCTGCCCGGCCCCTGGCTGGGCGGCGAGAACATCACCATGTCGTTGACGAGGAACACCCAGTCGCCCGGGCGCAGCTGCTCCACCAGAGCCGGCACCACACGGTTCCAGTAGGCGCGATTGGTGGCGGCGAAGGGTCCGCTTCCGCCGAGCGCGGCGAAGTTGCCCACTGGCGAGGCGGCCCAGGCCGAGGTGATCGTCACCGCATAGCCGTCGTTGGCCACCAGTTCGTCGAAGGCGCCGGTGAAGGAGGCCGAGAAGGAATTGCCCACCACCAGCACCCGGTGGCGGGCCGTGGCGAAGTCCCCGAGGGTGCAGGCCTCGATGGCGATGGTTTTCGCCGCTTCGCCGTCGTTGGCCAGCACGCAGGGGGATCCCTGCCAGGCGCCGGCTGTAGAAGCCGAGCAGCAGATCGGCCAGGGAGCGGGCCGGACGGCGCGTCAGGGAGGCGGTGATCACGAAGCCCGAGATCACGAAGAAGATGTCCACCCCCAGGTAGCCGCTGGGCAGGAGCCGGTCGTCGATGTGGTTGAGGATCACGCCCGCCACGGCCAGGGCCCGCAGGCCATCGATCTCGGCCCGATAGCCGGTGGCGGGGGAGAGGGGGGTGTCGCTCACGCCGGCATCGCCCCGTCACCGTCCCCCTGGCGGCCCAACGCCACCAGACCCACCGCTGTGGGCAGCAGCACGGTGCATACCCGCAGCACCAGGGTGACCGCCAGGGCCGCCGGCCGGTCGACACCGAAGGCCACCGCCAGGCCGATCGCCGTGGCCTCCGCGGTGCCGACCCCGGCCGGCAGGAAGGAGAGAACCCCGCCCAGGGCCATGGCGGTGCGGATCACGGCGGCCTGGGTCAGGGCCAGGGGATCCCCCTGCAGCTGCAGCAGGCCCATCAGTGCCGCCGCCTCGATCAGCCACACCACCGCCGCCAGGGCGGTGCCCGCCAGCAGGGGCCAGGGGCGCAGCAGCCGCCGCAGCCGGCCCGCCGCCCCGAGGGCCTCCCGCAGCAGCCGGGTCAGCCCGTGCCAGCGCCGGTGGGCCGGCAGCCGGTCGAGGAACCCCTCCAGCCGCCGCAGGGCGGCCGGGTGAGTCAGCAGCCAGGCCCCGATGGCCAGGGTCCCGCCGCCCACCACCAGGGCCGGCAGGATCCGCCCCCCGAGGCCCCAGGCCAGCACCAGCAGGGCCCCGGCCAGGTCGGTCACCCGTTCCGCCAGGGTCACTCCCACACCCACCTGCAGCGGGATGCCGTGGCGGCGTTGCAGCCACAGCCCCCGCAGGGCCTCGCCGCTGCGGCCGGGGGCGGCCACCAGCGCCAGGCCGGCGACGTAGATCCGGCTGCTGGGCCGCCAGGCCAGGGGATGCCCCAGCTGCCGCAGGTAGAACTGCCAGCGCTGGAACAGCAGCAGATAGCCCGCGGTCACCAGGACCGGCACCAGCACCCAGCACCACCAGGGCAGCGTCCCCAGGGAGCGCAGCACGCTGTCGAAACCGAAACAGAGGCTGAGCCCCAGGTAGAGCGCCAGGGTCGCCACCAACCCCAGGAACCAGCGCTTCCTCATCGGCGGCGTCGCCGCCGGCGGGGCGGAGCCGGGACGGACAGCCACGCGGTCATGGGGTGAAGCGCAGCTTCTGGGCCGCATAGAGACACATCCTCGCCAGGATCAGTCCCTCCTTCACATGGGCGATGTTCGAGCTGCCGTAACTGCGTTCCTGATACCGCACCGGCACCTCCACGATCTTGAGGTTCAGCTTGGCCGCGCCGAACAGCAGATCGAAGTCGCCGAACGGGTCGAAGTCGCCGAAGTAGGCCCGCCCCGCCTTGAGTCGCTCGTAGTCGGCCTTCCAGATCACCTTGGTGCCGCAGAGGGTGTCCTTGAGGCGCTGGCGCAGCAGCCAGGAGAAGGCCGCGGCGAAGAAGCGGTTGGCGGCCGTGTTCAGCGGCGGCATGGCGGCGCCGGTGCGGGGATAGACCAGCCGGCAGCCGTTGACGAACTCCCCCCGGCCCTCGGCCAGGGCCTTGTAGAACCGGGGCAGATCCTCGGGGCGCACCGTGAGATCCGCATCCAGGATCATCAGCACCTCCCCTTCGGCCTGATCGAAGCCCAGCCAGACGGCGTCGGCCTTGCCGCGGCCGCTCTGGCGCAGGGCCCGCAGCCGCAGCGGGCCGCTGTACGACCCGCAGACCCGCTCGATCTCCGCCCACGTGGCATCGGAGGAGTGGCCCTCCACGAACAGCACCTCGGTGGCCGACCCCAGCAGGGGCAGGCGGTCGATGGCGGCGGCGATGTTGCCGGCTTCGTTGCGGGCCGGGATCACCACACTGACGCTGGGGCGGCGCTGGGCCGGGGCGGCGGGCCGGGCCACCAGCCAGTGGGTGAGCCCGAGCTGTTCGAGCAGCGGCAGCTGGCTCAGCCAGCGGTTGGCCAGGGGGGCGAGCACCGGGATGCGGCGGGGCAGCAGGCAGCGGTGCCCCTGCTTGAGCACCTCCCAGCCGGCCAGATCGAGCAGGTTCTGCACGTCCCTGGGGGTGAGCCAGCTCTCGGGGGGCTGGGGCTGCCGCAGGCCCACGCCTTCCGCCGCCTTCAGCAGGGGCTGCCAAAGCCAGTTGTGGAAGCTCACCACCAGCCGGGTGCGGTCATGGCAGAACGCCGCCAGCCGCTCGAGCACCCCCTGCACGTCCTCGAGGGTGTTGAGGGTGTTGGCCAGCAGGATCACATCGAAGGGGGCGCTCTCGCCGATCGCCTCGGGGTCGAGGGTCGCCGCCTCGGTGCAGACGATCCGCAGCTGGGGGTGGGCCGCCCTGGCCGCGGCGGCGATGGCGGGGTCGCGCTCGATGCCCACCCCGTGGCCCGGCTTGGTGGCCGCCAGCAGATCCCCCAGGCCGCAGCCGATCTCCAGCACCCGCAGGCCCGGGGCGACCAGCAGCTGGTGCAGACGGTTCAGGTCGTCGTAATAGGCGCGGTTGCGGCGGTGGAACCGCTGCAGTGCCTCCGGCTGGAGCGGGCCCTTCATCGCAGCAGGGCCAGGGTGCCCGTCACATCGAGCCGCAGGCCGCGGGCGACGATCCGCAGCGTCCGCAGGGTGCGGTTGCCGGGGTCGAGGCGGGCGGCGGCATCGAGCGCCTCCTGGGCCTGGCCGGGGCGGAAGCGGTAGAGCTGCACGAAGCCGAGGGCCATCAGGGCATGGGGATTGGTGGGTTCGAGGGACACGATGCGCTGCAGGGTGTCGACAGCCCCATCGGCGTGCCGCTGCAGCGCCTGGGCCAGGGCCAGACCATAGAGGTCCTCCAGACCGGCCTCCCCGGGGTCGGCGCCAGTCTCCTGCAGCCGGGTCCGCAGCAGCCGTTCCCCCTGGGCGAGGTAGACCTGCTGGGGATCCCGCTGGTTGATCTGCCCCACCTGCCGGAACAGCCGGTCGAGATCGCCGGCCCGCAGCAGCCTGCCCAGCGCCAGCAGCTGGTCGATGCGGTTGGGGGGGCCGCCGGCGTCCCGGGCCTGGGCCTGCCCGCCCGGGGCCAGCCCGCCAGGGGCGCCGCCGCCCGCCAGGGTCAGCGTCAGCGGGGCGCTGCGCAGGGCCAGCGGCCGGCCCTGGCCGTCGAGGGCCCGGGCCTGCAGCCGGTAGGACCCCTCCGGCAGCCCGGCCGGCACCACCAGGGCCAGCCGCTCCCGCACCTCCAGGCATCCGCCGGGGGAGGCGCGCACCAGGCCCTGGCCGATGCCGCGGTCATGGCGCCAGATGGGCCTGGCCCCGACGACGGTCTGGTCGGCGTCGGCCGGGCCGGAGGAGGGCGCCGGCTCCGGCCGCCAGTCGAGCAGCAGCAGGCCGTCCCGCAGCGCGTCCGCCGGGCCCCGCAGCCGGCTCACCAGCACCGCCGCGCTTCCGGGGCGCAGGGGTGGCGGCGGTTCGACGGCCAGGTTCAGCTCCAGGTCCCGCCCCGACCCGCAGGCCACCGGGGCCACCTCCAGGCTCAGGTCGCGGCGCCCGAGGAGCTCGGCGCTGCTGCCATCCGGCAGGGGCCAGCTCCCTGCGGCCTGGAACGCCGGTGAACGGCGCACCATGGCGGCGAGGGCGGCCTGGCGCTCGTCGCTCATCACCCCCTGGTCGCCCCCCTTGAGCAGGAACCAGTCGTAGCCGGCCAGGTCGCCGTCGAGCTGGTCGAGGGGCGCCACGGTCTGGCGGGCGGCGACGCGGAAGTCCTGCCGGCGCCCTTCAGCGTCGAGGTTGAAGGCGTTCAGTCCCTGGCTGTCGGGCAGCACCGCCAGGGTGGAGAGCTGGTGGGGACTGCGCTGCCGGATCGTGGCCACGATCGCCTCCAGGGGCCAGGGGGGGCCGGCGACGGGGGGCCGGGGCGGAAAGGCGGTGGGATTGGCCGCCAGGGCGAACTGGCTGGCCAGCGCCCCCCAGATCCCGATCGCCACCACCGCCAGCCTCCAGACGGGGGTCCAGCGGCCGGCGGCCGAGGCCAGCACGATCCCCAGGCCGAGGCAGAGCTGGGGCACCAGGGGCAGCACGAAGCGGAAGTCCTTGGTGCTCATCAGGGTGGCCAGCAGCAGGGCACCGAGGGGAAAGCTCAGCCACCAGGCGAGTCGCCGCCAGGCCAGGGCGGGGCCCGGGCCACCGCGTCGCCAGCGGCTCAGCGCACCCCCCGCCACCACCACCGCCACCAGGGCGGCCCCGGCCATGGTGGGCAGCAGGCGGGGGTAGAACAGCCAGCCCGCCAGGGTGTTCGCCTCCAGGCCGTCCTGGTAGAGGACGCCCCACTGGCGGGCCTTGTTGACCGTCGAGAGGATCGTCAGCCAGTTCTGGCTCCACCAGGGCCAGGCCACGGCCGCCGCTGCCGCCGCCGCCAGCAGCGCCTCGGCCAGCCGGGCGAAGCGGGCCCGCGGGTCCGGCCGGACCCGCCGCAGCAGGGGCGCGAGGGCCCGCCAGGCGAGGGCCAGCAGGGGCAGCCAGAGCATCACCAGGCCCGTGGGGCGCGTCAGCACGACCGCCCCGAGGCCCAGCCCGCTCCCCAGGCTCCAGAGCCACCGCTGCCGGGGGCGGCCCAGAACCCGCACCGTCAGCAGCCACCAGGTGGCCGTGAGCACCGCCGTCAGGCTGAAGTCGATCAGGTAATCGCTGCGCTGGTTCAGCAGGGCCGGTGCGACGGTGCAGAGGAAGGCGGCCCAGAGGCCGGCGGCCCGGCCGTGGGCCAGGCGGCCCAGGCCGTGGAGGCTGCCCAGGAGCAGGGCCTGGAAGAGGCTGTTGGAGAGGACGGCACTGCCATAGCCGGGCCCCAGGAGGCTGAACACCGGTGCCGTCACCAGATAGGTGAAGGGGCCCCGGTAGGTGGGGGCCTCGGCCCAGAGCCGGTGCCACCAGAGCGGATCGAGGGGCGCCGCCTCACCCAGCACCTGCCAGATCCCCAAAGCCCGGCTCAGGTGTTCCCCCTGGTCCCAGCCCGGAGGCTGGGCGTGGCGCTGCAGCCAGAGGACATCCAGAAGCACTCCCGCCAGCCACAGCCCCAGCAGGATCCACCGATCCCGGCTCCCTGTCCGTCTCATCGGCTCGCCCCCGGCGCCTGGGCCAGCACCCAGGGCTCCAGTTCCGGGGCCTGCAGCCGCACGGGCCATCCGGCCGGGAGCTCCCGGCGCCGGATCCACACCCGCTCCCCGGGGGGCACCTGCGCCGCCGGGCCGATGCGGGGGGTGAGGCTGGGGCTGGCCAGGGCCACCAGGATCAGCCCGGCATGCTCCTCGCCGCTGAGGGGGGCGCCGGCAACGGCCGCGATCGGCCCGGCCGCCAGGGCGGCCCTGGCCTCAGGGCGCTCCAGGGCCAGCCGCTGCCGGGGGCTGCGATCGCTGAACAGGCCGGCCTGCACCAGCAGGGCCAGGGCCAGCCAGGGACCCGCCAGCAAGGCCACCAGCCGGGGGTGGACGGGGCGGCACCAGGGCACCAGGGCCCAGGCCACGCCCAGGAACCCCGCCGCCACGGCGAAGAGCGGCGGAGCCGGGGCCAGGTTCGCCACCCCGGCGGCCAGCAGGCGGCCGGCCGGCGCCCCGGGCCAGAGCACCGCCACCGCCGCCATCACCAGGGCCAGTCCCAGGCCCCCGACGCCGAGGCTCGCCCCCCGGGCCCAGCGGCCGGCGCCGGTGCTCCATGAGCGCAGGCCGGCGGTGGCCGCAAGGGCGATGAAGGGGGTGAGCTGCAGGCCGTAGTAGGGGGTCTTGGTGCGGAAGGCGCTGAGCAGCAGCAGCATCAGCAACGGATAGAGGAGCAGGAGCAGGCGCCGGGGCCGCTCCAGGGGTCCGGCCAGCCAGCCCCACCAGCCCGCCAGGGCGAACAGGCTCCAGGGGAAGGTGTTGGCCGGCAGGTTCCACAGGTAGTAGAGCGGACCGGCGCTGTAGACGTCGCTCTCGGAGAGGTAAAGCAGTTTCTGCCACAGGCCCGCCACCACCGGCAGGCCCAGCACCCGGAGGCTCAGTCCCAGCCACAGCGCCACCGGCAGCCAGCCCAGCAGGAGCCCGAGCCAGAAGGCGGGTCGTCGCAGCAGCGGGCGCCGTTCCAGCAGCAGGAAGGGAAGCAGTGCCGCGGCCGGCAACGCCACCATGAAGCCCTTGATCAGGAAGGCCGGCCCGATCCAGGCGCCAGCCAGGACCGTCCAGCCGCGCCGGGCTCCGTCGACCGCGCGCAGCAGGGCCAGTATCCCGAGCAGCTCCAGGGCCAGCAGCGGCATGTCCTGGCTGGCCAGGTGGGCGTAGTCGAGCCAGAGGGGGGTGAGGGCCAGCACGGCGGCGGCGAGCCAGTCGGCCCCTGCACCCCCGACCAGCCTGCGGGCGATGGCCGCCGTGAGCAGCAGGCAGGCCACGGCGGCGACCAGGGACGGCAGATGGGCCGACCAGGGCCCCAACCCCGGCAGCCGGTCGGCCGCGGCGATCAGCCAGGGGAGGCCGATGCTGCGATCGAAGACCACCTGGTCCCACCAGGGAGGTCCCAGCCACTGGCCGCTCTGGGCGATCCAGCGGGCCTGCAGCGTGTAGTAGCCCTCGTCGTGGGCCAGGAAGCTGCGCGGTGCCGCCGTCAGCAACAGGGGCAGGAAGGGCAGCAACGCCCATGGGGCCTTCATGGGCGGCACTCTGGCAGCAGCCCCGGGTACCGGACGTTGTGCTTTCTGGCACATGGCCACGGGCTGGCCCTGTCCCATTGGGTGATCCTGCTTCTGGCGCATAGCGCCGCTTCCGTGTGAGGAACCCATGAAACTCTTCCAGCAACTGCTGGTCGCTCCCGCAGCTCTCGGCCTGCTCGCCCCCGTGGCGGTCCAGGCTGTTGAGCTCAACATCGACGGCGTCAACAAGTACGCCGCCGAAGAGCAAGTCACCAGCATCAATCAATTCTCCGACGTCAAACCCACCGACTGGGCCTTCCAGGCCCTCTCGAACCTGATCGAGCGCTACGGCTGCGTCGCCGGCTACCCGAACGGCACCTACAAAGGCGGCCAGGCCATGACCCGCTACGAAGCTGCGGCTCTGCTGAACGCCTGTCTCGACCGGATCACCGAAGTGACCGACGAGCTCAAGCGCCTGATGGCCGAGTTCGAGAAGGAACTCGCCGTGCTGCGCGGCCGGGTGGATGGCCTGGAGGCCAAGGTGGGTGAGCTCGAGGCCACCCAGTTCTCCACCACCACCAAGCTGACCGGTAAGGCCACGTTCGTGCTCGGTGCCAACAGCTACGGCGGTAATGCCGTGGTGTCTCCCCTGGCAGCGGCAGTCCTCGGACCCGTCCGCGGCACCACCTTCGCGAATCAAGCGAGTTCCCTCCAGGGCGGAACCGTATTCAACTACGATATTCAGCTCAATTTCGATACAAGCTTCACTGGTAAGGATTTGCTGCGCACTCGTCTGCGTGCAGGCAACTTCGCTGACTCCCCCTTTGGAGGAAAACAGCTTGTTGGTCTTAATGCCATGGAGGTGGCATTTGAGGAGTTCGCAGGCCAAGATGTGGTCGGCATCAATCGCCTCTTCTATCAGTTCCCTCTGGGCTCCAGCTTCACCGCCACCATCGGTGGCCGGGTCCGCCAGGACGACATGCTGGCCGTGTGGCCCAGCGCCTACCCGGCTGACACTGTTCTCGATATCTTCACCTACGCCGGTGCTCCCGGTACCTACAGCCTCAACCTGGGATCTGGTGGTGGTCTGTGGTGGAAAAGCGGTGGCTTCAGTGTGAGTGCCAACTATGTTTCCTTTAACGGAGACAATGGTAATCCGATTGAGGGCACAACCGATTGCGGAGGTATCGGTACAGCCTGCTCCACCCAGACAGGTACAGCCCAGATCGCCTACACCGGTTCCAACTTCGGCATTGCGGCGGCCTATACCTACTCCTCTGGTGGCGCAGGTCTTTATGCGGGCAATGGAACACCGCTAGCCGTAGACCTCCAGAACTTCGCCGCGGCCACCAATTCGGTGGGAATCAGCGCCTATTGGCAGCCCACCAACTCGGGTTGGATTCCTTCCATCAGCACCGGCTGGGGCATCAACACCAGCAACTACAACGGCTCCACCCTCACCGCGTACTCGCCTTTCGTTTCCACTACCGGTATTACTCAGGCCACCAGCCAGTCCTGGTACGTTGGTCTGCAGTGGGATGACGTGTTCATCAAGGGGAATTCCTTCGGCATGGCCGTGGGTCAGCCCACCTTCCTGACCGCTGTCAACAGGGGAAGCCTCAACCAAGCCACCTTTGGTGCTCCCAATGCCAATGGCATTGTTGATGGAAACTACGCCTGGGAGTGGTGGTACAAGTTCCAGGTCACCGACAACATCAGTGTGACCCCGGCTCTCTTCTACCTGAGCGCTCCTTTGGGTCAGATCGGCAAGAATGTCGACACTGGCGCTACCGGTTCCGATTTCAACAACTTCGGCGGCCTGATCAAGACCACCTTCAAGTTCTGATCCTTCCGGATCCATCACTCTCACAATCCGTCCTCTCATTGGCCCGGCTGCTTGTCAGTCGGGCTTTTTTCTTCTCCGATCTCCGGCGGGTCACCTCAGGATGTTCCAATGGTCACCCCGGCCCCCGTGCCCATTCCCAGCTCCCGTCCCTGCCACGCCGATGCCTTCTGGTCTCCCCTGTTGGGGATTCCTCCTTTTGGTGTAAGGACTAATGAAAACCTTTCAGCACGCTTTGCTGGCGCCGTTGGCCCTTGGGTTGCTGTCGCCCCTGGCCGCCTCGGCCGGTGAGATCTCCCCGTCCCGGAGGGCGGAGATCTCCACCTACATGGAGCGGCAGAACTTCGACAGCTTCAAGGCCTGGCAAGCCCAGAACCAGGTCACCAGCATCAATCAGTTCTCCGACGTCAAGCCCACCGACTGGGCCTTCCAGGCGCTCACGGGCCTGATCGAGCGTTACGGCTGCGTCGCCGGCTACCCGAACGGCACCTACAAAGGCGGCCAGGCCATGACCCGCTACGAAGCGTCGGCCCTGCTGAATGCCTGCCTCGACCGGATCACCGAGGTGACCGACGAGCTGAAGCGCCTGATGGACGAGTTCGAGAAGGAACTCGCCGTGCTGCGTGGCCGGGTCGATGGCCTGGAGGCCAAGGTGGGTGAGCTCGAGGCCACCCAGTTCTCCACCACCACCAGGCTCCAGGGTGAAGCCACCTTCGTGATCGGTGCCAACAGCTTCGGTGGCAACCAGGGCCTGCCGAATCCGGCTCCGGGTGTGCCCGCCGCCGCCGCCAATGCCTTCCCCGCCAACAACCGGCGTAACTGGGGGGCCACGGTGTTCAACTACGAAGTCCGTTTCAACTTCCTCTCCAGCTTCACCGGCAAGGACCTGCTGTACACCCGTCTGCGCAGCGGCAATGCCAACAACAGCCCCTTCAGCGGCCAGCCCTACAACCTGATGGCGCTGGACAAGCTCACGGCGCCCATGGCCGGAGCCGACACCGTCTTCATCGACCGTCTCTACTACCGCTTCCCGATCGGCCGCGACTTCACCGCCCTGATTGGCGCGAAGGCACGCGCCACCGAATTCCTGGCGATATCCCCCTGGTTATACAAGTCGGAGATCCTCAATGTCTTCACCCTGCACGGCGCTCCCGGCGCTTACAACACGGCCACAGGCTCCACCTTCGGCCTGATGTGGAAGCAGAAGGTAACGAAGGGCAGGCCCTTCTTCGCCGTCTCAACAGCCTATGTGGCGCCCGTTGCCGACAATGGCAACCCCAACCAGGGGGGGTTGCTGACCGAGCGCAGCCGCGGTACTTGGACCACCCAGGCCGGTGTCGCCGGCAGGAACTGGCGTTTCGCCTTCGCCTGGAGCTACGTCCAGTGCGGTCAGAACTTTCGCCATGGCACCTCCTTCGCCCAGCCGGCGGTGGACTGCACCAACATCACCAGCAACGTCCTGGATTCGGAGAACTACGGCGACAGCGCCTCCTTCTCCAGCAATTTCGCCGCCACCCTGGCCTGGCAGCCCAGGAAGAGCGGCTGGATCCCCTCCATCAGCCTGGGGTGGGGCTACAACGCCCTCACCCAGCCCCAGCAGAAACCTGTCACCGCCCGGATCAACGGCCTCAACGTGCCGGTGCGCGACACGGTCCCCACCTTCAACCAGTCGACGAACCGCGCCGCCAGCCAGTCCTGGAGCGTGGGTCTGCAGTGGTCCGATGTGTTCGCGAAGGGCAATGCCCTCGGCATGGCCGTGGGGCAGCCGGTGTTCGTCACCACGCTGCGCAACGGTGAGACGCCCCAAGATGGCAACTACGCCTGGGAGTGGTGGTACCGGTTCCAGGTCACCGACAACATCAGTGTGACTCCGGCGCTGTTCTACCTGAGCAAGCCCAACGGTCAGTTCACCACCATCGGCCAGTCGAGCAATGTCTTCGGCGGCCTGGTCCAGACCCAGTTCAGGTTCTGATCCACCGTTTCATTCTTCCTCACCCCCCTTCCGCCGCCCCCCTTTGAGGGGGGCATTTGCTCCGACCTGCTGGCCATTCTTTTCATGTCGGCTGGAACACCTCTTGGTGTGATCGGGTCGTTCAGGCGAAGAGATGGATTCCTGTATATTGTCGTTCTCCCCGTCAGGGGACTCCTCTTTTTGGTGTGAGGACCAATGAAACTCTTCCAGCAACTGCTGGTTGCTCCTGCCGCTCTTGGTATGCTTTCGCCAATCGTGGCGCAGGCTGCTGAGCTCAACATGGATGGCGTCAACAAGTACGCCGCCAAGGAGCAAGTCACCAGCATCAACCAGTTCTCCGACGTCAAGCCCACCGACTGGGCCTTTCAGGCGCTCTCGAACCTGATCGAGCGCTACGGCTGCGTCGCCGGCTACCCGGACGGCACCTACAGGGGCGCCAAGGCCATGACCCGCTATGAAGCGGCGGCCCTGCTGAACGCCTGCCTCGACCGGATCACCGAAGTGACCGACGAGCTCAAGCGCCTGATGGCCGAGTTCGAGAAGGAGCTCGCCGTGCTGCGCGGCCGGGTGGATGGCCTGGAGGCCAAGGTTGGTGAGCTGGAGGCCACCCAGTTCTCCACCACCACCAAGCTCCAGGGCGATGCGGTCTTCGTGATCGGCGCCAACAGCTTCGGGGGCAACCAGACGCTGCCGAATCCGGCTCCTGGCGTTCCTGCCGCCGCTCGAAACGCCTTCCCGAACAACAACAGCCGGAACTGGGGCGCCACGGTCTTCAACTACGATGTCCGTCTCAACTTCCTCACCAGCTTCACCGGTAAGGATCTGCTCTATACCCGCCTGCGCAGCGGCAACTTCGCCGACAGCCCCTTCAGTGGCAGGCCCTACAACCTGATGGCGCTGGATCGCGCCTTCTCCCCCACCGGTGGCTCCGACGTCGTCAACATCGACCGTCTCTACTATCGCTTCCCGATCGGTAGCGCCTTCACCGCCCTGATCGGGGCCCGGGCCCGTAACACCGAGTTCCTGGCGATCACGCCCTGGTTCTACAACGGCAGCATCCTCGATGTGTTCACGCTGCACGGTGCTCCCGGCACCTACAACAAGGCCACAGGTTCCACCTTCGGCCTGATGTGGAAGCAGAACGTCAAGAAGGGCAAGCCCTTCTTTGCGGTTTCGACGGCCTATGTCGCTCCTAATGGCGACAATGGCGACCCGAGCGAGGGCGGCCTGCTGAACGGCAACAGTCGCGGCACCTGGACCACCCAGGCCGGCGTATCCGGCAAGCAGTGGCGTTTCGCCTTCGCCTGGAGCTATGTCCAGTGCGGCCAGAACTTCCGCCGGGGCACCTCCTTCGCCCAGCCGGCCGTCACCTGTCTTGACGACAACCAGTCCACCTACTCCAACAACTTTGCCACTACCCTGGCGTGGCAGCCGAAGTCAAGCGGCTGGCTTCCCTCGATCAACCTCGGCTGGGGGTACAACGCCCTGACCCAGGCGGCCACAACGGCGGTCCCGACGTTCAACCAGTCGACGAACCGCGCTGCCAGCCAGTCCTGGAGCGTTGGCCTCCAATGGTCCGATGTGTTCGCGAAGGGCAATGCCCTCGGCATGGCCGTGGGGCAGCCGGTGTTCGTCACCACGCTGCGCAACGGCGAGACTGCGCAGGATGGCAACTTCGCCTGGGAATGGTGGTACCGGTTCCAGGTCACCGACAACATCAGCGTGACCCCGGCCCTGTTCTACCTGAGCAAGCCCAACGGTCAGTTCACCACTATCGGCCAGTCGAGCAATGTCTTCGGAGGCCTCGTCCAGACCCAGTTCAAGTTCTGATCCTCTGGTTCAACCTTCCTCACAACCCCCGGCCCCCCTTTCAAGGGGGGCTTTTTTTTGGACGCCGGTGGCCTGGCCCATCGGCGATGCTGGTTCCAGACGGCGCTTCCAGCGCATGGCCAGGACCCCAGCCGACCACTACGCCACCCTCGGGGTCCCCCCCGGGGCCACCACCGCCGAGATCAAGGCCGCCTACCGCGCCCTCGTCAAGCGGCATCACCCGGATGCCGGCGGTGATCAGCGCACGATCCTGGCCCTCAATGCCGCCTGGGAAGTGCTCAGGGACGGAGACCGTCGCCGCCATTACGACCACGGCGCCGGGCTGGGGGTGGCGCTTCCGCCGCGCCCCGGTGGACATGGTTCAGGCCTGGGCCGGGGCGCCGGGGCCGCCATTGACGAGGAGCTGCTGGGCTGGCTCCAGCAGGTGTACGTGCCGATCGACCGGCTGATCGGTCAGGTGATCAATCCCTTCCCCGCCCAGCTGCGCTCCCTGGCCGCCGACCCCTACGACAACGATCTGATGGAGGCGTTCTGCGCCTTCCTCGAGCAGAGCCGCTCCCGGATGGAGAAAGTGGAGGCCCTCTACCGCTCCCGGGCCTGCCCTACGGCGGCGAAGGGGTTCGGCCTCAGCCTGTACCACTGCCTCAGCCAGGTGCAGGACGCCCTGGCGGAGCTGGAGCGTTACACCATGGGCTACGTGGACAGTTACCTCCATGACGGCAAGGAGATGCTGCGGGAGGCGAGGCTGCGCCGCAGCCGCCTGAAGGAGGAACGGCGCCGGGTGGAGCTTTAAGCGGCGAGGGTCCCTAGCCGGCGGGCATCGCCTCGAGCTGGTCGAGCCGCAGCCACACGTCGGGAACGGGCAGGCTCCAGCGCAACTGGGCGTGCTCCCCCTGGATGGCCAGGATCTCACCAGGGCCCTCGAACAGGTAGCCGGGGGGCACCGGGTCGCTGGCACCGGCCTCCAGGCTGTTGCTGTAGGCGTCCCTGTTCACCCTGACCAGGGCACCCTTTTTCAGGCTCGCGGGAGCGGCAGGCGCGGACTCAGCCATCGTGAAAAGAAAGGTCCGGCCAGGTTAGGGCCGCCGGAACCTAACCTCGGCACTGGATTCCGATGGAACGGTGGGCATGCGACTGCTTCTGCTCGGATGCACGGGTTTCGTCGGTCGGGAGCTGGTGCCGTTCCTGCTCAACCTCGGCCACCAGCTCACCCTCGTGAGCCGTCGTCCCCGGCCCGACAGCGAGGCGGCCGATCCCCGGCTCACTACCCTCTGCTCCGATCCGTCCGACCCGGCAAGCTGGCGCCAGCCGCCGCTCCTGGAGGCCCTGGCGGCGGCCGATGGGGTCGTGAACCTGGCCGGGCAGCCGATCGCCGAGCAGCGCTGGACCCTGGAGCATCGCCAGCGGCTGCTCGACAGCCGCATCATCACGACGACCCAGCTGGTGGGGGCGATGGCAGCCCTGGCCACCCCTCCCCGGGTGCTCGTCAACGGCTCGGCCGTGGGGTACTACGGAACCAGTCTGACGGCCTCCTTCACGGAGGCCAGCCCCCCCGGCGACGACTTCCTGTCCCGTCTCTGTGCCCGCTGGGAAGCCGCCACCCAGGTCGCTCCCGAGGCCTGTCGCGTCGTGGTGCTGCGCGTGGGCATCGTTCTGGGGCCCGACGGCGGCGCCCTGGGCAAGATGCTGCCGGTGTTCCGGGCCGGCTTCGGCGGCCCGGTGGGCACCGGTCAGCAGTGGATGAGCTGGATCCATCGCCACGACCTCTGCCGGCTGATCGCCACCGCCCTCGAGGACGACGCCTACGCCGGCCCCTACAACGCCGTGGCTCCCCAGCCCACCCGCATGGGGATCTTCGCCTCCAGCCTCGGCCGTGCCCTCGGCCGGCCCAGCCTGCTGCCGGTGCCGGGTCCCCTGCTGCAGCTGCTGCTCGGTGACGGTGCCGCGGTGGTGCTGGAGGGTCAGCAGGTGCTCCCGGAGCGGCTGCTGGCCCAGGGGTTCCACTTCCAGTATCCGGAGCTCAGCGCTGCCCTCGCCGCTGCCACCAGCCCAGTCCGCCGCTGAGCAGCGCCGCCGCCATCAGCAGGCCGATGGCCGGCGTGAACAGCGGCTGCCACAGCCGCTGGAAGAGCTCCAGGGGCGCGTCCAGCCGCTGGCCGTGCAGCACCACCGCCACGGCGAAGAACAGGGCCCCGGCCAGCACCAGGAAGACGTCGGCCACCAGCACGACATCGAGAACGCGGCGCACGTGCGCGACGGGGCCGGTGGGGGGAGTGCCCATGCCTGAGGGGTGAGCCGGAAGGGGGAAATCCCCGGTGAGCCCAAACCTAAACTCGACCGTGCTTGGTGTCCCGTGTGCCCCTTTCCCCTGCTCCAAGGATCCTGCTGATCAGCAACGGCCATGGGGAGGATCTCAATGGGGGATTGATCGCCGATGGCCTGCGCCAGTGCGATCCGGGGCTGGAACTGGCCGCCCTGCCGATCGTCGGCGCCGGAGCGGCCTACGCACGCCGTGGCATTCCGCTTCTCTACGCGGGCCGCAGCCTGCCGTCCGGAGGCATGGTGTATCAGGG
Organism: Microcystis elabens FACHB-917; assembly: GCF_014698445.1. Taxonomy (GTDB): domain Bacteria; phylum Cyanobacteriota; class Cyanobacteriia; order PCC-6307; family Cyanobiaceae; genus Cyanobium; species Cyanobium elabens. Next base: position 16,370 of record NZ_JACJSZ010000025.1, read on the forward strand.
CCTCAACCTCTGGAAGGACCTGGCGGCGGGCTGGCTGCAGCAGAGCGTGGCCCAGCTCTGGACGGCCTGGCGCCAGGGCCGCCGCTTCGATCTGGTCGTCAGCATCGGCGACCACGTCCCCCTGATCTTCGCCCTGCTCACCGGCCGGCCGACGGTGGTGTTCCTGGTCTCCACCTCCAGCTACTACGAGGGCCGGCTGCGGCTGTCCGCCCTCACCCGCTGGTGCTGCCGGCGGCGGCGGGTGCGGGTGGTGCTCACCCGGGATGCCTTCACCGCCACCGACCTCCAGGCCCAGGGCCAGGCCAAGGCCCTGTTCCGCGGCTACCCGATCATGGATCTGCCGCCCCCGGATCCGGGCCAGGTGGCTCGCCTGCCGGGCACCCGCACCCTGGCTCTGGTGCCCGGCAGCCGCTTCCCGGAGGCCCTCCACAACCTGGTTCTGATGCTGCGGCTCTGCAGACAGCTGGGCGAGCGGGCCGGGGAGTGGCCCTGGCGCTTTCTGGTGGCGGTGGTGGAGAGCCCCCACTGGCGGGAGCTGGAAACCCTGGCGGCGGCGGTCGGCTGGCAGCGGGATGGTGGCGTGCTCCGCTCCGCCGGTGGCGCGGTGGAGGTGCGGCTCCTGGCGGGGGCCCTGCCCTCGATCCTGGCCGCCAGTGACCTGGTGGTGGGCATGGCCGGCACCGCCGTGGAGCAGGCGGTGGGGTTCGGTCTGCCGGTGGTGCAGCTGGTGGGGCGTGGCCCCCAGTTCAGCTATGCCTTCGCCGAATCCCAGATGCGGCTGCTGGGTCCCACGGTCCACACCGTGGGGCGCCGTCCGGCCGACACGGCCGACCTGGAGGAGGCCGCCGGCCTGATCCGGCGCCTGCTGGCCGACCCCGACCTGCCGCAGCAGTGCGCCCGGGCCGCTCTGGAGCGGGTCGGGCCGCCGGGGGGCTCCAGGCGCATCGCCGAGACGGTGCTCAAGGCCCTCGGGCGGGAGCGGGCGGGATTCAGCTGAGCCAGGCCTTCACCTTCTCGAGGGCCTGCCAGCCCGGCCGCCGCTGCAGGCCATCGGCGATCGAGCCCTGCAGATCCTCCGCCAGCTCGGGGGCCATCAGCATCACCCGCTTCACCACCTCGATGTGCTCCCGCACCCCCTTGGCGCCGGTCTCCAGCATCGCCACGCTCAGGTTGATGCGGGCCTGAGGATCCTGGGGATTGAGCTTCACCGCGTTGCGGGCCGACGGCAGGGCCGCCTGGGGCTGGTCCAGAAGCAGCTGCAGCCAGGCCAGGCAGGTCCACCCCGCCGACTGACGCGGCTCCTGGGCCGTGATCTGCAGGAACTCGTCGATCAGCTCCTCAGGCGCGGCCCCCTGCTGGTAGCGGGCGATGGCCTGGTCGAAGCGGGACTCCTGCGGGGCCGTCATGGCGGCGGGGGGTGGTGGGGTGGGGATCGTCAGACTCCCATGCCGCGGGTCCGAGGCGCCATGGACCTGCCCGCCCTCAGACCGCGAAGGAGCTGCCGCAGCCGCAGGTCTGGGAGGCGTTGGGGTTGGTGAAGTTGAAACCGCCGCCGATCAGGGCCGAGGAGAAATCCAGCTGCATGCCGTAGATGTACAGCAGGCTCTTGGGGTCGCAGACCACCCGGAAGCTGGGGGCGCCGGAGGGTTCGTAGGTGTAGGTCTCATCGTCGGGAAGGATCGCCGATCCGTCGATGAAATCCATCGTGTAGCTCATGCCGCTGCAGCCGCCGGAGCGCACGCCCACCCGCAGCACCTTCTCGCCCCCTTGCGACGCCATCAGGGTGCCCAGCTGCCGCATGGCCGGCTCGGTGATCAGGATGCCCTTGCCGTCCACGCCGGTATGGGTGACGGAGACCTCGGCGGTTTCGGTGGCGGTTTGAGTGGCGGTTTCGGTGGCGGCCACGGCGGCCTCCGGAGGGCTGGAGATCGGGGCCTGGGTGGGGCTGCTCATCGTTTGATGGGGGTCGTTCGTTGGGGGTCGTTCGCAGGGGGGTCGGATGGGGTGGGATCGGGCCGCCGGACGACGCGGTGAGCGTTCACTCTATGGAGATCCCCCCCCGGTGGGTAGGCTCCGGTCCATAGAGTCGGATCCTTCACGGGAATCCAAGGGTGCGGGTCGCCATCGTGGGTGCGGGTCTGGCCGGTCTGAGCGCGGCCGTCGATCTGGTGGACGCCGGTCACACGGTCGACCTGTATGAAGCCCGCCCCTTCATGGGCGGCAAGGTGGGCAGCTGGGAGGACCCGGACGGCAACCACATCGAGATGGGGCTGCACGTCTTCTTCTTCAACTACGCCAACCTCTTCGCCCTGATGCGCAAGGTGGGCGCCATCGACAATCTCCTGCCCAAGGAGCACTGGCACCTGTTCGTCAACCGCGGCGGCGACCTGCGGTCCCTGGATTTCCGCTTTCCCGTCGGGGCCCCCTTCAACGGCCTCAAGGCCTTCTTCACCACCTCCCAGCTCGACTGGATCGACAAGCTGCGCAATGCCCTCGCCCTTGGGACGAGCCCGATCGTCCGGGGGCTGGTGGATTACGAAGGGGCGATGAAGGTGATCCGCTCCCTCGATGCCATCAGCTTCCACCAGTGGTTCCTCAGCCATGGGGGCAGTTCCCGCAGCATTCAGAGGATGTGGAACCCGATCGCCTACGCGCTCGGCTTCATCGACTGCGAGGCCATCTCGGCCCGCTGCATGCTCACCATCTTCATGATGTTCGCCTCCCGGACGGAGGCCTCCAAGCTCAACCTGCTCAAGGGGTCCCCCCACCGCTGGCTGACCGGCCCGATCCTCGACTACATCCAGGCCCGTGGCGGCCGCCTGCACCTGCGCCACCGGGTCAGCGAGGTGCGCCACGAGGAGCGCAACGGCCAGACCCTCGTCACGGCACTGGTGCTGGGCACTCCCGACGGGGAGAAGCGGGTGGAGGCCGATGCCTACCTGGCCGCCTGCGATGTGCCGGGGGCCCAGCGGCTGCTGCCCCAGGCCTGGCGCCGTTTCCCGGAGTTCGCCGCCATCGACCGGCTCGAGACGGTGCCGGTGGCCACCGTGCAGCTGCGTTACGACGGCTGGGTGACCGAACTGGGCGACGGCGCCGGCCCCGAGGCCCGCCGGGCCGACCTTGGCCGCCCGGCGGGCCTCGACAACCTCCTCTACACGGCCGATGCCGATTTCAGCTGCTTCGCCGACCTGGCCCTGACCAGCCCGGCCGACTACCGCCGGGAGGGGCTGGGTTCCCTGCTGCAGTGCGTGCTCACCCCCGGCGACCCCTGGATTCCCAGGAAGACGGAGGAGATCGTCGCCCACACCGACCGCCAGGTGCGCGAGCTGTTCCCCTCCGCCGCCGGGCTGCAACTGGTCTGGAGCAACGTGGTGAAGCTTGCCCAGTCCCTGTACCGGGAGGCGCCCGGGATGGAGCCGTTCCGCCCGGCCCAGCGCACCCCCGTGGCCAATTTCTTCCTTGCCGGCAGCTACACCCGCCAGGATTACATCGATTCGATGGAGGGGGCCACCATGAGTGGACGCCTGGCCGCGGCCGCCATCCTCGATCAGCCGGTGGCCCTGGCCACCTGCGCGGCTGCGGCCTAGGAGCATCACCATGGGCAAATGGCTCGAGCACAGCGTCACCACCGAGATCCAGGCCCCGGTGGCCCGGGTCTGGGAGGTGTGGAGCGACCTGGAGGCCATGCCCCGCTGGATGCGCTGGATCGAATCGGTGGTCACCCTCGACGACCCTGACCTGACGGACTGGACCCTGGCGGCCCAGGGGTTCCGCTTCCACTGGAAGGCCCGGATCACCGAGCGGGTCGACTCCCAGCGGCTGCACTGGGAATCCGTCGGCGGCCTGCCGACAAGGGGGGCCGTCCGCTTCTATCCCCTCGGACCCGTCCTCACGGCGGTCAAGCTCACAGTGAGCTACGAGCTCCCTGCTGTGCTTGCACCCCTGATGGAACCCACCATCATGGGAGGCATCGTCACCAAAGAACTTCAGGCCAACCTTGATCGATTTCGTGACCTGGTGGAGAACGGCTGACGGGCGCCTCGTTGGGCGTCTCCACAGGCGCCTCGGTCTTGGTGTCGTCGTTGGTCTCATGCTGACCGGATGCGGCGCGTCCCCCACGGTGGAGGCTCCGCCGCCCCCTGCGCCCCCCGCGCCGGCCGCCCCCACCTCGTCGGCCGGGGCCGTCCCCGAGGGACTCACTCCCCTGCCCACCTCCCAGCAGGTGGTAAGCGCCTTCCGGATGGGGCGGCAGGATCCCTTCGGAACCCTGGTGCCGGAGATGGCCCCCGGGGGGGTCGCCGCAGGCGCCCCGGCCCAGGCCCCCGCCACACCGCCGGCCTTCTTGGCCGACTTCCGAGTCACCGGCGTGATCGACTCCGGCGGCCAGAGCGAAGCGGTCGTGACCTACAAGCAGCTCAGCGGCAGTCTGCGCCCAGGTGACAGGGGTGGACGCACCACAGATCTTCTCCCCTCCGGCTGGAGTGTGGCCTCCGTCGATGTCCCCAACGGACGCCTAGTGCTCCAGAGCGGCAGTCGCCGGGTCAAGGTCGAGCTCTGAGGAGCCGCCCACAGGCCTCCACCAGCCCCTCCAGGTCGTGGGGATCGGCCTCCCCGTCCACCCGACCGAGCCGCTCCAGGCAGCGCCGGCTGGTCTGGGGGCCGATCGAGACCACCTGCACCCCCTCCAGCCGCTCGAGCCAGGTATCGCCGAAGCTGTCGGCCAGCAGCCGGGCGGTGTGGTCCACCGTCTTGCCGCTGCTGAAGGTGATGGCATCCAGCTGGCGCCGCTCCAGGGCCAGAAGGGCTCCGCTGGGAAGCCCGGCCGGACAGCGGGTCTCGTAGGCGGCCACCTCCACCACCCGGGCGCCGGCCGCGCCGAAGGCCTCTGCCAGCACCGTGCGCCCGCCGCTCTGCACCCGCGGCAGCAGCAGCCGCTGCCCCCAGCCCGACACCGGGAAGTGCTCGATCAGGCTGTCGGCCACGAACGCCGGCGGCACGAAGTCGGCGGGGGCCCCCAGGGCCTCCAGGGCCTCGGCGGTCCTGCGCCCCACCGCCGCCAGCCGCACCTCCTTCGGCCTGGCAGCCAGGCTGCTCCCCCGGCGGGCCAGCCGCTGCTCCACGGCGTCGACCCCGTTGGCGCTGGAGAAGAGGATCCAGTGGAACTGCTCCAGTTCCGCCAGGGCATCGTCGAGGGGACCCCAGAGATCGGGAGGGCCGATCACCAGGGCCGGCAGGTCGATCACGCTGGCCCCGGCCTGCTCGAACAGCCGGCGGGCGGCGCCCAGCTGGGTTTCGGCCCGGGTCACGGCGACCGTGCGGCCCGCTAGCGACGGCGTTGCGGCCATCAGGCGTCCAGCCGGACGAGGGCGCCGGCCCGGTGGGCCAGTTCCCGGGCCTGCTGCGGTTCCCCCTGGGCCTCCAGCAGGGCGATGGCCCGGCGGAAGCCGTCGCGTGCGCCGGGGATGTCCCCGGCCAGCAGCAGGGCGGCCGCCAGGTTGCGCTGGGCGTCGGCGTGTTCCGGCGCCAGCTCCAGGGCCCGCCGGTAGGCGCCGATCGCCTCCACGAGGCGGCCCCGCTGGCGCTCGATCAATCCCAGGTTGAACCAGGCCAGGGGCAGCTCCGGGCAGAGCTCGGTCACCGTGGCCGTCAGGGCCGCCGCCTCCTCCAGCTCCCCCTGGCGCAGCAGCAGGGCCCCGAGGTTGAGCCGCGCCCCCAGGCTGAGCCGTCCGTCGAGGGGCAGGGCCAGGGCCTGGCGGTAGAGCGCGGCGGCGGCGGCGGGCTCCTCGGGGCCGCGGGCGATGGCGAGGTGGAGCAGCAGTTCGTAGCGCTCGGGGTGGGCGTCGGCCCCGGCACCGGCCAGACCCTCCTCCAGCAGGGCGATGCCCCGGCGACGCTGGCCCTGGCTCACCTCCAGGGCCCCCAGTTTGGCGCAGGCGTAGGGATCGCCCGGCCGGGCGGCCAGCTCCGCCTCCATGGCCGCGCGCAGACGGGCGGCCTTGTCGTGCCGGGCCACCAGCTCCGGGCGGTACCCCTCGTGGAGCAGGGCCGGCTCCGGGCAGGCCACCACCTGCCAGTCGGGCTCCTGCTCCAGCAGGGCGGCCACGCTGTCGTCCACCATGGCGTGGTAGCGGCGCCCCCATCTGATCGCCGGATGGCGGCGGAACAGGCGGCTGACGCTGGAATAGGGCGACTGGGCCGCCCCCAGCTCCTGGCGCAGCAGGTTGACCAGCAGCACCCGGGGCTGCTCCATCAGGGCCCGCAGGGGGGCGCGGGCCTCGGGCCGCAGCCATTCGTCGGCATCCAGCACCAGCACCCAGTCGCCCGACACCAGATCCAGGGTGTGGTTGCGGGCGGGGGCGAAGTCCCCCGGCCAGTCCAGGTGGTGCACGCGGGCGCCGCAGGCGGCGGCGATCTCGGGGGTGCCGTCACCGGAGCCGGTGTCCACCACCACCATCTCGTCGACGAAGCCGGCCACCGACGCCAGGCAGCGCTCCAGGCGCTCCGCCTCGTTGCGCACGATCATCGACAGGCTCAGCATGGGACGCCGCGGGACAGGACGATCGTCCCAGGAGGCTAGGTGTCGGCGGCCGCTCAGTCGGTGAAGTCCTCCGCAACCGTTGCGGCGGGGTTGCCACCGCCCGGCGGCGGCCCGAAACCGAGGCGGCCCAGCAGTTCGCCCTGGGCCAGGGCCATCTGGCCCGGCGACCAGCCGGCCGGCTCCGCCGGATCCAGAAGGGCGGCCAGGGCCTCCCAGGCATAGGGACTGCCGTAGACGGCCAGGCCCGCCAGCCGGCCGGCGGCCTGGAGCTGGCGGATCACCGCCGGCCAGGGATCGGCGCCGTCGGCACGGCCGCGGAAGGGGTTGCCGCGCACGAACAGCTGCAGCAGCACCGGCCCCTCGCCCAGCCGATCCAGGGCCAGGGGGGCCTCCCCATCGCCGCTCCAGGGGGACGGCCCCTGGCCGTCCACCAGGCAGGTCCGCAGTCCGGCGGCCTCCGGCAGGGCCAGGGCCGGGGCTCCCGCCGGAAGGAAGGGGCAGCCCAGGCTGTTGTCGAGGCGGATCAGGTTCACGCCGGGGCCGCCGGGCACAGGGCCCCGCCCCCGTGACACCAGGCTGCGTCGCACCAGCTCCAGGGCGAGCGCCTGGTCGTCGGGGGCGGGGCCGTTGCTGAGCTCGCCCAGGGGGGCCAAGGGGTCGGCGTCGGGATCGGTGGGGCAGCGTTCCAGGGCCCGGCGACGGCGCTGCCGGCAGGCCTCCAGCCGCTCCAGGCTGAGCCGCCCGCTGGCCACGGCCGCCACGATGGCGTCGATCGCCCCGTCGGCGTCCCCGGGCATCAGCACCAGGTCGGCCCCCGCCTCCAGGGCCAGCACCGCCGCTTCCGAGGGGCCGTAGCGCCCAGCGATCGCCTCCATCACCAGGGCGTCGGTGACCACCAGCCCCTCGTACCCGAGCTCCTGGCGCAGCAGCCCCGTCAGCACCGCCCGCGAAAGGGTGGCCGGATGGTCGGGGTCGATGGCCGGCAGCAGCAGGTGGGCGCTCATCACCGCCGCCACCTCCGCCGCGATGGCGTCCCGGAAGGGCGGCAGCTCCACCGCCTCCAGGCGCCCACGGCCATGGGGGATGAGGGGCAGCTCCAGGTGGGAGTCGCTGGCGGTGTCACCGTGGCCGGGGAAGTGCTTGGCGCAGGCCAGCACACCCTCGGCCTGAACACCGCGGCAGAAGGCCGCCGCCAGGGCCCCGGCCGTGGCCGGATCCTCCCCCCAGGCCCGCACGTTGATCACCGGATTGGCCGGATTGTTGTTGACATCGCAGACCGGTGCGAGCACCCAGTTGAGCCCCAGCTGGCGGGCTTCCCGGCCCGTGCAGGCCCCATAGCGTCGGGCCAGATCCACGGCCAGGGCGGGATCCTCGCGGTGGATCCGGGCTACGGCCAGGGGCGGCACCAGCCAGCTGGCCCCCTCGAAGCGCTGGCCCACGCCCTCCTCCACATCGGCGCAGAGCAGCAGCGGCGCGCCGGCCCAGGCCTCCAGCTGGCGGGTGCGCAGCCGCAGCTCGGCGGCGCTGCCCCCCAGCAGGATCACCCCGCCCACGCCACGCTGCAGCAGGCGCCGCAGGCCGGCGTTGTCCAGCTCCCAGCGGGGGTAGCGCCTCTGGCCATCGGCGGGATGGCCGCTGCAGCGCACCACCAGCAGCTCGGCGGCCAGCCGATCGATGGGCCGGGAGGTCATCCGTCAGCGCCGTCGTTGTCGTCCGCCGGATCCGCTTCGCCGGCCCCTGCCATCGGCTCCTCCCGCTCCCGTCGCTCCGTCTCCAGACGCTGCAGCAGTCCGAGCACCGTGTTGCCTTTCTCCAGACCCCGGTCGAGGACGAACACCACCTCCGGCGTGCGACGCATCTTCAGCCGCCGTCCCAGCTCCCCCTTCACATAGGCGGAGGCCGCCCGCAGGCCGGCCATGGCCACCTCCCGGTCCTCGGCGCTGCCGAAGACGCTCACGAAGATCCGGCAGTGCTGCAGGTCGCCGGCCAGCTCCACGTTGGTGACGCTGACCATGCCGTGGTGGACCCTTTCGTCCTTGATGCCGCTCATCAGCAGCTCACTCACCTCGCGGCGGATCAGGGCCGCCACCCGTTCCACCCGTCGGCTCTGTGCCATGACTACGCCAGCGGTGCCGTCTGCACCATGGCACGCAGCACAAGGGTGAGACTGATCAGTCCGCTGATCAGGGCGCCCACCAGGGCCGCCGCCGTGACCGGGTTGCTGCGGCGCCGGGCCAGGGGCTCGAACACCGAGTTGAACACCCCCAGGCTGAAGGCGATCAGATAGCGCGGATAGCGCGTCACGTTGACGAAGAAGTCCTTCATGGCCCCGGCGGCGTCCTGGTCGGATGCCGGCTACTCTGCCGCCCGGGGCCGCGCCCAGCCGGCCCGGAGGGCCCATGGAGCTGCATCAGTTCAGACATTCCGCCTTCTGTGAGAAGGTCCGGCTCCTGCTGGCCCGCAAGGGTCTGGAGGCCACCCTCATGGAGGTGACCCCCGGCCTGGGGCAGCTGGAGCTGTTCCGCCTCTCCGGGCAGCGGCAGGTGCCGGTGCTTGTGGACGGCGGTGAGGTGATCGCCGACTCCACGGTCATCGCCCTCCATCTGGAGGCCACCCACCCGGAGCCGCCGCTGCTGCCGGCCGATCCGGTCGCCCGCGCCCGGGTGCTGCTGCTGGAGGACTGGGCCGACACCGCCCTGGCCCGGGGCGCCCGACTGGCCCTGCTCCAGGCCGCGGCCACCGATCCGGTGCTGCGCGGCGCCCTGCTGCCCGAGGCCACCCCCGCGCCGCTGCGGGATCTGGTGGGGGCCCTGCCCGGGGGCCTGATCGGTTCCGCCACCGAGGCGATGCGTGACCTGCTCGGGCCCTGTGAGGTGCGGCAGCTGCACCGCAGCCTCGAGCAGCTGGCCCGGCTCGTGTCCGAGCGCCCCTACCTGGAGGGCGATGGCCTCACCCTGGCCGACATCGCCGTGGCGGCCCAGCTGTATCTGCTGATGTTCCCGGCCTGCGCCGGCGCCCCCCTGGCCGGACGCGGGGTGGAGGGCATTGCCGACAACCCCGTCCTGGAGCCCCTGTTCGCCTGGCGCGACCAGATCTACGCCGCCGTGGACAGGGGCTGAGGCCCCCCTCCGCACCGGCGCCCCCACCCGCCAGGATGGGGGTCGCCGCTGTTCTGGCCGTGTCCGATCCGCTGCTGCGGGAGCTCGACCATTACGTGGTGCTGGAGCCCGGCAAGGGCGACACCATCCTCAGCGCCGCCGAGACCCTGCACTGGCTCGCCGGCCATCTGGCGGCCCTGGCCGACCCCCCGGCCGACCTGGCCGATCTGGCCGATCCGCTCGCCCGGGCCGGCCGGCTGCTCGACACCGCATGCGAACTGGAGCTGGCGCCTGGCTGCACGATCCAGTGGTTCGCGGTACGACTGGAGCCGCCCGCCTGAGGGCCCCGCGGGACTCAGTTGAGCGAGACGCGGGGCTGCCCGTCGGCGTCCTGCAGACGGACGGGTTCGGCCGTAGGCCGGGCGGGGTCGCGCAGCACCGAGGGCAGGGCCTCCAGCACCTGGAGCGCCACCGCCGCGGGCAGACCCCCCCGCTGGGCCACCGCCAGGTCGGCCTGGGCGTAAAGGGGCCGGCGCTCCTGCAGCAGCACCTGCAGCCGGGCGGCGGGATCGGCGGTGGCAAGCAGGGGCCTGGGGGTGGGGTCGGCGGCCAGCCGGCGCAGCAGTTCCTCCGCGGGGGCATCCAGCCACACCACCACCCCCTGGCGCATGTGCCCCCAGTTCTCCGGCCGGGTCACCGCCCCGCCGCCGGTGGCCACCACCAGGGAATGCCAGCCGGCGATGCCGTTGAGCACGGCGGTCTCCAGGGCGCGGAAGGCGTCCTCTCCCTCGCTGGCGAAGATCTCGGCGATCGACCGGCCGGCCGCCTCCGTGAGGGCGGCATCGGCATCGATGAAGCGATAGCCGAGGGCCTCGGCCAGGGGGCGCCCCACCGCGCTCTTGCCGGTCCCCATCATTCCCACGAGGTAGATGTTCAGGCCATCGAGACGGCGGGCCAGCTCCCGGTGCGAGGGGCGGGTCGGGGCGGCATCGGCTGGGGCCATGGGTGTGCGGGCAACGGCGGTCCGGACCCCGTTTCTAGGATGGGCGTCCCCTGGTGCCCGGCGATGACCGCAACCCGGTTGACCGCCCCTCCGGCGGCAGCTTCCCCCACCACCGCCGCCCACGGGCGCGGCCGGCTCTGCGTGATCACCCGCCGGGCCACCTTCAGTGCCAGCCACCTCTACCGGCTGCCGGAACTCGATGATGCCGAGAATGCCCGGCGCTTCGGCCGCTGCAGCCTGCCCCCGGGCCACGGCCACAACTACGAACTCACCGTGGCGATGGGCGGCCCGCTCGACGCCGACGGCATGGTGCTCAACCTCTCCGACGTCAAGCACGCCATCCGGCGGGAGGTCACCGACCCCCTCGACTTCCGCTTCCTCAACGAGGTCTGGCCCGAGTTCGACCTCTCCGGTCCCGAGGGGCGGCTGCCCACCACCGAAGCCCTGCTGCTGGCCATCCGCCAGCGCCTGGCCCCCCATCTGCCGCTGGTGGCGCTGCGGCTCCACGAACACCCCAACCTCTGGGCCGACGTGCTCTGCGGTCCCACCATCGATCCCATGGAAGCCTTCCTCTCGATCCGCACCCACTTCGCCGCCGCCCACCGCCTGGCCCGCCCCGAGCTCAGCCAGGGCGAGAACGAGGCGATCTACGGCAAGTGCGCCCGCCCCCACGGCCACGGCCACAACTACCTGCTCGACGTCACCGTGCGGGGGGCCATCGATGGCCGCACCGGCATGGTCTGCGACCTGGCCGAGCTGCAGCGCCTGGTGAACGATCTGGTGGTGGAGCCCTTCGACCACACCTTCCTCAACAAGGACGTTGCCCACTTCGCCGACTGCGTTCCCACCGCCGAGAACATCGCCCTTCACATCGCCGATCTGCTCAGCACCCCCATCGCCGCCATCGGGGCCCGGCTGCACAAGGTCCGCCTGCAGGAGAGCCCCAACAACGCCGCTGAAGTCTTCGCCGAGACGCCCCAGCTGGAGATGGTCCCGGCGGCCCTCGAAGCCCTCGCCGCCGGTTGAGTCCGGAGGCAGCGGCGGATCCCCGCCCCGGCGGCCCATGGCCCGAGCTGCGGCTCGTGCTGGCGGTGAGCCTCGACGGCCGGCTGGCGCCACCCGAAGGGGGGGCAGCCCAGCTGGGCGGTGCCGCTGACCGGCAGGTGCTGGAGGAGGCCCTGGCCTGGGCCGATGCCGTCCTGGTGGGCGCCGAGACCCTGCGTCGCCATGGCTGCACCTGCCTGATCCGCAGCCCCGCCCTGCTGGACGCCCGCGTCTCGCAGGGCCGCCCCGCCCAGCCGATCGCCATCGCCGTCAGCCGCAGCGGCCGGCTGCCCCCCGCCCTGCCCTTCTTTCGCCAGCCCCTGGGCCGCTGGCTGCTGCAGGCCGCCCCGCTGCCCCCCACCGCCCCCGTCGAGGGGTTCGATCGCCACCTGACCCTGGAGAGCTGGCCCCAGGCCCTGGCGGGCCTGGCGAGCCTGGGTCAGCGGCGCATCGCCGTGCTGGGGGGGGCGCAGCTGGCGGCGGTCCTGGCCGCCGAGGACCTGCTCGATGAGATCCAGCTCACCCTCTGCCCCCGCCTGCTGGGCGGCCCGCTGGGCTGGTTGCCCACCGGGGCCCGGGTGGCGCCGGCGGCGCGGACGGGCTGGCGGCTGGTGGAGCACCGGGCCCTGCCGGGGGACGAGCTGCTGCTGCGCTGGCGCCGGCCCGAGCCTCTCAGGGGTTGACCTCCTGGAGGCCATAGCTGCCGAAACGCCGGCCGAGCTCCCGAAGCGGCATGTCCCGCAGGCTGTCGGTGGGCAGGCCGAACATCCTGGCCAGGCAGCGCTTGACCACCTCCTCGCTGTCATCGCCGAAGCGGCCACTCACCATCTCGGTGATCACCCCCAGGCTGCGGCCGCTGTTGTCGGTCTCCTCGATCAGGCACTTGCTGGTGGGCACGGCCAGCTTGCGACAGGGATCCTGCAGGCTTTTCGCCAGGTCCGCCCGGCCGACGGAGACCGTCTCGACGCAGACCCGGGTCAGCTGGTTCTCCAGCTGGGGACGCAGCAGCATCAGCACCGGCCGCAGCAGCCCGGCCCTGGCGGGCGCCGCCGGCACGGCCAGTGCCGTGGCGGCCGTCAGGAGCATCAGGGTCCGCAGGGGCTTGGCCATGGCGGGGGTGGGCGCTCGGTCGCAGGGAATCACCCGTTAGTTTTGCGCCTGCCCCCACCCCCCTGCGCCGCCAGCGGCCATGGCCGAGCTGCAAGTCCGCTGGCATCAGGCGACGCGGGACATCCCGGAAGACCAGTGGCAGGCCCTGGTGGGCGGCACCGGGCAGGCCACGACCGCGGCGGTCGATCGCCCCTTCTACGGCTGGCGATGGCTGCACCATCTGGAGGCCAGCGGCAGCATCGTGCCGCGCCAGGGCTGGCAGCCCTGCCACCTGGGGCTCTGGCGCGACGGGCGGCTGGTGGCCCTGGCGCCCCTGTACCTGAAGGGCCACAGCTACGGGGAATTCGTCTTCGACCAGTCCTTCGCCCAGCTCGCCGGCCAGCTCGGCCTGCGCTACTACCCCAAGCTCGTCGGCATGAGCCCGGTGAGCCCGGTGCAGGGCTACCGCTTCCATGTGGCCGCCGGCGAGGACCCGGCGGCCCTCACCGCGCGGGTCCTCGCCGAGATCGACGGCTTCTGCCGGCGCCAGGGGATCCTCAGCTGCAACTTCCTCTATGTGGATCCGGCCTGGCAGCCCCTGGCGGAAGCCGCCGGCTGCGCCCTCTGGATCAACCAGCAGAGCGAATGGCGCAACCCCGGCCATGCCGACTTCGAGGCCTACCTGGCCAGCTTCAATGCCAATCAGCGCCGCAACATCCGCCGCGAGCGCCGCTCCGTGGCGGCGGCGGGTCTGACGGTCACGCCCCTGGCGGGCGAGGAGATCCCGCCGCGTCTGCTGGAGCGGATGCACCGCTTCTACGAGCAGCACTGCAGCCGCTGGGGGCCCTGGGGCAGCAAGTACCTCACCGAGTCCTTCTTCCAGGCGGCCGCCACCGACCTGCGCCAGCACCTGGTGCTGTTCAGCGCCCATCGGGGCGATCCGATGCAGCCCCTGGCGATGTCGCTGTGCGTGCACGATGCCAGTGGCCTCTGGGGCCGCTACTGGGGCAGCGACATCGAGCTCGACAACCTGCACTTCGAGGTCTGCTACTACGCCCCGATCGCCTGGGCGATCGAGCGGGGTCTGGAGAGCTTCGATCCCGGGGCCGGCGGCAGCCACAAGCGGCGCCGGGGCTTCGTGGCCCAGCCCCGGGCCAGCCTGCACCGCTGGTACGACTCCCGCTTCGACGCCATCCTGCGGGACTGGCTGCCGGGCGCCAACCGGGAGATGCACGCGGCGATCGCGGCGATGAACGCGGAGCTTCCCTTCACCGCTTCCTACGATCCCCCCCATGCACCACGACCCGAACCCCCGCCAGAGCCTGGATGAGGCCCTCTCCCAGCGCTTCATCCAGCTCGACCCATCGGGCTACTTCCTGATCAAGGTCGATGCCGCCGCCGGCGAGCTGATCGCCGAGCACTACGCCAACGGCATTGATGAACGGGGACTGGCCATCGACCCGGACACCGGGGAGGTGCTCAGCTGCCGGGGCGGCGACCCTCGGGCACCCTGGGCCGTGTACCGCGGCCGCAGCGCCAAGGAACTCGGCATCGCCCTGACCGAGGGGGACGGCCCCCATCCCCTCTCACGGCTCGACCACGCCCTCTACCTGGGCCGGGAGCTCCAGAAGGCGGAGCACTGTCTTGAGATGGGTCTGCCCTACGTGCAGGACTAGGCCGGCTGGAGCTCCCGGGTGGTTTCGCGGGATCCCTCCGGCGGTTCCGGAGGCAGGGCGGCGAGCTGCTCCTGGATCTCGCGGGTCACCACGCCCCGGTATTCCTGGAAGTGTTCGTTGTGGGCGAGGGTGACCAGGAACTGCTCCAGGTTGTTGGAGTTGCGGCGGGCGATGGTGAACATGGAACGCCAGAAGCGGCCGCGGGTGTCGCGCTTGAGCCCCTGACGCCAGATCACGATCAGCAGGGCGCGCACATCGGTCCAGGTGGGCAGGCTGGCCTTGCCGAAGGCCGCCGCCGGCACGTACTGCTGCCAGCGGGGCTGGCCCATCTTGAGGTAGTAGTGCGTGACCCGGTCGATGTAGGCGTTCGGCTCGTACAGACGGCAGAAGGCATCGACGTACTCGTTGGCGATCTGGCGGATCGGCCGGGTGGGCACGAAGTTGAGCAGGTTGGTCTGGTTGACGCCCTTGGCGTCGGTCTTCTCCTGGATCAGCCGCCCTTCCTTCTCGAGGCGATGCCACAGACCGGTGTTGGGCAGTGCCTGCAGCATGCCCATCATCGCGGCGGGAATGCCGGTGCGGCTGACGAACTCGACGATGCGATCGCCGGCGCCAGGCTTCTCGCCGTCGAAGCCGATGATGAAGCCCGCCATGACACGGATGCCGTAGGAGGTGATCCGGTCCACGGACTCCTCCAGGGAACTGCGGGTGTTCTGCAGCTTGCGGGCCGTTTCGAGACTGGCCTCGTCGGGGGTTTCGATGCCGAGGAAGACGCTGTCGAAGCGGGCCTCGGCCATCATCAGCATCATCTCCTCGTCGGAGGCGAGATCCACCGAGGCCTCGGTGGCGAAGCTGAACGGGTAGCCGTGCTCGATCTGCCAGCTCTTGATCTCCGGCAGCAGCAGCTTGGCGTTGCGCTTGTTGCCGATGAAGTTGTCGTCGACCAGGAAGATCGAGCGGCGCCAGCCCAGGTCGTAGAGGTACTGGAGCTCCGCCAGGAGCTGGCCGGGGGTCTTGGTGCGGGGTTTGCGCCCGTAGAGCACGATGATGTCGCAGAACTCGCACTGGAACGGGCAGCCGCGCGAGAATTGGACCGACATCGAGTCGTAGGCGTCCAGCTCGAGCAGGTCGAAGCGGGGAATGGGGGTGCCGGTCACGTCCGGCTTGTCGCCGTTGGCGCTGAACCGCCCCTGCTTCTCGCCGCGCTCGATCGCCTCGATGAACATCGGCAGGGTGATCTCCCCCTCGTCGAGCACCTTGAAATCGGCCAGCTGCAGCTCAGGGGCGTCGGGGGTGGAGCTGGCGAAGGGACCTCCCACCGCCACCGGCAGGCCCCGCTGCTTGGCTTTGGCGATCTGGGCGGCCATGTCGGCCTTCTGGACGATCATCCCGGAGATCACCACCAGCTCCGCCCAGTTCCACTCGGCCTCCGTCACTTCGCGGACATTGCGGTCGACCAGCTTCATCTCCCAGGTCTGGGGCAGCAGGGCCGCCACGGTGACCATGCCGAGCGGGGGCAGCAGCACCTTGCGGTTGACCAGCTCGAGAATCTTTTCGTAGCTCCAGAACGTCTTCGGAAACTCGGGATAGACGAAGAGGGTGCGCATGCGGCAGGGGCTTGGTGGATGGTCCGGAGTGGATGCTCCGTGGGCGATTGCGCAGCTGCGGCAGGGGCTCGTGCTGGTTCCGCTGCGCTGCAACCCTAGGCGCTTTCGGTAAATCTCAAGCGGTTCTACCTCCTCCGCCCCTGGCCTGGGGCCGGAAGGGGGCGGATCCTCTGCTGTAATGAAGGCGTTCCTCGCAGCAGCGTCCGTGGGTGTGGTGATCTATCTGGCGCTCGTCGGTGGCGGGCTGACCGCCGCCTTCCTGGCCACCGTGGTGCTCAAGGGGATCAGGCTGATCTGAGCCGCAGGGCTCCCTTCCGCCCCAGTTCCAGTACGCCCACCACCAGCCCGACGCCGCCGAGCAGGGCGAAGGTGGCACTCAGCCCCACCGTCATCGCCAGGCCAGCGGCCACCAGGCCGCTCACGCCACCGCCCCCCAGGAAGGCGATCTGTCCCATGCCGGCCATGCGGCCGCGCAGGGCCATCGGCGCCCCCACCTGCAGGATCAGGTTCGATCCGGCCAGCAGGCCGGCGGTTCCGGCTCCCAGCAGCAGGGCCATCGCCAGGGCGGCCGTGCCCCCGGAAGCCGCGGCCATGCCCAGCTGGGCCAGGGCCACGGCCACGGCGCAGCCCCCTAGCAGCAGGGCCGGCCGCTCACTGAGGGCGCTGCTGTTGCGCTGCAGCACCAGGCCGCCGGCGATGCTGCCGGCGGCCAGGACGCTGGTGAACAGGCCGAGGGCCTGGGGCGACGGTCCGACCACCTCGGCCGCGATCAGGGGGGCCAGGCCCGGGTGGAAGAAGCCCACCAGGCAGGCCACGGTGGTGAACCGCAGCACATGGCGCAGGGTCGGGCCGCAGCCCCGCCAGGCGGCCCCGAGGCTGGCGCCGGCCCCTCCGGTGCTGCGCTGCTCCAGGTCGCGGCGGGGCCTCAGCAGCCAGATCACGGTG
Organism: Microcystis elabens FACHB-917; assembly: GCF_014698445.1. Classification (GTDB taxonomy): domain Bacteria; phylum Cyanobacteriota; class Cyanobacteriia; order PCC-6307; family Cyanobiaceae; genus Cyanobium; species Cyanobium elabens. Next base: position 33,370 of record NZ_JACJSZ010000025.1, read on the forward strand.
GCGATCGGCAGCAGGTAGGAGGCCGCATCGATGGCCAGGGCCATGGCGGGCCCGGAGAGGGCCACCAGCCAGCCCCCCAGGGGAGGGCCCACCAGCTTGCCGACGTTGAACACCACCGAGAAGCTGGCCAGATAGGGGCCGACCTGCTCCGGCCGCTCCACCAGCAGCGCGCAGTACTTGCTGCGGGCCGTCAGCTCGAAGGAGCTGGAGACGCCCACCACCAGGGTGCTGAGCAGCAGCAGCAGCACCTGCCCCGTGCCCTGGAGCAGGGGAATGGCCAGGGCCCCCAGGGTGGCACCGCCGAACAGCCCCCACTGGGAGCGGATCAGCACCGTCTCGCATCCCAGCCGATCCGTAAGCACCCCCGCCTGGCCGCTGACCACCAGGCTCGGCAGGGCGAGGGCGGCGAAGTGCAGAGCGAGCAGCAGCGGATTGCCGGTGCCGGCCATCAGGATCCAGCCCTTGGCCGTCAGCCCGGCGAAGGAACCGGTGGTGCTCAGACCGGAGGCGAGCAGGAAGAGGGGGCGCTGGTGCCGCTGCAGCCAGCTTTCCGGGCTGCCGGGGCTCAAGCCCGGCTCCGCGTCGCCGCCAGGGCGTCACCCACCATCGCGGCGGCCCCCACCACCTCGCCGCGCAGGTCGTAGGTGTCGGCGGCGGTGATCCGCACCGGCACCATCGTGCCGGGGGCGGCGCTCAGCCCGCCCGCGCCGGGGCTCACGTGCACCTCCCCGTCCACGTCGGGGGCGAAACGGGCGCAGCGGCCCAGCATCGCGCCGCTGGCGGGGTTCTCCTGCTCGATCAGCACGTCCACGATCCGGCCCACCCAGGCGGCGTTGCGCTCGGCGGCGATCGGCTGCTGCAGGGCCATCAGCCGGTTCCGCCGCTCCTCGGCGACCGCGGCGGGCACCGGATCCGGCAGGGCGGCGGCGGCGGTGCCGTCCTCCGCGGAGAAGGTGAACACCCCCACGTGGTCGAAGCGCTGCTCGGCCACGAACGCCAGCAGATGCTCGAAGTGCTCCTCCGTCTCCCCGGGGAAGCCGACGATGAAGGTGGTGCGCAGCACGGCGTCGGGGAGCTGGTCGCGGATGCGCTGCAACAGGGCGCCGTTCACCCCGGTCTGCCAGGGACGGTTCATGGCCCGCAGCACCTCCGGGTGGCTGTGCTGCAGGGGGAGATCCAGGTAGGGCAGCACGTTGGGGATGTCCCGGTAGGCGGCCAGGACGGGTTCGGTGAGGCCGGTGGGGTAGGCGTAGTGGACCCGGATCCAGGGGATCTCCACCTCCCCAAGGGCGCGCAGCAGGTCTTCGAGGCGGGGTCTGCCGTACAGATCCAGGCCGTAGTTGGTGGTGATCTGGCTGATCAGGATCAGCTCCTTCACCCCCTGCCCGGCCAGCTGGCGGGCCTCCGCCACGACCGACTCGATCGGGCGGGAGCGCTGGTCGCCGCGAAGTTTCGGGATGATGCAGAAGGCGCAGCGGTAGTCGCACCCCTCGGCCACCTTCAGATAGGCCACCGCCTCCGAGGTGGTGCGGTAGCGGGGCAGGTGCTCATCGCCCACGAAGGTGGGATCCGCGCTCACGCGGTTGACCCGCTCCCCGGCTTCCACCCGCTCCAGCACCTCGACGATGTGCTGGTAGTCGCCGGTGCCGACGATCGCCCGCGCCTCCGGCAGGGACTCCAGGAGTTCCTCCTGGAAATGCTGGGCCAGGCAGCCGGCGATGATCAGCTCCTTGCCCTGCTCCGCCAGCTCCACCAGGGTGCGGACAGATTCGGCGCGGGCGTCCTGGATGAAGCTGCAGGTGTTGACCACCACCACCCTGGCGTCGCACTCATCGGCGCTGACCCCATAGCCCGCCTCGGCCAGCAGGCCGAGCATGTGCTCGGTGTCCACCCGGTTCTTCTCGCAACCCAGATGGGTGAAGGCCACGGTGGGCCGTTCTCGGCCGGGCTGGGGGGGCATGGTGCTGCGGGAGAAGGGGGGACGGGCCTGCGGCCCATGGGAGGCCGGGCGGAAAACGCCGATCCCCACCCTATGCAAGCCCTCGCGGCTGCGAGAATCGCTCCGTGACCCGCCTGTCCCCGTGACTTCCACTCGCCTCGCCAGTCGCCTCACGAGTCGCCGCCGCCCCGAGCCGGGTCGCCGCTGGGCCCGGGTGGTGATGGCCGTGCTGGCCACCATCGGCGTGATCGATACCGCCTCGATCACCCTCAACCGCTGGGGCGTGATCGGCGACCTCAGCTGCCCCGGCGGTGCCGACGGCTGCGACAAGGTCCTCAACAGCCCCTGGGGGACCGTCTTCGGCCAGCCCCTCTCCCTGTTCGGCTTCCTGGCCTACGGCGCCGTGCTGGTGATGGCGGTGCTTCCGCTGCTGCTCAAGGGCGAGGCCCGCACCTCCACCAATCGGCTCAGCTGGTGGGGGCTGTTCCTGCTCAGCGCCGGCATGGCGATCTTCAGCCTGGTGCTGGTGGGGGTGATGGCCTTCCAGATCAAGGCCTTCTGCACCTTCTGCCTGATGTCGGCGGCGATCAGCCTGACGCTGTTCGTGCTGAGCCTGATCGGCGGGGAATGGGAGGACACCGGCGCCCTGCTGTTCCGCGGCGTGCTCACGGTGCTGGCGGTCGGACTGATCGGCCTCGGCTGGGCCACCTCCCTCAACCGGCCCGAGTCGGCCACGGGCCCGGGGATGCCGATCCCGGTCACCTCCGCCAGCACCCCCGCCTCGATCGCCCTCGCCGACCACCTCAGCGCCACCGGCGCCGTGATGTACTCGGCCTACTGGTGCCCCCACTGCCACGACCAGAAGCAGCTCTTCGGCAAGGAGGCCACCGAGAAGCTCACGATCGTTGAATGTGCCCCCGACGGCCGCAACAACCAGGCTGCCCTCTGCGCCAGCAAGAACATCCAGGGCTTCCCCACCTGGGAGATCAAGGGCAAGCTCGACTCCGGCCAGAAGTCCCTCGCCCAGCTGGCCGCCCTGAGCGGTTACGAGGGTTCGATCGCCAACTGAACGGAGCCCCCCCTCGCCCTCACGACTCCCCCACCGTGGTGGTGAAAGGAAGCCGCCCCCGCAGCTGCACGGTGTGGCGGCGCCAGAAGCCCTGGGGCGCCGGGGCATCGGTGCGGTGATGGCCGCCCCGGCTCTCGACCCGGAAGGCGGCGGCCTCCATCAGCAGCTCCGCCAGCACCAGCCGCTGGCGCAGGTCCTGCAGCAGCAGCAGGCGGTGGCCCTGCTCCGGCGTCAGCACCAGCTCCAGGTGATGGGGCAGATCGTGGGCCCGGCGCAGCAGGGGTGTGCGCTCATGGCCCGCGCGCTCGCGGCGCACCTGCTGCAGGGCGCCGATCAGATCGACGCCGCGGCGCTCCACGCCGGCCACCTGCCAGCAGAGGCGCCGCAGATCGGCGATCGCCCCGAGCAGGGTGGCCTCATCGGGCCCTGAACGCGCCTCGGCCGCGCTGAGGGCCGTGGCTTCGCAGGGGCCGCCGGGGGGCGCGCCGGGAAGGGGCTCGGGCTGCAGATGGCGCAGCCGCCTGGCGAAGACGAGGCATTCCATCAGCGAGTTGCTCGCCAGCCGGTTGGCCCCGTGCACCCCGGTGCTGGCCACCTCCCCCACCGCGTAAAGCCCCCTCAGGCTGGTGGCGGCCTCCAGGTCGGTGCCGATGCCCCCCATCCAGTAGTGGGCGGCGGGGGCCACGGGGATCGGCGCCGCTTCGGGGGCCAGCCCCAGTTCCCGGCAGCGGCGCAGGATGGTCGGGAACTGGCGCTCCAGCCGCTCGCGTCCCACCGGGCGCAGGTCGAGCCAGAGGCGGGTGACCCCCTGCTCGGCCATGCAGCGGGCCAGGGCGCGGCTCACCTGGTCCCGCGGCGCCAGATCGCCCCCCTCCAGCCGGGCCACCGGCGAGCGGCCGGCGTCGTCGAAGAGCCGGGCTCCCTCGCCGCGCACCGCCTCGCTGATCAGGAAGTGGGGCGCGTCCGGGAGCATCAGCGCCGTGGGGTGGAACTGGACGAACTCCAGATCCCGCACCCGGGCCCCGGCGCTCCAGGCCATGGCGACGCCGTCGCCGCTGGCCTGGGCCGGGTTGGTGGTATGGGCGAAGAGATGGCCGCCGCCGCCGCTGGCCAGCACCACCGCTCCGGCCCGCAGCCAGCGCAGGCGTTGGCCCTCAAGCACCTGCAGCCCGAGGCACCGGCCGTTCTCCACCCACAGCTGCAGGGCAGGGATGCCCTTGCGCTGCTCCAGGCCGGGCCGACGTCGCACCTCCCGCTCCAGGGCATCGACGAGGGCACCCCCCGTGCGGTCCTGGGCGTGCAGCACCCGGCGGTGGCTGTGGGCCGCTTCCAGGGTGGTGCTCAGGCCCTCGGGGGTGCGATCGAAGTCCATGCCCAGCTGTACGAGGCGCTCGACGCAGGCCGGCGCCTCCCGCACCAGCACCTCGACCGCGGCCGGATCGCAGAGCCCGGCGCCCGCCTTGAGAGTGTCGGCGATGTGGCTGGCGAAGCTGTCGTCGGCGCCGGTCACTGCGGCGATGCCCCCCTGGGCCCAGCGGCTGGCGGAGGGGGGGGCGCTGGACTTGCTCAGCAGCAGGACGCGCAGCTGCGGTGGCAGCTCCAGGCAGGTCATCAGGCCCGCGGCACCACTGCCGACCACCACCACGTCCCAGTGGCATGCCAAGCGCGGATCCGGCTCATCCAAGCGGCTGGTTCACCCCTTCACACCGTGCCTTCTGCAGCCGAGCCTATGGGACGGCCGGCGCGGGACCGCGGCCACAAAAAAACCGCCGTGGGGACGGCGGTTGCGCAGGGGTGGGGAAGGCCCCTGGGATTCAGCGGTAGACGCCGTCGTTGATGCGATCGAAGCCTTCGTTGAGGGCGATCGTCGGGGGGGTGACGGTGAAGTTGTCCTTGTACTTGTTGAACAGCTCCCGCTGGCGGTCCGTCAGGTCGAGCTGCAGCACGTCGTCGACGCTGTCGTAGGGGCCGCCGAGAACGATCTTGCCGGCCAGGGTGGGGTACATGCCGGGGTACTGCTGGAACCGGCGCACCGAGGCGTTGTTGAGGTCCACCTTGCCGCCGATCTCGGCGATCTTGTCATCGATCTCGTTGCGGAGCTCTGCGGCCAGGGCGGCACCGGGCAGAAGCAGGGTCATGAGCAGACCGGCCAGGACCACACCACTCATCAACCAGGCAAGCAGCCGCTTCATCACGACACTCCTTCAGGGGGATAGAACCAGGGCACCCTGGCAGGACCAGGGAGAGGGATGATCCGCAGACCACCCAGCCAACGTTACAGAAGGCCCTGGGGTCTCCCGGCGCCGGCGGCTGCGCTTTTGCAGTTCTTCAGATCAGGTCGTCAGATCAGTCCGCTGAGGTGGGGGGCGAGCAGGGCCGCCCCGAGGAAGAGGGCGTCGACGGCCAGGGTGGTGCCCACCGCAGCGGCCGCCACCCGCCAGGCCCCGCCCAGCGACCAGAGGCGACGGCACAGCAGCAGCAGCAGGGCCGCCGCCAGGCCGACGAGGGCCAGGGGCCAGGGCTGCAGCACCTGAAGGGCGGCGCCCTGGAGCAGCAGCGGGGCCTCGGGCAGGGGGGCGTTCAGCACCTGCGGCCAGAGGTCCATGAGGCCCGCGGCCGCCATCACCCCATCGGTGCTGGCGGTGCCGAGCAGGGAGCCCAGGTAGAAGGCGCCGGCCAGGCGCCAGCGGCCACCGAGGCCCGCCACCGCCAGGGGCAGGGCGAAGGCCTCGATCGGCAGGTGCATCACCGGATGAAGACGAAGCCAGCCCCAGAACAGACAACCGCCCAGCCAGCTGCCGCTGAAGCCCACCAGGAGCACGCCCAGCGGCTGCCAGGGGCCCTGGCCCCGGCGTTCCAGCAGCAGGGCGACGCCCATCAGGGGGATGGTGAACAGGGCCGCGGCCATCGGGGCAGCGCGCACCCACGGGGCCTGCAGGAACACCGGCACGGTGACCAGCAGTGCGGCCACCAGGGGCAGGACCCAGGCGGCCGGGACGGCGACGAGCCGCAGGCTCGGCAGGGCCTGGGAACGGGCGGAAAGGGTGGGCGGAACCCCGAGCACCTGGTTGTGAAGAAAGTTGTGCAACCTTAAGGGGGTGGAGGGGTGCTCCCGTGACCCGTCAGGCCATAGGGTCAGCCGCAGTATCGGCTTCCCCCATGCCGCTGGTCGCCACGACCTCCGCCCTGTCCCTGGCGGAGTCCTGCTGGCACGCCTTCGTTCTGGGCGTCGTGCAGGGGCTGACGGAGTTCCTGCCGATCAGCAGCACGGCCCATCTCAAGGTGGTTCCTGTCCTGCTGGGCTGGGGCGATCCCGGGGTGGCCTTCACCGCCGTGATCCAGCTCGGCAGCATCGCTGCCGTGCTCGGCTATTTCCGCCGCGATCTGGTCGAGGTGACTGCGGGTGTGGCCCGGGCCTTCCGCCACGGCCAGTGGAACGATCCGCCGGCCCGGCTGGGGGTGGCCATCGTGCTGGGCACCATCCCGATCCTGCTGGCCGGCCTTGCCATCAAGGCGCTGCTGCCCGGCTACGAGACCTCCCCCTTGCGCAGCCTGACGTCGATCGGCGTCGTCTCGATCGTGATGGCACTGCTGCTGGCGGTGGCCGAGCTGGCGGGCGGCCGCCGCCGCCGGCTGGAGGCCGTCACCCCTCGCGACGGCCTGCTGGTGGGGCTGGCCCAGGCGCTGGCCCTCATCCCCGGGGTGTCCCGCTCGGGCAGCACCCTGACGGCGTCGTTGTTCGATGGCTGGCAGCGCTCCGACGCGGCCCGCTTCTCCTTCCTGCTGGGCATTCCCGCCATCACCCTGGCCGGGCTGGTGGAGGTCAGAGCGGCCTTCGGCTCGCCGGAGACGGGCGGGGTGATTCCCATGCTGGTGGGCATCGCTGCGGCGGCGGTGGTCTCCTGGCTGGCGATCGCCTGGCTGCTGCGCTTTCTGCAGCAGAACAGCACCTGGATCTTCGTGGCCTACCGGCTGCTGTTCGGCCTGGTGATCCTGCTGGGGTTCCGGGGGCTGGAGGCGGTCACCTCCTGAAGCGGCAGGACCGCCACACTGGGGCCAACATCTCAAGCAGCGCCGTCACCACCCGTGTGGAAGGAGCCCTCCCCTGCCCTTGCCGGGCCCACCGCCCATGCCGGGCCTGTGACCCAGCCCCGGCCCGCCCTGGTGGCCACCGTTGAGCCGGGTTCGATCGCCGAGGAGCTGGGCTTCCAGCCGGGTGATCGTCTGCGCAGCATCAACGGCATCCGCCCCCGGGACCTGATCGACGTCCAGGTGCTGCAGGGGGAGGAGGAGCTGGTGCTCGAGGTGGAGGACCCCGACGGGACGCTCCACGTGGTGGAGCTGGAGAAGGACCTGGACGAAGGGCTGGGGCTGGGCTTCAGCGAGGCCCTGTTCGACGGCCTGCGCCAGTGCAACAACCACTGCCCCTTCTGCTTCATCGACCAGCAGCCGCCGGGGCGCCGCGGCAGTCTCTACCTCAAGGACGACGATTACCGGCTCAGCTTTCTCTACGGCTCTTACCTCACCCTCACCAACCTCACCGCGGCCGACTGGAGCCGGATCGAGGAGCAGCGGCTCTCCCCCCTGTTCGTGTCGGTCCATGCCACCGATCCGGAGCTGCGCAGCCGTCTGCTGCTCAATCCCCGGGCCGCCCTGCTGCTCGAGCAGCTGGCCTGGTTCGCCGAAAGGCGCCTCCAGATCCACGCTCAGGTGGTGGTGTGTCCCGGCCTGAACGACGGCGACGCTCTGGAGCGCACCCTCACCGACCTGGCGCGGTTCGCCACCGGCCCCTGGCCCGCCGTGCTCTCCACCGCCGTGGTGCCGGTGGGGCTGACGCGCTTCCGCCCCCCCGGCGATGCCCTACGGCCGGTCGACCGGCCGGTGGCCCGCGAGGTGATCAGCCGGGTCGAGCGCCTGCAGCCCGCCTTTCAGGCAAGCACCGGCAGCCGTCTCGCCTGGCTGTCCGACGAGTGGTTCCTGATCGCCGGCCGTCCCCTGCCGCCGCGGGCCAGCTACGAGGACCTGCCCCAGCAGGAGAACGGGGTCGGCAGCATCCGCGCCTTCCTCGAGGAGCTGGAGGGGGCCACCCGGGACCTCCCGGCCCGGATCGCCACCCCGCGCCGCTGCAGCTGGGTGGTGGGTCGCCTGGTGGCCGAGGCCCTGAAGCCGGTGGTGGAGCGCCTCAACCGCGTCGAGGGGCTGGAGCTGCTGCTCCACGGCCTGCCGAGCCCCTACTGGGGCCAGGAGCAGGTGGTCACCGGGCTGCTCACCGGTTCCGATCTGATCGAGGGCCTGCGCGGCGTTGATCTGGGCCAGGAACTGCTGCTGCCGCGGGTGATGCTGCGCGAGGGGGAGGAGGTGTTTCTCGACGACACCACCCTCGCCGATCTGCGCCGTCGGCTGCCCGTGCCGGTCCGATTGCTGGGGGGTGCGGACGATCTGGTGGCCGCCTGCCTCGGCACACCACGGGGAGATGCTTAAGCTCTGGCTCAAGCGAAAGGTCCAATGTGAGGCGCCAACCACTCCTGCTTGCGGCACTGGTGGTGCTCCCTTCGTTCGGCCTCCGGGCGCTGCCGGCGAGGGCCCAGTCCGCCCCAGCCCCAGCCACTCCGAGCCCTTCGCCCCCCCCGGCCCTGCCCCTGGCCCCTGAGGTCAAGGGTCCCCGGCCCAAGTCCAATCCCTCCGTGCTGGCCCCCGCCGCCAAGGAGCTGCCGCCCGGTCTCCAGGATCTGATCGCCCCCAACCCCCTGGCCCTGCCGGTCAAGCCGTCCCAGGTGCGCATCCGCGAGCTGCGTCCTCTCGGCCTTGCCGATGTGGAAACGCTGGTCGAGGTCAACAACCCCGAGCTCAAGGCGATCGCCAGCCAGGTGGAGCAGGCCCAGTCGGCCCTGCGGGCCCAGATCGCCCTCTGGTATCCCACGATCCAGCTCAACGCCAACAGTCTGCCCACCTACACCGGCGGCCAGCAGTTCAGCAGCGCCTTCACCGGCACCGGCCAGCAGCCCGGCAACACGATCACGAGCATCTGGCGGATGTCGGCCGTGCTCCAGGCCAGCTGGGGGCTAATCAATCCCACCCGCACCCCCCAGATCGCCGCCGCCCGCGACCGTTTTGAGCAAGCCAAGAATCAGTACCTCATCGGCCTGCGGGCGCGGCGCCTGGAGGCGGCCGAGGCCTTCTTCGATCTCCAGGTCTCCGATGAGACGGTCCGCATCGGTCAGGAGTCGGTGCGCTCTTCCCTCGTGAGTCTGCGGGATGCCAAGGCTCGCTTCCAGGCCGGTGTGGCCACCAAGCTGGAGGTGCTGGAAGCGGAAACCCAGCTGGCCCGCGACCAGCAGGTGCTCACCCAGGGCCTGTCCGACCAGGCCATCGCCCGTCGCGCTCTCGCGGCCCTGCTCGACCTGCCCCAGGACGTCACACCCACCTCGAAGGAGCCTTCGCGGGTGGTGGGCTCCTGGCTGCCGTCGCTGCAGGAAAGCGTCGTCGCCGCCTACGCCTTCCGCGAGGAGCTCGACAACGTCCTGCTCAACATCTCGATCGCCAACAGCGAGGCGAATGCGGCCCTGGGCGCGGCCCAGCCGTTCCTGAACATCGCCTACGGCCTCACCGGCGGTCGCACCCGGGGCGTTCAGTTCGCCAACCGCAGCACGCCCGGGATCAACTTCGGCAACGAGGGCTGGTCAGTGGAGAACACGGTGGGCCTCAACCTCAACTGGACGATCTTCGACGGCGGGGCCGCCCGGGCCAACTACCGCCGTCAGAAGCAGGTGGCCCAGCAGAACACCTTCCAGTTCGCCCAGCAGCGGGATGAGATCCGCCAGCAGGTGGAAACCAACTTCTACGAACTGGAGAAGAACAACCGCAACATCACCACCACCTCCAGGGAGGTGATCTCCACCAGGGAATCCCTGCGGCTGGCCCGCCTGCGCTTCCAGGCCGGCGTCACCACCCAGCGGGAGGTGGTGGACACCCAGCGCGACCTCACCCAGGCCGAAGTCCGCTGGTCGACGGCCATCTCCGACTACAACAAGGCCCTGGCCCGGCTGCGGCGCTTCACCGGCCTCGATCAGGTCGGCCTCTGCCAGCGCCAGCCCCTGCCGGCCACCAGCCCAAGGGCGGCCGGCGCCACCGAGATCCCCGTGGAGCCCCAGCCCCTGATCCCGGCCTGCCGGGCCGGCAGCCCCGCCGGGCCCGAGGCACTGCCGCCGGGGTCCTGACGCCCTTTGTCGTCACCCCGTCGCCCCGGCCTGACCCTCCCCGCCACCGTGCGACTGGGCCTCTTCCAGGGTTGCCTGGGCTGCCTGGCGGTGATCTTCTCCGGGCTGCTCAACCGGATCATGCTCAGTGAGCTGGGCTTTCCGGGATTGCTGGTGGGCGGTGCCCTGGCCTTCGAGCAGTTCGTGGCCCCCTCCCGGGTGCTGTTCGGCCAGATCTCCGATGCCCACCCTCTGGCCTCGCGCCACCGGGTCCCCTACGTGCTGCTCGGCACGGCGGCCTTCTGCCTGCTGGCCGTGCTGTCGGTGCCGCTGATCTTCCAGGTGGGTCGCCTGCTGGAGGACGGCAGCCAGCCCGGCCTGGCCTTCGGGATCGCCGCCCTCTGCGGCCTGTTCGCTCTTTACGGACTGGCGGTCTCCCTGGCAACCACCCCCTACCTGGCCCTGGTCATCGACCGCACCGGCGAACAGGAGCGGCCCCGGGCCGTGGGCATCATCTGGTGCATGCTCACGGTCGGCATCGTCATCGGCGCGGTGGCCATCGGGCTGAGCCTGCGCTCTCTCGACGGCGTCAGCGATCCGGCGGTGCTCGAGGCGACCCTCTCCCGCTTCATGGCCACGGTGGCCGGGGTGGTGATGCTGCTGACGCTGATTGCCACCTGGGGGATGGAGTCTCCCCTGAGGGAGCGCAGCGACGGGACGGCGGTGCCGCGGGAGGATGCCATCGGCCTGCGGCAGTCCTGGATGCTGATCACCTCCAGCCGCCAGGTGCTGATCTTCTTCTCCTTCCTGATCCTGTTCACCCTGGGGCTGTTCCTGCAGGATCCGGTTCTCGAGAGCTACGGCGCCCAGGTGTTCGCCATGCCGATCGCCGCCACCGCCCAGCTCAATGCCTTCTGGGGGGTCGGCACCCTGGTCGGCCTGCTGCTCGCCGGGCTCTGGGTGGTGCCCAGGCTCGGGAAGATGGCCACCGCCCGCCTGGGCTGCCAGCTGATCGCCCTGTCCCTGCTGTTGCTGCTGCTCGCGGGCCTGACGGCTCGGATCCCCTTTCTTCAGGCCGTGATGGTGCTGTTCGGGCTGGCCGCCGGGATCGGCACCAACAGCGCCCTTTGCCTGATGCTCGACCTCACCCTTCCCCAGGCGGCCGGTACCTTCGTCGGCGTCTGGGGGCTGGCCCAGGCCCTGTCTCGAGCGATCGGCAAGCTCCTCGGCGGCGGCCTGTACGACATCGGCCGTGCCCTGCCGCTGGGGGACGGGCCCTACGGTCCCTTTGCCCTGGTGCTCGGGGTCGAGCTGCTGGTGGCGCTGGCGGCCCTGCTGCTGCTCGGCTATGTCAATGTGCGCCAGTTCCGGGAGGACACCTCCCGCAGCCTCAGCCAGGTTCTGGAGATGGAAATGGGATGAAGGCCCTCCCCCCGCACCCCCTCGATTCCCGACTGGAGTCCCTGCTCGACAGGGTCGCCGAGCGCCAGCGGGCCGACTTCGGCCACAGCCAGCCGGATCTCAAGGCGGACGGGTCCTTCATCACCGCCTGTGATCGCTGGAGCGACGAGACCCTGGTGGAGGGACTGGCCGAGCTGTTTCCCGGGGAGGGGGTCCTGAGCGAGGAGGGCCGCCAGCAGGTGCCGGCCACGCCGGCCTACTGGGTGGTGGATCCCCTCGACGGCACCACCAATTTCGCCGCCGGCATCCCCTACTGGGCGATCTCCATGGCCCGCTTCGAGGGCGATGTGCCCGTCCTGGCGATCCTCGACGTGCCCCCGCTGCGGCAACGGATCGTCGCCATCCGGGGGGAAGGGGCCTGGCGCAACGGCAAGCCCATCCCGCCGCCCGCCCTGCAGCTCCACAACGCCGGTTGCGCCTCGCTCTGCAGCCGCTCGATCCGGGTGCTCCAGAAGCTGCCCCACCGTCCGTTCCCCGGCAAGATCCGGCTGCTGGGCGTCGCCAGCCTGAATCTGGTGTCGGTGGCGATGGGACAGACCATGGCGGCCCTGGAGGCCACCCCGAAGATCTGGGACCTGGCGGCGGCCTGGCTGGTGCTCGAGGAACTGGGTTGCCCCTTGCGCTGGCTGGGGGCGAGCCCCCGGGGGCTGGTGCCGGGCCAGGACCTGGGTCGGACGGACTTTCCCGTCCTGGTGGCCAACTGCCAGGACACCCTGGAACGGTTGATGCCCTGGGCGGAGGCCCTGGAGATCAACTCCTCCCCCCAGCCGTGATATGATTTTGGACTGCGCCCCAGAGAGCGAGAGCTCAAGAGGGGTGCAGGCTTACGGGATCGGGAGGCGCGAGCCGACGATGTTGTAAGTTTTCTGA
>NZ_JACJSZ010000026.1 GCF_014698445.1 Microcystis elabens FACHB-917
CAGAGGGGCTTTCGGACACAGGAGGGTGGCGGTTGCGCCGACCTCAACGGATGCGGACAGCCCCGGCAAGGGTGCCTGTGACACACCTTGAATCAACCCTGCGCAAACAGGCTAGGCGCCAAACCATCTTTCATGGCTGCATGGCTGGATTGTTAGTATCAATCTATGCCAGTAGCCTGTTTCTTGTGTTATTGAGCGAGCTGCTCATGGCCGGTATTTTCCTCAGAGGATGCAGGTTGTCCATCGGTAGATTCACGAAGCACATAGCGATAGTTGCAACTTTAGCAGCATCCATATGGTTCCTATTAAGTCCCCAAGCCTGGAACAATCCTGCGCATTTTATTTTACAATCAATTCATTTCAGCCTGGATGGCGCTCAGGCCTGGGGAGGCTGTATGAATTTCTTACATAGCTGCCCAAGGAAAGGGGAGGATTGGAGTGTGTTGACATATCTCAAGGACTGGCTGTTTTCGACCATGCCTTTACTGCATATCACTGGCCTGATCATGGCAGCTTTCTTCATCATTGCACACATCACGAACTTCATTCTGCGGTACAAGTCCAAGTCTTTCCTATGGAATGATTCAGGTCAAAGACAGGTCCCCACTTCTTTTCTTTTGGCATTCGCTTTGCAAGCCTCTGTCATCCCAGCCGTCATGATCGTCAGCAATGGCTTCATCTATGACGGGATCAGACATGTGCTGTTCCTACTGCCACCACTCACCATCTTTTCCTATCTAGGTCTTTCGAAAGCATTTTATCGCTGCACCGGCAAACTGCAAAGGCTCGCACTTTATTTCGCTACGATCGTCATGGCATATTTGCTTCTGATCGATCTTATCCTGCTCCATCCTTATCAATACACATATTTCAATCAGCTTGCCATCGCGCGTGGAATTAACTGGGAAAACACAGATATTGATTTCTACTACGCATCCGACGCAGAAAGCCTTAGGAGCTTCATGAAAACAGAAGAATTTCATCAGTTCGCCAGCGAAGGTGGCTTGGATGTCAAAGGAGCACCACCGATGGAGCATGCCTATATCGCGGAGCATTTCCCAAGGCAACGGGGGCATAAGTATTTTTTCACGAATCACTCACGCGAACCGGGTGTGCGCGTTCGTAAGGATTGCAGGCCAGTGGGCAAGAGTGTGTATCGCCAGCAATTCTTTGGCCCCTTGAACATCTACGGCACACCCCAGGTGTGTCTCGCCACGCGATATCACGACTGGGACCCTTTTTAATGGCCCTTCTTCAGCCATCGCTCAACCGCAGCAAGAGAGAAACCAGACATGGAAATGTTGGTTTTTGAAGACCCGCCAGGGGATGGTCAACAGACAATAAAGACGCTTGACGTGTTTTCCAGTGCCCTACCGCAGGTTTCAGTCTCACATCGGTGCCATCCCATCCTGGAGCCGATTGGAAATCGCTCTACCCCGGATAGCCGCGTAGACCGCCAGGGCCTCGCGAGCGATCGTTTCGCTGCTGTAGCGCTCAGCCACCGCCAGGGCCGCTGGAGCCCCCGGGCGCCGCGGCTGCCGCAACCAGCCAGCCAGCGCCTCGATCCAGGCCTCCCGCCGCCGCTCCACCACCTGCAGCCCTTCAAACTCAGCCCCGTCACCACCCACCCCCACCCGGGGTGTGACCATCGCGCCGCAGCCGCAGGCCATCGCCTCCACCACCACATTGCCGAAGTTCTCATGACGGCTGGGCAGCAGCAGCAGGTCGGCGGCGTTGTAGGGGCCCAGGAGCTCGGCAGCGGGCAGGGCAGGGAGCCATAGGCAGCGTTCGGCGAGACCGCGCTGCTCCAGGCCCCGCCGCAGGCGCTGGCCGCTACCGTCATCATCATTGCCAATCACCACCAGGCGCCAGGGGCGATCGGCCAGGGCGCCGAGCACCCCGGGCAGCAGATCCAGACCCTTCTTGTGATGCAGCCGGCCGGCAATCAGCAGCAGGGGTTCTGCCTCCGGAAGCCTGTGGCGGGCCCGCCAGGCCCGGCCGAGGGCGGGATCACAGCGCAGGGCGGAGAGATCCAGGGGGTTGGGCAGGATCCAGCGCCGGGGCCTGAGGCCCAGCCCCCGCAGCTCCTCCACCTCCTGGCGGCTGGTGCAGTGGAGGGCCGTTGCCCGCTGCAGCAGCGGCCGCTCCCGCAACAGGAAATAGGGCCACTTCTTCCACCAGCCACGGCCCAGCCCGTAGGGCCCCAGGGCGCCACGCAGGCTATGCACCACCGGCACCCCGGCCCGATGGGCGGCCCGCTGCACCGGCAGGCCCAGGGGTTGCCACACCGCACTGAGGTGGAGCAGCTGGGTCCAGGCGACATGGGAGGGAAGGGCCGCCTCCAGGGCACGGGAGCGGATCGGCCCCGTGGCCCGGTCCACGGGATAGCGCACCACCCGCACCCCCTGCTGCCACACCGGCACCCCTAGCTCGTCGGGGGGCCAATCCGGCAGGCCCGCATTGGTGGTGATCACCTCCACCTCGGCCCCCGCCGCCGCCAGGCCCTCGCAGAGACGCGAGACACTCAGCACCGGCCCCCCGAACTGCCAGGCGGGCGCATAGACCGGCAGGAAATGGAGCAGCCTCATCAGCACCAGGCCGGCGGGACGAAGCTACCCCGGCCGCCTCTCCCGGTGTAGCGGCGACTTACGAGACGACCGGTCGCCACACCCCAACTCCCTACGATCGGGAACTGACCATCCCACCATCCCTATGAAGGGACCGCGGCCCGGGCCGGACGCCACCGCAACCCGCCTGGCCGTCGCAGGAGCCGGGCCGCCCAACCCTCGCATCACCGTCCATGGGGCCTATCGCCAATTCCCCGACACCGATCCGGTTCCTCCAGGAACTGGCCCAGGTGCGCGTGATCCTGGGAATCCGCGGCGCCGTGAACTATCTGGGCTGTGTGGGGCGGCGACTGCCCCAGGTGCTGGCGCGCCGCAGCCTCGGGCCCGCGGACGGGCTGATGCCCCTGCCCCTCACCCTGCGCACCAGCCAGGGACCGGTGCGGATCAACAGCGGCGACTTCGGCGTGGTGCGGGAGATCTTCGGCAGCCGCTGCTACGACTACGCCGACTGGATCGAGCGCTCGCGGCGCTTCCTGGATCTGGGGGCCAACGAGGGCCTCTTCAGCCTTTATGCTCTGTCCGCCGATCCTGCCAACCGGGTCACGGCGGTGGAGGCCCAGCCGTCCCTCTGTGAACGGCTGCGCGCCAATCTGCGGAGCAACGGCTGGGAGCAGCGGGTCCGGGTGATCTGCGGCCTGGCCGGCGGCAGCAACCTCCAACTTGATGCCATGGCCGCCACAGCGCCAGGGGTGGTCAACATGGAGGCCCTGCTGGCGGAGCTCGGCGGTGTCGACGTCCTGAAGGTGGACATCGAAGGCAGTGAATTCGCTCTCTTCGAGCACTGCGGCCCCTGGATCGACCGGGTGCACTACGTTGCCATGGAGGTGCACCACGACTGTGGCGACAGCCAGGCCCTCAAGCGCAAGCTCTGCCAGCAGGGGCTGGTGGTGCGCCACGAGGCCAACCACCGCGACTTGGGCTACCTCTTCCTCGAGAATCCCGGCTTCAATACTAACACTCAGGTAGCAGGCCCTGCCAGCCTGAGGCCATCACCGCTATCGGGATAACGAACGGCTAACGAAGCGCCAGCAAATCACGGTAGTCACGGCTATAGGCGATCACCAGCACCACCATAGCCAGCCCGAACAGGGGCCGCTCGAAGCCATAGCCCAGGGGCAGAAAGTCGGCGGAGAAGAGGTAAAAGGTGAGGCCCCCCGTGATCAGCAGCAGGGGCAGCAGTCGCCCGGCCTCGACGAAGGGCTGGCGGGCGGCCGCCAGCAGGGGCAGCAGGGGCAGGATCGCCACTAGGTACTTGGCGATCAGAAAGCCTTGGAGCCCAAGGCGCGGCACCAGAATCCAGCCGGCCAGGGCCGCCAGGAGGGTGCCGCCGTTGAGCAGGAGCGCATAGCGCCGCATCAGACCCGAGCTGATCAACGGCTGGATCAGGATCTGCAGCAGCACCTCCACCAGAGAGGTGATCAACATGATCCGGGTCGGTCCGAGCGAGGGCAGGTAGCTGGCCCCGAAGAAGAGACGGATCACCAGCCCATCCACCAGCCCATAAGCGAGCAGCACGAACAGCAGCAGGCTCCAGAGCAGGCGGAACACCCGCTCCACCTGCCGCATGCGCTCATCGAAGCTCTCGGCCTGGCGCAGGCGCAGAAACAACACCGGCACCAGGGTGCCCGGCAGCAGGGCGAACAGCTGCTGCAGGATCTGACCGATGCGAAGAAACCCCACGTCCTCCAGGCCCGACCTGGCGGCGAGGCTGAGCAGCAGGGGGAAGAACACCAGCGACGAGAGCAGGTTGGCGCCGTAGAAGGGCAGACCCCGCCGCAACAGCTGGCGCCACACCGGCCAGGGGGGGCGCCACTGCGACGGTGGTGGCGGCCAGACCCCCCGCAGGCTCCAGGCCAGCCAGAGGGGCTGGATTGAGGCCACCAACGTCCAGCCCAGCAGCGCGCCGCTGATCTGGCCCCAGGCCGCCCCGACCGCGGCCAGCAGCAGCCGCAGCGGCAGGAACAGGCCCTGGCGCAGGGCCAGCCGCCGGGTGGAGCGGCCCACCAGCAGCACCTCCCAGGGCACCGCGCAGATGGCCTCCAGCCCCACCATCAGCAGCAGCAGACCACTCCAGAGGCGGCGCTGGGACGCGCTCACCCCAGCGGGGAAGAGCCCCTGGCCAGGGCCGAGCCATACGGCCAGGCCCGCCAGCATCACCGCGGTGACCAGCAGGGTCTGGAGGCTGAAGGCTGCGGTGAGGTTGCGGCCCCGCGGGGTGTCGAGGGAGCCGGCCTCACCCCCCAGCTCGTAGTTGAGGGCGAAATCACCCCCCAGCCGCACCAGTGTGTCGCCGGTCTGCACGGTGGTGGACACCAGGTTGAACAGTCCCAGGTCGGCGGGGCCCAGCAGGCGCGAGAGGGCCAGGTTGCTGAGGAACCCCCCGATCCGCCCCAGCCCGGCGCCGCCGGCCAGATGCAGCCAGCCCCGCCGCAGCTCAACCATGGCGATCACCCCTCACAGCCGATCCACCAGGGCCAGCAGCCGGGCCGCGGCGGCGGCGGTGGTGTGGCCCCGCACCCAGGCCTGGGCGCCCTCCACCAGGCGCTCATGGGCGGCGAGGGAGATCCCGGCCACCTGCGCCTCGAGATCGGGCCAGTCGCGGTAGCTGAGGCAATTCACGCCGTGGCGCAGCCCATGGGGGGCGCAGGTGGCGGGCTTGGCCTCCAGGTTGCGGAAGCAGGGCACCGCACCGGCGGCGGCGATCTCGTAATGACGCAGGCAGTCCCAGCCGCCCCGCCGGGTGGTGATGGCGAAGCGGGAGCGGGCCAGATCGGCGTAGTAGGCCTCCTCGCTGGCGAAGGCATGGTGGCCGGGCAACCCGAGCGCCGCCCCCACCTCGGGGTCCACGCAATGGGTGGCGAAAGTCTGGGTGCGGGCGGATGGGGGGGTGCCGCTGATCTTGGTGGTGGGGATGGCGAAGCTGGCTCCGTCCACCCGGGGCCGCCGCCCCCGCCGCCCCTGGCCCTGCCATTCGCGCTTGAGGTAGAGGCAGCGGCGCGAGCGGATCGGGAAGGGCTGCCAGCCATAGCGCCGCAGGCGGGTGCCGGAGCGGAAGAACAGCCGCGGGTCGTCGTCGCCATCGAGCAGCACCACCGGCACGGTCTGAAGCCACTGGGCCAGATCGAGCAGCTGGCCCCACTGACGCCACACCTGGCCGAACACCACCAGATCGAAGTCGCCCCGCTCCAGCCGCTGGATCACGAAGGAGCGGTCCACCGGCCGCTCCTCCAGCAGGCCGTAGAGCGTGAACCCCCCACCCCGCACACCCAGGCCCCCCTGAATGCCACGACCCTCGCGGTACAGCACCCCCTTGCGGGGGTAATCGACCACGCTGAGGTCATCCCGTTCGATCAGGCCGTGGAGCAGCCCGTCGGCGAGGTAGTCCTCGCGGTCTTCGGTGAGAAACAGAACGCGGCGCATCAGGCGGCGGGGCCGGCTCTGCCGGCCAGGCGATCCACCAGGGCCCCCAGCGCTGCGAGGGTGAGCAGGTATTTCGGCAGCTCCCAGAACAGCGCCCAGCTGGTTTCCTGCACCGTGCCGAACGGAAAGGCCTGCAGGTAGCTGGCCGGGTAGAGCAGCAGCAGCAGGCCGAAGGTCCGCCCCCCCAGGGACACGCTGCGGTACCAGAGGGCGCAGAGGCCGTTCACCAGTACGGCCACCAGCAGCGACCCCACCGTGATCCCGGCCAGGCCCCAACGGCGCCAGAGATCGGCGGGAAGGGAGAAGCAGGGGAACCAGACATCGGCCCAGGTGCCCCGCGGCACCCCCTGCAGCTGTTTGGCGATCCGGGGGCCATCGAAGATCTCCGGCCGGTCGGGCCGCAGGTGGCGCGGCACCCAGAGCCAGAGCAGATTGGGCAGCCCGGCAGCCCCCACCGGGGAATCGGCCCGGTGGGCCGGGGTGAAGAGGTAGGGATCGTGGCAGGCGTAGAGATCACGGCCCACCCAGCGGGTCTTGGCCAGCAGCGGCTCCGGCTGCTGCAGCACCGCCCCCACCGCCGCCAGCCGGCCCAGCGGATCGAGGCCGCGGCTGCTCTGAAAGGCAGCGCTGTCACGCACCACGAAGATCAGGGGCGAGAGCACCAGCATCAAGCTGGCGGCCAGCAGCACCAGCCGGCGCAGCAGCCGGGGGGACACCGGCACCAGCCACAAGCCGGCCAGCAGCAGCAGCAGGGGATAGAACAGCAGCCCGCGCGACCCGCTCAACAGGGCCGCCGCCACGAACAGCACCAGCAGGGCCGCCGTGAGCCAGCGGCCGGCGCCCCGCAACGAAACCAGCAGCAGTGGCACCAGCACCAGCCAGAGGTCCCGCAGGCGCGAGAAGGCGGCCACCGGGGTATCGAGCCGCCACAGGGTGTGGGCCCAGCTCAGATAGGTGGCGAACTGGCGGTCGAAGGCGCCCGACAACAGCGAGAGCACCAAGTACAGCAGCATGTAGAGCCCCAGCAGCAGCGCCACCCAGCCCAGGCGGCGACGGAGCAGGGGATCGGCGTTGAAGGCCCCCACCAAGGGAGCGGGGGGCAGGGCGGCGGCGACCCGGGCGATGGCCCGGCGCTGAAGCTGAGTCAGCAGCACGATCGCGGCGGTGAGCACCAGCCAGAGCAGCTGGGAGGAGGCCCCGTGGCCCACCCACACCCCCAGGAAGGGATCGCCGCCAGCGCCGGCCAGGGCCATCAGCAGGGGGCCCAGCCCCCAGCGCAGGACCATGCCGAGCACCAGCACCGTGAGCGGTGGGAAGGGAACCTTCTCCAGCAGCGGCGCCTCCAGGCGCAGGGTCTGCAGCAGCAGCCAGAAGGCCAGCAGCGCCAACGCGGCCATGGGCCAGCGCTGCCGCACCAGGGGCAGCAGAACCGCCCACAGCAACACGGCGAGCAAGGCGGAACGCCCCGGATGCAGCAGCCACCCTTCGCCGCGACCCAGCAGCGCGGCCAGCCGCGGAGCCGGCGAGCGGCCGGCAACGGCCGGCAGGGGGCGCTGAAGATCGATCAGAAAAAGTGCGGGAAGCGGTTCAGGGGGCCGGGGGCGGCAGGGGCCGGTCGGTGCCCCGGATGCGCAGTCTGCCTGGCAGCACGGCCAGCAAGGCCAGGGTGGTGCGGCCCAGGCCGGTGGAGCGCTGAATCAGATCGAGCTGCCGGGCCGTGGCCCGCCAGCCCACCCTCGGCAGAGCCTTGAGGGCATTCCAGAGCAGGAACTGGGCGTGGTAGGCCGCCCAGCGATGGCGCTGCGGCCAGCCGCTCAGCAGCGGGTGGTGCCGCAGCAGGCGCAGTACCGCCGTGATCTCCTCTCCCTCCCGCTGGTCGATTCGGTTGGCGCTGGACAGTTGCTGGGCATGGACCCGCACCCGGGCGACCGGCTGGCGGTTGACCAGCACGGCCGTCTGCTCCGCCGCCCTGATCAACCACTCCCAGTCGGCCGCCTGGCGCCAGTCCTGCCGCCAGGGTCCGGTGCGGGCAAACAGGGAGGCGCGGATCAGCAGGCCGGTGATGTTGCCATTGATACTGCCGAAGCGCAGCAGCACCGGCAGGAGATCGCCGGCGGCGAATCCACGGGTGGTGGGGGCGAAATGGTCCGTGTACCAGCCGTTCACATCGAAGCGGAAGGCTCCGGCCGCATCGATCGAGCGGTAGCTCGAGAGCACCAGATCGCAGGACGGATGGGCGGCAATCAAGCCCCGCAGCACGGCGAGGGCCTCGGGCTCGAGCAGGTCGTCGCTGCAGAGGATCAGCAGCCAAGGGGTGGTCAGCTCGGCCAGGGTGGCGTTGAGGTTGGCGAAGAGGCCGAGGTTGCGGGGCCGCCGCACCAGCCGGATGCGGTCATCGGCCGCCGCCAGCCGCCGCAGCAGGGCCTCGGTGTCGGGATCGGAGCCGTCATCGGCGATGAGCAGCCTCCAGTGCGGATCGCTCTGGGCCCGCACGCTGGCGACCGCCAGCTCCACCAGGGGGGAGCGGCCATAGACCGGAAGCACCACGGTGATCTCCGACCCGGGCGCCATCGGGGCCGGGGTGGCCACAGCCGTGCCGGCCGGGCTCATGGTGAGGTCTCCACGCCGGCCAGGGCCAGCAGGGCCAGGAGCTGATCGGGATCCACCGTGAAATCGTCCCGGGCCGGATCGGGCCGCTGGCCGATCAGGTGACCGTGGCGCAGGCCAAGCAGCGAAGCCATCAGGAAATAGTGATTGAAAGGGCCATCGCTCGGGAGCAATTCCAGCACCGTGGTGCCCGCCCGACAGACCACCAGGTTGGTGAGGCCTGCCCCGTGCACCCCGACCACCACCGCGGCGGCGGCGAAGGCCTCCAGCTGCTCCTTCACTGGCAGATTCTCCAAGCTGAGCCGCTCGAAGCCAAGGGGTGCCAACCGGGCGATGAGGGCCGATTCATTGAGACAACAGCGTGTGCGGGCCCCCTGCCGGGAGATGAACAGGCGCCGTCCTTGATGGCGGACGGGCGGCGCCAGGGTCTGCCAGCGTCGCCGCCACCAGGCCAGCAGCGCAGGGCTCACCACCGCAGCGCTGCGGTTCTCCTGCAGGGCGAAGCGCAGCTGCGGCGCCGCCAGGGCCGGCGCCTCCAGCACCGGCAGCTCCGGCGCCAGCAGCGCCAGCAGCGGCCGCACGAAGGGGGGCAGGTGGCGCCCCGGAGGTGCGGTGAGGCCCAGGGCGGTTCCAGGCGCCGTCTCCAGGGCGAAGTGCTCCTGCAGCATCAGCGGCGCCAGCCCAGGCAGGGTGAGCCAGTGGTGGTAGTTGGGGTTGTGGTGGGTGGCGAGCAGCACCAGGGGGTGGTCGACCCGAGTGGGCGGGCTGGGACGGCACCACCAGCCGGGGGGCACGGCGGCCGGATTCCAGCGACGGCGCAGCAGCCTGGCCAGCACAACCCGGGCGGAAAGGGAGATGGAATCGGCCTCAGCCGTGTTGGCCGGATTGGCCTCGTAGAGCCAGCTGGAGCCGCTGGCCAGGAGGCCGTGGCAGCTGCTGAAGGAGGCCGGTGGCGTCACCTCGATCAGATGCTGGACAAGGCGCGAGCCGGTGGCGGGGGTAAGGGCAGCAGCGGGGCGATGGGGGGCCAGGGAGGGAGCAGGGGGCTGATAGACCTCCTCGAGGGAATGCACCACGACCCCCGGCAGGGCCGCCAGAGCCTCCACCAGGGCCGGGCGGGTTAGGACCACCGCCCGTTGGCGCGGCCACGGAAGGCACAGAGAAGGACGCTCGGGGGCGAACACGGCTGCGCTCACCCTGGAGGCCGAGGACCCTGGGGTCCCGATTCCGCTGGGATCCGCCCAGCGGCCGCCGGCTGGAGGCCCCCTGACCAGCGACGGGCCAGGATCGCCAGGAATGCCAGCGCGAAGGCGGTCTTGGGCAGATCCCAGCCCAGGGACCAGAGCATGGTGAGCACGGTGTTGTTGATCCAGCTGCCGATCAAGCTCAGAGCAAGCAACTGCCAGAGCAGGGCCAGCAGGGGCCGGCGCCCCGCCAGCAGCAGCAGCATGTTCTGGGCGAGGGCAAGGAGGGCGCCGATGGCCGCCGGCAGCAGCACCACCCCAGGCCAGCGGAAGCGGAGCCAGCCATCGGCGAAGAGGCTCAGGGTACCGTAGGAGATCTCCCCGGGCCGCAGCCGCAGGGAGGTGGAGAGCGCCTCCACCCTGGCCTGACCATCGAAGAGGCTGGGGGCCCCGGGCACCAGGGTGCTGGGCAGGAGCCCGGCCGGCAGGCGCTCGAAACCCTGCCAGCCGATCGGAACCAGCCGGCGCCTGCGACAGGCGTCGTACAGCCGCACTCCGTGGTAGCGCTCAGCCACAGAAAGGGCCGGAGTCGGCCTTTGCAGAAGCTGGACAAGGCTAGGGTCACGACGCAGGGCGTCGGTCAGGTCAGCCGCGCAGTCGGCGGGGCGCAGCAGGGCATAAAACTCATGGCTCGTGCCCAGCAGCTGGCGGCCGATCTGGAAGGTTTCAAACTGGCGGCGCAGGGATGGATCGGCCGGGTTGCCCTCGCGGCGCACCCGCACCCCTTCTGCCACCACAACGCCGGCGACCAGGCCGGCCAGAGCGAACAGGACGGCCCGGCGCCAGGACAGACGCCGCCACAGCAGGGCCCCCACGAACAGATAGACAGGGACCGTGAACAGCTGGCCGCGACTGCCGGAGGCCAGCCCCAGGACCAGCCAGGCCAGCAGCAGCACCACCACCGCCAGGCGTTGCCAATGTCGCCAGCGGGTCCAGACCAGCGGCACCAGCACCAGCCCCACCGGGGCCAGGCGTGAAAGCAGCCCGCTGCCCACCAGCAGCTTGGCCAGGGGAGAGGACTGGAGGGCCTGGCGTTGCGCCTCGGGATCCCTCAGGAATACACCCTGGCTGGCCATCCCCACCAGGCCGACCAGCGCCAGCACCAGAAGGATCTCGCAGAGACACTGCAGCACCGGCCCCTGCCGCGCCAGCAGGGTCTGTCGGTCCGGAATCGGACTGGCCGCGGAGCGCAACGGCCAGGCCAGCCGCACCGTGCCGTAGCCCAATGCCAGGCCTGGCAGCCCGAAGGCAAACAGCAGACCCAGACCATCGAGGGCGCCGAGGGTGGAGCGGCTGCCATAGCCGAAAAGACTGCTGGGATCAAGCCGCCAGAGCAGCCAACCCAGGCCGTAGGTGAGGCCGTAGAGGCTGACCACCAGGGGCCCGAGGCTGGGCACACCCCGGCCCAGCAGGCGGCGATCCACCCAGGCCACCAGGACCAGGCTGCCTGCCATGGCTGCCGGCACAGCTGCTATCACCTCCATCAAGCCCCCTTGCACACCAGCAACCGCGACATCACCAGCTTCGGGGCCAGCAGCTGGCGGCGGTTCACCTCCACCGGCCTGGCGCAGGCCAGGGAGGGGGGAGGCACCGGAAGGAACTCGGGGGGACTGCGCACCTGGAACAGCAGGCGGATTGGCGCGCCAGGAGCCACCCGGCCACCGAGCTGGCGAAAGCCGATGAACAGGGGGAGGGTGGAGAGGGAGTCGTCCACCGTGGGGTTCAGGGGCAAAAGTTCCTGCAGCTGGGCCTGCTGCACCGCCTCCTTGGCGGAAACCGACCAGTACTCCACCGCCGTGTTGGTGTGGTTGAGGCGGTGTCGGGCGATCTCGTTGAAATAGGCCAGCTGGTAAGGGTGCAGCAACAGGTCATCCAGAAGCTGGCCCGCCGCCAGCAGCGCCACCAGCGCCAGAGCCCAGGACCGGGGTCCGCGCCAGGCGGGCCGGCCAGGGGGCAGCTCCAGCAACCGCTCGAAGCCCTGCACCGCCAGCACCACCAGGGGAGGCATCACGAAAAGCAGGTGGCGGTCGGCGTCATACAAGTTGGAGTTGCGCAGCGCGGCCAGGGTGGGGATCAGCAGCAGCTGCAGCGCCAGAAGGATCGAGGCGGTCCCAGGCGCCGGCGGGAGGCCGGCCGCAGGGACGCGGGCAGCCCAGCGAACCCAGACCGCCAGTTGCATCAGGGGCAGCAGGATCAGTAGCAGCGGCAGCTTGGCCCCGAGCCAGCGAACCATGTAGCCCGCTGCGGACCAGGCGGGATCGCGCACACCCACGCACTGACCGTCAAACCACATGCAACCGCCCCAGCTGTGCACGGCGAAGGTGGCGAACGCCTCTCCGAGAAAGCGCAGGGGAGGCTGGCCCCAGGCCGCCGGCTGGAGCAGCAGGGCCCCTGCCAGAGCCGCCAGGGGAAGCGCCAGCACTGGCAGCAGGAGAACCACCGGGCGTCCCCAGGGCCGGCCGGTGTCAGCTCCGGCCCGGGCCCGTGGGGTCTGCCGGTGCCAGCGCAGCAGGGCCAGCACCGCCTCGCTGACCAGCACCGGCAGCAGGGCCACCAGCTTCTGGTTCACCATCAGGGTGGCCCCCAGCAGGGCCAGCAGAGCAGGCCTGCCGGGGGGCCAGGACAGGCCGGCGGCGGCCGGGGGCTGGCGGGCCCGGTCGATCAGACCGAGGGTGTAGAGGCTGTAGAAAAAGGCGAAGGGCAGATCCTTCGTGTTCACGAAGGAATGGCCCAGCAGGGAGGGGGTGGCCAGCAGCAGGGCCCCGGCCAGCCAGCTGTGGCGCACCGAGAGCCGGCGGGCGAGGGCCACAGCCACCAGGCTGAGCAGCACCATCTCGGCCAGGAGCACGGCGTGGGAGATGGCAAAGAAACCAGTGAGCTGGTGCTCCACCGCCGGGCTGAACAGGGCCCGGTCGAAGCTCAGGCTGCCGGTGAGCAGCCCCCGCTGCAGAAACCACAGCAGCCAGCTCGGCAGCAGCCCCACCGTGCCGTAGTACTCCAGGTTGGAATGGATGCTTTGGTAGTCGGGCTGCTCCCCCCGCAAGAGCAGCACGGCATGGGCCAGCTGACTGCGGATGCCCAGGTAATCAGATTCCTCATCCCAGCCGAGCAGACCTCCACTCAGGGCGGACAGGACCAGCACCAGATAGCACCCCAGCACCAGCCCGTAGCCGCGGCGGTCCCAGTGGGGCGTGGCCATCAACAAACCGCCTTAAGAGCAATTCTTTCTACAACGAGTTGTTGGATATGCCAGAGCAGGATGGTGCTTGCTGCTGCGTCGTCCATGGCTGGTGGTTCAGAGTTGCCCCGCCAACGACCTCCGATCTCCCTGCTGGGCTGGGCTGGCCTGATGGCAGTGCTCCTCGTCGCGATCTTCTTCGACGCCTATCCCTACGACATCCTGGCTTACCACGGCCCCTTCGCGGCTGTGGCCACCGGCCTGCCGCGGCTGAGCCGCTACGGGATGTCGACCTTCATGGAGCATCGCTACCAGGGTTTTCCGCCCCTCTGGCGCTGGCTTATGGCTCCCGGCCTGGGGCTGGGGCTGCCGCGGCTGATGCTGCTGCCCAACCTTCTCGCCCTTCTGGTGCTGATCGGCAGTTGCCGCCGCTGCCTGCGGCTGCCCTGGCCGCCCAGCCTGGCCGCGGCCCTGCTGTTTCCGATCGCCCTGTTCGGCTTGCGCACGCCCTACCAGGATTTCTTTGTCGGGGCGCTCGCCACCGCTGCCGTGCTGTTGATGATTGAGGCCCTGCGGCTGTGGGCGGAATCCGGCCGGGGGGCGGGGTCCGCCTGGCTGGCCCTGCCGCTGCTCGTGGCGGTGACGCTCACGAAATACCAGGGACTGTTCCTTGCGGTCCTGAGCCTCGGGCTGGCCCTGCCGGCCGCGGTGTGGATCGGCTGTCGCCACCGCAGCCTGGCCGCTTGGCGGAACGGACCATTGCCGGTGTTGCTGCTGGCGTTACTCCTCTGCGGCCTGCATCCGCTCCACAACCTGCTCATCCACCAGAACCCCTTTTTCCCGATCGCTGCCGGCCCCTTCGCCGGGCCTGAATTCAAGAGCAGCACCGAGGCGCCGACCTACACCGCCGCCCTAGCCCCGTTGCACACCTTCCTCAACCACTTTCTCTCAGCCAGCGAGCTCGACTGGATCGCCCGGGGCGTGGTACCCAGCTACAACCTCGACCAGGCCCGAGCCCAGACCCAGTACGGCGGCCTCATCGACCCCCAGTCCTCCATCGGGATGGTGCGGAGTGGCGGCAGCTTCGGCCCAGCCTACTTGGCTGCATTGACGGGCTATCTCAAGGCCTGCGTCGAAGCCCTGCGGCAGTGGCGCCGGAGAGCGCCGGTCAGCCCCCAGGCCTGGGCGTTGCTGGGGGTGGCACCGTTTCTGGTGCTGGGGGCGGGCTTTCCCCAGAGCCATGAGTTGCGCTACTACCTGCCCCTGCTGCTGCTACCGGCGTTGACCGCCCTGGGTTGGGGATGGCAATACTGGGGGCAGCGCTGGATTGAGGTCCTGCTACTGGCGCTGGTGGCGGTGTCGCTGCTGCTGAATTTCACCCAACCGCTCCACTCCACCGCCAAGGACCTGCGAAACAGCCAAGGACTTGACTACGCCATCCATTATCCCAGCCGCGATCTGCCGTCCGCCGCAGCCTGCCTGCGCAAGGGTGTGCTGTCAGCGGATCATCCGGACACTCTCTTCCTCCCCACCGGGATGGCCTTCGCTTGCCGCCTGCAGTTGCCGGCCCCGATCAGGGTGGTAGAAACGGATGCCCCACCGGCCGCAGCCGCTCAGCGGGGAAGGCTTAGGTAGCGGAGATAGCGGGTTTCGTAGCGGCTGTTGGTGATTTCCTTCAGCACCAGGCCCATTCCCAGGCAGGCCATGGCCAGCACCATCAGCGCCGATGCCACGATCAGCGTGGGGAAGCGGGGCACCAGGCCCGTCGCCAGGTAATCAGCGGCCACGGGCAGAAGCAACATCACTGCGACCAGCGCAATCAGCCCCCCCAGGCCCGCATAGAGGCGGAGGGGATACTCACGGTGGAGCATCCGTAGCGCCAACCACAGGATCTTGAAGCCATCGCGCAAGGTGTTGAGCTTGCTGCTGCTGCCGCGGCGGGGCCGGATCGTCACCGGAAGGCTGGCCGTGGGCAACAACATGCGGGCACAATAAATCTCAAGCTCAGCCTCAATCTCGAATTCGAGGCTGATACAGGGAAACGTCTTGACCAGCCGACGTGAGAAGATGCGCATGCCGCTGAACACATCAGCGCTCCTCACATCGAAAAGAGACTGAAAGAAGCGGGTGAAAAGCTGATTGCCAGCGTCATGGCCAGGCCGCTGGCGGATTGCTGCCAGGCGGCGAGAGCAGACAACCATATCGCAGGATCGATCGCGCAGCAGCTCTATCGCTTCCGTGAGCACCTCTGTGCCGTACGTGTCATCACCATCAATCATCACATACACATCTGCCTCCACATCACGGAATAACCGCCGCATCGCATTGCCCTTACCACGTCGCTGCTCGACCATCACCTCGGCTCCGGCCGCTCGGGCCCGCGCCGCAGTGTCATCACCGCTGGCGTTGTCGCAGACCACGATGCGCGCAGCGGGAAGCTCCTTTCTCACGGCGGCCACAACAGTGCCAATCGATTCGGCCTCGTTGTGGCAGGGAATCAGAACAGCAACATTCACCGGCGCGACGTGATCGGATGTAGGTGACTGTAGAAGCAGCGATTGCGGCAGTAGTTGCGGCAGTCGCGGCGGGGGTCGGTCAACGCGCCGCACCCTCGGTCGGCTGTCTGCCCCGGGGGAAGACGAAGCGCAGCTGCAGGGCGTAGGAGATCAGGGGGAGGATCGGGACAAGCAGCAGAGCCGCGAGCTTGCTGCTTAGCCCGAGGCCACTCAGCAGAGCGATCCCCCCCCAGTTCACCCCCCACAGCAGGATGGAGACCAGGCCATAGGCGGCCGCAGAGCGTCGCCCCATCCGGTCCACCCGAAACACGCCTTTGCCGTAGAGCACGTAGCCGAGGCTGAAGTTCACCACCTGGCTGCAGAAGGTGGCCAAACCGATCGGAGCGAGGCTTAGCAGAAGCTGCAAGCAGGCATTGGTGATCGCCACATTCACAGCGCCAAACAGCAGAAAGCGGCGGCGGCGGCCGACGGGAGCAGACGGGGGCTCGGGCATCCGGGCAACGCGGTTGGCTGTTTGAAAGCATGATGCTGGACACCAGTTTCATTGTCCCGATCTCGCAGTCCCTTGGTCTGCACCGCCCTGACGAACTGCCGCTAGAGCGACTCCCCATCCAGGCGGCGCCGTCATCTGAGCCAGCCCTACGGCCTTAATACAGATGCAGGCCTGCCACAAGCTGACCCTGGTTGAGAGGTTGGCCAACTGTTCCATCTGCCCCTGCAGGGGCAGATGGGCGTGGTGATACACACCGTGAGCCATCGCGCGAAACGGAAGGCCAGGCCGCAGTCCTTACACCAACCGCTGCTTCAGCGCTGCGTGAACGTCAGCGGGCGCCGCACTTGCTGGCCGCCTTGTCCATCAACTCTGGAACAAGCTTCTGTGCGGCAGCAGCACCATGGTCGCCAACTGAGTGAAGCGGCGTCTGGTCTTGATCGGATTGGTAATCGATGGGCATCTGGTGGGCATCGCGAGCCCTTTCCAGACCACTTGTCCACAGGACCGGAAAACGACCAGGATCACGTACAATCTGCTCAGTGGGCTAGTCCAAGCCCTCCTTCTTGCCGTGCTGGGGGCGCGACAACAACCGGGAGGGGGCAGGTCTGGGTGCTCCGAATTCTCAATCTCGCGAGCTTGAGGCCCAGTTCCTCTACCACCTTGGCAACATCGTGGCTGATGGGATTGCAAGTGTCCCAGTCCTCAACGTTGAATTTCAGAACTGTGCTTCAGACCATCGCGCCGAAGGGTAACTGAACGAAGGTCAAAGAGAGACCAGCCCGGAATCACCGCACCCCGGAGCCAGGATCAGAGGCGTTCCAGCTCCAGCCGCCCTGCCCGTGATCGCCGCAGCCGCTCCCCCAGAGCGGGCCCCGCCGGCGCCCCTGCCTCGATCAGCTCCCGGGCCGAAATGGCGGGGCCGATCCGGCGCCAGCGCAGCCACCAGCGCAGCAACGGCCGCCGCGGCTCCACACCGACCGCCAAGGCCAGCGCCACAGCTTCGGCAGGCAGCCCATGGGCCTCCAGGCGGGCCGTCCAGGTGAGAGGTGAGTCGGCGGCACTGGCCTCCTCCAGGCGGGCGCGAAGCTCCTTGAGCCCCGCCAGAAGCTGCTGCTGGCGGTGGGGGAGCTGAAGACGCAGGGCGAGACGGAGGGGGTCGTCAGCGGCCGCGATCAGGGCCATCAGTCGGGGCAGCCCGAGCCGGTCGGCCCAGCGAAGGCGCCGCCGCCAGCTGCCGTCGACCTGGAGCGCGGCGTCCAGCAGACCCAGCCCCCCCCAACCCTGCAACGCCTCTAAACCCTGCGGCCAGGGCTCGCGCTCGAGCAAGAGTTCCAGCTCCTTCCGCAGACGGGTGCCGAGGGCAGCCGGCGCCCGCTCGGGAGGATCGCCGGGCCGCCAGGGCCAGGGCCAGTCCTTCAGGGTTTGCTGAGCTTGCACAAGGCTCTCAGTTTCGAGCTGAAAGCCGAGGCGAGCGGCGTAGCGGGCCGCCCTCAGCAGGCGGGTGGGGTCATCGCGGAGGCTGGCGGGGTGGAGGAAGCGCAGCCGCCTGTCGCGCAGATCGGCCTGACCGCCGTGGGGATCCAGCAGGACCGGTGGCGTGGCTTCCCCGTCTTTCGCCAACCGCAGCGCCATGGCGTTGATGCTGAAGTCGCGGCGGGCCAAATCGTCAATGAGGCTGCCGAAGCTCACGACGGGGTTGGCGGCCGCCACCGGATAGCGCTCCCGCCGGGCCGTGGCCACATCCAGCCGGAAGGTACCGAAACCAGCCATGGACATCTCAAGCTCCACGGTTCCGTAGGCCCCGTGCTCCCGCCAGGCCAGTAACCTCCCATCTGAACGGGATTCGAGCTCGCGAGCCACACGCACCGCGGCCGACGCAACGGCATCCGGCGGGCCTTCCACCACCAGATCCAGATCAGGCAAGCCCCGCCAGGGATCCTGGTGCACCCGGTGCAGAAGCAAATCTCGCACCGCCCCCCCCACCAGGGCGATCGGAGCCGTCCCGGCCGCCGCAGCCAGGTTTTCCAGGAGCTCGGGAGGCACGCCGGGTAGATCCATCCACTGGAAGTCTGGATACGGGGAGTTAGCAGGCTCCAGACTGGCCCCAACCCTGCCGGAGCCGTCGGGGCGCTGCCATAGGGATCTCCCACCGGAGCCAACATCCGGGCCGCCACCCCAGCCCACGAACGACCGCTACCCCGACCGAAGCACCGGCCGTGATTGACATCGACCCCACAGACACCACGGAAACCACCAAAGACGGCCCCTCCACCTCTGGCCAGCACCGTGCAGAGTTAGCCATCGTCACGGTGGCTTACCACAGCCAGGCTCCGCTTGAGCGGCTGGCAGCGGACTTGGCCCTCCAGAACCACTGGCCGCAACGCTGGCTGGTGGTCGACAATGCGCCGCAATCCGCCCCGCTTCGGTTGAGTCCCAGGCTGAAGGCACTGCCGGTCGAGCGGATCAGCGGCAGGGAAGGGGCAGGGTTCGGCGAAGGTTGCAACCGGGGGTTCGAGATCCTGGCCGCGCTTGGTTGGCAAGGCTGGGTGTGGCTGCTCAACCCCGACATCAGCCTGGTGGACCCCGATGTCATCGGACGGCTGCAGGGTGTGCTGGCGAGCCTGCCCCCCCAGGCCCTTGTCGGTACGGCGGTGCTTGATGCCGAGGGCGGCCTGGAGGCGAGCGGAGGCTGGGTCGATCCCGGCCTGGCCTTCCGCCGTCGCCGCGTCGGGCCCACCCACAGGGCGGAGGCCGCCGCCAAGCCCCTGCGGCTTGACTGGCTGAGCGGCTGCAGCCTCGCCCTGCGGCCAACAGCCCATACGCCGCCGGCACGGTTCGATCCAGCCCTGCCTCTCTACTACGAAGACATCGATCTCTGTTTGCGGCTGGGGGCTGGCGGCGCCACCTGCCTTTGGAGCGCGGCGGTCACGGTCGGGCACCGACGGGGCGGCGGCAGCGGCGGCGACCCCGCGCGTCGGTTGGAGCGCACCACCACCAGCTATTGGCGCTTCCTGCAGCGTCACCGTCCGGCCTGGCAGCGGCTGCTGCGGGGGCTGAGGCTGCTGAGCACCTCCCTGGCACGGCTGCCGTGGCGCCCACGCCGCAGCATGGCGGTGCTGGGCGGCCTCGCCCGTGCTGTGGCGGCGCCGATCGGCCCAGTGCCAGGGGTGCAGCACGTGGCGCCGGCCGATGCACCGGGACCGGAACCCGCCACAGCCCCGCCAGGCCAATGAACATGCCGCGCCCCCTGGCCCTGTTCAACGGCAGCTATCTGAGCCAGAAGCCCACGGGGATCGGTGTGGTGGCAAGGGATCTGGTGGCCGCTCTCGATCCCGGCCTTGTGCCGCTGCTTGACCCTGGCGTGGCCGCTGCCGCGGAACCCGCCAGCCGCCTGCACGCCCGGCCCCACAGCATCGCCATCCCCTCCGATCTTTCCCCAGCTGACGGGAGCCGCGGGCACCTGCGTCGACTGCTCTGGACCCAGAACACGCTGCCCACGATCCTGCGGAGCCATGGGAATCCGCTGCTGCTCTCGCCCCTGCCGGAGGCCCCGCTGCTGCGCGGAGTCCGATCGGTGGTGCTGGCCCACGACCTCCTGCCGCTGCGCTTTCCTCAGCCGACGCCTCTGCTGGCCTACCACCTCGGCTACATACCGCTGGTGTTGCACGCGGCTCTGCGGGTGCTGTGCAATTCCGAGGCCACAGCCCGGGAAGTGCACAACAGGCTCCGGGTGCCGGCCCGTCGGCTGGTGCCGATCCGGCTGGGCTTTGATCCCGGCGCGCTGCGGCCGCTGGGACTGGAGCGCGAGTCTTTCTTCCTGGTGCTGGGGCGGCACGATCCGCACAAGAACCTGGCGAGGGTTCTGCGGGCCTTTACCCTGCTGCACGACTCCGAGGCGAGCCTGCACCTGGTGGGTCCCCACGATCGCCGCTACACGCCCCGGCTGCAGGCCCTGGCAAGCGATCTCGGCATCAGCGCCCGCTGCCGCTGGATCCCCTGGGTGAGCGACAGCGAGCGTCTGGAGCTACTCAACCGCTGCCGGGCCCTGGTGATTGCCAGCCTCTGGGAGGGCTTTGGCCTGCCGGCGCTGGAGGCCATGGCCTGCGGCACAGCGGTGATTGCGGCCCAGGCCGGAGCCCTGCCTGAGGTGGTGGGTCCGGTGGGTGAGCTGGTCGATCCGCGCCGCCCCGAAGCGATCGCCTCCGCCATGGCCGCCACGTTGGCGGACAACGGCATGCTGGCCCGTGCCAGGCGGGATGGTCCCACCCGGGCCAGCAGCTTCGACTGGCGCGTCACCGCCGCCGCAGTGACGACCCTGCTGCAGGAGCTGGCAGAGTGACCCCTGCGCTGGATGGCACCCTGCTGGAGCGGAGCTGGGAGATGGCCACGGTCTTCACCACGCCCCTCAGCCTGCTCCTGCTCGGGCTAACAGCGCTCAACCTTGCTGCCCTGCTGCGACCTGTGAGCCTGCTGTCGCGGGCGGTGGGGGCGGCACTGCTGCTGCCCCTGCTGCTGCTGCTGGCCCTGCCGCTGCCGGGGTCAGCCCTGGGCCCGCTGCTGCAGGCAGCCATCCCGCTGCTGGTCCTTCTGCTCCTGACGGTGTTGCTGCAGGAGCAACCCAACGCCCATGGCGGGGAGCTCCCGCAGCCCTTGGCGAGCGGGCCCAGTAGCGCCTCCGCGGCCCCAACCCCCACCCAGCCACAGCACGGGAGGCTCTATGTGGCCACGGCCATCGCAGCCAGCCTGGCCATCGCTCTGCTGCTGGCGCTGCGCCCCTATCCATTCGAGTACCCCGGAGATTCCACCGATTATTGGCAGGGCTTCATCCAGGCGCAGCTGGAGCCATCACCGCCGCGAAGCTGCATGGTGGAGGGGCTTCGCCAGCCGACGTACCAGCGCTTCTGCACCCTCTGGAGTGTGGTGCTGCAGGCTGGGCATCTGGTGCCATCCGCCCTGTTGAGCGGGATTCCGCAGCGGCTC
The DNA here is from genome assembly GCF_014698445.1 of Microcystis elabens FACHB-917. GTDB lineage: Bacteria > Cyanobacteriota > Cyanobacteriia > PCC-6307 > Cyanobiaceae > Cyanobium > Cyanobium elabens. The sequence goes on from NZ_JACJSZ010000026.1 coordinate 21,066, forward strand.
ACGATCGCCCTTGAGGTGACCGTGCTGGGGCTCTCCAGCTTCCGGTTGCTGCAGGCAAGCAAGGTGGGTGCGGCGGCGGCGGCCCTGAGCTGGCTTCTGGTGGCCTTCGGCCTGGGCAACCAGGCCATCGCCTTTCTGGTCAATCACGCTCTGCAGGGCTCAATCCTGGCGGCCGCGATCTTCCTGGAGGCCGTGATGGTGATGCTGCGCCTGCTGTTATGGCGCACGTCCCCGCTCCTACAGGCAGGCAGCCTGGTGGCCGCGCTGCTGGTCTTCCTCCTCCTGGCGATGAAACTGCACGGCGCCTTCGCGCTCTGCACCCTGGTCCTGGTGGTGCCCCTGCTGTCCCTGATCGGCATCGCCAGACTCGGAGGACATTGGAAGCAGCCCCTGGCGTTCTCAGGTGTCAGCCGAGCCTCGGCACGCTGGCTCCTGATCGCCAGCCTCGGCCTGATGGCACTGACGCTCACCATGAAGACCGGTTGGCTGCTCAACAAGCGGGCCGAATACATCGTCCCCTGGTCGTTTGTGGGCTGGCTTGGAGTGCCGTCCCATGCCCTGCCTGGTTCCTACTTGATGCGCGCACCGGGATCCCGGCCGGAAACCCTGGCGGTGGCCGGCATCCTGATCGGGATCGTGCACCTGTCCCGCAACTGGAGGCCCGGCTGTCGCGGCGCCGCAGAACCGCGGCCACATGAACCTCAGGGAGGCAGCGATCCCAGCCAAGCGGAGGCATCGCTCTATGCCCTCGCGGCGTCCCTCTACGGCGTGGCGGTTCTCGTCGTGTTCCTGCTGCCGCCGTTCAGCCATTTGTTCCTGAACATCCCCTACGAGGTCACCTCCAACTACCGGCTGATGTGGGGCTGCATCCTGTTTTCGCCACTGCCCTGCCTGCTGCTGCATGGCCTCAGCGGCCGCCGGCTACCGGCCTCCCTGGCGGCACTGATCATGGCGGTGGTGCTGATTCCAGTGCCTGGCGGCTCAGCCCGAAGCCCTCAACTGTTCTGGAGCAAGTCGCCGCATCTCCTGCAGGGCCCCTCGGCGCGGGTGGACCTCATGGCCATCGCCGCGGCGCTGATCCCGCCACTGGCCACGGCTCCAGCGCAAGAGGGTCTGCCGCCTGTGGTGCTGGCCGATGAACTGATCGCCTCGTCCCTCGCCCCCTGGACGGGCCTGGTGCGGCCTACGCATCCAATCCGCGTCTACAACCGGGCCGATCTGAGCGATCCGCGAAAGTGGGATACCCAGGCCCCACTGCGGCAGGCCACGTCCGATTCGGCACGGTTACAAGTGCTTGCCAGCCTGGAATCACGTCCCACTCTGGTGGTGCAGCAACGCCCATTCGACGCCGCTGAATTTTACAGCCCCTATAGCGAGATCTTGGTTTACGACCGAGATATTGTCTCGCTTGTGAGCGCTACTAGCGTGAATGCCCTGAGCCCAACCGTGCTCAGGGCAGCCGGCTTTGAGCTCTGGAAACGGCTAGACAGTTGTGGCCGCACCATGCCTGCCGCAGCGTCGCAGAGCCAGGATGTGTACTGGATCTGGAGGAGGAACAGGCTCCCCTGATCCGCAGCGAGCCCTGGGCCAAAGCCCTCGCCTAGAATTCCGTCTTTACCACCCTCGCAAACTGGAGCAGGGCCTAGGCGCAGCCACCCGCTGTTCACAAGCCAAATGCAGCAGATGCGATTTTTTTCGTTAGAGCCGATCTTGTATGAACATCCTGGGCATCTCGGCCTACTACCACGACAGCGCCGCAGCCCTGATCGACGGCGATGCCCTGCTCGCCGCAGCACAGGAAGAACGCTTCACCCGGCGGAAGCACGACGCCAGATTTCCTGCCCAGGCGATCCGTTTCTGCTTGGAAAGTCAGGGCCTGAGGCTTCATGATCTAGAGTCGATTGTCTACTACGAAAAGCCACTCCTCACATTTGAGCGGCTGCTCGAAACGTATCTGGGCGCGGCCCCACGCGGTAGCCGGTCCTTTGTTGCCGCCATGCAGGTATGGCTGAAGGAAAAGCTGTTTCTAAAGAGCGAGATACGCAAGAGCCTTCGCGACCTCGCTCTTGCCATGGCCCATGACTGGGCCGAGCCGGAGCCCAGTATCGTGGACCTACCAGAGTTGCTATTCAGCGAACACCACCTCTCCCACGCAGGTTCGGCCTTCTATCCCAGCCCCTTCGAAAATGCCGCTGTGCTCTGCATGGATGGGGTGGGCGAGTGGGCCACAACCTCGGCATGGCTCGGCGAAAGCAACACGCTGAAACCGCTATGGGATATCAGCTTTCCCCATTCTTTGGGGCTTCTTTATTCCGCCTTCACCTACTACTGCGGCTTCAAGGTGAATTCAGGCGAATACAAGTTGATGGGCCTTGCCCCCTATGGAGAGCCCGTGCATGCGGACACGATCCGGCGCCACCTCATCGACATCAAGCCCGACGGCACCTTCCGGCTTGACCTTAGCTATTTCAAGTATCACCGCGGCTTCCGAATGACCGGCCGCAAGTTTCATAAGTTGTTCGGCCGCCCACCGCGGCAGGGTGAGACGGAGCTCAGCCAGTTCCACATGGATTTAGCTGCTTCGATCCAGGAAGTAACCGAAGAGATCGTGGTCAAGCTGGCACGCAGCCTGCGTAGTGAGACCGGTGCCACGGATCTTTGCCTTTCAGGTGGCGTGGCCCTCAATTGTGTCGCCAACGGCAAGCTGCTGCGAGAAAAGATCTTTGAGCGGATCTGGATCCAGCCCGCAGCCGGCGATGCCGGTTCTGCTCTTGGGGCCGCCCTGGTGGCCTGGCATCAGCACTACGGCAGGCCCCGCAAGCCCGAGCCTCACGACGGCATGCGGGGCACCTTTGTGGGCCCTCGCTTCTCTAACGAGGCAGTACAGGCCTACCTCCTCGGCGTCGAGGCCTGCTTCCACAGCCTTGAAGACGGTCCGCTCTTTGAAAAGCTGGCCGAACTGCTCGACCAAGGCAAGGTGATCGGCTGGTTCAACGGGGCGATGGAGTTTGGACCTCGCGCCCTCGGGGGTCGCTCGATTTTAGGCGACCCGCGGAATCGCCAGATGCAGAGCATCATGAACCTGAAGATCAAGTATCGTGAAAGCTTTCGTCCCTTCGCACCCTCGGTTCTGGATGAGGAAGTTTCAAATCAATTCGATCTTGAGACTAGCAGTCCCTACATGTTACTGGTGGCGCCTGTTAAACCCGAGCTTTGCACAGCGATGAGTGACGAACAGCAGCAACTTTTCGGCATCGAGAAGCTGAAGACGGTACGGTCCGCTTTGCCAGCAATCACTCATGTTGATTACTCCGCACGAGTACAAACCGTAAGCCCTCGAACAAATCCTCGCTATTACAATCTTATCCGGGCGTTCCAGCGTCACACCGGCTGTCCCGTCGTCGTAAACACATCTTTCAACGTTCGCGGTGAACCCATTGTGTGCACCCCCGATGATGCTTACCGCTGTTTTATGCGCACCGAGATGGATGTTCTAGTCCTTGAAAATCAGCTCCTGTTCAAGGAGGAGCAACCTTCTCGCGCCCGCGAAGAGGGGTGGAAAGACGAATTTGAGCTTGATTAACAGACCTCTGACTTCTGCTGCCATCCCTTCCTTGGCTAGTCATTCTTGCCCCAAGCATCTGCCATGGCCCCAGTCTCAACTCCTGCCCCCAGCCGTCGCCAACTTCGAGAGTTCGGTCTGCTCATCGGCATCGTGTTTCCTTTGGTGCTGGGCTGGCTGCTGCCCGCTCTGCACGGGCATCCATTTCGTCATTGGACCCTCTGGATCGGCATCCCTGCGCTCTTTTTCGCGATTGCCTGCCCACGAGTCCTGAACCGGCCTTATCTCGGTTGGATGGCTTTGGGCCATGGACTCGGCTTGATCAATAGCCATCTGATCCTTGGCGTCGTTTACTTGGTGGTGCTCCAGCCCATTGCTTTGGTGATGCGCGCCATGGGCCATGATCCGCTGCGACGCCGGCGCAGTGTCAACACGAGCTACCGAGAGGTGCACACCAACAAGAGCGTGGACTTCAAACGTATTTTTTAGTCAGGCTGAATCTCTCCAGGACCGAGGCTATCTAACCCCAGCCAACAATCCGCCTGTCCATCCCCCCCATAACCACCACATCTATGGAAGCCTTACTTGATCTGGCCAAGGACATCTGGGATTACCTTCGGATCCGCAAGAAGTACTGGCTGGCACCTCTGATCTTTACTCTCGTTCTTCTTGGCGCCCTTCTAGTTGTCACCCACGGCTCGGTGGTAGCTCCCTTCATTTATTCAATCTTCTGAGCGAATTGGGAATTCCGGATGGGTCGTCACAGAGGCTCGATCGGAGCCAGGCGCGGATCGAGGATCTTCGGCCCCATGCCCTCGAACTTCACGGCGATGGATGTCTTCTCTCCGCTGCCGAACAGATGGGTGACGTGGCCCTCGCCGAAGCTGCTGTGCCGCACCCGATCCCCGACGGCCCAGGCCCGGGCCGCGCTGCGGCGCCGCACCGCATTGGCGGGATCGCCGGCCGCCCCTCCAGCCGCGACCCGCTGGCTGTCGTCCCGGTCCACCCGGGTGAGCCGCTCCAGCCGCTGCTCCCGCCGCAGGGCCGCCCCGCCGCTGCGGGGGATGTCGCCCTGCAGCAGCGCCTCGGGCAGCTCGGAGAGAAACACCGAGGGCACCGCCGGCTCCCGCATGCCGCCCCAGAGTCGCCGTTCGCTGGCGTGGGAAAGGAACAGCCGTTCCTTGGCCCGGGTGATCCCCACGTAGCAGAGGCGGCGCTCCTCCTCGAGGGCGGCGGGGTCCTCCAGGGAGCGGTAGCTGGGAAACAGGCCCTGCTCCAGCCCGACCAGGAAGACCACCGGGAACTCCAGCCCCTTGCTGGCGTGCAGGGTCATCAGCGTGACCCGGTCGGCCTCGGTGTCCTTGCTGTCGGCATCGCTGGCCAGGGCGGCGGAGGCCAGGAACCCCTCCAGGGAGCCCTCCTCGTTCTCCTCCTGGTACTGGAGGGCCGCATTCACCAGTTCCTGCAGGTTGCGGCGCCGCTCCTCCGATTCGTCGGTGGCTTCGGCCAGCAGCTCGGCCAGGTAACCGCTCTGCTCCATCACCCGCTGCACCAGCTCGGAGGGGGGAGCGTCCTGCAGACGGCGGCTGAGGTCGGCGATCAGTTCCTGGAACTGCAGCACCCCCCGGGCGGAACGGCCGGCGAGGGAGCGCACCGCCTCCGGATCGCTCACCACCTCCCACAGGGGCAGACCCAGCTGGTTGGCCGCATCGGTGAGCCGTTCGATGGTGGTCTTGCCGATGCCCCGCCGGGGCACGTTCAGCACCCGCAGCAGGCTGACGGTGTCGGCCGGATTGACCAGCAGGCGCAGGTAGGCGAGAACATCCTTGATCTCGCGGCGGTCGTAGAAGCGCAGCCCCCCCACCACGATGTATGGAAGGCCCCAGCGCACCAGCGACTCCTCCATGGCGCGGGACTGGGCGTTGGTGCGATACAGAACGGCCATGTCGCCCCAGCGCAGCTCCGGGTGGGCCGCCTCCAGCATCCGCATCCGATGCACCACCGCCTCGGCCTCGGCGATCTCGTCGTCGCAGCGGGTGAGGCTGATGGGCTCCCCTTCGCCGCGGGTGGGGCGCAGCACCTTGTCGATCCGTTCGCTGTTGTTGGCGATCAGGGCATTGGCCGCCTCCAGGATCGTGGCCGTGGAGCGGTAGTTCTCCTCCAGCTTCACCATCGTGCCGGTGGCCCCGTCGATGGAGCCGTCGCCGAACTCCTTCTGGAAGCCCATCAGGATCGTGAAATCGGCCGCCCGGAAGCTGTAGATGCTCTGGTCGGCGTCACCGACCACGAAGACCGAGCGGCCCTCCCAGTCGTCGAAGCTCTCGGGCGCCTGGCCGTTGGCGACCAGCAGCTTGATCAGGTCGTACTGGGTGCGGTTGGTGTCCTGGTATTCGTCCACCAGCACGTGGCGGAAGCGCCGGTGCCAGTAGTGGCGGATCTGCTCGTTCTGCTGCAGCAGCTGCACCGGCATCAACAGCAGGTCGTCAAAATCGAGGGCATTGTTGGCCGCCAGGGCACGGCGGTAACGGCGGTAGGCCTCGGCCTCATGCTTGCCCCGGGGGCCGGCATGCTCCTCCTCGAGGCGCTCGGGCAGCCAGCCCTGGTTCTTGGCGCTGCTGATCGCCCAGCGCACCTTTTTCGGCTCGAAGCGCTTGGGGTCGAGCTGCATCTCCTGGGTGACGATCTCCTTGACCAGGCTCTGGGCATCGCTCTCGTCGTAGATGGAGAACTGGCGCGTCCAGGTGAGTCCCTCCGGATCGCGGTACTTGTCGATGTCGAACCGGAGTAGCCGGGCGAACAGGGCGTGGAAGGTGCCGATCCAGAGGTCCTTGATCACCTCGCGGAAGATGCGGCTGCGGAGCTGCTTCTGCTCGCGGGCCGGCAGGGTGCTCCAGGGCTGGCCGAACTGGCTCTGGGCGAGGCGCTGGGCCAGCAGGACCTCCAGCCGCTCCTTCATCTCCCGGGCGGCCTTGTTGGTGAAGGTGACGGCCAGCACCTGGGCCGGGTCCACCCCGTGGTGGCCGATCAGGTGGGCGATGCGGTGGGTGAGCGCCCGGGTCTTGCCGCTGCCGGCACCGGCAACCACCAGCAAGGGGCCGGTGTGGTGATCGACCGCGCGACGCTGGGCCTCGTTCAGTCCGGCCAAGAAGCTCATTGGATCAGTTTCACTCAGCGGAGAGGGCTTCGATGCGGGCCAACTCACGGAAGGTCGCAGAATCTCGCTGCAGCTCGGCAAAGGAGCCCGCCGCATTCAAACGGCCGCTTTCAAATTCATAGATATGGTCGCAGCGTTGCACAGTGCTGAGGCGATGGGCGATGACGAGGGTGGTACAGCGGCGGCCGATGACCTGGAGTGATTCGATCAGGTTGAGCTCGGTGCGATTGTCGAGGGCACTGGTGGCCTCATCCATCACCAGAAAGCGTGCTTCGCGATAGAAAGCTCGTGCCAAAGCGATACGCTGACGTTGGCCACCTGAAAGTTGCACACCGTTTTCACCGATTGGTGTGTACAAACCATAGGGCAATTCAGCTACCTCATCAGCAAGCTGAGCTGCTTCCAAGGACTCCCAAACCCGATCGCGATCGATAGCCTCCTCGGGAATACCAAAAGCGATGTTAGCGAGGACGCTCTCATTCAGGAGATGGATCATTTGGGGCACATGGGCACAGTTGGCCTGCCAAGCTGGTAGATCGCTGGCACTAACAGCAACTCCGTCCAGTTCAAGGCAACCCCGTTCGGGATGCAGCAGGCCCAGCAAAAGGTGAGCCGTTGTTGTTTTTCCGCTTCCGGTGCGTCCGATGAGGGCCACCCTAGAACCAACTGGAATTGAGAGGTTAAGGTTTTCAAGCAGCCAGTGATCAGCACTTTCATAGCGGAAGGAAACATTGCTAAGGCGGATCATCTGACGTGGAAAGATCCCGGCTGCGCTACTGGCTGCAGGATTCAAGATCAATGGACTCTTTGAGGGAAGGTCAAGAACTTCCAAGAGTTCACTAACTTGAGGCAGGCCTCCGCGAAGCTGGGTTAGTGAGCGGAAGATGTCTTGCAGGGGAGGAGTGAGTCTAAGCGCCGCAACAGCAACGGAGGAGAGAAAGGGAATGATGCCTCCTACCCGTTCAGGATCACCGCTAAGCAGGGCAGGCAGTGCACCCACCGCGAATATCATCGTGATCCCAAAAGGTTCGATCAAAATACGTGGCACCTCAGGCAGAAGCTCAGATGTCCATACGGAATCTTCAGATTCAGAAATTGTTGCGTTGAAGCGTCCGGAGAAATATGGTTCAGCATGGCTGAGCTGTACGTCGGATATGGATCCCAATGTCTCTAGCAAGATTCCCGCTGCATTCTGCTCCATTCGGAGTCGCTTTCGTGCTGCGTGACGCAGATATGGTGTAGCAGCTGTAGAGATCGCGAGATAGGCAACTACCAATGAAATGATCAGGCCTACTGACAGCCAACGGCCGATAAAGAGTATTCCAACCGACAAGAGAAAGACCGAAGGAATCGCACTTAACATCAGCAGGAATGGAATGACTGTGGATTCCGAAACTCTGCGTGCGTTGCTCAAAAGCAAGGCCGAGAAGCGTGAGCGCTCTTGGCCGAGGTGATAGTAGTAATCCTGCTGGAGAAGCCGCTCAAATACCAGCCTGGAGATATCACCCCAAACTCTGGCAGTGAGACGATATTGAAGGAAGCGCAGACTAAGCTTTGTGGCCGAAGACAGCCAAGCCAGAGTCACAAAGATTCCAATAAGCCAGAGGCTTTGGTTGATTCCATCCCCGCCGAAGACACGCAGTCCAGGCATGAGATCATCAAGATCATGGCCAACCAGGTTGCCCATCAGACGAGCTACTACTGCAATCGAGGCCAAATCGATGATGCCCGGCATCATCGAAAGAGGAACAAGAACGAACAGGGTGCGTAAGCGTCGTTTGGGGAGGTAATTAAATAACCTCTTAAGTTCCTCGATCGTGTTGCTCTGTAACAGCGGCAGGGAAGGCAAAGTTATGGCAGGGCTGAGACAGACAGGCTATCCCGTCGTCCTTGTCTGTCATCCTCGGCTCAGCCAGCGCCTCAGCCGCACCAGACGTTGTTCGAGTTGGAGTCGCCATCCCGGCGGGCTTTGCAGCGGTACGTCAGCGCCCGCATGCAGCAGGCTCCAGTGGCGATCGATCAAGGCCAGGTGGCGTTGCCAGCGCTGGGCAAGGGAGGCCTCAGATCCTTCCTCGAGCAAAGCCGCCAACCGCTGGGGCTGGGCCCGCCAGGCCGCTGGATCCGCCACGGCATCGAGGATGCGGTCCAAGTCTGTCGTCAGGCAGCCACACCCGATCTGGTGGCCCACAAGGCCAGGATCCAGCCCATCAGCCAGAGCGTGGTTCAAGCTGCTGAAGACGACGCAACCCGAGGCAAGGGCTTCAAGGGGGGGCAACCCGAAGCCCTCACTGACACCGCGACCGCGCCAGTAATCGGCGGAGTCGTACAGCACAACGGTGGCACTGCGGAAGAGGTCGACCAAATCATCCACCCAGCCACTCTGCACTTCAACCCTGAGCCCTTGCTGCCGCAGTGCCGGCACCAGAACCTCCAGCACGTAGCGGCTGGATTTTCGCTTCTGCACAAGCACATCGACCGGGCGAGCGGATGTTCCCTGACGACGGGAACCTGCGCCGACCGCAGCTCCACCAAGCGGTGGCTGCCTGCGTGGGTCAGACCACGGTACCGTCGCCGACCCTGGGCGCAGCCACCTCGGATCCAAGGCATTGGGCACGAGGAAGAGGGGATTGCGTGGAGCCCGGTCGCCCCAATAGCCAAGGGTGTTGCGGCTCACCGCCAGCAAAGGGACCCCGGCGGGAAGGTTGAATCCATAGCTGCCGCTGTGGGCGTGGTAAGCCACGGACCGCCCTCGCAGGCGCCGAAGCAGCGCTGGCACATCAAAGCCCCAGCTGACGATCCAAAGTGCCTGGCCAGGAGCGGATTCACGGTCCAGCAGATCATCCAGAAAGGGATGGTCCGTCTCCCGCTGCCGATAGGTCACCACCTCCACGGGGCGAAGCTTTCCGACCAGCTTGGCCGTCTGCAGTTCAACAAGCAGACCACCACAACGGAAGGGTCCCGTCGTACCCGGCAGCAGAAACCGGATCGGCGAAAGGATAGGGGAAGAGCGACTCAGGCTCCCGGAGGGCGATTCAATCAAGGCGTCGTGAACCAGAGCGCCACCTGTGTAGGGCACCGCATCAAGGTCTGGTGGTTTGCTTCAGCGACCGTCAGGCGGGCACGGCCTCGGTGCTGCCGGCGCGGGTGCGGCGGGTGAGGAAGCCGAACAGCACCTTGCCGATCGCCGCCACCAGATTGCCCTCCAGCTCCTGGAACATCTTCATGTTGCAGTGGAACGCCTCGTTAGCCTCGGCCACGATGCGGTCGGCCATGGCCTGGTCGATGGGCAGGCTGTCGAGGGTGGCGCGGTAGTTGGCCTTGAAGGCCTTCTCATCGTTGATGGCGTCGAATTCATAGAAGCGAAGGCCATCGTGTTCGCCCAGATTCATTGCCTTCTGGGCGATGTTCTTGAGGACCTGGCCGCCGGAGAGGTCGCCGATGTAGCGGGTGTAGTGGTGGCCGACCAGCAGCTCGGGGCACTCCCGCGCCACCTGGTGTAGGCGGGCCACATACTCCTGGGCGCCGGGGGTGGCGCGGATCTGCTGACGCCAGTCGCCGCCGAAATAGAAGGTGAGATCGGCCTCGAGGGACTCGCGGCGGTTGAGCTCGGGGGAAGCGATCGGACCCACCACCGGATGGTCGGCGAGCTTGCCGATCTCCTCCTCCATGGCGCTGTAGACGAACCACAGGTCGGCCACCAGGGTGCGATAGCTGGCCTTGTCGACGACCCCCTTGAGGAAACAGCTCACGAAGCCGGTGTTCTCGGCCATGGTGTGGGCTTTCTTCGTTCCCTCACGGAGTTGGGAAGCAAGGGCGACGGGCATGGGATCGGGAGGCTGCGCGGGCAGACGTCCAAACGTAGGTGGGGCCTGCAGGGCGACGCGGCAAGGTTGCGAAGGATTACGCGGCCCGGCTGCCGCCGGCCGCCCCATCGCCGAACAGATCGAACAGCTCGCGGCACACCTGCTGCAGCACCTCCACCACCTCCTCGCTGGGGAGATGGGAACCCGACGGCTGCCAGTCCCCCACCGTGGCCAGGCGCCAGCGCTCGGATTCGTAGGTGAGCCCCCGGATCAGCACCCCCAGCAGCCGGGGCCGTTCGCCGGATCCGACCGGTGCCCGCTCCAGGCGCAGCTGCACCAGCAGCGAGCGGCACTGCAGGCGGGGGCTCCAGCCGGGGAAGTGGAAGGAGAGATCCAGCGTCTCCCGCTCATCGAAGGCCCGGGTGAGGGGATCGTCGCGCCACGGGGTCAGGTTGGCCCGGGCGGCGGGGAAGTGCAGGCGGAAGTGCCCCACCACCGCGGCGATCGCGGCGGCCAGTTCCACCGATCGGGCCTGGTCGGCCGCATTCATGCCGTTTCCCCTGAGCAGAACGCCAACGTGTCCGAAACCTAGGCTCACCCACGCGTTCCGTGCCGACTCAATGGCCACATACGAGAAGCTCACCGTCCCGTCCAGCGGCACGGCGATCCGATTCGAGGGCGGCCAGCCGATCGTGCCCAACGACCCGATCATTCCCTTCATCCGCGGCGACGGCACCGGCGTGGACATCTGGCCCGCCACCCAGCGGGTGCTGGACGCGGCGGTGGCGAAGGCCTACGGCGGCGAACGCCGCATCGAGTGGTTCAAGGTGTACGCCGGGGACGAGGCCTGCGAGCTCTACGGCACGTACCAGTACCTGCCCCAGGACACCCTCACGGCGATCGAGCAGTACGGCGTGGCCATCAAGGGCCCCCTCACCACCCCGATCGGCGGCGGCATCCGCTCCCTGAACGTGGCCCTGCGCCAGATCTTCGATCTCTACTGCTGCGTGCGGCCCTGCCGCTACTACGACGGCACCCCCAGCCCCCACAAGCGGCCCCAGGATCTGGATGTGGTGGTCTACCGCGAGAACACCGAAGACATCTATATGGGGATCGAGTGGGAGGCCAGCGATCCGGTCTGCCTCGAGCTGATCGCCCACCTCAACGACACCGTGATCCCCGCCAACGGCAAGCTGGGCAATCGCCGCATCCCAGAGGGTTCGGGGATCGGCATCAAGCCGGTGAGCAAGGCGGGCACCCAGCGCCATGTGCGCAACGCGATCCGCCATGCCCTGGGGCTGGAGGGCGCCAAGCGCCACGTGACCCTGGTGCACAAGGGCAACATCATGAAGTTCACCGAGGGGGCCTTCCGCGACTGGGGCTACGAGCTGGCCACCAGCGAGTTCCGTGACCAGTGCGTCACCGAGCGGGAGAGCTGGATCCTGGGGAACCTGGAGGAGCAGCCCGGCCTCAGCATCGAGGACAACGCCCGCCTGATCGAACCCGGCTACGACAGCCTCACCCCCGAGAAGAAGGCGGCCGTCGACGCGGAGGTGAAGTCGGTGCTCGACGCCATCGGCACCAGCCACGGCGACGGGAAATGGAAATCGATGGTGATGGTCGACGACCGCATCGCCGACAGCATCTTCCAGCAGATCCAGACCCGGCCCCAGGAGTATTCGGTGCTCTGCACCCTCAACCTCAACGGCGACTACATCTCCGATGCAGCCGCCGCGGTGGTGGGGGGCCTGGGCATGGCGCCCGGGGCCAACATCGGCGACAACGCGGCGATCTTCGAGGCCACCCACGGCACCGCCCCCAAGCACGCGGGTCTCGACCGCATCAACCCTGGATCGGTGATCCTCTCCGGCGTGATGATGCTGGAGTACATGGGCTGGCAGGAGGCAGCCGATCTGATCACCCAGGGGATCAGTGCCGCGATCGCCAACAAGGAGGTCACCTACGACCTGGCCCGGCTGATGGAACCCCGCGCCGAGGCCGTGAGCTGCAGCGGTTTCGCCGAGGCCGTGGTGCGCCACTTTGGAGGGTGAGGCCGGGGCCGGCAGGGAGTCGCTGCACTGTCGGCTCCTTCGCCCTAGGGACCGGGCTCGGCCGATGTCCCTGGGCTGTGGCTGCAGTGAGCTGAAAATCCCTGGCGGCCCGCCGGGTGATGCCGTTTCTGCCGAAGCGGGTTCAGCTGGCCATCCGCTTCCGGCAGATCAACGGTGCGGCTCCCGATCTGCGCAACCCACGCCTGCTGAGTGAGCGGATCGTGCACCGGACCCTCACGGACCGGGCCCCCCTGCTGCGCACGTTCTGCGACAAGGTCGCCGCCAAGGAATGGATTGCGACCCGCATCGGAGCGGGCCGGACCCCCCGCACCCTGGCGATTGCGGACAGTGTGGAGGCGCTCCAGGCCCACCCCCTTCCCGACCGCTGGATGCTCAAGGCCAGCCATGGATCCGGCTGGTACCAGCTGGTGGACGCCAGCACCCATCCCCTTGACGAGCCGGTGCTGGCACAGGCCCGCCGGTGGCTGGGCATGGACTACGCCGACGTCTTTCAGGAATGGGGCTACAGAAACCTGCCGCGGCGGCGGCTGGCTGAGGAGTTTCTCAGCTGCGCCGGCAGGCAGTGCATTGAGATGAGCGCCTTCTGCTTCAAAGGCCGTGTCAGAGGCCTGCGGCTGTTCCGACCGGAGTCGGCCCATGTCCGCCACCGCGGCGAGCAGCGGCATCTGCCCCGCACCAAGGAGTGCTTTCTCGATGAGGCGCTCCAGCTGCTGCCGCTGGAATGACCCCAGCACGACCATTGCCGGGAGTTCGCCAGTCTGGATCGCGCGCCGTTGCAGACCTTCTGCGCCCTGGCCCGGGACCTCTCCGACGAGACGAGCTTCCTGAGGGTGGACAGCTTTCTGAGCGACAGGGGTGTCCTGGTGGGGAACTCACCCCCTATCCGAGGGCCGGCCTGCTGTTGCGGATGCCCCGGCCGTGGGATGCCTGGTTCGGGGACTTCTGGACCTGAGCGGCCGCCTGACGGGAGGCCCGCATGAGCGATCAGAATGGCTGCCATGAGCCTCCCGTCCATCGCGACCAGCGGGTCCCCGGCTGCCGGTGAGACCGGCGCCGGCTTCATCGCCGCCGACCCCTGCGTCCATTGCGGTTTCTGCCTGCCCACCTGCGCCAGCTACCGGGTGCTGGCCACCGAGATGGACTCGCCCCGGGGGCGCATCCATGCCCTCAAGGCGATCGACGCCGGGGAGCTGGCGCTGGATGCGACGGTGGCGAAGCATTTCGACACCTGCCTGGGCTGTTTCGCCTGTGTCACCGCCTGCCCGGCGGGAGTGCGCTACGACGAGCTGATCGAGACCATGCGGCCGCTGCTGAACGCACCCGAGCTGCGCAGCCCCGGCCAGCGCGCCTTCCGCCGTCTGCTGTTCGCCCTGCTCCCCTACCCCGCGCGGCTGCGGGCCCTGCTGGCCCCCCTGCGGGTCTACGCCGGCACCCCCCTGCAGGCCCTGGCGCGCCGCAGCGGCCTCACCCGCCTGTTCGGGCCCCAGATCGCGGCGATGGAGAGCCTGCTGCCGCCCCTGCCCGCCCAGTCCTTCCGTGACGACTGGCCGGTGCTGGTGCCGGCCGTGGGGCCCCGCCGCCACCGGGTCGGGTTTGTGCTCGGCTGCGTGCAGCGGGTCTTCGAGCCGGGGGTCAACGCCGCCGCCATCCGGGTGCTGGCCGCCAACGGCATCGAGGTGGTGATCCCCCCCGACCAGGGCTGCTGCGGGGCCATGACCCACCACCAGGGGGAACTGGAGCAGACCCGGGAGCTGGCAACGGCCCTGCTGGCGAGCTTCGAGGCGGTGATCGGCCCGGGCCGGCCGGCGGGGCCCGAACCCCTCGATGCCCTGCTGGTGGCCGCCTCGGGCTGCGGTCACACCCTGAAGGCCTATGGGCAGATCCTCGGCACCCGCCACCCCGTGGTGGGGACGGTGGCCGACCTGCAGGAATTCCTCGATGCGGTCGGGCTCAGCGAGGGCTTTCAGGCGGGTCTTCGCCCCTTGCTCCACGACGACGGCACCCCGGCCAGCTCCGAGCGCCCCATGCAGCTGGCGTACCACGATGCCTGCCACCAGCTGCACGGCCAGGGTCTGGCGGCCCAGCCCCGGCGACTGCTGGGCCGGATCCCCCATGTGCGGATCCGCGAGGCCACCGAGGCAGGCGTCTGCTGCGGCAGTGCCGGCATCTACAACCTGGTGCAGCCGGAGCAAGCCGCCGAGCTGGGGCGGATCAAGGCCGGCGATCTGAGCGGCACGGGCGCCGGCCTGGCGGTGAGCGCCAACATCGGCTGCACGCTGCAGATCCGCCAGGCGATGGCGGCCCAGCCGCGACCGCTGCCGGTGGTCCATCCGATCGAACTGCTGGATCGCAGCTACGCCGGTCCGGCCTGAGCCTCCATCCAGCGCCAGGCCTCCCACAGGGTGCCCGGGTCGCCGAGATTGCCGGGGAAGGTGAGCACGGGCAGCGCTCCCGCAGCCCCCGTCTGGGCGGCCAGCACCATCGACAGGCCCGGAAGCAGCTGGCCCTGGAGCTCAACCTGCTCCAGCGCCAGGCCGTCGGCCAGCAGGGTGTGGGTGGTGATGCCCCCCTTGCTGATCAGATAGCCCAGGGCGGGAGCCTGGGCGGCGGCCAGCCGCGCCATCACCCCTGCCAGGACCAGGCCCAGCGCCCGTCGCTCGCCGGCGTGGCGGCAGCGGGCCTCACCGCGGCTGGTGTGGAGCACCGGCGTCTGCCCCCCGGCCAGCACCTGGGCGAGGCGCCGCCCCCAGGCCTGCTCCAGGGAGGCCAGCAGCCGGATGGGTTCCGGGCCCTCCAGCAGCCGCTGGACCCTGGCCACCTCCAGCTCCACACCGACGCAGCCGGGGGCCGCCAGCAGCCGCTCCAGCTGCCGGTCGGCCAGGGGCACGTGGGAGCCCACCAGCACCAGCCCCGGCAGGGGGCCGTCGCCACTGCGGCGGCGAAGGGCGGCCAGGGCGACCGGCCCCAGCGGCTGGGGCGGCAGCGCCGCCAGGGCCTGGATCATGCTGGCCGCACTCTGGAACAGGAAGCGGCGGGGGCGGCCGGCTCCGGGGCCATCGCCTCGCCCGATGCCGGGGCCCTGCTCCGGCGGGGATCCCGCGATCAGGGAGCGCACCGCTGCGGCCAGGGACGCCAGCTGGCCCTCGGTGGCGCCGTCCACCGCCACGCAGACATTGCGCTCCAGCCGGCCCAGGTGGCGGAGCAGGGCCGGGCCGCCGGCCTCCAGCTCCCGCCAGCCGATGCGCTCCACAGTCGCGGCCGGGATCCGGCCGCCGCTCTTCTCCTCCACCCAGTCCGGCAGGTGGCTGGTGCCATAGGCGAACAGCCCATCACGGGCAAACGGGCTTTCGTGCACCGGCCGGCCCTGGAGGCGGTGCACCCCATCCACCGTGGTGCGCCCCCCCTCGAGGAAGGCCGGCACCAGCAGGGTGGCGTCGAAGGGGCCGAGTTCGGCGGCGATCACCTCCACCTCCAGCGGGAAATGGCCCCGCAGGGTGGAATCGCCCCGGCTCACCACCAGCCAGCCGCCGATGCGGCCGGCGGCCTGCGCGGCCTCCAGGGCGGGCCGCAGCGCCCGGCAGATCTCCCGCACCCGATCCGCCGCCGCCGCCGGTGCCAGGGCGCGGGTATTGGCCAGAACGAACAGCAGCGGCGAGGGGTGGGCCAGGCCCGCCGCCAGCGTGCCGGCGTCCCAGCGCAGCAGCAGCGGACAGCCGTGCACGGTCTGGGAGCCGGTGGGATCGTCGTCGATGACGACGATCTTCAGACCGGGCCTGGGGTCGGGAGTCGCCTGTGCCATGGCACCATCGTGCCGTGATGCGACCGGAGCCCAACGAGCTGCAGGAGCTGGTGCGCGACCTGCACCGGCAGGTTTCGGCCTGGCTGCCGGCGGGCCTGGGCACCCGTCTCGACTGGGGGCCCCCCGTCCAGGGACCCTGCACGGTGGTCAGCTGCGCTGCCCTGCGGGGCGTGCGGGAGTTCAACCCCGGCGACTTCACGATCACCGTGGCCGCCGGAACACCACTGGTGGAGGTGCAGGAGGCCCTTGGACACCATGGGCAGTGGCTTTCCGTGGACAGTCCCTGGGGAGACGGCGATGGTGCCGCCGCCGGCAGCATCGGCGGCCTGGTCGCCCGGGGCCTGGCGGGCGGCTACCGCCAGCGCTACCTGGGGGTGCGGGATCAGCTGATCGGCCTGGCGCTGATGCGGGCCGACGGTGTGACGGCCAGGGCCGGCGGCAAGGTGGTCAAGAACGTGGCCGGCTACGACCTGATGCGGTTGTTCACCGGCAGCTGGGGCTCCCTGGGCCTGATCACGGAGCTGACCCTGCGCACCCTGCCCCGGCCTCCCCTGCGCCGCAGTGTCTGCTTCCAGGGGGGGACGGAGGAGCTGGCCGGCCTCGGCCGCTGGCTGCTGGGCTCCAGCCTCAGCCCGGAGCGGATCGACTGGTGGAACGAGCGCCTCGCCGCCGCCGCCGGGCTGGACGCGGAGCCGCTGCTGCTGATCGGCCTGGCCAGCGTCGATGCCGCCACCCTCCAGGAGCAGGTGCGCTGTCTGCAGGAGCGCTGCAGCCTGACGGCCCGGGTGCTGGATGCCGGCACCACCGGCGCCTGGCTGGCCCGCGCCCGGGGGGGCACCGGCACCGGCCCTGCGACCCCCGCCCCCGCAACTGCCAGCGCGCCCGCCTGGCTGCTGCGCCTCGGCGTCAGCCCCGAGCGGCTCGGCATTCTGATGCAGGACCCGGCCCTGGCGGGACTGGCCGTGGACATGGCGGCCGGCAGCGGCCTCGGTCTGGCCTGGTCGGACCCGGCGGAACCCCGGCCGGTGGCGACCGGCCAGGTCAGCGCCCTGCGCAGCCTCTGCGGCGAACTCGGCGGCCATCTCACCGTGCTGCGCCAACCCCCCGGCGCCGATCTGCCGGCCTGGCTGGATGCCCACTCCCGCCCCCTGATCGAGGCGATCAAGCGCCGCTTCGATCCCGCCGGCCAGCTGGCCCCGGGCCGGCTCCCCGGCGTCGTTCAGAGCCTCTCGACGGTGTAGCGGCAGCCCAGCTCGAGGGAGTCCCCGGCGGGCACCAGCAGGCGCCGCTCCCCGGAGCTCAGGGCCCCCCGCGGGCCGCTCCAGGGCTCCAGGCAGAGCATCGGCCGGGGCGGGTCGCTCCACACCACCACCAGATCCATCGGCGCCACGGGGTGCAGCGTCACCGCCCTGCCGCCCGCCGGATCCACCAGCCGCACCGGCCCCTGGCCAGCGCAGAGAAAATCCACCCCCTGCTCCAGCCGCGACAGCTGATCCGCGGTGACGGCCGGCGCCATGGTGAGGTGGTCGAAACACTCCGCCGGCAGGCCTTCCAGCCGCACCTGGGCCAGGTCGGCGACGGCGATGTAGGGGTGCAGGCCAAGGCTGAAAGGGAGGGGATCGGCGCCGGCCTCGCCCCGGTGGCTGATCCGGGCCGTGATCGCCAGGGCCGAGGGCTGCAGCCGCAGCTCCAGCTCCAGGGCGAAGGCGAAGGGGTAATGGCGCAGGGTGGCGGGGCTGTCCTCGAGGCGCAGGCCTACGCCGCTGCCGTCGGCCAGCGGGGCGATGGACCAGGGCCGATCGCGGGCGAACCCGTGCTGGGCCAGCGGGAAGCGTCCCTGGGGCAGCACGAGCTCGTCGCCGGGCAGGTTGCCGCAGATGGGGAAGAGAACGGGGATCCCGCCCCGCACCGACTTGGCGGGGTCGGCGAAGCGCGCCGCATCGAAGTAGAGGATGTCACCGCCCCCGCAGCACCAGTCGGTGACCAGGCCGCCGCGCTCGGGAGCGAGCGTGAGGAAATCGCCGCTGACCGGATCGGTGAAGCGCCACCGGGGGGAGGACCCGGTGGGGGGGTGCAGGGTCATGGGGAGGGGGGCGATGGGGTGGGCCGGGGGCTGGTGAGGCCCTGTTGCTGGAGAAAACGCTCGAACGGACCCGCCAGGGATCGGCTCCCGGACACGCTCAGGTGGTGGGAATCGGCGTAGAGCGGCGTGCCGTCGGGCCGGCGGTAGACCACCCGGCCGTCGGGACCCACCAGGTAGGGGGTGGGGTCGAACACATGGACATTGGGCAGGCCGGCGGCCACCTCCCCCAGCAGTCCGCGCAGGGTGGCCCGCATCCGGGCGGTGGTGGCGGCATCGCCGGCGCAGCTGCTGCCGGCAGGGTCCTGGCAGGCCACCGGCTCCCTGGCCAGGGAGGGGTTGTCGACCACCAGCACCAGCTGAATACTGCGGGAGGCGAGTCGTTGGGCGTAGCCGCGCATGGACGCCACCCAGGCCTGGCGCACCTCGGCGACGCGCAGGCGGCGGTCGCCCCGGTAGGTGGGAGCCCCGGAGCCACGCCCCTCCAGGTCGTTGCTGGCCAGGTAGTTGTGCAGGAAGCCTGACACCAGGACGATGTCACCGGGCTGGAGGCGCTGCAGGGAGCGCGCCATCTCACCGGCGGAGAACTGGCGGCAGGATTCGTACCGGCCCTGCTGCCAGATGACGGTGAGCTCCGGATCGATCAGGCAGGCGCCCATAGCGGCGAAGGTGAGGCGCTGGCCGGTACGGGACGTCACCGCGTCCAGCATCGGCAGCAGGTGCTGGGCGTGGGAATCCCCCAGCAGGAAGATCTCGCGGGCGCCGGGGAGGCCAGGCCGGTTGCACTTGTCGAAGTTCGGGCGGGTGGTGGCGTCGTAGGGCTTGCCGCTGGGCACGGTGCAATCGCTGGTGATGCCGGTGCCCGGGATCAGGGGATTGAGGGCATGGACCCGCTCGCTGATCGGCACCGGATCGGCGTCCTTGCCCAGAAACAACTTGCCGCGGAGCGGGTGGTGCAGGGCATCGATGCCGATCCACAGCCCCACCACCGCCAGCAACGCCAGCAACGTCTCCCACCACCACTTCAGCGGATGCCGCCGCACCGGCTGCTCCACCAGCCCGTACGCCGCCACCGCCAGCACCACGCTCCCCGCCACCGCCACCACGTACTGCCACCACGTCTCCATCCCCCACGTCCAGCGCAGCAGCACGATCACTGGCCAGTGCCACAGGTACAGCGAGTACGACAGCAGCCCGCACGTCAGCAGAAAACGCTCCAGCCAACGCCCGGGCAGGAATCTCCCCCCCTCCCCGGGGCCCGCCTGCAGCACCAGCAGCGTCCCCACCACCGCCGGCAGCACGCCGGGCACCGGAAAACCCTCCCGCTCCGAGGTCATCACCACCGCCCACAGCAGCAGCGCCGCCCCCGCCAGCAGCGGCACGCTCCGACGCACCCCGTAGCCGATCCCCAGCAGGAGCAGCGGAAACACCAGATAGAACTGCTGCTCCACACCCAGCGACCAGGTGTGCAGGAAGGGGTTCAGATCCGCATCGGGCGCGAAATAATCGATCTGACCCATCAGGAAGTTGTTCGACCAGCCGAACAGGGCCTTGATCGCGGTCATGAAGTAGGGCCCGTTCTCGCCGGGGGGCACCCAGAGGGCCACCCCCAGGCTCGTCACCCCCAGGCAGGCCAGCAGGTTCGGCATCAGACGCCGCACCCGACGCAGGTAGAACATCCCCAGACGCGGCCCCAGCGGCCTGCTGGCCTGACCCAGCAGCGAGCCCATCACCACATAGCCCGAAATCACGAAGAAGATGTCCACCCCCGTGAAGCCGCCCGGCAGCCAGCTCTTGTTGAGGTGGAACACCAGCACCGCCAGCATCGCCGCTCCACGCAGCGCATCGATGTCGGGCCGGTAGGCGAAACCACTGGCCTTCCCGCCGGATCCCGTGGACGGGCCGCTCGCCGCCGCGGCGGCTCCGGTGCTCGTGACGGCGGGGGCCACAGCCATCAGCGGGCACCCGGGACCAGGCCCGCCTGCGACAGGAAACGCTCGAACGGCCCTGCCAGCGAACGGCTGCCCGTCACGCTCAGGTGGTGGTTGTCGGCGAACAGGGGGGTGCCGTCGGGACGGCGGTCCATCACCCGCCCATCCGCCCCCACCAGGTAGGGGGTGGGGTCGAACACATGCACATTGGGCAGGCCCGCCGCGGCCGCCTCCAGGGTGGCGCGCACCGTGGCCTGCATCGCCGCCGTCACGGCCGGATCGGGGGCGCAGCTCACGGCCGGGCCGGTGGAGCGGCGGCATTCCAGCGGCTTGCGGGCCAGCATCGGACTGTCCACCACCAGCACCAGCTGGATGCCCCTGGCCGCGAGCCGCTCGGCATAGGCCCGCAGGTTGGCCACGTGGCGCTCCCGGGCCTGGGCGGGGGTGAGGCGCCGATCGCCGTCCATCACCTGGGCCTCGCTGGGGGTGCCGGCGGGGGTGAGATCACCCACGTAGTAGTTGAGCCAGGAGGAGAGCACGACGACATCGCCGCGCTTGAGACGTTCCAGGGAGCGCTCCTTCTCACCCTCCACGAAGTCGCGGCAGGGGCCATAGCTCTTGTTTCCCCAGCTCATCAGCAGGGTGGGATCGGTGAAGCAGGCCATCTGGTAAGTGAAGCTGATCCGCTGGCCGGTGCGGGCGGTCACCGCGTCCAGCATCGGCAGCAGGTGTAGGGCATGGGAATCGCCCAGCAGGAAGATCTCCCCGGCCCCGGGCCGGCCGGGCCGGCCGCAGCGCTCGAAGTCGATGCGGGTGTCGTCGTTGTAAGGCTGGCCGTAGACGAGGCTGCAGCCGCTGCCGATGCCCGTGCCGGGGATCAGCAGGTTCTGGATGCGCTCGCTGCGGGGCACGGGATCCCGGTCGGTGCCCAGGAACAGGCGGTCCCGCAGGCCGTTCTGCAGGGCATCGATGCCGATCCACAGCCCCACCGCCGCCAGCAACGCCAGCAACGTCTCCCACCACCACTTCAGCGGATGCCGCCGCACCGGCTGCTCCACCAGCCCGTACGCCGCCACCGCCAGCACCACGCTCCCCGCCACCGCCACCACGTACTGCCACCACGTCTCCATCCCCCACGTCCAGCGCAGCAGCACGATCACCGGCCAGTGCCACAGGTACAGCGAGTACGACAGCAGCCCGCACGTCAGCAGAAAACGCTCCAGCCAACGCCCCGGCAGGAATCTCCCCCCCTCCCCGGGGCCCGCCTGCAGCACCAGCAACGTCCCCACCACCGCCGGCAGCACGCCGGGCACCGGAAAGCCCTCCCGCTCCGAGGTCATCACCACCGCCCACAGCAGCAGCGCCGCCCCCGCCAGCCGCGGCCAGCGCCCCTGCAGCCAGCTCGCCCCCAGCAGATTCCGCCGCTGCGCCACCAGCAGCAGCGAACCGACCGTGATCTCCCACAGCCGGCTCGGCATCAGGAAGAAGGCCGCCATCGGCGCGGTCTGCGTCCACCACCAGCTCGCCAGAAGCGACAGAACGATCAGCGCCACCAGCAGCGGCACGCTCCGACGCACCCCGTAGCCGATCCCCAGCAGGAGCAGCGGAAACACCAGATAGAACTGCTGCTCCACACCCAGCGACCAGGTGTGCAGGAACGGGTTCAGGTCCGCGTCCGGATTGAAGTAGTCGATCTGGCCCATCAGGTAGTTGTTGGACCACCCGAACAGGGCCTTGATCGCGGTCATGAAGTAGGGCCCGTTCTCGCCGGGGGGCACCCAGAGGGCCACCCCCAGGCTCGTCACCCCCAGGCAGGCCAGCAGGTTCGGCATCAGACGCCGCACCCGACGCAGGTAGAACATCCCCAGACGCGGCCCCAGCGGCCTGCTGGCCTGACCCAGCAGCGAGCCCATCACCACACCTGATCAGCAACAAACCTCCGCAGACCTGAGCAGCCGCTCGGGCTGCGGTTTGCAACCGATTCCGGCCACGAGCAGACGCTGCAGCAAACTCTTCAGATT
>NZ_JACJSZ010000027.1 GCF_014698445.1 Microcystis elabens FACHB-917
CCCGCTGTTGCCGTCGTCTGGTGGCGGCACTGATTGCACTGGTACCTTTTGCGGCGGTCGTCGTGGATCACGCCGAAGCTCTCACTCTCCCCACACCGCTGGCAACGGAAGCCCTCGGGCCATCGGGCAAGCTCCAGGGCCGCGAGGCACTTCTCCTCTGTCCCATAGGCCTGAATGAATTCTGAGAGGGAAAACCCCTCCTGGTACTGAACCTTGTTCTGGGCCACGCGAGGGTCCTCCACTAGTTCACCAGTACCAACCTAGCGTCTGGTTGGCGGGTGGCCAGGGGCTTGCGGCGCTTTGTTGCTGATCAGGAAACTGAATGGTTTAAGGCCGAAGGAATACCAGTGATTCGGATGAGCAATTTGCGGCGGGGGTATCTCGATATCTCGGAAGCGGTCCGGGTAGGTGCAGAGCATTGCCTCTCAGATTATCAACTCGGTGAAGGTGACATTCTATACGGGTTATCAGGAAGTATTGGCTCGACCGGTAGCCTTGGAAACTTTGCGGTGGTTCGCCAGTCTGATCTGCCCGCGCAGCTAAACCAGCGAGTGGCCCGATTCCGGCCGAACAAATCAACTGTCGCATGTGATTTCTTGGTCTTGCTGCTTCAGACTTCAGTTTTCTACGAACAAGTGTTGTCTGACACTACTGGAACAGCCCAATTCAATGTAAGCACGAATGACGTTGGAAGGGTGGCTTTCGCGCTGCCTTCCCTGCCTGAGCAAGTACGGATCGTGAGCAGCGTTGCTGAAGCTATTTCCCCCCTCAACATCACCACCTCCCGCCTCGAACGCGAAATCGACCTCCTCCGCGAATACCGCACCCGGCTCGTCGCCGATGTGGTGACAGGCAAGCTCGATGTACGCGAGGCCGCAACCCGGTTGCCGGACGAAGAACTGCTCCCTGATCCAGCTGACGTGGACGATGAACCTGACGACCTGCCCATCGAAGAGGAGGCCGACTCATGAACAGTGAGCCCAGCCGGGACTGCCTCCTGAGTCTGTTGCATGAGCTGTGTGCCCTGCCCTATGAGACAGAACGGGTCGCGTTTCACAGCGGGCGCCATTGCACGGGCGGAACCTGGCGCGGCCCCCAAGCAGATGCGCTATCTGCCCTTCTGGGCCTCGGCCCCAAGGGGGGGGGGCGGCATGAGCCAGGTACTTGATGGGTACTTGATCAGGAGGGGGGCCGGCGGCCACGAAAGCCGGGCCATCGCCAGTGTTTCCAGGCATTCAGCCAGCCGCGCGGTACTTGATGGACACTTGATCGAAGGCCCTGGGAGGCTCCCCGGCCTGGGCCTGACGAACGCGGAGGCTGCGCCATGTCCACCGACATCAGCGAAAAGGGCCTGGAAGGGCTGATCGTGCGGGCCATGACCGGCCGCACCGACCTGCTCGTGCCGCCCCATACGCCCACCGGCTTCGACGCACCCGTCGCCGGCGGCACGGGCTGGTTGCTCGGCGACCCCAGGCATTACGACCGCGGCTTCTGCATCGACCTGGTGCAGCTGCGCGGCTTTCTTGAGCTCAGCCAACCCAAGGTGGCCGAGGCACTGGGCCTCGACACCGATGGCCCCGCGCGGCGGCAGTTCCTAGCCCGCCTGTCGGGCGAGATCGGCAAGCGCGGCGTCATCGACGTGCTCCGCAAGGGTGTCTCCCACGGGCCGCACCACCTGCAGCTCTTCTACGGCACGCCCTCGCCGGGCAACGCCAGGGCGGCGGAGCTGCACGCCCAGAATCGCTTCTCGGTATCGCGCCAATTCGCCTACAGCAATGACGAGACCCGCCGCGCTCTCGACCTGGGCCTGTTCATCAACGGCCTGCCCGTGGCCACCTTCGAGCTGAAGAACAGCCTCACCAAGCAAACCGTCACCGATGCGGTGGAGCAGTACAAGCGCGACCGCGATCCACGCGAGCCACTGTTTGCCTTCGGCCGCTGCGTGGTGCATTTCGCCGTCGACGACAGCGAGGTGCGGATGTGCACCGAACTCAAGGGCAAGGGGTCGTGGTTCCTGCCCTTCAACCAGGGGCACCACGACGGCGCCGGCAACCCGCCCAACCCCGACGGACTCAAGACCGACTACCTGTGGAAAGAGGTGCTTACGCCGGCGGGGCTCACCGATATCCTCGACAACTACGCCCAGATTGTGGAGGAGAAGGATCCACGCACCGGCAAGAAGAAACGCAAGCAGGTGTGGCCGCGTTTCCACCAGCTCCAGCTCGTGCGCCAGGCGCTCGCCGATGTGGCTCTCCATGGCGCTGGCAAGCGCTACCTCATTCAGCACTCGGCGGGTAGCGGCAAGAGCAACTCGATCGCCTGGCTCGCCCACCAGCTGATCGGGCTCAAGCGCGATGGTGATCCCGACGGACCTGAGATCTTCGACTCCGTAATCGTCGTCACCGACCGGCGCATCCTCGACAGCCAGATCCAGGCCACGATCAAGCAGTTCATGCAGGTGGGTGCCACCGTTGGCCACGCTCAACGCTCAGGCGATCTGCGCAAGTTCATCGAAGAGGGCCGCAAGATTATCGTATCGACTGTGCAGAAGTTTCCCTTTATCCTTGATGAGATTGCTTCTGAAGCTGGCAAGTCCTTCGCGATCCTCATCGATGAAGCGCACTCCAGCCAGGGTGGCAAAACCTCGGCCGCGATGAGTGAAGCGCTCGGGGGCCGTGCCGCCGCCAACGCTGCCGCTGCCACCGATACAGACGATTCGGGGCCCGACCCGGAAGACACGGTGAACGAGGCACTCGAGCGCCGCATGGCTGCGCGCAAGATGCTCACCAACGCCAGCTACTTCGCGTTCACCGCCACGCCCAAGAACAAGACGCTCGAGATGTTCGGCGAGCCCCTGCCCCCAGATGGTGAGGGCAAGATCAAGCATCGGCCCTTCCACAGCTACACGATGAAGCAAGCCGTGGATGAGGGCTTCATCCTCGATGTGCTCAAAGCTTACACACCGGTTGAGAGCTACTACAAACTTGTGGCCAAGGTCGAAGACGATCCCGAGTTCGACACCAAGAAGGCCAAGAAGAAGCTCCGGCGCTATGTGGAGAGCCACGACCATGCGATCCGACTCAAGGCCGAGATCATGGTTGACCACTTTCACGAGCAGGTGATCGCGAAGGGCAAGATCGGCGGCGAAGCACGGGCCATGCTGATCTGCAATGGCATTGAGCGTGCGATTCAATATTTCTACGCCTTCAAGGCCTATTTGCTTGAACGCAAAAGCCCCTACAAGGCGATCGTGGCGTTCTCAGGCGAGCAAGAGTTTAGCGGTGACAAAGTCAGCGAGGCATCTCTCAACGGCTTTTCGAGCGCCGAGATCGCCGACAAGATCCAGGAGGATCCTTACCGGTTCCTCATCTGCGCCGACAAGTTCCAGACCGGTTACGACGAGCCTCTGTTGCACACGATGTATGTCGACAAGCCGCTCTCTGGCGTCAAGGCGGTGCAGACCCTCTCGCGCCTCAACCGTGCCCACCCCAAGAAGCACGATTGCTTCGTGCTCGATTTCCAGAACAACATCGAGGGTGTGAAAACTGCCTTCCAGGCTTACTACCGCACCACGTTGCTGGCCGAGGAGACCGACCCCAACAAGCTGCACGACCTCAAGGCGGCGCTCGACGCTTCCCAGGTGTACGCACAGGCCCAGGTGCTCGAGGTTGTGGAGAACTTCCTTTCCGGGGCGGACCGGGAGACGCACATCGATCCGATTCTTGACGCCTGCAGGGCGGTGTATGAGGAGCAGCTCGATGAGGACGGGCAGGTTGAGTTCAAGGGCAAGGCCAAAGCCTTCTGCCGCACCTATGCCTTTCTCTCGTCGGTGATCGCCTACAGCAACGCCGAGTGGGAGAAGCTCTCGATTTTCCTGGACCTGCTCACCCCCAAGCTGCCCGCGCCAAAAGAAGAGGATCTCGCCCATGGCATCCTCGAAGCCATCGACATGGACAGCTACCGAGCGGAGAAACAGGCTGCCATCAAGATCGCTCTTGCTGATGAAGATGCCGAGGTTGAACCGGTGCCAACTGATGCAGGCGGCAGGAAGCCGGAGCCCGAGCATGATCGGCTCAGCAATATTCTGCAGGCTTTCAATGATCAGTTCGGCACATTGTTCGACGACGGCGATCGCGTGGTGCGCCGCATCCGAGATGACATCGCCCCTAAGGTTGCCGCCGATGCCGCCTTCCAGAATGCCAAGGCCAATACACCACACACCGCACGCATGGCGCATGATGCTGCTCTCGGCCGAGTCATGCAGCTTCTACTGAAGGACGACACCCAGGTTTACAAGCAGTTTGTCGAGAATGAGTCGTTCCGTAGGGCGGTTACGGATATGGTCTTTACAATCGCGAACCAGTAACTGCCTGGGTGGCCCGGGCTAACATCACGATTCAGCGGACGGGGCTCATGATTGCATCTGAATGCAACTTGTTGCGGCCCGCCGCTGATCTTGAGCGTTGGGCTTACCATCAAAAGTGATCGATCAGACAAGGTCCTGGAGTAAGCTTGAAATCAACGATGAAAAATGACTGACAGAAAGCTGAAAGACTTACCCGGAGAAGCCATAAGCGATTTGCCTATTGAGGATGTTGCTCTTGTAGTTCTTCAAGACCTACACGAGCACAAACAGCTTGTCAGGCAAAGTTGGTTCAATGATGCGAAATGCTACTTTGGAGAAGGGTCGCACTTGTAGATCCTAATTGAGGTTTGGGCATGGCTGCAAGCTAGGGCTCAAATTGCCTCATGCCCATACGCATTGCAAGAGAAAGTAATCGTAACTAGAGCTGGAAGACGTTCTGCCATTCAATCATGCCTTCAGGCGATAATTGCAGGCGAAAGACTGGGGCTCCACCTCCATCCATCATTGGCGGGTAAAATTAGACCGATATTTCTGATAGGTGATTACGAGACGTCATCTTTTAAGGCAATGAAAGAAGTAGAGGTGCGTGTTCGGCAATTGAGCAATCTCCCTGACAGCTCAGTAGGAGTAGCTCTGATGCAGAAAGCCTTTGAAGTTGCGAAAGGCCCATTGAAAAACCCATCACATGAAAATGGCGAGAAACAAGCTCGGTCTGATTTATTTGCGGGGGCTACAGGAAGCTTCAAGAATCCTGCCAGCCACAGAGATGTATCCTACGACGACCCCATTGAAGCCAGTGAAGTCATAACGACGGCTGATCTATTGATGCAAATTCTCGATCAGGTAGAACGCGATATTGATGGTTGGCAGAAGTAATCGAAAGCCCAACGAATCGTCGCCGGACACTTCGCCGATGCTCCCTTCTGGCCCGAGGGAATGAACGGCACTGTCCGTGGGGAGGCGGCCTAGCCTTCGGCCCTTCGTCGTCGCCTGTGTTGGTGCCCAGCTCATGCACCTGATGGTGGTGGGCGCCAGCCGCGGGCTTGGCCGGGCCTTTGTCGAGGGTCTGGGCCGCACCGGCGACACGGTGATCGGCGTCTCACGGCGCCGGCCCGATGGCCTGCGGCTGCCGGAGGGCGTCCCGCTCGCCTGGATCGAGGCCGATCTGGCGGAGCCGCTGGCGGCGGCCCGGTGGATCGAGCAGCAGGCGCCCGCCCAGCTGGACGTGCTCCTTGACAACCTCGGCGTCTGGGAAGCGAACGCCTTCAGCGAGGCCTACAGCTTCCTGGAGGATCCCGACGACAGCATCCTCGAGATGGTGGCCATCAACATCACCGGCACCCTGATGCTGCTGCGGCGGCTGATCCCGCGGCTGCTCGACTCCCCCCGCCCCCAGCTGATCCTCACGGGCTCCACCTCCGGCCTGCACCGGAGCGGGCAGCCGGAGATGACCTTCGGCGCCTCGAAATTCGCCCTCACCGTCATCGCCGACGCCCTGCGGGAGAGCTTCCGGGACCGGCAGCTGGCGGTCACCTGCCTGCAGCTGGGCTACCTCAACACCGACGACGGCCTGGAGATGCCCCGCGAGGCGGCCGCCGGCCGCGGTGAGGGCCGCCAGATCTATCTGCACGACGTGGTCACGATGGTCTTGGCCCTGCTGCAGCTGTCCCCCGCCTCCTTCGTGCGCGAGCTGGTGCTGCCCGCCATCGGGGATGCACGCTTCTGACGGCGTTCAGGCCGACAGGCAGGTGAGCACCAACTGGTCCCGGTGCACCACCGCATCCCCCACCGGCCCCAGCCGGCGGCGCACCTCCTCGCTGCTGAGGCCCATGATCAGGCGCAGCTCCTCGCTGCTCAGGGTGCTCAGGCCCCGGCCCAGTTCGCGGCCATCGCTGGCCAGCACCCGTACCGCCTCGCGCCGCGAGAAGTGACCCTCCACCTCGCGGATGCCCACCGCCAGCAGGGAGGCCCCCTGCTGCAGCAGGGCCCGTTCGGCGCCCGCGTCCACCCGCACGCTGCCCTTGACGAGCAGGGCATGGGCCAGCCAGCTCTTGCGGTCGGCCAGGGGGGTGGCGCTGGGCTGGAAGACGGTGCCCAGCTTCTCGCCGGCGAACAGGGCATCGAGCACCGCCGGATCGCGGCCATCGGCCAGGCGCACGCGGATGCCGCTGGAGGTGGCGATGCGGGCCGCTGCCAGCTTGGTGGTCATGCCGCCGGTGCCCCACTGCCCTCCCCCCTCGGCCACGTGGCTGAGGCGCTCAAGCTCGGCCAGGTCGCGCACCTCCTCGATCGGGCTGGCATCGGCATCGGTGCGGGGGTTGCCGGAATAGAGACGGTCGACGTCGGTGAGCAGCACCAGTTCATCGGCACCGATCGCCACCGCCACCAGGGCCGAAAGGGTGTCGTTGTCGCCGAAGCGCAGTTCATCGGTGGCCAGGGTGTCGTTCTCGTTCACCACCGGCAGGACGCCCCAGGCCAGCAGCTGCTCCAGGGTGCGGCAGGCGTTCTGGTAGCGGCGCCGGGAAGCCAGATCGCTGCGGGTGAGCAGCACCTGGGCCACCGCCATCCCCCGGACCGCGAAGGCGTCCTGGTAAAGGGCCATCAGGCGCCCCTGCCCGACGGCGGCGGCCGCCTGCAGGGCCACCACCTCGCTGGGGCGCCGAGGGAAGCGGAGCGCCTCGCAGCCCAGCCCCACGGCCCCGCTGGTCACCAGAGCCAGCTGGTCGCCCCGGCGCCGCTGGCGGCCGAAGCTGGCGGCCAGGTCGGCGATCACCGCCGCCGTCGGGCGCTCGGCGGTGCCCCGCAGCAGGCTGGTGCCCACCTTGATGACGCGCCGCAGTCCGCCTGCGGCGGGCGTGACGGAGCCTGTCATCAGCCGGGAACCGAGCCCACCCAGCGGGCCATGCGCAGTTCCAGGTTCTGCAGCCGGTCCTGGCGGCAGGGTTCACCGTCCGGGTCGATCGGCTTCACCAGCACCGTGAACAGACCCATGCGGTTGCCCACCAGCACGTCGGTGAACAGCCGGTCACCCACCAGGGCCACCTCGGCCGGCGGCAGGGCGAGCTCCTGCAGCACCTTGCGCAGGGCGGCGCGGCGCGGTTTGCCCGCGGAGGTGGTGAAGGGAAGCCCCATCGTGTCGGCCACCGCACCGATGCGGCGCCGGGAGGGGTTGTTGCTGAGCAGATGCAGAGGCATCCGCTCGCGGGCATGGCGCAGCCACACCTCGGCCTGCACGGGCATGGTGGCCTGGCGGCGGGGAAGGAGGGTGCGATCGACGTCGAGCACCAGGGCGCGAATGCCACGGTCGACGAGCTCCTGCAGGGGCAGGTGGGCCAGGGAGGTCCCCAGCAGCCAGTCGGGCGTGAGCAGGTCGCGCAGCATCAGTCGTCGCTCTCCCGTTCCTCCAGCTCGGCCTCGATACGCGGCTGGACCCGCTCGAATTCCTCCCCCTCCACCATCACCGCATCGGCACCGTCCATGCGGGCCACCACGAAGAAGGGATCCAGGGGGATGTAGAGGCCGTACTCCTCGTCGCCGGCCATGAAGCTCACCAGCAGCTCGTAGGTCTCGCTGTCATCGTCGCCGTCCTCGTCCTCGAGGTCGTCGGGATCGGGCTCCTCCAGTTCGCCGCTGACGGTGAGGGTGACGGCGGAACGCACCAGGGTGAGGTCGTGCTCCTGGAGCACCACATCCGCCACCGAGAGGATCGGCTCGGTGGCATCGACGGTCTCCACCAGTTCGGGGTCGTCGTCTTCCCGCAGCCGGAACAGGCAGACCGGGGTGTCCACCGGGGTCAGCAGGGCGTAGTCGTGGCCGTCGAGGGGAATCAGCTGCTCCAGGAAGCAGAGCAGCTGGCGACCGCTGCCGTCCCGCACCTGCACGGTGGGCACATCACCGGAGCCCGTCATGGCAGAGGGGTCGGAAGCCATCAAGAGGAAGCGGGTTCCCTCAGAATGGACCAACACCGGCCCGACCGCCCACGGCGATGGCCGCCGGGACGACCGGATCGGCCGCGGACAGGGCGGAATCCAGTGGCTCGGGCCCGTCCCGCAGCCACTGCTCCAGCAGCAGCACCGCCGCGGCGCTGTCGAGCCGGCCGCTGCGGTCCCCGTGCAGACCGAAGCGCTCGCCGGCCGCCCAGCTGCTGGCGTGCTCATCCACCCAGGCCAGGGGCAGGGGCTGGCCCAGGGCCACCAGGGCCCGCTCGAGCCGCAGCCCGTAGCGGCGGCAGTGAATCCCCTGGGGGGTGGGCCGCTGGGCGGCATCGAGCGGCAGGCCCACCACCAGCGCCGCCACCCGCCGCTGGCATACCAGCGCCAGCAGGCGATCCAGGTCGTCCTGAAACGCCCCCCGGGCCAGGGCCGGCAGGGGTGTCACCGTGAGCCCAAGGGGATCGCAGCCGGCCAGGCCGATGCGTCGGCGCCCCACGTCCAGGGCCAGCACCGACCGCGGCCGGGGCGGCGCCATTCAGCGAAGCACCAGGGGCGAGGCGGGCAGGCTGCCGAAGGGCCCACTCGGGGTGGGCATGGGCCGACGCCGCGGCTGCAGCTGCTCCAGCACCGCCTCGATGCGGCGCGCCGCCCGCTTGGCCGGCTGGCCCTCCTGCCGTCGCCAGACGCTGCGGGCCATCAGCACCTCCTCACCGTGGGCCTCGGCACCGAGGACCCGCAGCCACTGCTGGCGGTCGTCGTCACCCACCTCGCAGCGCAGCCAGAGGCCACCGCCACCCCGGCCGATGCGGTGCAGCAACGACTCGGCCGCAGGCCCAAGCAGGTGGCCCCAACCGGGGTGGACGCTCAGCTCCACCGCCTGGCCACCGCCGGGATGCTCATCGAGCAGACGCACGCCGGCCACGGCTTCGTTGCGGACGGCATCCACCAGCATCCAGCCCTGGCCGCGGCTCTGGTCGAGCAGGTCTTCGATGCGGCGGTCCTGGAGCTGGCGCAGGTGGGCCGGACAGGTGGCCTGCTCCAGGTGCCACAGCAGCGGGGCGGTGCGGCGGTTGAGTGGACGCAGCAGCAGATCGGACGGCGGTACGGGGGCGGAACGCTGGGCGGACGGCTGCCAGCGCCAGAGGCGATCGGTGCGCTGGGGCTGGAAACCCTGCTCCCGCAGGGTGGCGAGCCGGGACGTGTCAAGGCTGGAGGCGGTGGCGATCCAGCTGGCGGCGCCCTTCACCCGGCCGATGGCCTGGCGCAGCAGATCCCCGGCGAGTTCCGCCCCCTCGGTGGCGCCGAGGGCCAGGCGAAGATGCTGCACCTGCCAGCAGGTGCAGCTGCGGTTGAGCCGGCGGCAGACGATCAGACCGAGGGCCTGCTGGCGGGTGAGTCCCTGGCGCTGCAGCGCCACCAGCACCTGGGCGGACACCGGCCGGCGACTGGTCAGCGCCGTGAGCAGCCGCTCCGGCAGAGCCAGCAGCAGGGAGCGCTGCAGCAGCGGCTGCAGCGGCAGGAAGGCGGGATCGTCCAGCAGAGGCAGGTGCCACCCCTGCAGCGGCTCCACCGTCCAGGTGGGGGAGGTTCTGCCCTGGGCAGGCACTGGCACGGCAGGCACTGGCACGGCAGACGGGGTGGAGAGGGGGGCGTGGGCGGAGCGTGAGGGACGCCGCTGTCTCTGGCGTCGATGTCTTCTGATTCTACGTGGGACGCACCAGCACCAGAGGCGTACGTTCGTTGGCGTTGCCGGCGGGATTGGGGCGCAGGGCCCGCATCAGCAGGGCTTCGTCGGTGCCGCCGCTGGCGGCCAGCACCTTCACCCGTCCCAGGTCGTTGACGTCCACCACCGCCACCGCCACCCCGAGGGCCGACGCCATCCGCTCGCACCAGGCGGCCGGCTGGTCCGGTCCGAGCACGATCGTCTGGTCGTAGGGCGGCGTGGTGCCGGTGATGTCGTCGATCAGACGGGCCTGCTCACCGGCCAGCCGATAGAACCAGCCCTTGCTGCCCACCAGTTTCAGGGCGGTGCCCACCACCCAGGCCACCAGCACCCGTGCGGGGCCGGAGACATCGATCAGCGTCTGGAGGCCGCAGGCCGTGGCCAGGGAGCTGGTGGGGTGGAAGGCCCGGCAGAGCAGGCGGGCCAGGAAGGAGGGTTCGACCGTGGACGGGTGGTGGTAGCGCCCCTGGATCACCGCCAGGGGCGTCTCGCCGATGGTGAGCACATCCCCGGGCTGCAGCAGCCCCTCGGTGTAGCGCCGCAGGACCGCCAGAGGATCGTCGAGAACCCCGAGCAGGTGGGTGCGCACGGGCAGCACCCGGCAGCGTTCCCCCTCGCGCCAGCCCGGGTCGGCCGGATCCCCCGGCTCCGGTTTCTGCAGCGGCAGCAGGATCCCCTGGCGCCGCTGCAGCCGCCCGAAGGGCCCGTAGTTCACCCAGTGGATATCCATCCAGAGGGTATCGAGCACGCTCTCCAGGTCGAGGCCGCCGGGCCCGGTGAGATTGAGGCGGATGTGGGCGGCGGTGGTCTTGCGGCCCTTGACGATGTAGGCGGCCCAGTAGCCGTCGGGACGGGCCTCCTCATCGGGGTGCAGCGGCGTGATCCGCAGTTCGTGACCCACCTGGCTGACGTCGCTGCGGCCCAGCAGCGTGGGCACCACGGTGATTTCGGGCACCATCACCTCCATGCGGGGGTGGGGGTTGCGGATGCTGACCTCGCCGGTGATCTCCAGGCCCTGGGCCCGACGTCGCACCTGGAAGGCGCCCGGCAGCAGCTGCAGGGGGGAGGCGGGCCGCAGGCGGTGGCGCAGTTCAAGCACCATCAGCCCCAGGCCGAGGAGCAGCAGCAGGACCAGCAGGAAGGAAACGGGGAACGGCAAGCCGATACGTCGGGGAATGTCCGGCCGGAGCGTAGATGCACCCGCGGACCTAGCTTCGGCCCCATGGAACCGGCAGGTCACTGGCATGCGCAAGACCTTCGTGCTCGACACCAACGTGTTGCTGCATGATCCCCAGGCCCTGAACCGGTTCGAGGACAACCAGGTGGTGATCCCGATCGAGGTGGTCGAGGAGATCGACCGCTTCAAGCGGGACCCCTCCGAGAAGGGCCGCAACGCTCGCCAGGTGTCGCGCCTGCTGGATCAGCTGCGCGAGCAGGGCAACCTGGCCGAAGGGGTGCCCATCGACGGCGACAGCGGCGGCACCCTGAAGGTGGTGTTCTGCCGCAGCGAGACCCTGCGCCAGCTCCCCCCGGAGCTGAAGGCGGGCAACGGCGACAACAACATCCTGGCCGTGGCCCTGGAGCAGCGCCTGCAGGAGGTGGTGGGCAGCCAGCCGCCGGTGGTGCTCGTCACCAAGGACACCAACCTGCGCATCAAGGCCGATGCGGTGGGCCTGATCGCCCAGGACTACACCACCGACAAGGTGGACATGGCGGACCTCTACCCGGGCTTCTGCGAACGCTGGCTGGGCGCCGAACTGATGGACCGGGTGAAGGCCGGCGACGGCCTGCCGGCGGACGTCATTCCCGAGCAGCCGGTTCCCGTCGCCCCGCTGCAGGCGAATGAGGGGGTGACCCTGGTGGATCTGGCCCAGCCGGCCCACACTCTGCTGGCCCGCTTCAACGGCCGCACCGGGACCCTGCAGCCTCTGCAGAAGTCAGCCAAGGCGAAGATGGGTCGCATCCAGCCCCGCAACCGGGAGCAGTCCTTCGCCCTCGATCTGCTGCTCGATCCGGCGGTCGCCCTGGTGACCCTGGTGGGCAAGGCCGGCACCGGCAAGACCCTGCTGGCCCTGGCGGCGGGTCTGCACCAGGTGGCCGACGAGCACCTCTACGAACGGCTGCTCGTGACCCGCCCAGTGATCTCCCTGGGCAAGGAGATGGGCTTCCTGCCCGGGGATCTGGAGGAGAAGATGGCCCCCTGGATGCAACCGATCGTCGACAACCTCGACTTCCTGCTCGGTGGCGACGAGGGCCAGACCGCCAGGGGGGGCCACCGCCCGCCCCGCAGCAACTGGAGCGACCTCAAGGGCATGGGCCTGCTGGAAGTGGAGGCGATCAGCTACATCCGGGGCCGCTCGATCCCCCGCCAGTTCATGGTGGTGGACGAGGCCCAGAACCTCACTCCCCATGAGGTGAAGACGATCGTCACCCGGGTGGGGGAAGGCACCAAGATCGTGCTCACCGGCGACCCCTACCAGATCGACAATCCCTACGTCGATGCGGAGAGCAACGGGCTCACCTGGCTGGTGGAGCGCTTCAAGGGCCAGCTGCTCTCGGGCCACATCACCCTGATGCGTGGGGAACGCTCCGAACTGGCCGAGCTGGCCGCCAACCTGCTCTGAGCCGACACACGGAGGGATTCAGGGCAGGAAGGTCAGGTGATGTCCCAGCAGACCGCGACCCGCAGCATGGCCTGACGGTGGTTCTCCTCGGCCTGCAGGCCCAGACACAGCACACCACTTGCCTCCCCGGTCCAGGAGCGGCGGTTGATCTGTCGGGCCGGTGTGCCCTCCCAGTCGATGGATCCCGGACTTGTGGGCCACGGCGCACTATTCGGCGAAGGCCACCGTCTCGAGGATGCTTCTGGAGGCTTCGGTCGCGGCCATGGCACGGTGGCACTGGGCGATGGCGATGACACTCAGGAGGCCCACGATGGCGGCCACGATCATCAGCTCCAGAAGCGTGAAACCCGACGCTGCGGAAGAACGCAGGCCTGCGGAGAGGGGGCCCCTGAGATGGGAGATGACCCTGGGAACCGTGGAGCGGCCGGTCCGCTGGAGAACGCCGCGGACACACGGGGAATGGACTTCAGGGCAAAGGCTCTGGGGCATCTCGGGCGCGGGTGTCACCATCCTTGTCGGCCGGGGGAAGTCGGTCCTGAAGTTGAACCTCAAGCCAAGAAAGGCTGATTCTGATGAGCAAGCCAACCGAAGATCGTCCGACGGGACAAACTCCAGTGACGGTCAGCGTGGGTGATGTCGTGAAGCTTACGGACGATCCAGAGAAATCAACCCTGCCGCTCGTCCCGGCCCTTCAGCCTCCGGACTCAGACCATCTGTTCGGGCCTGACGAGGCGGTCGAACTCCTCACCGCTGATCTCCCCCAGCACCAGGGCCGCTTCCCGCAGTGTGAGCCTGTGCTCGTGGGCATGGCGGGCGATGGCGCAGGCCCGGTCGTAGCCGATCGACGGCGTCAGGGCCGTCACCAGCATCAGGCTCCGGTTCCGCTGGGCTTCGATGTGGGCCACATCGGCGCGCAGGCCATCGATGCAGAGCTCCCGGAACGTGCCGCAGCTCCCCGTCAGCAGGTCGATGCTCTCCAGCAGGTTGTGGGCGATCAGGGGCTTGAACACATTCAGCTCGAAGTTCCCCTGGCTGGCTGCCATCTGCACGGCGGTGTTGTTGCCCATCACCTGCACCGCCACCATGGTGAGGCTCTCGCACTGGGTGGGATTCACCTTGCCGGGCATGATGCTGGAGCCCGGTTCGTTCTCCGGCAGCACCAGCTCGCCCAGGCCGCAGCGGGGCCCGCTCGCCAGCCAGCGGATGTCGTTGGCGATCTTCATCAGGCTGCCGGCCAGCACGGTGAGCGCCCCGTGGGCCGCCGCCAGCCCCTCCTGGCCGGCAAGGGCCTGGAACTTGTCGGGGGCACTGGTGAACGGCAGCCCGACCCGCTCCGACAGCCGCGTGGCCACCGCCTCGCCGAACCCCGCCGGGGCATTGAGTCCGGTGCCCACGGCCGTGCCGCCGATGGCCAGCTGCAGCACCTGGGGCAGGGTGGCCCGCAGGCCCGCCAGCCCCAGCTCCAGCTGGGACGCATAGCCGCCGAACTCCTGGCCCAGGCTCAGCGGCACCGCATCCTGCAGGTGGGTGCGTCCGATCTTGATCAGGCCGACGTAGGCCTCCGCCTTCCGCCGCAGGGCGCCGATGAGGGCCTCAAGGGCGGGGATCAGCCGCCGGTGAAGTTCGATCCCCACCGCCATGTGCATGGCGGTGGGGAAGGTGTCGTTGCTCGACTGGCTGAGGTTGACATGGTCGTTCGGATGCACCGGCACCTTGCTGCCCAGCACGCCGCCGGCGGCGGCGATCGCCCGGTTGGCGATCACCTCGTTGACGTTCATGTTGGTCTGGGTGCCTGAGCCGGTCTGCCAGACCCGCAGCGGGAACTCGCCATCGAGGCGGCCCTGGCTCACCTCCTCGGCGGCGGCCACGATCAGGACCGCCAGCGACGGCGCCAGCACTCCCCGGGCCGCGTTCTCCTCGGCGCAGGCGGCCTTGAGCTGACCGAAGGCGTGCACCACAGCCAGCGGCATCGGCGCGCCGAAGGGGAAATTCCGCAGGGAACGCTGGGTCTGCGCCCCCCAGTAGTGCTCGGCCGGCACCTCCACCGGGCCGAGGCTGTCGGTTTCGGTGCGGGTGGACGGCATCAGCGGGACGCCACCACTTCGCTGTTGAGTTCGTTGAAGCTCAAGGTGGCGCTGTTCCCCGAACCGGGCGCCATCGGAATGCCGGTGGCTGAGCTCACGGCCGTGTTGATGGCATCCACACTCACCTGGCCGTGGCGGTCGAAGACGACCCGGCCAGTGCCGTCGATCACCACCACCTGGGGAATCGTGCCGTCCCAGTAGCGGGCGGGATCGGCCGCGCCCGTATCGGGTCGGTTCTGGAGCGGATCGGTGACCAGCGGGATCAGGTCGATGGCGTTGCCCCAGACCCGCTGCAGCTCCGACACCACCGGCGCGAACTGCTTGCTGACGCGGCTGTCGTCGAGGTAATAGACGAGGACCGCCACCCGGTGCTCCTCCAGGGACTGGGCCAGGCTGCTGCGGGGCGGCACCAGGGAGCCGTTGCCGGCGTAGAGGGCGAAGATGTTGCCGTCGTAGCGGTCGTTCTCCAGGCTGGCCGCCGCCTCCCCCGGGGCCCAGACCAGCCCGAGCACCACGGTCAGCAGCAGGGCCCAGAGGCCGGCGAGGGGCCGGGAGCGCGAGCGGAGCAAGGGGGAACGGGCAGTTGGCGCCATTGTGCCGTGGGGCCCGGCCGCCTCAGCTGCGGTTCAGGCTGCGGCCCATCCCCTGGACGATGCCACGACCCACCAGGCCGATCGCCCGGCCGAGCACCTGGGTCAGGAGCACCACCAGGAGGTCGCCAAGGCGTTTGAGGAGGCTGCGGAGCTGGGGACCCAGGGCATCGCGGGCCTCCAGGGCCAGGGTCACCGCCTGCTGCACCCAGCCCAGCTGGCGCAGTTCGGCATCCCGGGGCTCAGTGAGATCCACGCAGTCGATGGCGCCCTCGCCCAGGCGAAACAGGGGTCGCCGGCTCTCATAGAGATGGACGGGGCGCTCGAACCAGCTGGTCCAGCGCTGCTGGGCATTGAGCTGGTTGCGCAGCCGTTCCAGGTTGCGGGTGGCGAGCAGCTCGGGGCGCAGCAGGTAGCGCCGCAGCTCGGGCCACTCGGCGCAGACCGCCAGCACCTCGGCGCTGATCAGCTCGGCACTGCGCACCAGCCAGTTGCTGAGCAGCAGTTCGAGGTAGAGGACCGCCTGGGGCTCATCCGGAGCCATCAGCCGGCCGTCCACCAGCAGCGGACGGGCCTGCAGCAAGGGGCTGAGCATGGCGGCGGGTTCGGGCAGCTCCAGGTCATCGACATCGAAGCGGCTGCGGTGCAGCAGGGTCTCGGCCACCGGGCAGAGCCGGCCCTCCATCGGCAGCTGCACATAGGACCCGGCCATGGAGCGCAGGGCCTGCTGGCGCAGCTCGGGCTGGAGCTCCCGCCAGAGCCGCTCGAGCTGCTCGCCCCGGGGATCGTCCTGCAGCAGCCGCTGGCGCAGTCGGTCGAACTGCTCCAGCAGCCCCAGCAGCAGGTCGTTGCGGCGGGAGGCCTGGAGGCCGTCGAGGGCCAGCAGCTGGCCGCTATTGTTGCTGGGGCCGGAGGCGGCTGCTTCCCTGAGCCTGCCGCGCAGGGCCTCCCAGAGCCCTTCGGCGGTCCGCTGCCGCAGGGTGATCGCCACGCTCCGGGCGGCGGGGCTCGCCTCGACCCCGGGTTCGGCGGGAGCGGAAGCGACGGCGGGCGCTCCGCCCTCGCCGTCGAAAGGCTGGCCCCAGGCCAGGCTCACCGGCCCCCAGAGCCAGAGCAGCAGCCGCCGGGCCATCCGCAGCTCCCGTACCCGGCCCTGCAGCAGCAGCAACGGCAGCAGATCGACCGGCGGGGGATCCAGCAGGCGCAGGCAGAGGCGGAGTTCGGCATCGATCTGCTGCAGGCCGCTCAGCAGCAGCCACTGGCCCAGGCCCATCGGCATGGAGGGGGCGGGGTCGTCGCCGGGCCGCGCCGCGGCGATGGCCAGGACCCGGCCGCCGGCCAGCAGGGTGGTGACCGCCTGCCGCAGGCTGTCGACATCGGCCTGCTCGAGCAGCCCCTGGGCCGGCAGCTGCAGCAGCACATCGCTGGCGTAGCGGTGGTTCGCGGGCAGCAGCAGCAGCAGCGGCGCCGGGTGCCAGCGCTCCAGCAGCCGGCGGCTCTCGGCGTCGAGGGCCTGGGGTTCGGGCAGGCTGCCCAGGCACCAGAGGACGAGCTGGGGTGCCCCCTGGACCTCCTCGGGGCCCACCACACGGCTGCCGCCCCAGCCGTCCGGATCGCCACCGCCGTCTTTGTCGCCGCTGCGGCCTGGGGGCTCGAGCCAGCTGGTGAGGCCCGCTCGCTCAAGGGGGTCGGCGAACAGCAGCAGCTGGGGAAGGGGCCGTGCTGGACGTCGTCCCACGTTGCCAACGACATGATCGCCCGACCTTAACCAAGGCCCGGGCCTTTCTCCAGTACCGACCTTTCAGACGGAGCGGGGACGGCCCGAGAGGTGCAGGGTGTACGACTCGATCGCATAGCCC
This sequence comes from Microcystis elabens FACHB-917, assembly GCF_014698445.1. GTDB lineage: Bacteria > Cyanobacteriota > Cyanobacteriia > PCC-6307 > Cyanobiaceae > Cyanobium > Cyanobium elabens. The sequence goes on from NZ_JACJSZ010000027.1 coordinate 17,179, forward strand.
GTCTGGTCCTCGATCTGCCGGAGGAGGTCGTCGGGGAGCAGAACGTCGAGGTCGTGAATGTCGCCGGACTGAGTGCAGGTCAGATGGCTGTGGGGATCGGCGCGGTAGCCATAGAGACGACCACTGGCCCGCTCGATGCATTCGATCACGCCGGCCGATTGCAACGCCTCGAGATTCTGGTAGACGGAGGTGTGGCCGATGGGGCGGCCCTGGTTATTGAGCTTATCGAAGATGTCGCGGGCGGAAAGATGGCTCTTCTCGTGCCAGAGAAGATCCAGCACCATGCGCCGCTGGCGGCTCAGCCGCATGCCCAGCTCCCGGCAGCGCAGGTAGACCTCCTCCACCCGGGACGGGGCCTTGGCCACCGGTTGGCGATCACCGGACTCGCCGCGGCCGTGGGAGGCCGCGGGGGATGGGGTGGTCGTGGGGGAAGGCAATCGGTGCCTCTATCACATTGGCTCCGTTATAGAGCAGTTGCCCGGACACCGGCATGGCCCAGATCCGCGGTCCGGCATCAGGCGATCGGCAGCCGCAGGGGATCCTGCAGCCGACCGTCACCGAGGGCCTGCAGCGCCTCGGCCAGCTCCACCCGACCGTCGTAGAGCGCCCGGCCCACGATCACCCCCTCGACTCCGAGGGGCTCGAGGCTCAGGAGGCTGAGCAGATCGGTGAGGCTGCCCACACCGCCCGAGGCGATCACCGGCAGGGAGGTGGCCTGGGCCATGGCCCGCAGGGCCGTCAGGTTGGGGCCCTCCAGGGTGCCGTCGGTAGCGATGTCGGTACTGATGATCGCCGCCACGCCGGTGCCCTCCAGGCTGGCGGCCAGGGCCGTGGCCTCCACCGTGCTCTGCTCGATCCAGCCGCGGGTGGCCACCCGGCCGTCGTTGGCATCGATCCCCACCACGATCCGTCCCGGGTGGCGGCCGGCCAGATCGAGCACCAGCGCCGGATTCTCCACGGCGACCGTGCCCAGGATCACCCGGTCCACACCCCAGCCCAGCAGCTGCACGACCCGCTCCGCCGAACGCACCCCTCCCCCCAGCTGCACCGGGATCTCCAGGGCCGCGGCGATGGCCTGGACGGCGCCGTCATTGCGGGGTTCGCCGCTTCTGGCTCCATCGAGATCCACCAGGTGCAGACGTGTGGCCCCCTGGCGCTGCCACTCCAGGGCCTGGGCCACCGGATCGTCGCTGAAGCGCGTGACCCGCCCGTAATCCCCCTGATGCAGACGCACGCAATGGCCGTCGAGCAGATCGATGGCGGGGATGACTTGCATGGAAAGGGAGGACATTGCCGCTCGCGGCTCCATCCTGTGCCATGACGCCGCCCGGATGATGCGGACCTGATGGCCCCCTCCCCTCCCGATCTCGCCCCCCTCGATCTCGCCCCCCTCGATCTCGACCCGGACGACTGGCGCCGCCTGCGGGATGCGCTCCGCTACCAGGGCCGCGATCTCCATCACCGCTCCTATGCGGTGGACGCCCGACGCCGGGAACTGCTGTGGGAGGAGATGGACCGCTGCCTGGCGCTGGCCGATCGCATCGAGCGGCATCTCGCGGGACTCGGCGAGGCCGATGCGGGCTGAGAGGACGGGGCCTCACACCATCTCCCGGAGGCGGAGCGGCCACCGGCTGCGGCTCCTCGCCCTGCTGCTGCCCTTCGGCGGTGGCGATACGACGCTGGCCCAGCCCCTGGCGCCGCCTCCGCTGGCCCCGCCGGCGCCACCGCCCCGCCCCCTGCTGGGCCCCGATGGTCCCGATCCCCGCGACCGGCCGCCCCCCCTGGCGCCCCCGGGTTCGGTGATTCCGCCGATCAACCGCCCCGATGCCCGGCTGGAGGCGGCCCTGCGGGCCCGCCTGTTCGCCGGCCCGCTGGCGTCCACCCCGGCAGCGGCCGGCGATCCCGACCAGACCGAGTGGGAGCAGGCCCGTGCGACCGCCACCCGGCCGGTCTGCGCCGATGTGGGGCCGCTCCGCTACCTCCACAACCGCATCGACCTGGACGGTGACGGCCGCCTGGAGACGGTGGCGGTGGTGGTGGGCTCCTACGCCTGCTCCAGCGGCGGCTGCAGCCTGCTGATCTTCCGCGACAACGACGGCAGCCTGGAGCTGGTGGCGGAGAACGGCCTGTTCCAGTCGCCCCTGACGGTGGTCAGCAACCGCCACCGCGGCTGGCTGGACTTCACCATGCCCGCCAGCCTGCACGGCGCCCCCGATGGCCTCAAGGAGCTGCGCTTCGACGGGCGCACCTACCGGCCGGTGCCGCTGCCGGTGGCCGAGGGAAGCGGCGGGCCCCCCGGGACGGTGGTGCTGGAACTGCTGCCCCTGCCCTTCGAGCAGCTCGGCCTGCCCCTGCCCTGCGGCCCCTGATCCGGGCCGGCCGCTTGAATGGCGCTCACCGATGCGGCATGGCGATGAGGATCCTGGTGATGGGCGGCACCCGTTTCGTGGGCCTTCCGCTGGTCGGACGGCTGCTGGCGGCGGGCCACGAGCTGAGCCTGTTCACCCGCGGCCGCCAGCCGGTGCCGGCGGGGGTGGAGCATCTGCAGGGCGACCGCAGCAGCGCCGAGGGTCTGGCGGTCCTGCAGGACCGCCCCTTCGACGTGATCGTCGACAGCTCCGGGCGGACCCTGGAGGACACCCGCCAGGTGATCGACCGCACCGGCCCCCCGTCCCACCGGCTGGTGTACGTGAGCTCCGCCGGGGTCTACGCCGACAGTGAGCTCTGGCCCCTCGACGAGGACGCCCCCACCGATCCCCAGAGCCGCCACGCCGGCAAGCTGGACACCGAAGCCTGGCTGCGCCGGGAGGGCATCCCCTTCACCAGCTTCCGGCCCACCTACATCGTCGGTCCCGGCAACTACAACCCGGTGGAGAGCTGGTTCTTCGATCGCATCGTGCACGGCCGGCCGGTGCCCCTCCCCGGCGACGGCAGCACCATCACCCAGCTGGGCCACGTGAGTGATCTGGCCGCCGCCATGGCCCGCTGCATCGAGGTGGAGGCCGCCACCAACCGCATCTACAACTGCACCGGCTCCCAGGGCATCAGCTTCCGGGGCCTGGTGGCGGCCGCCGCCCGCGCCTGCGGCACCGATCCCGAGACGGTGGAGATCCGCAGCTTCGATCCCTCCGGCCTCGACAGGAAGGCCCGCAAGGCCTTCCCCCTGCGCCTGGCCCACTTCCTCACCGACACCCACCGGGTGCGGCGCGAGCTGGCCTGGGAGCCGGCCTTCGACCTGGAGGCCACCCTCTCCGACAGCTACGCCAACGACTACGCCCTGCGGATGCATACCACGCCCGACTTCAGCGGCGATGCGGCCCTGCTGGGCTGAAGGTCAGGGGCCATCCACGGGGGACAGAATGGCGTCATGCTTTGACGGCTGTCCCTGGGGATGCGTCAGGAGATCCGCCATGGCTGGCGGCTCCTGGACGATCGCAGGAAGGGAGTCAGGTTCGACCGCGCCGTGGCAGAACCTCCTGCGGATGGCCTCGGCCGACGCCCCTCCGTGATCGGCCTGACGCAGCCGATCATGTCCAGCGCGTTCTTCGAGAGCAAACGCGCGAACATCTGCCGCGGAGTGGCCCTGCTGGATCGCGGCCTGATCGCCCCAGACGGCAGGTGGTCCTTCTGGCACCGCGTCGGCCATCCCTGGGCAGCCAACGGGTTCCAACCGGGACGCAACATCGTCGCCGGCAGGCTCGTGGCCCTCCATGGCGGCGGTCTCTGCCAGCTGTCTTCGTTGGTGTATCACCTGGGCCTGCTGGGTGGATTGAGCGTGCTGGAGCGCCATCCCCACGGCCTGGACATCTACCGGGAGGAGGAACGCTTCACGCCCATGGGCGCCGACGCCACGGTGGAGTGGAGATTCAAGGACCTGCGACTCCACAACCCCCACCCCTTCCCTGTCGCCTTGGGATTCCGGGTGGAGCGCAGCCAATTGATCGGCGAGCTCCGTGCGTTCGGCGACCTGACGGCCTGCGACGCGTCAGTTTTGAGCGGGTGAACCTCGATACACCCTGGGTGCAGGTCGACACGATGGTCAACCGGCGACGTCTGGTCTCCACGGCTACGAACAGCGGCAGGGTCTCCAGGTCAGCCCCTGGGGGCGGCCTGCAGATACCCCAGGGCCGAGCTGAGCGCCAGCAGCAGGGACGGCCAGAACAGCCACCAGCCGGCGGTGTGGAGCCCGGCCACGAGTCCCGCGCCCTGCCCCAGGCCCCAGGCCGGCGGCCAGAGCAGCAGCAGCAGCGACAGGAACTGCAGGATCGTCTTGGCCTTGCCCCCCGCCGAGGCGGGGCCGCCGCTGCCCTGGCCGGCCCGCCAGCCGGAGATCAGCAGCTCCCGGGCCAGCAGCAGCCACACCGCCCACAGGGGCAGGCCGTCCGTGTGGGCCAGCCAGAGCAGCGGGGCGCTGATCAGGATCTTGTCGGTGAGGGGATCGAGCCGCGCCCCCCACACCGAGCCGCCGCCGGCCCGGCGGGCCAGGACGCCGTCGGCCCAGTCGCTCAGGCCTCCCAGCAGCAGCAGCCCCCAGGCCAGGGCGGGCCGGCCGCCGGCCAGGGCCAGCAGCAGGGGCAGCCCCAGCACGGCACGGGCCAGCGTCAGCAGGTCGGCAAGGCGTCGCAGGGGAGGGGTCCCGTTCAGCAGCAGAATGCCATCACCGAGGAGATCCGCATGGTCGTCGAGCGCAGCGTGGCCGAGGTGATGACCAGCCCTGTGCTGAGTGTCACCACCACCACGCCCCTGCAGGAAGCCGTGCAGCTGATGAGCGACCACCACATCAGCGGCCTGCCGGTGCTCGATGAGCTCGGGGCGCTGGTGGGCGAACTCAGCGAGCAGGACCTGATGGTGCGCGAGAGCGGCTTCGACGCCGGCCCCTACGTGATGCTGCTTGATGCCGTCATCTACCTGCGCAACCCGCTGGACTGGGACAGGCAGGTGCACCAGGTGCTGGGCAGCACGGTGGGGGACGTGATGGGCTCCAAGCCCCACAGCTGCCCCGTCGGCACCAGCCTGCCGGCGGCGGCCCGTCTGCTCCACGACCGCGGCACCCAGCGGCTGTTCGTGCTCGACGACAAGGAGGCCCTGGTCGGGGTGCTCACCCGCGGCGACGTGGTGCGGGCCCTGGCCGCCGAGGTCTGACGCCGGAGCGGCGGGACGTCGCGGTCCAGGGAACCACCGCCCCGTCGGCCAGCAGCCAGAGCCGCTCGCCGTCCGGGCAGGGATGGCCGCCGGTGAGGGCGCCGAAGGCCGGCAGCACCAGCTGCTCGGCGACGGGGTCGTAGGCGAAGCAGGGCAGGCGCAGCCGGTCGGCGCCCCCGCCCACCAGGGCGACGGGGTGGCGATGGCCGCAGAGGTTGAGACGGCCGGGGCTGGGCTCGGGGGCATGGCTCAGCCACAGGGGGCCGAGGGCCAGCGACGGCTCCTGCGCCAGCCCTTCGAGCCAGCACCCCCGCTCGTGGTTGCCACCGACCAGCCGCAGCGGGCAGCCCAGCAGGTCCGGCAGGGCTTGCAGCTTCTGGCGCAGCTCGGCCGTCAGGCCCAGGCGGCTGTGGATCAGATCCCCCAGCACCACGACCTGGGCGGGCCTGAGGCCATGGGCCACCGCCAGCAGGACGTTGAGGGTGGCTCCATCGCCGTCGCTGGGGAGCGGGATGCCCCGGCTCTGGAAGCTCTCCGCCTTGCCCAGGTGCAGATCCGCCACCAGCAGCAGCCCCTGCTGGGGATCCCACACGGCCCGCTGGCCCAGCAGCTGGAGCCGGTGGCCCCGCCAGAGAAACTCGGCCGAACCCGCCGCATTCATGGTGAAACCGTCAACGTGCTGATGGGGGCGGGCCATCGGAGAGCTCCCCCATCGTGTCCGACGACCATCGAACCAGCGCGAGGTACCCGATGGCGTCCAGCCAGCCGAAGGCCAGCACCGACTTGAGGGCTTGCCTGCTGCGACTGGCGCCCTACCTGGTGGGGCGGACCCGACGGGGTGTGGTGGGCAGCAGCCGCTATGCCCAGAAGCTGCGGCAGGCGATCCGCGCCGCCGCCGATGCCGGGCTCGGCCCCGTGCTGATCAGCGGCGAACCCGGCCTCGAGAAGGACAACCTCGTCGCCCTTATCCACTACGGCTCGTCGGCCCGTAAGCAGCTGCTGGTGCGGCTCAACTGCGCCCTGCTGCGTGCCGATGGAGCCGAACTGTTCGCGGCCGGTGCCGATGGCGTGTCCCTGATCGCGTGCCTCGGCGACGGTGGTCTGCTGCTGGATCAGATCGACAGGGCCGATCCCCAGCTGCGGCCGGCCCTACTGGAGCTGGCCCGCAGCGGTGGCTGGACCTCGCCCGATGACGGCCGGACGCACCATTTCCCGGGGCGGGTGTTCCTCACCGCCGAAGCCACGGCACCCGATTTCGATGCCTGCTGCCGCCACATCCGGGTGCCGCCCCTGCGGGTGCGGCACCCGGACCTGGGCGAATGGCTGCGCTACGGGGTGCGCCAGAAGGCGCGCAGACTGGGCTGGGCGGCGCCCCCCGCGGTGAGCGAGGGGCTGATCAAACGGCTGCAGACCTACGACTTCCCCGGCAACATCCGCGAACTCACCCTGGTGATCGAGCGGGCACTGCGTCAGTGCGCCGAGGACCAACCCGCCGTCCTCCCCGACGAGGTGTTCTGGACCGGGCGCCGCCCCCAGCGCGCCCGCTTCGATCTCTGGCGCTGGAAGTCCCAGCTGCGCGAGGTGATGCGTTCGCCGCTGCTCTGGAACGGCCTTCTGTTCGGCCTGGTGAGCTGGCTGTTCGTCCTGGTGAACCTCTGGCTCTGGCTCGGCCCCCAGGACCGTCAGCACAACGGGGCCCTCAACCTGTTCTGGGCCTGGTGGTGGCCGCTGATCCTGCTGACCTACCCGGTGGTGGGACGGCTGTGGTGCTCGTTCTGTCCGTTCATGGTCTGGGGGGAGATCGTCCAGCGGCTGGCCGGGGCCCTGGGTTGGCAGCCCGCCCGCTGGCCCCGGGGCGACAGCGATGCCTGGGCGGCGCCGATCCTGGCGGCCGGCTTCGCGGCAATCCTGCTCTGGGAGGCGGTGTGGAACCTGGAGAACACGGCCTGGCTGAGCAGCTGCCTGCTGCTGCTCATCACCCTTGGTGCCGTGGTCGGTTCCCTGCAGTTCGAGAAGCGCTTCTGGTGCCGCCATCTCTGCCCGGTCGGGGGCATGAACGCTCTGTTCGCCAAGCTGGCGATCAGCGAACTGCGGGCCCAGGCGGGCACCTGCAGCGGCAGCTGCAGCAGCTATGCCTGCTTCAAGGGAGGGCCCGCCGAGGGGGAGGGCCTCGCCACCGCCGGTTGTCCCCTTGGCACCCACCCGGCCCACCTCGAGGACAACCGCAACTGCGTCCTGTGCCTCACCTGCGCCCAGGCCTGTCCCCATCGCTCGGTGCAGCTGCGGCTGCGGCCTCCCGGCGCGGATCTGCAGCGCGACATGGACCCGCCCGCCGGGGAGGCGGGCCTGATCCTGGTGCTGGCCGGTGGGGTGTGCCTGCACCACTGGCAGCGGCTGCTGGGAGGCGTGGCCTTCGCCCCCGACAGCCTGGTCACTGGCCCCCTGCTGCCGCGGCTGGCCATCGCGGCCCTGGTCCTGGCTCTGCCGGCGGGGGCTTTTCTGCTGGTTCGCCACCTGCGCGGCTGGGGGCGGCGTCCGGCGGTGGCCGCCTCCCGGCTGCGGCTGTCCCTCTACGCCCTGCTGCCGCTGCTGTGGGCCCTGATGCTGGCCGACCACCTGCCGCTGGGGATGGGGGAGGCGGGGCTGCTGCTGCCGGTGAGCGCCGGCCCGTTCTGGCCCGGGCTGGCCACCCGCCTCCCCGCCTGGAGTGCCGACGGCCACTTGATCGGCTTCTGCCAGAGCCTGGTGGTGGCGGTGGGTGTGGCGGGGTCGGTGGTGCTGCTGCGGCGACTGCTGCAACCCCAGCGCTGGGGCTGGCTGGCGCTGAGCTGGCTGGCCCTGGGGCTTGGGGTGGGGAGCCGCTGGCTGGTGGCGGGCTAACGGCTCCCGCAGAGCCGCTGCTTCTTGGTGAGGTGGTGGGCGGCGCCGAGGCTGTTGCCCAGCAGCAGGCGCTCGGTGCCGCGGCTGCCGCGCCAGGCGTTGCAGGTGGAGAGGGTGTCAAAGGCGAGGGCGACGGGGGGAAGCGCGGCCGCCAGCAGCGTGGCTCCTCCCAGGGCCAGCACCACGGCCAGGTCCATCCGGCTGCGCCGCACGGCCGCACCCGGCGCCGGTCCTTGCCAGCAGCCGTCGGCGATGGCGGACACGTGGCGCACCTGGGGCGGCCGCCCCAGGTAGACCCAGGCATCGCGGCCATCGGCCAGGGGCAGGGGCCGGCGGTCGTAGAGGCGGGGGTAGCCCTCCAGCCGATCCAGCCGGGCCAGCCCGGCGGCATCCACCCGATACACCTCTCCCCGCACGACGCCCTCGCCGGGCACGGCCATCGGGAAGGGGCCCAGGTCGTGGAGCACCACGTCCGGCAGCACCGCCTCCCCCAGGAAGGGCGCATCCAGCAGCCAGTGGTGGTTGCCGTGGCCGCGCTTGAGCGTGCCGTAGACGAAGACCAGCTCGGGATGGCTGTGCACGGCTCGGGCCAGGGCTGCGGGGCCTCTGGCCATAATGCGTCCGACACGCACTTATTTCCATGACGATCGCCCTGCTGGTGGCGCTGCTGGGTTCCCTGGTGCTGATGGGCTGGATCGTGAAGCGCCTGGAGAAGGCCTCCTGAGTCAGGGCCCCAGGCGGCGCACCTGCCCCGCCACCCGGACCGATGCGCCGGGCATGGACGGAATGTCGGCCTCAAGCAGGGAGCGACAGCCCATGTCCTCCCCCTGCACCACCGTGATCGAGCCGCCGTGGGGCCATCCCAGACGTCCCAGGTGGCCGGCCAGGGCCGCGGTGGCCGCACCGGTGGCCGGATCCTCAAAGACACCCCCGACGGCGAAGGCGTTGCGGCTGTGGAACAGCCGGGGACCCTCCGCCCACACCAGCAGCAGGGTCAGCAGGCCCGCCGCCGCCATCAGCCGGGCCCCGTCCTCCATGACGTAGTGCATTGCGGCCAGATCCTGGCGGCGGCGCAGGGCGAGCAGCAGGTGGTCGGCGCCGGCGTGGACGATGGCGGGGGGCAGGGCCGGATCCAGGTCGTTGGCGTCGTAGCCGAACAGCTGCAGGGCGGCCGCGAGCAACTCCGGTGCCGCCGGAGCGCTGCGGGTGGGGGGCGACTGCAGGGCAGCGCTCCAGCGCTCCCCCCGCCGCCGGCCCTCCACCGTGATCTCCGCCTGGTTGAGCGTCAGCGGGAACACCCCATCGCCGCAGCGCTCGGCCAGGGCGGCCGCGAGGGCGACGGTGGCATGGCCGCAGAAGGGCACCTCGGCCGCCGGGGAGAAGTAGCGCACCCGCCAGCCCGGCCCCTGTGGCGCGGCGAAGACGGTTTCCGAGTAGCCCACCGCAGCGGCGATCCGCTGCATCTCCACCGCCTCTGGCAGCCGCTCGTCGATGACCACGCCGGCCGGGTTGCCGCCCCGGTCGCCGTCGCTGAAGGCCGCCAGGCGCTGAAGGGTCATGGCAGGGGTGGGACGGCGGCGCTGCCCGGCAGTCTGCCGGCCTGGCGAACGGGGGGCCTCCGCCGCCGGCCTCAGTCGTCCTCCCTGGCGCGCACGTGAAGGCTCCGTTGATGGCTCCCGGGAACTGCTCGCTCCTCCATCGCGAAGAGGGCGGGGCAGCCGCGCACCAGGTCGGAGAGCTTGCGGAAACCATAGAGGCGGGTGTCGAAATCGGGCTGGATCTTTTGCAGGTAGCTGCCGAAGGTGCCCAGGTGCGCCCATCCCGAATCATCCGCCGAGCGGTCCAGGGCCTCCATCAGGAACTCGACCGGGATGGCGGGATGGTCGGCAGGGGCTTCGGAGACGCGGGCGGGACGGGACTCCCCGGCCCCGGCGCCGCTGTCCCCCTGGCGGGAGGCCGTCCGCAGCACCTCGGTGAGCAGGAATTTGTAGCAGGCATTTCGGAAGGCGGCCGGGGTCTTTTCCTCGCCGAAGCCGTACACCAGCAGGCCCTCCTCCCGCAGACGGACCGCCAGGCCGGTGAAATCGCTGTCGCTGGTCACCAGGCAGAAGCCATCGAAGCGCCGGGTGTAGAGCAGATCCATCGCGTCGATGATCAGGGCGCTGTCGGTGGCGTTCTTGCCGGCGGTGTAGGCGAACTGCTGCACCGGCTTGATCGAGAACCGGTTGAGCAGGACCTTCCAGGAGGCGCTCTGGGTGGAGGTGAAATCGCCGTAGATGCGCCGCACGCTCGCCTCGCCGAAGCGTGCCACCTCCTCCAGCACCGCTTCGATCACTGCCGCCCGGGCGTTGTCGGCGTCGATCAGCACCGCCAGGCGCCGGGCCGTGTCCTCGGAGGGGTCGCCGGCCGGGCGCTGCTCAGCCGATGGTGATGCCATCCCATGGGCCCCGGAGGCCTCCTGAACCTACCGGTGCCGCGCCCGCGTGTCCCCGGATGCCGTCGTCGCAAGGAGCCGCCGGGAGAATGGCCACCATGCTCGTGCCCCTGATCGCCGCCGCCCCCCCGCCCCTGCTGTCCTGCCCGGCTGCGGCGGGTGTGGAGGTGGCGAGCTGGGAGGTGGTGGCCAGCGCCAGCCTGCCGCGCAGCGGGCCGGACGGGGAGCCGTCGGGCGGCTTCTCGGCTGCCAGCTACGACACCCGCAGCGACGTCCTGCTGCTGCTCAGCGATGCCCCCCGGGGCAGCGTGGCCGCCTGGAGCGGCGTCCGTCGCCTGGGCCAGGTGCCGCTGCGGCCCCTGTTCCGGCTGGAGCTGAAGGGATCACCGCAGGTCCCGTTGCCGGCGGAGATCGATGCCGAAGGGCTGGTGGTGCTCGGCGAGCGGCTCTGGGTGGCCAGCGAGGGGCGCCGCAGCAGCGCCCGGCCCCCCCAGCTGCTGTCCTTCGAGCGCAGCAACGGCGTGCTGCGCCAGGCCCTCCCCGTGCCGGCCGACTGGCAGCCGGCCCCGGGACAGGGGCTCGCCACCAACCAGGGGCCGGAATCCCTGGCCCTGCTGCGCCGCCCCGGTCAGGGGGACGTGCTGCTGATGGCCTCGGAATCGGCACTGCTGCAGGACCCGCCGGGCCAGGTGAGGCTGCTCGGCTGGTCGCTGCAGCCCCAGGGGCCGACGGCCCGACCCCTGGCCCGGCTGGCCATCCCCACCGGGGAAGGCTGGGGACTGACCGATCTGCTGGTGGTCGATGGGGCCGGACCGGCTCCAGGCCTGCTCGGCCTGCTGCGGCGCTACGAGGCTCCCGACCGCTGGCACATCCGGCTGGCCCACTATCCGCTTCCCGGGGACCGGGCCGATCCGGCGGTGGTGCTGGAGCCGATCCGCCAGTGGGATCTGATCGCGGCCGGCCTCCCCTCCGACAACTGGGAAGCCATGACCCCGGGGCCTGTCCAGGCCGATGGCCGCCCCAGCCTGCTGCTGGCAGCTGACGACAACTTCAGCGCCCTCCAGGACAACCGTCTCGCCCTGCTGGCACCCCGCCCCAGCGCACCCTGCCCCCCCCAGCGATGAACCGACGCGACCTGCTCTCCCTGCTCGGCATCGGGGCCTGCTCCTTCGCCGGCGTCGCCCTGCCTCCGGCAGCCCCCGGGAGGGCGGCCACCCCCAGGCCCGGGGCCTCCCCGACCCCCGCAGCGGCCCCGCCGGTCTCCCCCCCCTTTCCGACCGTTCCCACCCCCCTGCCGGTGCCCGGCGACGGACTCGACGCGGCGGAGCAGCGCCGCCGTTACGCCCGCATCGAACTGGAGGACCGGCTGGTGCTGCCGGACGGCTTCCGCGCCGACCTGGTTGCGGTCTGGGGAGATCCCGTGGCCGAGGGCCGCTTCGGCTTCAACAACGACCACCTCTCCTTCCTGCCCCTGGAGGCGGACCGGGCCCTGCTGACGGTGAACTTCGAATACATCAGCGCCCGGTCCTGGCGGGAGGGCTACGCCGAGGCGGTGGGCGGCACGCTCCCCTTCGAGGCCGTGATCGAGGCCCTGACCGCCCGGGGCGGCCGGGTCGATGCCACCGGCCTGGCGGCGGACGACCCGCTGCTGGAGCCCATCCGCCGGCTGGCGGCGGCGGGGATGGCCGACCTGGGTGTCGGCGTGATCGAGCTGGAGCGACAGCCGGGCGGTCCCTGGCGGCGCCGCCCCGGCGGATTCGATCGGCGCATCACCGGCCTGAGCGGCTGGCGCGACCCCGCTCGGTGCCTGCGCACCTCGGGGCCGGCGGCGGCCGTGTTCCGCCGCCGGCAGCGGCTCGGCTACGACGACGGACTCGGGGACGCCATCATCGGCAGCTTCGCCAACTGCGCCGGCGGCGAGACCCCCTGGGGCACGGTGCTGAGCGCCGAGGAGAACATCCAGAGCCAGGTGGCCGAGGCCGTCCATGCCGACGGGTCCTCCGTCTCCCCCGCCGCCCGCCCCTTCGCCTACGACGGCCAGCGCCTCGAAGGCCTCGGCAACCCCTTCGGACTGGCGGGCAACAAGTACGGCTGGATGGTGGAGATCGACCCGCGCCGGCCGGAGCGTCCCGCCGTCAAGCACAGCTGGCTGGGCCGCTTCCGCCACGAGGCGGTGGCGGTGAAGGCCGTCGCCGGCCAGCCCCTGATCGTCTATTCCGGCTGCGACCGCCACGGCGGCCACCTCTACCGCTTCGTCAGCGACGCGCTGATCCGCGATCCGGCCGACCCGGCCAATTCGGAGCTGTTCAGCGCCGGCCGCCTTGAGGTGGCCCGCTTCGATCCGCCCGGCCCGGACGCCGGCGAGGGCCGGGGCCGCTGGCTGCCCCTGGAGCCCACCACCCCGGTGGCGCCGCTGAACCCCGGCCATTTCGCCCGCTTCGGGGTGGAGCAGGCGGTGCTGCTGCCCCACAGCGATCGCCGCCGGCCGGGCGCCGAAGCCTTCGCCAGCGACGTGGCCGTGGCAGCGTACCGGCGCCGCTTCGCCACCCTGGCCGACCTCTACCCCGGGGAGGGGGAGGAGCGGATGGGGGCGATCCTGATCGATGCCCACCTGGCCGCCTGCGCCATCGGCGCCACCCCCGCAGCCCGGCCCGAGGACACGGTGATCGATCCGCTCAGCGGCGACCTGCTGATCGCCTTCACCGCCGGTGGCGGCAGCGGCGACGGCCGGGCCGACCCGGCCATCTTCCGCGGGCCAGCCGGCCAGGCGAGCTGGCCCTACGGCTGGATCATGGGCCTGGCTGACGACGGCCCGACCCGGGCGGGTTCCTTCCGCTGGCGGCTGGTGGCCACCGGCGGGCCCCCCTGGCAGGGGGGCCTGGGTTTCGCCAATCCCGACAACCTCGCCGTCGACCGGCAGGGAACCATCTGGATGGTCACCGACCGTTCGATGAAGTCGTCCGATCTCGATCTGTTCGGCAACAACAGCTGCTGGGTGCTGCCGACCCGCGGTCCCCGGGCCGGCGAAGCCTTCTGCTTCGCCACCGGACCGATGGAATGCGAGTTCTGTGGCCCCTGCTTCGACCGTGAGGAAGCCACCCTGTTCCTGGCGGTGCAGCACCCGGGGGAGGACCACGGCACCCGCCCCTCTCCGGAGGCGCGTGAGGCCCAGGCCCACCGGCTGGTGGACCGCTCCGGCAGGTCCTTCGAGCAGCTGCGCTGGGTGCCCCAGGGCTCCAACTGGCCCTCCGGCGTCCCCGGCCGGGCCCCGCGCCCCGGGGTGGTGGCGATCCGGCGGCTGGCGGGCGGGCCGCTGCTGGAGGGCTGAAGCGGACCGTCCTCAGGCGCTGCCGGCGTCAAGGGAACGCTCGATCTGATCGAGGGCCTCATCCAGAGGCTCGATCGCGGTCGCCATGGCGGCATCGCTGGCCTCGGTGCTGGGCCACTGGCGATCGATCTGGCGGCGCAGCTGCTGCAGTCCGCCGTCGATGGCCTCCAGCCGGGTGGACAGGGCCAGAAGCCGGGCCTCCCGCTCGTCCATCCCCTGCCGCGCCGCCTGCAGATTGCGGCGCAACTGGTCGACCAGCCGTCGGCGCTCCTGGCGGAGGGGCCCCTCCGCCTCCCGTCGCAGGGCCTTCTCCTCCCGCGCCAGGCGTCGCGCCAGGTCCTCCGGATCGAGGCGCTGCCCTCCGCCGGATTCCAGCAGGGGCCGCCGTTCCTGCAGCCGTTCCGGCAGCTGCTGCAGCCGCTCGCAGCAGAGCTGGACACTGCCCAAAGCCTCCAGATGGCCCGGGTCCGTGAAGCGGGCCAGGGCCTCCTCCCGCAGGCCCAGCGCCGTCACCGCCAGGCCGCCGGCCCGCTCCAGGACCTCCTCCAGTCCCGCATCGAGCCGCCGGTCATGGAGCCGCTGGCTGCGGCTGCGCCGTCCGGCCATCCCCGCGCGGGCCAGCAGGGCCGCACAGGCGACGCTCAGCCCGACCGCCGCCGCAAGGGCCACCGGAAGGGCCACCCCGGCGGCCCGCACCAGCAGCACCAGGGCGGCACCGCCGACGCAGACCGCCAGGGGATGGTCGAGCGGGTTGGCCCAGCCGAACGACGCCGCCATCAGAACGCCATCTGCAGATCCTCCATCCGGCGCCGGATGCTGTCAGCCGTGCCGGAGGTGAAGTCGCCGCCGTTGCTCTCGGCGATGCGGCGCAGCACGTCGGCGTCGAAATCGCCTGCGTTGCCATAGCCCATCGTGAACACACCGATGCGCTCGTCGCTGGCGAAGCCGCTGCGCCTCAGCTCCCCGCCGAGGGCCTCGAGGGAGAGGCGGGAGCCGTTGTCCTGGCCATCGGTGAGGACCACCACCGCCAGGATCTCCCCGGGGCGCCGGGTGGAGCGCAGCCAGTCGCGACCCTGCCGGATGGCGTCATAAAGCACGGTGCCGCCCTCCGCCTGCAGCGAGGCGATGAACCGACCGGCCCGTTCGCCGTCCTGGCCACCCCCCCGCACCACCACCGGGGGGCGCAGCTGGTTGTCGAAATCGAACAGCCCCAGAGTGTCCCGTGGGCCGATCTGGGCCAGGTAGGCCTGCAGGCTGCGCTGGGCCGCCGGCAGCTTCTCCCCCTTCATCGACCCGGAGCTGTCCACCACCAGGGCCACCCGGGAGGGCTTCTTGGCCTGGTTGCGCCAGAGGGTGATGATCGCCTCCACCACGTCCGGTTCCGGGGCCCGCAGCGAGTCGTACACGGCCCCGGGGTCGGCGCCGTAGGCCGCGGTGACGCGGCTGGGGGGCACCGCCGGATTGGCCGGCCGCAGCCCCTGGTCGGCCGCCAGGCGCTGCACGACCGCACGCTGGAGGCGCTCGATGATCAGCAGGGCCGCCTGCTTCTCCTGCGGCGACACCCACGGGGCCTCCGGAAGGATCGCCCGCATGGTGCTGGCATAGGTGGCCCGGGGGTACACCGCCTGGAGGGGCTCCTGGCCCCCCTGGCGGGAGGCGTTCACCGCCACCACCGAGGACTCATAGACCGAACCCACCGAGGCCCAGAAGGGCCCGTTGCGCTGCATGGCCCTGGCGAGTTCGTCGGTGGAGCTGCCGTAGCGGGTGACGTGGCGCTGGATCGCCGCCACCTGGGCACCGTGGGCCTGGACATCCGCCAGGGTGAGCGCTTCGGGCCGCTTGCCGGCCACCTCGGCCACCATCGCGACCACGGTCTGGAGTCCGGAGTTGGAACGGGTGGGGGCGGTGTGCACGAAGCGGATCGGCTGGGAGGGTCCGGCCGGATCCAGCTGGCGATGGTCGCTGCTGCGGGCCAGGGCGGAGAAGGGATCGGGACGGTCGAGCCCCCTGGACAGGGCCGGGGTGGTCATGAACACCATCGGGCTGGAGGCCAGGGCTGGCGCGTCGGCCGGCGAAGGGATCAGCTCCCGGGTGGGGGCCAGGCGCTGCAGGCGGTGGCGCAGCAGGTCGTGATAGATCTCGCCATCCACCGAAACCAGCGTGGGGATGCGGGGATCGTCGGGCGGCTGGCCGCCCTGGAGCACGCCCCGGGCATGGCTTTCCATCTCGCTGACCACATCGCCGCTGCCGGCGGCCCGGCAACGCAGCAGCACAGGGGTGCGGTCGGAGAGCCGTGGCGGCGCCTGGGCGATGGCCTTGGCCGCCTCATGGCAGAAGCCCTTCAGGGCGCTGCCGACGAGCATCTCCAGCTCCAGCGGCGGCGGCGCCAGCAGCTGGCAGCCGCTCAGCGACAGCCCGAGGAACGCGGTGCCGAGGAGGACGGAGCCGAGGAGCGCGGATCTGGGGCCGGCCAACCGCAGGGACCGTGCCATGGAGCGGCGCTGAACGACACAACCATTCTGCTGGCAGCCGTGGTGGACACGGGCGGCGGCGATCAGACTGCAGCCATCCGGACCGCGCCCCTTGGCAGCGACCCTGACCCGCCGACGCCTGCTTTCCCTTCTGATCGCCGGGGCTTCGGTGGCCCTGGCGACGGCCCCCCTCCCAGGGCTGCGGCGTCCGCTGGTGGTGGTGGTGGGTTCGGAACTGGCCGGCGCCATGGCCGAACTCGAGCCGCTGTTCGAACGTCGCCAGGGGGGCGTCGACCTGACCTGGAAGGTGCAGGGCTCCCAGGACATGGTCAACCGCGCCCTCGAGGAGGGCCCCGAGCGGCCGCGGGTGCTGATCCCCGCCAACCGCGATCTGCTCGACCAGCTGGCCGCCGAGCTGCGGGCCCGGGGCGAAGCGCCGGCGTTCCTGCAGCCCCCCGTCCCCGTCGCCCGCACCCTGCTGGTGGCCGTGGCCTGGCCGGAGCGGGCCCGGCGACTGTTCCCGCAGGGGCGTTTCTCCTGGCCGCGGCTGCAGCGGGCCTCGGCGGCGGGGCAGTGGCAGGCCGTGGGCGGCCCGGAGAGCTGGGGAAGTTTCGACCTGCGCAGCGCCGATCCGATGCGTTCCAACTCCGGCCAGCTGGCCCTGGCCCTCTGGTGCCGCGACTGGCCTGGGGGCGTGATGGGCAGCGGTGACGCCGGGGGGTCGTGTGCCGCCGCCCTGCGCCGGGCCGTCTACCGGCCGGCCCGCTCCACCGACATCCTGCTGCAGGAATTCATCAGCGGCGGCCCCAACGCAGGCGACCTGGCCCTGGTCTACGAGGCCTCGGCCCTGGCGCGCCAGGGGGAGGCCGAGCGCCGACGGCCGGGGGGGTACGTGCTGCTGTTCCCCGATCCCACCATCGAGACGGTGCTGGCGGCCGCCGTGCTGCGGGGGGAGGCGACCGGGCGGACGGAGGACGGGGCGCGTTTCGTGGCGTTCCTGCTTTCGCCCGAGGGGCAGGGGGTGCTCGCCCGCCTGGGATTCCGCGATGCCGGCGGTAGAGGCGGCAGCCCGGCGGCCCTGGGCGTGAAGCGCCTGTCGCCGCCCTCGCCGGAGCAGCGGGAGGAGATGCTGCGCCTCTGGCAACAGGCCGGCTGAGGAGGCGAAGCCCCCGCCGCGGTGTTCCCGGGCACAGGGTCCCGTGCGCCAGGCCATGGACAGCGGCACCCCATGTCACCGAGGGGAAATGAAGGACAGAACGCGGAATTGCGGTCTGTTGGCTGATGCTTTCCCAGGCCTATTCAGCGCCGCAGACGTGTCACCATGGCGGCCCAACCTGTCAGCCCACGCCCAGGCGACCCGGTCCCGACGACCCGACCATCCCGACAGCCATCCCTGCCAACGGTTGTGCTCACTTGCGACGCCCTGTTCATCTCCGACCTGCATCTGGGCTCGAATCAGTGCGAGGCCAGCCATCTGGCGGCGTTCCTGGAGTGCATCCGCCCAAGAACGCTCTTTCTGGTGGGCGACATCATCGATCTGCAGGCGATCCGCTTCAACGCCAATGTCGATGCCTCCTGTCTGACTGATCGGATCGACGCCCTGTTGACCTGTGCCAAGGGAAAATCCCAGGCCCGGGAGCTCCTGCTGGAGGGACGGCTGCTGCGGGCCTCCCATCGCCGTGTGATCGAGAGGCTCGAGACCCTGCACCGGCATGGGGTAGCGATCGTCTACATCCCCGGCAACCACGACGCCTACCTGCGCCGTCACGACGGCCTGGAGCGGACCGGGTTTGCCATCCGCCGGCAGGCCGTCTACCGCACCCCGGCGGGCCAGCGGCTGCTGGTACGCCACGGCGACGAGTACGACCGGCTGATCCGCTTCCACACCGACGCCGCCGAAGGTCTGGCCCGCCTGCAGGAGCACTACAGCGCCGGCATCAACGGCCTGCTGTCACCCTTCAGACGCCCCAGCGGCGCAACGCTGCCGGCGGGGTGGAACGCGGAGGCGATCCTGGAAGGCGCCGTGGACCTGCTCGCCAGCCACCGGGAATGGCCGATCCCGGTGAGCCGGGGCCTCAACTCGTCCGGCGGCTTTTCGCTGGCCTTCGTGCTCGAGAGCGCCCTGAAGAGCCGCACCGGCCACGACCGGCTGATCAAGCGTGGCATCATCCGGCATCTGCAGCGGGAACGGCACGGTCCGGAGCCCCTCGACGGGCTGATCAACGGCCACACCCACATCCCTGAAGCCACCCCTCTGGCGCTGCCGGGCACCGCCGGCGACGAGCGGGGCCCCTGCCACATCACCTACTACAACACCGGCAGCTGGGCCCGGAGCCAGCGCCGGCTGGGGCGCACGGCGCTGGTGGTCGACCCCGGCGGCCGTGTGGGAATGGTGCGCTTCGACCGGCGCCGGGGCATCGAGCCCTTCCAGCCCCCCCGTTTCCCGTTCAACACCTATCCGATGCGGCCCTGTCCGGGCTGCGGCCTGGGGGTGGCGCACCTGGAGACGGTGGACTGCTGAGGTCACCGGAATTCCGGACTTTGCACGTAAACATGAATGTATGCGTTCAGGGGTCGGGACGCCCAGCCGCAGGACTGCACGCTGATCGTGCATCGCTGAGCGATCAAGACGCCGTTCTGGCTGTTGGCGAATTCAGAGCGACGGCAGCAGCGATGGCATCACTCCGCCGCGGTGGTGAGCGATCCAGGCCGGCTCAAGGAATTTCCAGACATCACGGCCCTGTTGCCGCAGGCTGCTGGTAACGGTGAGCAGCCGGCTGCGGCAGATCCCACCCTGGCGGGATTGGACGCCATGACTGACTTTGCGCTGGATGACGGCCGGGCCGAGTCCCTTTGCGTGGTGTACAACCCGAGGCCCGAATGCCCTGATCAGAGTGTGAACAGGGTGGAATGAAGTTCTGCCATTCCGGAGACGCAGATGCACCTCGTTGTTCCACGATGAATCGGGACGATTGACTTGTCAAGTCTTTCGCCCGATCGTGGATGTGTTGTTGGCATGGGGCCGAGAGCGGCCCAGGGTGATGGCACCGGCCGCCGGGCGGCGATTCAGGGCCGCTGCACCCTGTGGGGCAGAGCTGCCCAAAAGTCCGTTCAGGTCGTGCCCGGTTCCATCGCCACTCCACCCAGCGTCAACATCCCCCTGAAGTCGTAGGCCAGCTCCCTCAGTCCCTGGCGGATCGGTCGGTAGCCGCCGCGACGCAACAGGTTCATCACCACGGTGCGCAGAAACGAGAACACCGGCACACCGTTGCGATTGGCGTAGCGGTGGGCGTCCTCACCGAGCTGGGCGTCCCGGGCCGAGTGCCACTCGTTTTCAATGCTCCAGCGCTGGCGGATCAGTCGTAGCAGGGCCTCTGGGGCGGTTCGCACGGTAGCGATCAAATACAGGGTGCGTACTGCCCGCCTGCCTTTGCGGGTCACGGTGGTGCTGGTCAGCTCGATGATCCAGCTGCAGCCAGGCCAGTTCTCCCTGATGTGCTCCGGTGCCTCCTTGGCCCGCAGAACCCAGATGGTGTCACGGCCATGCTTATCGGCCTGAGCCGTTGCCGCGTAGGGGATGTGCCGTTTTCCCTGAAACTGGCTCTGGATCTGGCGATGGAGGGTCTTCTGGTTGGTTTTGTTTGACGGTCAGGAGCAGGTCGGCGCCCTGCTCCTGGCACCAGTGAAAAACGGGCGCGTGGTGTGCAGGGCATCCGCCTGGATCAGCACACCGTCAAGATCCAACGTGGGGAGCAGCTCTTTCAGGGCCGCACGCTCACTGGATTCCCCGGTGTCATAAGTCGTCTGGGCCAGGGCCACGCCAAGGGCTCGGGCGTAGACCGTCACCTGGGCAACGAACCGGTGACTGCCATCCTGGGCCTCCACCGCAGGGCCCCGCAGCGTCTTGCCGTCACACACCAGCTGCTCCAGACCCTCGCTCCCACCTGGGATCTGGCTGATCATTCAGGCCTGAAGCACCTGGCCGAATGACTGCAGGTGAGCCTTGTTAAACAGATACAGGAAGGTGGCATCAGAGGGCCAGCGCTTGAACGTCAGGCCCAGCAGGGTGACACCAGCTCGGCGCTGACACTGGCACTGGGATGCTCAAGCGTCTGCCAGAGCAGTGGAATGGCTCGCCCGTGGCAGACCACGGAGAGCGCCACAACACAGAAGCGGTTACAGAGCACGGTGTGCAGTGCGTTTTATCGCCCAGGTGAGCCTGTACTCCAACACCCTTGGGGTGGCGATAGCCCAAAACACCTACGCCACCGATGCCGGCGGCGAGATCGCGGCACTGCGCCAGCTGTTGGATCGCGTCGAGCTCAACGGCTTGCTGGTGCAGGCCGACGCGCTGCATGCGAACCGCCCTTTGTCCTCTACCTCGAGCAACGTGGCGCCGACTTCCTGATCGCGGTGAAACACAGTCGCCGCAAAGAGTTTCAGGTGATCTGTGATCGACTCACCTATGGCCGTAAGGCACCGCATGAATGGAGCCAGCGCGAACGCAGGCGGGGCCGTGACCTGCGCTGGACGCTGCGGGGGATGCCTGCACCGCCCTGGGTGGTGGAGAACTGGCCGGGTAGCGCCACGATCCTGGCGGTGCGCTGCAAGGGCATCCGAGAGGGCAAGCCCGTCGATGAGACCCATTACTACGTCACGAGTTTGCGCACCACCGCAAAGGCCCTACTGCAGCATGTCCGCGACCGTTGGTCGATCGAGAACTCCTGGCACTGGCCCTGCGACACCCAACTCCGGGAGGACGCGCATCGCTACCGCGAGAGCAACGGCGTGCAGATCATGGCCACACTCCGCAGCCTGGCTGTGAATGCCCTACGGCTCGATGGATATTGGTAGATCACTGAGGGACTGGCCGCTCTGGCGCATGACATCAGGGGGTCTTCTGGCACTAGTGGGCTGGCGGGAACCAGCTCAGGCACTGAATTCTGCCTGACTTCTAATGGGCCATGGGTCAGTCATTGGGAAAGCTAGTAGCCTTGATATCTAGAATATCAAAGGCACGCTCCAGTGCCACCTGTTTCCCTTGGGCAAGCACACCATTGAAGAGAGGGCATACATAAAATAGATTATTGTGTGTCTGGCTAGGCTCATTTTCAATTGCATGGGCTACGGCTTTTAGAACGGTTGCGCTATCACGATAGATATAGGTGCCCACCGATGCTTGATCTGAAATTACTCTTTTCTCTGCAGCTCCCACGACTCGCCCGCTTTTGTCGCTTGCCAAGTAGCTATATTGAAGATTCTGTGATTTAAATACCAAAGCGATCGCACCTACATCCGAGTGTGCTTGAAATGCTTGCTCGATGTCTATATTAGCCTTGTAAATAATGTCGGCTAAGTCAATTATTAAAGGCAGGCAAAACTCATTCATTACTGATAGGCCGGCAAGAGCGCTCATGGCAGCTCCACGGCTGAATGTAGCAAGATAAATTATAGAGCATCCCGGATGCCATTGGCTCAGGTGCTCATGGGCGAATTGCCTTGTTTCGTAGCAATCATAGAGTACAAATGAATAGCTCTTGGCCTTAGGGGCCCACGGCCTAGAATCGAGCGCATACTTCAGAAGTGGCTGACCTTGAAAGGGCTCTAAGGCTTTTATACTTCCGTCTGCGCGCACGAAGTCCGGGCCGGCCAAAGGAACAATCACGTGCATCGCTGTTAATCCGGGGAATCAAGTGATGGTGGGGCACTGCACTGCTGCAGGAATTGGCTGAGATCGTCTGGGGTTCCTAGACCAACCATCGCACCCATTGGCACTTCAAAGACCCCAATCCGAGCACCATTTCGTATCATATAGTTATAAACGGGACAAGTGTAAAACTCGTTGTTCACGCGATCATTAGCTACCATCATATCCAGAGCTGCTCCAACAAAATCCTTCCCCTTGGCAAATAGATATATGCCAACTGTGGCTAAGTCTGATATGGGCTTTTTCTCTGCTACTTCAATTACAAGGCCGGCCTCGTCAACTCTGGCAAATGACCATTTGGGGTCCATGGAAAGATCACGAAAGACCAATATTGAACCATCCAGCTCGCGCTGAATACAATCTTCAATAAAATCATTGATGTTAAAGTCGACGAGTTGGTCTGAATTGGCCACAATCATCGGCTGATCATTGTCAAACGTTCGCCTTGCCATTAAAACGGTTGACGCCGTTCCCTCTGTTAGGCGGGATACCGAAATAATACGATGGCCGCTTTCTTGTAATCTATATGCAATTTTGGGATAAGCATCAAGATGCTGTTGGCGAAGAAGGATTGTAACGGTAGCGTCTGTTGGCGTGACATTGTTTATGACGTGCTCCAGCATGAGTTGTCCGTTAACATCAATGAATGGCTTTGGCTTCTTCCACCCTGCGTTTGCAAACCGGCTTCCTTCGCCGGCGGCTGGAATGACCACATTCACTGCTTTTCGAGCAAGCATGCCTTCCCTGATCTCCTTCGCATAGGTGGATTTCTCAAAGTCTGCAATCATTCCCGGCTTATAAAAAGAATGATATGCATGGCTTGCAATCGGCAGGTGAAGAACTTTTCCTCCTTCGAGAATAATTTCGTTAAGTGATGACGAAATGAAGTACATGCCGTCTACTTGTGCATCGTTTAGGATGACACGTTTTGCTGCTTCAATAAAAGTAGAGGCCGTGCTAAAATAGTAGAAGCCTGCAATGGCATTGCGAGAGGCGACCTTCTTCTCAAATGTCTGGATCACCTCGCCCTGCTCGTCGCCTGCTATATAAGACCATCTGGGATGAATTGATTCAAATGTGATAACCCCGGCTGAGCAGTCGTTAGCACTGAAAATCTCAACTACCTGCGCTAGATCATCTTCGATTACTTGATCGCTATTAGTAATGATTAATGGTTTATTGATATCGAGAGTGTCTATAGCCAACAAGCATGAGCAGAGTGCGCCAGATGTTGGACCAGCCTTCTCGAAGATCCTTGCATCTTCTCCAGCGAGAAGTCGAAGAGTGCGGTCAAGAGAGAACGAGCGAGCATCATCCGGGTCAATCACAAATATAAAACTTGCATCCTTAAATTGACGCTGTAGCTGCCTCACAACAACTTCGATCATTGCCGTGCCAGCCACCTCGATCAGCGGCTTCGGAAAGTAAAAGTCTTCTTTTAAAAAGAATGCTGAGTAGCCTGAGATCGGAATAAGGATCTGCATAGGTTTAAATGGCCTCAATCTCGCTGATACGGGTTGCAATCGCTTTATATGTAACGTCATCGGGTATGCCTATTCTAAGCAGGTGACCACCCGATGCTACTGCAGCTTGAATGCCGTGTTCATTATCCTCGAGAATTAAGCATTCATTTGGTTTAACATTTAAGCACTCCATCGCCTTAATGTATATTTCCGGATCGGGCTTTCCCTTCTCAACGTCTTGGTTGGATATAATTAAGTCAAGATTAGTGGATAGTGCCGAAAGCCTCATCATCGCCTCGATTGACTGCCGGACAGAATTTGAGCACACTGCTAACTTGTAACCATCATTTTTGAGGCGAGCAAGTGCATACTGGTGATTGAACACAGGTTTGCAGCGTTGATAGCTGATTTCCAGCGTGTATGCCTGTTTCAGCGCATTGAGAAAGTCGTGAAGGCCCTTTGGTAAGCCTCTTGAGCTGGAGAGTATGCGGAGCTTGTCTCGTGTTGGCAGGCCATCAAAGGTGGAGAGATGGCTCTCTCGGCTGATCGTGTATCCAAAGTGCTCAAGCGCACGATTGAGAGCGACATAATGCCAGTCCTTGGCATCAATGAGAACTCCATCCATGTCGAAAAGGATTGCCTTAATCATCGCGAGTCAGGCATTGCAGAATCGATTAGCTGCTTCCATCGGTAAATCAGTGCAGAGTTCGAAGAGTGGGCTTAGATGCAATCCCATTTCTGTAATCTCATTCCATAAGTTCACATGGCTGCGGCGATGTAGTTCTGGTGAAACTATTGCCACTCTAACCCCTTGTCCTATTAGGTCCTTCGCGGTCTTTACTTGCTGAAATAATCCGTTAAAGTTGTCAATCCATACGCCTTTGGCCATGTCTAAAAATGTCGGCATGGGTTCGTAATCGCTAATGCGCGAATAAACGGGAAGATTTCCTTTTAAATATGCAAGGCTGTCTGGCACTGACATGTCGAAGAAAAAGATTTGATTGGCATCAAGTCCTGCTTTTTCTAATTCTGATTTAATCATTGCTGCCAGACCGTCCGACTTAATATTTAGGCCAATGCGACCGGCTGATAGTGACGAGGCGATTTGCTCAAGAAGCCACTCAATAGTGCTGGGTGGAGGGCTAGCTCGGGGTGGGTCGTGAGAAATAACAACCCTGCCATCCAGATCGCGTAGGTCGGTCTCGATTCCAAATCCCTCGTCTAATGCTCTTCTTAATGCTTTCGGAGAATTTTTTTCGGATTCACTTACAAACATGCCGCGATGGGCAAGTATCGAAGAGCGCTTCATTCTGGCCTAGTGACTGTTCATTGATCATACACTTGGTTCCTTCCCTGACGTGTATCCTCTGCAGCATTTCTTAAATCCTGGATCTCCTTTCGTGTTTCCCGCTAGCAGCCCATTCGGCCGCCGCTCTAGCCAACCTGCTCGCGTCCCTGCCGGCACCAGCCCTGGGGCTCCAACCCCTGGAGATCAAGGCCAGCCACGTTGGCTTTCTCGATCGCCAGTTCCCTGGCGGGCCCGCTCGGTCTTGCGGGATGACACCATGCCCACGCAGTAGGCGTAGAGCAGAAAGAGCGTCATCATCCGCGGGTCAAAGCCCTTCTCGCCGCGGGGATCCTTGGCCTGAGCAGGGCTCACGATCGCGGAGAGATCCAGCTCATCCACCAGGTCCAGCAGGAAATACACCTGGTGGTCTTCTGAGAGCCACTCCCGGGGTGATGGCGGCAGCAGGGTCGTCTGTCCTGGCTGCCAGGGGCGGAAGGTCTTGTGCATGACCCATTCTCTCGCCCAGATGCATTGCTGTCACTGGGATCTGGGCAGATTCACGGGTGTCTGCGGAGAAGGGCGGGGTGGTCTACGCGCAACAGGCTCCTAGTGTGCCGTCCCGGAAATAACAGATAGAATTCGGAGTGTCGCGCTGGGTGCTCCATGGGTCTTGGTCGTCCGATGGCGCCGCTGGTCCTCGGCGAGGACGAGGTTCAGCAACTGCAGGGCATCGCCAGCTCCCGCTCGCTGCCTCACACTATTGTACAACGAGCCCAGATCGTTCTGGCCTGCGGTGCCGGTGAAACCAACACCTCCATCGCCAAGCGAATGGGGTTGACGGGAATGACCACGCTTGCGGCCACTGCCTTTGCGCCGCTCAGGTGGCTTAAGAGTTCGCTGAAAAACCCGACCACCTCTGCGAGAATGGGTCAACTGCCCATTCGTTGATGCGAGGCCAACAGGAGCGCAGCGGCTCCTTGTTCTCCTACGTCTCGATCGAGGAGCGGTTCCCGAGCAGCCATCCGCTCAG
>NZ_JACJSZ010000028.1 GCF_014698445.1 Microcystis elabens FACHB-917
GAGCCGGGCGTGGGAATCCACGAGGGATTGGTTTGGTGTGACAACCCCAACCTCTCATGGCTCCCTGCCCACCCAATGGCTTGAGACCCATTCCGGCACAGAGGCTTCCGGAGTTGTGTCCGTCAGTCAGGAGACCCGGACCAGAGGGTTCAGGGGAGACGGCTGAGCCGGTGCTGGTTGGGGCTGAGAGCTGATCCGCAGCCAGACTGACGAGCAGCATCGCTGGAGTGACCCATGCGGCGTGATCACGCGAGAGGAAGGGGCTGAGGAGAACCCTTTCATGGGCGACCGATTGATCATCTCTGACAACCGTGAGGACCCGGGCAACCCGCTGGTGCTCAACGGTGAGGCCATTGACGCTGCGGCACGGGACCCACTGGCGATCGGGAAGCTGATGGTGGATCAGGTGTGGGCAGAGGGAACCGACTCCGCCGGCTGCAGGTCTTTAAACAGACAGCGAGGACTTCATGACCGGCGGCTGGGTGCGGGTGCTGGCCTGGTGAGGATCCATGGCACCCACCGGGGCGTGCTGCTGGTGGAGTTCCTGGACGTTCCCGGGGGCTGAGCCGATCTGTTGTCTGATCACCCATACAGGCGCCCGGCAGCGCTGGCAACCTATCACTCCTCTGCGTGGAGCAGGAAGGGACTCATTGCTCTCTTTGCCTCGGGCTGCACAGGAGTGATAAGTTGCCTGCTATGCATCTGGTTGGGTCTGATCACTCCCATCCCTCATGAACCCCAAGGAGCTGCGGCTTGCTCAGATGGATGCGGTGCTTCAGGAGGCCGCACGTCATTCACTGCCGCCACGTCCGCCGGCAGGCTGGCTGCGGGCGATCCGTGAGGCCCTCGGCATGACCTCAGCTGGTCTGGCGGCTCGCTTGGAGATCACAGCTTCTGGGCTGCGAAAGCTGGAGCAGGCCGAGGCGGCCGATGCCATCACGCTTGGCACCCTGCGACGGGTGGCCGAGGCCCTCGACTGCGACCTGCAGTACGCCCTGGTGCCCAGGCGCCCGTTGCGGGAGATGAGACGGCAGCAGGCCCTGAGGCTGGCGCAGCAGATGCAGCAGCGCGCCGGCCGCACCATGGCGCTGGAGGCCCAGCGCATGGATGCCCCATCCGAGCCAACTCAGGAGCGGCTTGAGGCCATGGCCCAGGAGATCCTCCGCACCAGCGGCAGCCGGCTGTGGGATTGAACGAGGGCTTACCGGCTGGGGCGACGCCCCTCGATGGGGAGGAGCAGGAGGGCCTGCTGCCCACCCATCTGGTGAACCGCAGCCAGCTCAATGAATGGGAGCAGCAGAACATCGAAGCCGCTCTGCTCTGGCTGTCCCGCCAGCGACGGCCGAAGCCGCTGGAGGAAAGCTGGCTGCGACGCCTGCATCGGGAGATGTTTGGCAAGAGCTGGCGTTGGGCCGGTCAGTACCGCAGCAGCGACAAGAGCATCGGTGCCGACTGGCGGCAGATCCGCATGCAGGTGCCGGCCTTGCTTGCCGATATCGCCTACCAGGTGGAGCACCGGGTGGATGCGGTGGATCGGATCGCCATCCGTTTCCATCACCGGCTGGTCTCCATTCACCCCTTCCCCAACGGCAACGGTCGCCACGCCCGCTTGATTGCTGACGTGTTGATCGAGCAGCTGGGCGCACCTTGCTTCTCCTGGGGAGGCAACAGCTCCCTCGTTGATGCCTCTGCCCTGCGGCAGCAGTACATCGCCGCTCTTCAGCAGGCGGACCGCGGTGATCTCACTGCACTGCTGGCTTTTGCACGAGAGAGCTGAACAACCGCCGCGGGGCTCCGGTGGGCTCGGATGAGCGCATCTAATCTTGCCAGGGCACACCTGCGCGCCGGAACGCTGGCGCGGGAGGGGATGTCGGCGGTTCAGCAAGGCAGGTGACGGTATAGACCCGATCCCGGCTGGCTATACCGTCAAAAATACCGTCATCCGCAGCGGCTGTAGCCGGTTTTCCCGGATCTACCCGGACGACCCAAAAGCGCAGATCGGCTGCACTGCAGTGATTCTGGGACTTCCGCGCATCCCTGCGGATCCTGCGTAAACGGAGAGGGTGGGATTCGAACCCACGGAAGGTTGCCCTTCAAACGATTTCGAGTCGTTCGCTTTCGACCACTCAGCCACCTCTCCCTGGCCTGGAGGCCGCAGCGAACCGCCGCAACGGTGCGCTCTGACCATCCGACCCAGCAGCACTCTACGGAGCGGTCAGCGCCCCGCTGGCCCCGCTGGCCCGCCAGCCCCGCGGCAGGGGGGAGCCGGCCGGCAGGGCGCCGCTCAGCCAGACCTGCGGCGGCCCTCGCTCCAACAGGGCCCGGTGCTCGCCGGGCCGGGGCCGGACCCCAACCCACGCCGCCTCGGCAGCGGCCGGGGGCGCCGACCGCCAGCTCGTCAGCGACTGGCGATCGGGCAGCAGCAGCCAGCGTTGCCGGCCCAGCTGCAGGCGCAGGGCATGGCTGTCCATCGCCAGGGCCTCCACCGCCAGCCCCCGGCTCGCCAGCCGCTGGCCGGCAGCCAGGGGGGCCGCCCCGCCCCCGTAGGCGAGCACCTGTCCGGCCTGGCGGCTCCAGCAGTCCGGATCGGACCCCGCCACCGGATCGAGCAGCAGGGCCCAGTCGAAGCGGGCCACTCCAAGGGCCTGAGCCAGCTGGCCGGCCTGGCGGCAGCTGAAACCATCGGCACGGGTGCTCACCAGGGCGGCGCGGCCCCGGTGCCGGGCCAGCAGCAGGTCACGGGGGGGACCGCCCTCCCCCTGGTGGACCAGCAGCAGCTGGTCGCCGCCGAGCAGGAGCAGGTGGGCCGCCAGCACCCCGAGGCCCAGGCCCGCCCCCAGGATCCGCCAGCGCCGGCCCGTGTCCGGCAGCACCAGGCCCAGCAGGGCCAGGGCGAACAGGAGCACCAGCAGCGGCAGGGGCCGGCCGCTCTGCCACTGGGCCAGGGGCAGACCGGCGACCCCATGGGCGAGCAGAAGCAGCAGCTGGGCCAGCCAGCTGAGGGGGACCAGCAACGGGGCCAGCAGGGACGGTACCAGCACGGCCACGGCCGCCAGGCCCATCGCGCCGAGGGTGAGGGGCGTGAGCAGCGGGGCCGCCAGCAGGTTCGCCGGCACGGCGTAGAGGGGCACCACGCCGAAGTGGAGCAGCTGCAGGGGCAGAGTCCAGAGGCTGGCCGCCACCGGTACCGCCAGGGCGGGGGCCAGCCAGCTCCGGCACCAGCCCGCCGCCCCGGGGGGGCCGCCGGGGAGCCGCCGGGCCAGGCCCTGCTCCAGGGGCCGCGCCGTCAGCACCAGGCCGGCGGTGGCGGCTGCGCTCAGCTGGAAGCCCACGTCATGGAGCCAGGCCGGCCGCAGCAGCAGCATCCCCGCCAGGCTGAGGCCCAGGATCCCCAGGGGCCGGCCGCGGCGGCCGCTCTCCAGCAGCACCAGGGCGATGGCCCCCATCAGCACCGCCCGCACCACCGAGGGCTGGGGCCCCGCCAGAAGCAGGAACAGCGCCATGGCCCCGGCGCCCAGAGCCAGCCGCGCCCCGCGGCCGAGCCCCCGGCCGATGGCCAGCACCGCCCCGAGCAGAACCGTGAGGTGGAACCCAGAGGCGGCCAGCGCATGGGACAGGCCGGCGGCACGGAAGTCGGCGCGCAGCTCAGCGGGCAGGGGCACCACGGCGCTGCCCAGCACCAGGGCCGCCAGCAGGCCGCCCCGCTCCGGGCCCGCCGCGGCCACGAACCGCTCGGCGATGCGGCGGCGCAGGTCGGCCACCGGGGTGGCGGGCCGCCGGAGCACCTCCAGCCGCTCCACAGCCAGGCGGGTCCAGACGCCCTGGCGCGCCAGTCGCTCCGCCGGCCCGGCCAGCAGGGGATGGGGGGCCGGCCGGGGACGCCGCAGCAGCCCGCTCACCCGCACGACCCAACCCTCGCGCAGCACCGGACAGGCGGGAAGGCTCAGCTCGCTGCGCCCCCCCGCGGTCTGCAGCAGCACCCGGCAGGGACCCGGAGCCGTCGCCTGCCCCGTCTCCCCGGCCGCTGGGGCCCCGGCGGCCACCGGGTCGCCCAGCAGGCGGCCGTGCAGGATCACCGGCTGGGGACCATCACCGCCGGCGAGCCAACGAAGCGGATCACCCTGACCGGGCTGGAGCGGCCGCAGCTGGGCCTGAACCGCCACCAGGAGAAGCAGCAGCAGCGGCAGCAGGGGTGAGCGGTGCATGCTCCAGGGTTCCCACCCGCCGCCGCCGCGCAGACCGGCCGGGCATGGGTCGGTGAGACCTCAGTTGATGACAGTCCTCCAGCCGGTTCTGCCAGGGCGATGCCTGCGAGTCAGGCTGCATCGGGAGAATCGATCCAACGGCCCATGGCGGAGCGAACGGGGTGGCCAGGGAGGCTGGCGGCGATGGCCGTTCTGGTGGCGCTGCTGGTCGTGCTGGGGCTGGCGGGCGGTCGGCCCGCCCGGGCTGCCGCCGACGGCGCCCCGGAGGCGCCGAAGAGCGACTGCGCCGCCACGCCGCAGTTCATCACCCTGGACGGTCGCCCGGTGCTGGAGGTCCGCCGCGCACCGGCCGCCCAGAGCGTGGGCGGCTATGTCAGGCGCGCCTCGGTGAGGCTGCAGGAGCTGGCGGAGGATCGCCGCTTCGCGCCCTCACGGCTCGTCGTCAGGGAGGAGGGGCCTTACATGCTGATCGGCGTGGAGAAACCGGACGGACGATTCATGCCCGAGATGGGGGTGGATCAGCCGATGGCCAGCTGCTTCGGCCTCACGCCCGAGCAGCTGGCCATCCGGTACCGCGACAATCTGCGAGCGGCGATCACCGCCTACCGAGGCAACCACAGCCTGAGCTCCTGGCTGAGGGGGACCGGTCTGGCCGCCCTCGTCCTGGGGATCTACATCCTCTGGCTGCGGGGCCAGGGGATCCTCAACGAACGGATCCGCGAGCAGATCGCCCACCGTCAGAGCTTTGTGCTGCAGCGGCTGAGCCGGCTGGGACTCAGCGGCTTCGTCGAGCCCGATCAGGTGCGCGACCTGATGCAGCGCGGGCGCCAGCTGATCCACTGGAGCCTGATCCTGCTGATCAGCTACCTGCTGATCCCCCTGCTGCTGGGTCTGTTCCCTCCCACCCAGGCCATCGCCGAGGGGCTGCGCGGCCAGATCCGGGATCTGCTGCTGTCCTTCCTGGGCGGGGTGGTGCAGGCGATTCCGAACCTGCTATCGATCGCGGTGATCCTGGCGATCACTATCGTTGTGGTCCGCGCCAGCAACAGCTGGTTTCAGGCGGTCGACCGTGGACGGGTGCGCATCCCCGGCTTCTACCAGGAGTGGGCCCTGCCCACGGCCAGGCTGGTGGCGATCCTGCTCTGCATGGCCGGTCTGGCCGCCGCCTTCCCCTACATCCCCGGCTCCGACAGCAAGGTGTTCCAGGGGGCCGGGCTGTTCATCGGCGCCCTGGCGGCGCTGGGTTCCAGCGCGGTGGCCAGCAACATCATCAGCGGGCTGATGCTCATCTACACCAGGGCCTTTCGCGAGGGTGACCGGGTGGAGATCAACGGCGTGGTGGGGGTGGTGCAGGACCGGGCGCTGCTGGTGACCCGCCTGCAGACACCACGCAACGAGCTGGTGAGCATTCCCAATGCCAGCGTGATCGGCGCCTCGGTGGTGAACTACAGCTTCTCGCGGCGGGAGATCCGCCAGCCGGTCGCCATCGCCACCACGATCACCATCGGCTACGACGTCCCCTGGCGAAAGGTGCACGAGCTGATGCTGGCGGCGGCCGGGAGCGTGGCGGGCCTCAGCGACGAGATCGAGCCGTTCGTGCTGCAGACCTCCCTGAACGACTTCCACATCAGTTACGAACTCACTGCCTTCGTGCGCGATCCGGCCACCTACCGCCAGACCCTCTCCGAGGTACTGGCTGCCCTGCAGGACGCCTTCGCCGCCGCCGATGTGGAGATCCTTTCGCCGGGCTATCACGCCATCCGCAACGGCAACCGCAGCACCGTGCCGAAGAAAGGCTGACCGCTCCCGCCGGAAGGATCAGGCGGAGGAGCCCAGCTGCCGCTCCTGCCAGCGCAGGAACAGGGTGCTGACGACCACGGTGACCAGCACATAGGTGAGCAGGCCGGGGATCAGGCCCGGCAGGCCCTTGCCATAGGTCAGGGCCAGCTGGGCCGCCAGTCCGGTGTTGCGCATGCCCAAGACCAGGGCCACGGTGCGGCGTTCCAGAGGATCCGAGCCGGCCAGGCCGTAACCGATGGCCAGGCTGAGCACGCTGAGGACGGCCATCCCCGCCAGGCCCACCAGGTTCTGTTGCAGAAAGGGAAGCATCTGCCTGCCGCTGAGCAGCAGCAGGGCCGCCATCATCACGATCAGCAGCACGGTGGCCAGGTTCCCGAGAACCCGGCTGCAGCGCCGCGCCAGCTCCGGCTGCCACTGCCCCAGAACCACCCCGGCCACCACCGGCAGCACCTGCACCTTCAGCACCTGGGCGGCCACCTGGCCCGGGCTGATCCCCCAGTCAGCCACTTCCCAGCCCCGCAGGCCGGCGCCGGTGCGGAAGATGACTTCCATCAGCGGAACCGTGACGATCGCCAGCAGCGCCGCGCCGATCTGCAGCCGCGCGGCCAGCTCGGCGGTGCCGCCGCTGCTGCGCACCCGGAACAGGATCAGGGGAGCGCTTGGGCAGGCCAGCATCAGGGCCATCGCCACCCAGGCAGGCCGGCTCAGCAGGCCGTGGAGAGGCATCAGCACGAGGACCAGCCCAGCCAGGGGCACAAGCACACAGGTCCCCAGCAGCACGCGCCAGAGAAAGGCGGGGCGGTCCCTGAGCAGCAGAAAGGGGTAATCCTTCAGCCCCAGGCCCAGGCTGAACATCAGGGTGACGATGGTGGCCGAGACCAGAACGCCGGCGGCTTCGCGCATGGTGATCAACCGAGAGAGGAACCCATCACCAGCAGCACGAAGGCGACAGCACCGATGAAGGTGAGTGCGATCGC
Organism: Microcystis elabens FACHB-917; assembly: GCF_014698445.1. Lineage (GTDB taxonomy): Bacteria > Cyanobacteriota > Cyanobacteriia > PCC-6307 > Cyanobiaceae > Cyanobium > Cyanobium elabens. The sequence goes on from NZ_JACJSZ010000028.1 coordinate 6,983, forward strand.
CGTGAAGGTGCTGATCGAACGCTGATCGGCATAGAGAAAGTCGTCACGTCGGATCAGCTTGAGCGTGCGCAGGTGCTGCCGGGTCGCTGCGGCCATCGCCACGATCCCGACGAGCACGAAGCCCATGGACACCAGCCGCACACTCAGGCCGGCATGGGAACTGTCATCGAAGCGGCTCCTGTTGATGGCGCCGATGATCTTGTCGAGCCCGAAGCCGAAGCTGATCAGCGAGAGGCAGGTGCGGATCCAGGCCATCAGCGTGCGCTCCGCGGCAGCCCGGTTGCGCTCCTTCGCCAGTTCGTTGTTGAGGTTGGCCATCTAGGGAGATGAGGTGTCGGGGGTGGACCTCGACGGGTGCTGCCGGTGCTGGGCTGCCTCGACCTGCATCTCCAGCTCCACCTCGCGGCCCAGAAAGACGTTGAGGAGGGTGCGGATCACGGCGATGACAGCCAGCTGGATCAGGTTCTGGTTGGAGGGGGCCGTGGTGGTGGACACGATGTCGGCCGCCAGCTGGAACTCCAGGGCCATCGACAGCCAGCAACCGAAGGTGAGCCGCAGGCCGTTGAGGCTGCGGGTGAGGGGATCGCGGCGCCGACCGGGGACGAGCCTCTGGCGCATGGCCTGGAGCAGCGTGGCTGCGAACCCCAGCAGCACGCACACCAGCGAGACGCCCTCGAGCACGAGGCGCAGGCCGACGGCGAACCGCTCGAGCCACTCCACCGGGGGGACGTCGGCCACCGGTCAGCGCCTCACGATGCAGCGGAAGCCCATGTGGCAGGTGGAGGTGTCAATCCCCTGGGCCATGCGCGCAGCGGGGCGGTAGCGGCGGCAGTAGCTGGGGGCGCAGAGGAAGGAGCCGCCCTTCACCACCTTGCGCGGCTGGTGCCCGTGCTGGGAGTGGATGTCGATGCTGGCCTCACGGCAGCAGCCTCCGGGGTCGTCGGCTGCAGCGCCATGGCCGGCGTACCAGTCGTCGGTCCACTCCCAGACGTTGCCGATCATGTCGAGCAGGCCATAGCCGTTCGCCGGGAAGGAGCCCACCGGCGAGGTGCGCTCCCAGCCGTCGAGCAGGCTGTTGTGGTGCGGGAACTCCCCCTGGAAGGTGTTGGCCATGGGTCGGCCGCCGGGATGGAGCTCATCGCCCCAGGCGAACTCCCCTCCCTGGCGCCCCCCCCAGGCGGCCCGCTCCCACTCGGCTTCGCTGGGCAGCCGCTTGCCGGCCCAGGCGGCGTAGGCCGCCGCGTCCTCGTGGGCCACGTGCACCACCGGATGCTGCTCGCGGCCCCGCAGGGAACTGCCCGGCCCCTCGGGGTGGCGCCAGTCGGCCCCCGGCCGGTACTGCCACCAGCGGTAGGGATCGCCCGTGGCGATCGGCCCCGGCGGCGGCACGAACACGATCGAGGCGGGCGCCAGCAGCTCCGGCCGGGCCCCGGGATAGGCGGCAGGATCGGCCGGCCGTTCCGCCAGGGTGACGTGCCCGGAGGCCTTGACGAACTTCAGGAACTGGGCGTTGGTCACCGGGGCGCGGTCGATCCAGAACCCATCCACCGCCACCCGGTGGGCCGGGGCCTCCTCCGGGTAGTGGTGGTCGGAGCCCATCAGGAAGGAGCCCGGCGGAATCCAGACCATGTCCCGGGCCGGTGGCCGGCCCGGCCGGGGGAGGCCGGTGGCGGTGGCGGCTGTCATCGGGAACTCAGCTCGCACCCCCGGCGGAGATCATCTTCTCCAGCACATCCCCGACCGTGAAGCTGGCCGCCTTCTGGCGTGGCGGGAACTCCTTGAAGGTGGCGAGGAACTCGGCCACGAACGTCTGGGCCGGAACCAGCATGAAGGCATGGTCGAGCATCCAGTCCCAGTAGGTGTTGGAGGTGATGTCGGCCCGTTCATAGGGATCGGTGAGCAGGTTGAAGATCTTCGGAACCCGCAACTCAGTGAAGGGCTCGGCCCACACCTGCAGCGTGCCGGCGGCGCGCTGCTCCATGAACACGAATTTCCAGTTGTCGTAACGCAGAGCGGTGAGGTCGCCGTCGTCGGAGAAGTAGAAGAACTCCACCCGCGGGCTGGTGCCGGTCTTGCCCGTCCAGTAGTCGAGCATGTTGTAGCCATCGAGGTGGATGCGGAAGGTCTTGCTGCCCACCTGGTGACCGTCGAGGAGCTTCTGCTTGATCTCCGGCTCGCCGGCGGCCGCCACCAGGGTGGGCAGCCAGTCGAGGTGGCTGACGATGCCGGTGTAGAGCGTGCCGGCAGCGATCCGTCCCGGCCAGCGGACCAGGGCCGGCACCCGGTAGGCCCCCTCCCAGTTGGAATTCTTCTCGTTGCGGAAGGGGGTCATGCCGGCATCGGGCCAGCTGTTCATGTGGGGGCCGTTGTCGGTGCTGTACATCACGATCGTGTCATCGGCGATGCCCAGCTCATCCACCAGATCCAGCATCTGGCCGATGCAGTTGTCGTGATAGATCATCACGTCGTGGTACTCCGACTGCCACCGGCCCGACTGGCCGATGTCCTGTGGCCGGGCATGGGTGCGGAAGTGCATGTGGGTGGTGTTGAACCACACGAAGAACGGTGCGCCGGAGGCCACCGCGTCGCGGATGAAGCGCTTGGCCTCGGCGATGAACTCCTCATCGCAGGTCTGCATCCGCTGCTTCGTCAGCGGGCCGGTGTTCTCGATCCGCTGGGTGCCGTCGCCGTTGGCCCAGCAGTGCAGCATCCCGCGGGGGGCGAAGCGTTTGCGGAAGTTCGGGAATTCGGGATCGTCCTCCTTCGGGTAGTCGCGCAGCTCCGGCTCCTCCTCCGCGTTGAGGTGGTAGAGGTTGCCGAAGAACTCATCGAAGCCGTGCATCGTCGGCAGATGCTCGTCGCGGTCGCCGAAGTGGTTCTTGCCGAACTGGCCGGTGCGGTAGCCCAGCGGCTGCAGCAGTTCGGCGATGGTGGGATCCTCGGCGCGGTAACCCAGCTCGGCGCCGGGCAGGCCCACCTTGCTGAGGCCGGTGCGGAACACGCTCTGGCCCGAGATGAAGGCAGCCCGGCCGGCGGTGCAGCTCTGCTCGGCGTAGTAGTGGATGAAGCGACCGCCCTCGTTGGCGACCCGGTCGATGTTGGGGGTCTGATAGCCCATCAGGCCATCGCTGTAGCAGCTGAGGTTGCTCTGGCCGATGTCATCGCCCCAGAGGATGAGGATGTTGGGCTGGCCGTTGGGCATGGCGGAGTGCACCCGGCGGGTGAGGAGTGGGGTAGGAAGAGGCTCAGGCCCCCGGTTGTCCCATGACGGTCGCCACGGATCCGGAGGACACGCCCCCAAAGGATGCACAGACCGGCGTGATCCGAACACTCAGAAAGTGCGGTTCCGCCGCTCCCCTCCGCCGCTCCGCCCAGGACATCGCCCGACTGGAAGGGGTGCTCAGCCCCCTGCTGCCGGTCCAGCTCACCCAGCTCGCCGGTGGCCGGCTGAACAGTGACCTGCTGCTCGTCGATCTGGGTGCGCTCCAGGTCCTGCGGCTGCGGCTTGATCGGCCCCTGCACAGCGGCGGGGCCAAACCCACCGGCCGCCAGTTGATCGCCCTCGACCTGGAGGAGAGCCCGGGCGAGCCCACGATGCGCTCCCACGGCCTGGAGCTGCCGACCACGGCGTTCTTCGGCCTGGCCGCCGACGGGGAGATCCACCTCACCACCCCCGAGCGCTGCAGCTTGGCGGTGCTGAGCCTGGATCGGGAGCGGTTCCTGCAGTGGGCCCGGGAGCTGGGGGGGCCCGGGCTGGAGGAACCGCTGGTGGGTGTCAACTGGGAGGCGATCGATCCGCTGCGCTTCCGGGGGGTGAGGGACTGCCTGCGCCGGATCTTCCGCCTGGCCGAGCGCTCACCGGCCCTGATGGCGGATCCGGTGATCCGCCGGCGGCTGGGCGGGGATCTGGTGCCCCTGCTGGTGGAGGCCCTTGTGCACCGCACCGGCCACGGCGCCCGTCTGGCCCGGCCGCCGGCCCGGATCGAGCTGGTCAAGGCCGCCCAGGCCTGGATGGCGGAGCATCCCCACGAACCGATCAGCCTCGATGGGCTCTGCCGCCAGGTGGCGGCGGGTCGGCGCAGCCTGCTGCAGGGGTTCCGGGAGCACCTGGGCATGGGCCCGATGGCCTACCTCAAGATCCGTCGCCTGCACGGCGTGCGGCAGGCCCTGCTGGCGGCCGATCCACGGGCCACGACGATCGGCGAACTTGCTGCTGCGTGGGGATTCATGAACGCGGGGCACTTCGCCCGCGATTACCGCCGCCTGTTCGGCGAACATCCCCGGACCAGTCTGCGGGCCTGAGCCTCCTGAACTCCCTGCCCTGCCCATGAACGCGAGCACGACCCGCCCGGTGCATGCCCTGGCCGGCCTGGCCCTGGCGCTGACGGCCCTGTGGCCGGCGGTGGCCCCGGAGGCGGCGGCCGCAGACGAAACCGCCCAGGCCGGCCCGGCCCCAGGGGAGCCGGCCCCGGCCGCCTCCCCCTGGAGCGGCACCCTTGAGCTGTATGGCTTCGCTCCGCTCCGCTCCACCGGCTCCGTCACCATCCGGGGCCAGGAGGCGGAGGTGGACCAGGACCTGGGTGAGATCCTGCGCGTACTGCGCTTCGCCGCCTCCGGCCGCGGCAGCCTCGAAAAGGGCCGGGTGGGCCTGCAGGCCGACCTCTGGTACATCAACCTGGGAGACCAGGCCAGCCGCCTGGTGGGAGACCGGCAGCTGTTCACCACCACGGCCGATGTGGGGCAGTCTCTCGGGATCTACGACGTCGCCCTGCGCTACCGCTTCGGCGCGAAGGAATCGGCGATCGGCAAGCCCGGGACGTATTCGGTGATCCCCTATGCGGGGATACGGCTGATCGACGGCCGGCTGAGTCTGGCCGCCACCCTCGACGGCCCGTTCGGACGCACCCTGCGGGAGCCCACCCGCAACTTTCAGCGCACCTGGGTGCAGCCCCTGGTGGGCACCCAGGCCACCGTCTTCCTTTCGCCGCGCCTGCGGGCCTTCGCCCGGGGCGACATCGGCGGCTTCGGCCTGGCCGGCCAGCAGGACCTCAGCGGCAACATCCAGGTGGGCCTGGGCTATGCCATCGGCGACAACACCGATCTGAACCTCTCCTGGCGGTACATGGGACTGAACTGGAACAACGGTGACCAGCAGTCCAACGGGTTCGTCACCAACCTGAACGGCATCGAGGTGGGCGTGAAGTTCTTCTTCGGCGGCGCCCCCAGGGGCACGGCGGCGCCCTGATCCCAGGAGCCTGGGCCTTCAGAAACTCGGCAGCTTGAGCATCAGCTCACAGAGCTGGGGACTGGGCAGCTCCTGACCCAGGAGCGGGGCGACCAGGGCGGCGAGGGGCCGCAGCCGGCAGGGCCAGATGGCCCGCTCGGTGAGGCGACCGGCCTGGAAGGCGCCGAGCACCAGCACCGTCACCAGCAGGGTGCGTTTCACGCCGGCGGGGCGGCCAGCAGGGGGAAGCCCAGGGCGCGCCGTTCCCCCAGCCAGGCCTCCGCCACCTGCCGCGCCAGGTGGCGGATCCGGCCGATGGTGGCGGTGCGCTCGGTCACCGAGATCACGCCGCGGGCCTCGAGCAGGTTGAAGGTGTGACTGCATTTGAGCACGTGGTCGAGGGCCGGGGCCGGCAGCCCGGCCGCCACCAGATCAGCGGCCTCGGCCTCATGGAGGGCGAACAGCTGCAGCAGGCGGTCGGGGCTGGAGGCCTCGAAGTTGTAGGTGCACTGCCCCTTCTCGAACGGCAGCCAGATGTCGCCGTAGCTGCGCTCGCCGTTCCAGCGCAGGTCCCAGATGCTCTCCACGTCCTGGAGATACATCGCCAGGCGCTCAAGGCCGTAGGTGATCTCGATCGACACCGGCCGGCAGTCGAGGCCGCCGCACTGCTGGAAATAGGTGAACTGGGTCACCTCCATGCCGTCGAGCCACACCTCCCAGCCCACCCCCCAGGCCCCCAGGGTGGGGGATTCCCAGTTGTCCTCCACGAAGCGGATGTCGTGATCGGCGGCGTGGATGCCGAGGGTTTCGAGGGAGGCCAGGTAGGTCTCCTGGATGGCGTTCGGGGAGGGCTTGATCAGCACCTGGTACTGGAAGTAGTGCTGGGCCCGGTTGGGGTTGTCGCCGTAGCGGCCGTCGGTGGGACGCCGGCAGGGCTCCGGGTAGGCCACAGCCCAGGGCTCCGGACCGATCGCCCGCAGCACCGTGTGGGGGCTCATGGTGCCGGCGCCCTTCTCCGTGTCGTAGGGCTGCAGGATCAGGCAGCCCTGGTCGGCCCAGAACCGGTTGAGGCTGGCGATGATGTCCTGGAAGAGCATGGTGCGCCGGTCGGGAACGGGCCAGGACGGCAGGGACGACGGCTCGATGCTGCCAGATCGGTGGTCGGCGATCGCGGCGGCCAGGCCGCCGGAGGGGGCTCAGACCTGCAGTTCCAGCAGCCCCATCAGGCCACCGGCCAGGGTGCGATGGCGGGCCATGGCGAAACCGGCGGAGCGGGCCAGCTTCTCCTGGGCCGCTCCGGTGGGGAAGCTGGCCAGGCTCTCCTCCAACCAGGCGTACTGGTCTGAGAGGCCGACGGCACGGGCGGCCGGCACCACGAGGCGACGCAGGTAGAAGCGCTGGAAGGCCGCCGGGGCCGAGGCCGGAGCGGGCCGGTTGAAATCCAGCACCGCCGCCCGCCCGCCCGGCCGCAGCAGGCGTCGCAGCTCCCGCAGGCCGGCGGCGGGATCGGCCAGGTTGCGCAGGCCGTAGGCCATCACCGCCCCGTCGGCCCAGCCGTCGGGCAGGCCGGTGGCCAGGGCATCGCCCTGCTGCCACTGCAGGGGCAGCCAGGGCTGGAGTTCCGCCCGTCGCCGGGCGACGGCCAGGGGAGCGGCGGCCGCATCCAGGCCCAGCACCAGTCCGCCGGGCCTGAGCCGGGAGGCCAGCAGCAGGGCCAGGTCGCCGGTGCCGCAGCAGAGGTCGAGCAGGCGCTGGCCGGGGCGGGGGCGCAGCCAGAGCAGGGTCTGCCGCTTCCAGAGCCGATGCAGGCCCAGGCTGAGCAGGTCGTTCAGCTGGTCGTAACGGGGGGCGATGGTGTCGAACAGATCGCTGATCTGCCTGGGATCAACGGTGGCCAAAGCGAAGCAGCAGGGAAGCCGGGACGATCGGGGATCGGGGCTCAGCCCTCGCCCGGAAGGATGAGGGCGTCGTCCCAGGGCAGCACGATCGCATCCAGGCTGACGCCGGACGTTTCACTGGCAGGAGGCACCGGGCCGAGGGCTTCGAGCCGCACCGGGGTGGTGAAGGTGAGCACCATCACGGTGGTCAGCCCGACCGCCGCTGAGCAGACCATGCAGCCGGCGAGCATCAGGGAGAACTCGCGGCGGTCGGTGGCTGCCTGCATGAGCTGGAGAGCCCAGGCCACCAGCGCGATCACCACTGCCACCACCACCGAGGCGATGGCGGTGACCAGGGGTGTCGGCAGCTGCAGAAAGGCATTCACCGAAGCACCGGTAGCAACGAAGACTCACCAATGTTACGGCGGGTGAAGCAGGGGCTGCGATCGCCGCGGCCGCCGCGGTTCATCCCGCCGTCAGGGGCGTGAGCAGGGGCCGCAGCGGCAGGCCGCGCCGCAGCAGGTCGGTCTTGATCTCCTCGACAGTGAGCACCCCGTCATGGAGCAGGGAGGCCAGCAGGGCGGCCGAGGCTCCGGCGACCTCGAGGGCCTCGGCGATGTGGTCGATGCAGCCGGCGCCCCCGGAGGCGATCACAGGCACCTCCACCGCCTCGACCACTGCCCGGGTGAGGGCGAGATCGTAGCCCGCCTGGGTGCCGTCCCCGTCCATGGAGGTGAGCAGGATCTCGCCGGCCCCCAGGTCCACCACCCGCCGGGCCCAGGCCACCGCATCGAGGCCGGTGTTCTCCCGCCCCCCCTTGACGAACACATCCCAGCCCGGACGCTCCGCTTCCGCCCCGGGGCGACGACGGGCGTCGATGGCCACCACGATGCACTGGCAGCCGAAGCGGTCGGCGCCGGCCGTCACCAGTTCGGGGCTGCGGACCGCCGAGGAATTGAGGCTCACCTTGTCGGCGCCGGCCCGCAGCAGCTCGGTGATCCCCTCGACGCTGACGATGCCGCCGCCCACGGTGAAGGGGATCGTCACCGTCTCGGCGGTGCGGCGCACCATGTCGACGAGGGTGGCGCGGCCCTGGTGGCTGGCGGCGATGTCGAGGAAGACGAGTTCGTCGGCGCCGGAGGCGCTGTAGCGGCAGGCCAGCTCCACCGGGTCGCCGGCGTCGCGCAGCCCGACGAAATTGACCCCCTTGACCACCCTGCCGTCGGCCACGTCGAGACAGGGGATGATCCGCTTGGCTACCACGGTTCGCTGTTAAGGTTGCGCAACTTTCCAATCGCGCCGGACATGGCCCAGGCTGGCATCACCATCGGTTCGAAGGTGCGGGTCACCCGCGTGCGCGATCGCATCCCGGCCGATCTGGTGGCTGCCCTCAAGGCCGATGCCACCGGCACCGTCAGGGATTTCCGCGTCACCGACGGCACCGGCGTCGGTGTGGTGGTGGAGCTCAGCGGCGGCACCACCACCTGGTTCTTCGACGACGAGATCACCCCTGCCTGAGACGGCCCAGCCATGAGCCAGAGCCCCGAAACCAGCGCCGGCTCCCCAGGCGTCTCCGGTGGCGCCCGCCAATTGCTCGGGATGAAGGGTGCAGCCGGCACCAGCAACATCTGGAAGATCCGGCTGCAGCTGATGAAGCCGGTCACCTGGATCCCCCTGATCTGGGGGGTGATCTGCGGCGCGGCGGCCTCAGGGCACTTCCACTGGACCCTGCCGGAGGTGGGCGCCTCGGTGGCCTGCATGTTGATGAGCGGGCCCCTGCTGGCCGGCTACACCCAGACCATCAACGACTACTACGACCGCGAGATCGACGCGATCAACGAGCCTTACCGTCCGATTCCCTCCGGGGCCATTCCCCTGGGACAGGTGCGTCTCCAGATCGTGGTGCTGCTGGTGGCCGGGCTGGCGGTGGCCTGGGGGCTGGACGTCTGGGCGGGCCAAGATACGCCGGTGCTGCTGCTGCTGGCCCTGGGGGGCTCGTTCGTGAGCTACATCTACTCGGCGCCCCCGCTGAAGCTGAAGCAGAACGGCTGGCTGGGCAACTACGCGCTGGGCGCCAGCTACATCGCCCTGCCCTGGTGGGCCGGCCAGGCCCTCTTCGGCCAGCTCACCTGGAGCACGGCCCTGCTCACCCTGGCCTACAGCCTGGCGGGCCTCGGCATCGCCGTCGTCAACGACTTCAAGAGCGTCGAAGGCGACCGGGCCCTGGGGCTGCAGTCGCTGCCGGTGGTGTTCGGCATCCAGCGGGCCAGCTGGATCAGTGCCGGGATGATCGACATCTTCCAGCTGGCGATGGTGGCGGTGCTGATCGCCATCGGCCAGCACTTCGCCGCGGTGCTGCTGGTGCTGCTGATCATTCCCCAGATCACCTTCCAGGACATCTGGCTGCTGCGCGACCCGGTCGCCTTCGATGTGAAGTACCAGGCCAGCGCCCAGCCGTTCCTGGTGCTGGGGATGCTTGTCACCGCCCTGGCGATCGGCCACAGTGATCTGACCCGCATCGCTGCGCTGACGGCATCGCTGCCATGACCAGGGTGGGCCTGTCCACGGCCACCACCGGCCCGCAGCAGCCCGGTGAGCCCCCGCCCAGCCACCCTTCTCGATTCTCCGGCTGGCGCCTGATGATCCCGGCCCTGGCGGCGGCCGCCACCGGCGGCCTGGTGGCCCTGGGTCAGACGACCCTGGTGCGCGGCCTCGACGCGATGCTGCCCGATGCGGCCCGCATCACCAGCTTCAACCGGCCGGGGACGATCACGATCCTCTCCTCCGACGGCCAGGTGGTGCTCAAGAAGGGGCCGGCCACCCGGGAGAAACTGCCCGCCGGCAAGATGCCGCTGCTGATCCAGCGCGCCTTCGTGGCTGCCGAGGACCGCCGCTTCTATCAGCACGACGGCATCGACCTGTTCGGCATCAGCCGCGCCCTGCTGCGCAACCTCCAGCAGGGCGCCGTGGAGGAGGGCGCCAGCACGATCACCCAGCAGCTGGCCCGCACCGTGTTCCTGAGCCAGGACCGCACGATCATCCGCAAACTGAAGGAGGCGGCCCTGGCCGGGAAGATCGAGCGGGAACTGAGCAAGGCGCAGATCCTCGAGCAATACCTCAACTACGTGTACCTCGGCTCCAGCGCCTACGGCGTCTCCGATGCGGCCTGGATCTACTTCTCCAAACGCCCCGACCAGCTCACCCTGCCGGAGGCCGCCCTGATCGCCGGCCTGCCGCCGGCCCCCTCGGTGTATTCGCCCCTGGTGAATCCGGAGGTGGCGCTGCGTCGACGCACGATCGTGCTGCAGCGCATGCGGGAGGCGGGCTTCATCGACGACATCCAGCTGCAGCGGGCCGAGGCCGCCCCCCTGGCGCTGAAGCCGGCCGAACCGAAGTTCTTCCACAACCCGGCGCCCTGGTACACCAGCTGGCTGGAGCAGGAGCTGCCCAAGGTGCTCAGCAAGGAACAGCTGGAGGTGGGGGGGCTCACGATCCGCAGCGGCCTGAACGCGGCCTGGCAGGCGGAGGCCCAGAAAACGATCGACACCTACGCCACCGGCAGCATGGAGGGGGCCCTGGTGGCCATGGAGCCCGGCACGGGCCTGGTGCGGGCGATGGTGGGGGGCAAGGACTGGGAGAAGACCCAGTTCAACCGGGCGTCCCAGGCGCTGCGCTCCCCGGGCTCCACCTTCAAGCTGATCGTCTATCTCACGGCCCTGAAGCAGGGCATGAAGCCCGAGGACACGGTGGTGGATTCGGCCCGCTGCTTCGGCAGGTACTGCCCCAGGAACTTCGGCAACCGCTACATGGGCCGGGTGAGCCTGGCCACGGCCCTGCAGAACTCGCTCAACATCGTGGCGGTGGCCCTGCTGCAGAAGCTCGGCTACGACCCGGTGATCGCCACCGCCAAGAGCCTCGGCCTGCACCGGGAGCTGGGGCGCTACCTGTCGATGGCGATCGGCTCCAACGACCAGACGGTGCTGGACATGACCGCGGCCTATGCGGCGCTGGTGAACCGCGGCGTGTACATCCAGCCGCTGCCCTTCGAGGAGATCTACGGGCCGGAGGGGCAGCTGCTCTGGTCGCGGCGGGCCAACGGCCCCCGCGGCACCCGGGCGGTGAGCAGCGACATCGCCGATGCGATGGTCTGGATGCTGCAGCAGGTGGTGCTGGGTGGCACCGGCGGCGGCGCCGCCCTGGCCGATCGGCCGGTGGCCGGCAAGACCGGCACCTCCGAGGGGGCGCGGGACCTGTGGTTCATCGGCTCGATTCCCCAGCTCACCACCGGCGTCTGGCTCGGGTACGACAGCAACCGGGGCACGGGCACCACCAGCGTGCTGGCCACCTACGCCTGGCGCACCTTCATGGAGCCGGTCACCAAGGGGATGCCGGTGCAGAAATTCCCGCCCAAACCGACGCTCACCGGCAGCTTCAAGCCGGTGCCGGCGTCGAAATCCGCCACCCGCGAGGCCCGGCCGGAGGACAGCGGCAGCCGCTCGGAGCCGCGCTGGGAACCGCCGCCGCAGGAGCCCAGCCGCTTCGATCCCCCCGCACGGGAGCTCCCCACCGAGCAGCCGCCCTCCCCAGTCGAACCCACCCGGACCGCCCCGCCGAACAATCCCGTCGCCGCGCCCCGCTCCCGCGATGCGGCCGTGCCCCCGCCGGCCCCGCCGCCGGAACCCGCCGCCCCCCTGCCGCCCCCGCCGCCGGTCGCCGCCCCGCCACCGCCGGCGCCCTGAGCGGCTAGGTGTCGGGCGCCAGCCCCGGCCCCTGCAGCAGCGCCGCGTAGAAGCCGTCGCCGCCGCCGCACTCCGCTGCGGCGGGGGTGGGCCACCACTGGCGTTCCTCCAGCAGGGTCCAGTCCGGATGGGCAGCCAGCAGGGTGGCGATCCGTTCGCCGTTCTCGCGCGGTTCCACCGTGCAGGTGGCATAGAGGAGCCGGCCGCCGGGGGCCAGCAGCGGCAGCATCGCCTCCAGCAGCTGGTGCTGCAGGAGCACCAGGCCGTCGATGGCCTCGGGGCTGATCCGCCAGCGGGCGTCGGGGTGGCGGGCCAGGGTGCCGAGCCCCGAGCAGGGGGCATCCAGCAGGATCCTCTCGAAGCCGCCCCTCCAGTGGGGCTTCAGCTCCCCGAGGGCGGTGGCGTCGGCGGCCAGGGAGCGGATCGCGGTGAGTCCCAGCCGTTCGGCGTTGCGATCCAGCCGCCGCAGCCGGGCTTCGGAGCGATCCAGCGCCCACACCTCGCCCCGGTCGCCGATCAGCTCCGCCAGGTGGGTGCTCTTGCCGCCCGGGGCGGCGCAGGCATCGAGGATCCGCTGGCCGGGTCGGGGGTCGAGCAGGGGGGCGATGGCCTGGGCGCTGCGGTCCTGCACGCACCAGAGCCCCTCGCCGTAGCCGGGCAGCTCGCGGGGATCGCCCACCCGCTCCAGCAGGGTGAGGCCGTGGGGGATCCCGGGCAGGGCGCGGGCCGCCACGCCGGCGGCCGCGAACCGCTCCAGCAGGGCGTCCCGGCTGGTGCGCAGGGCATGGACCCGCAGATCGAGGGGCGGCACCGCATTGCAGGCCAGGGTGAAGGTCTCGGCCCGCTCCGGCGGCAGCCAATCGAGCAGCCCGGCGGCGAGCCAGGGGGGCAGGGAGCGGCGCAGCGCCAGGGCGGCGGCGGGGTCGGCCGGCAGCGCCAGCCCGTCCCAGGGCTCCTGGCAGGGGCCGGAGCCGGTCGGCCGCTCACGGCGCCGCAGCAGGGAGCGCAGCAGGCCGTTCACCACCGGCGCCAGCCGGCCCAGCCCGGCGCGCTTGGCCAGCGCCACCGTGGTGCTCACCGCCGCGGCCGCCGGCACCCGGTCGCTGAACAGCAGCTGGTAAAGGCCCACGTGCAGCAGCCAGCGCAGGGCCGGGGGCTGGCGCACGGCGCTCACCTTGCCGAGGGCGTCGATCCAGGCGTCGAGCAGCCGCCTCTGGCGGATGGCCCCATAGGCGATCTCGGTGGCCAGGGCCCGATCGGCCGGCGCGAGACGTTCGCCGGCGCGGGCCATCGCGGCCAGCTCGCGCTCGAGGGCGGCGTCGGCGTAGGCCCCGGCCGCGACCGCCTGCAGCACCTGCCAGGCCAGCTGCCGGGAGGCCAGGCCGGGGACGACGTCGCTGGCGTGAATCGGCGGACTCCCGGGAGGCTTCACTCCTTTGTACAGGACCGCACGGCGGCGCCAGGGGGCTCCATGGTCCAGGTGTCGCCGGCCGCCGGCAGCAGGGCGGCGGGGGGCTGCCAGCGGTGCCGGGCCAGGGGCAGGCGCCCCTCGGGGTCCACGGCGATCCCTTCGGCCAGCAGCAGCTCCCGCTGCATCCAGTCGCTTCCCTCGCGGCCGGGGCTCATGGCGATGCGCCCCTGGGCATTCACCACCCGATGCCAGGGCACCGCCGAGGGCAGGGGCAGGCGCCGCAAGGCCCAGCCCACCTGGCGGGCGCAGCCCCAGGCCCCGATCAGTTCGGCGACCTGGCCGTAGGTGGCCAGCTGGCCGGGGGGGATGTGGGCCACGGCGGCGTAGACGCGCTGATCAAACCCAGCAGGAGTGGGCGATTCGGGGCTCCCTGGGGGCATCAGCGGCGGACGCAGCTCAGGGGGATCCTCCTGCCCCAGACCACCTACCATGGTTGTGCTTGATGCCTCGCATCAGATGCGCACCACCCTCACCCTGGATGACGACGTGCTGGCGGCGGCCAGGGTGCTTGCACGGCAGCAGCGGCAGCCGATCGGCAGTGTGATCAGCGCTCTGGCACGGCAGGCCCTGGCCACCCCAACCCAGCCAGCGACCAGTCCCGTCCAGACGCAACGCAACGGCCTGCCTCTGTTGCCGCTGCAACCCGGCGGCGCTCCGGTGGATCTTGAGCTGGTGAATCAACTGCGCGACGAGACGCCGTGATCCAGCCAGGGGATCAGCGCACCGCCCTGCTGGATGTGAATGTGCTGATTGCGCTGGTGGACCCGCGCCACGTGCACCATGAGCTCTGCCATCAATGGTTCGCGGATCAGGGAGAGCGGCCATGGGCCACCTGTGCGATCACCCAGAACGCCATGCTGCGGATCCTGGGCCACCCCCGCTATCCGAATTCGCCGGGCTCACCCGCCGTGGTGAGCGCGGTGCTGCGCCAGTTGGTGGTCCACCCCCGGCACCGGTTCTGGGGCACCGCACCAAGCCTGCTCGACCATCTGGCGGTGGACACCGACCAGCTGCTGGAGTCGGGCCAGATCACCGATGCCTATCTGCTGGCCCTGGCGGTGCACCACCGGGGCGTGCTGGCCACCCTCGACACCCGCCTCGATCCCCGCAGCGTGAACCAGGGCACCGAGGCGCTGGAAACCCTGTCCCCTCAGGCCCGCCCCTGATCCAGCCACCCCTTGGAGTGAATGCGCTGGCCGAAGCTGGGAGCACCCGTTCCCACGCTTCCCCTACCCATGCCGCTGCTGCCCCGCCGCTTCGAGCGCCTGCGCGCGGTGCTCGATCGCCGCATGGGTGATCTGACACTGCTGCTGGAGCACGTGGACAAACCCCACAACCTCTCGGCGATCCTGCGCAGCTGCGATGCGGTGGGGGTGCTGGACGTGCACACCGTCAGCCTGCCGGGCCGCACGCCCACCTTCAACAGCACGTCCCTGGGCAGCCAGAAGTGGGTGGAGCTGCACAGGCATGGGAGCAGCGCCGAGGCCATCGCCCAGCTCCGGGCCGGGGGCTTCCGGCTCTACGGCACCCATCTGGGGGCCGAGGCGGTGGACTACCGCGACTGCGACTTCACCGGGCCCACGGCCTTCGTGCTGGGGGCGGAGAAGTGGGGGCTGGGGGAGGCGACAGCCGCGGCGATCGACCAGGCGATCGTGATTCCGATGCTGGGCATGGTGCAGTCGCTCAATGTGTCGGTGGCGACGGCCATCCTGCTGTTCGAGGCCCTGCGGCAGCGGCAGGTGAAGGGTTGTTTGCCCAGCCGGGGCGAAGGGCTGGCGCCGGAGCGTTACCAGCGGCTGCTGTTCGCGTGGGCCTATCCGGAGGTGGCGGCCTGGTGCCGGCTCGAGGGACGCCCCTACCCCGCCCTCAGCCCGGAAGGCGCCATCGTCGAGGAGCTGCCGCGGACGCTGCGGCTTCGCTGCTGAGGGGCGCGGCATCGCAGCGGGAGGCGCTGGGCAACCAGAAGGTGGACGCCAGCACCAGGATCTCGAGCAGCAGCTGGCGGCCGCCGAGCAGCACCACCATCACGGCCACGAAGGCCAGAAATTTCTGAAAAATGCTCCAGACATCATCCGGCGTGTTGGTCGCCTTCACCCACAGGGCCACGGCCAGGGTGAGCAGGGCCAGATCCAACCACCAGGGCATCACGTCCTACCAGCAAAAACCAAGCATAGGCAGGCCCGCTTCTGTCGAGAACAACATCCAGGCAGACTACCTGCGCGGGATGCATGCGATCGGCCAGCGGGGAACGGGTGCAGTGCAGCGGCGTCAAGACGGAGGCCTCGGCATCGACGTAGGCTTCCGGCGAGCGGGAGAGCCCCTGAATCAACAGGCACCGCGATCCAGCACCATCCCGCAACACCGATCCCCTGTCATCCGCCCCCGGCCAGACGGCTCCGCGTCGGCAGCCACTGCAGCAGCAACCAGAAGCTCGACCCGTGATTCACTTCGCCACGCAGCATTACAGGCCCAGTAATCCCAACAGGATGGAGCAGCTGAATGCTTGCCTTGCCCACAACAAAGGTCTTGGAATCTTCGCCCAGATCATCCTGCTGATGGAAGCCTCCGACGAAGATGCTCATACAGACTCATGCCGCACCATCCATCTGGGGAGAAGGTCCAGCTTTTCAGATTTTCTCAGACTCGTATCCTCACCTGACTATTTCGATCATCACATCGTCTTCTCCAACAGCGATCTGTTCATGAATGAGGATGTCCTGCTGGCGGCCGACCAACTCTCAAGTCCCAGTTCCGTCATTGCACTGACCCGCAGAGAACTGGACGGGGAGTTTCCGCCGTTTCATCCGGGTCTCTCCCAGGACACCTGGATCATGAAGGGGCACTCCGTGGACCCTCTACTGCTGGATACCACCAATCTCGCCCTGGGCATCGCCGGGTGCGAAAACATGTTCACCGCCCAGCTGATCGCCCATGGATACAACGTATGGAACCCATGCCTTGATATTCGAACAACGCACAACGACCCGGCGCCAGACTACAACTATATGGACTGCAAGAGGTACCACGGATTTTACGCCTTTCCAGCCCCATGTCACATCCAGGATGTTGAATCTTCGATCCCTGATTATCAATTCGAGTTTCACCCCAAGACCTGAGTCAATCGATCGGACAGAAGCCTGGACAGGCTGACGCAAAGAGCGACGACCAAAGGCAGACCCCATCAACCAAAGTAATCAAGTCCCCCAGCCTTCCAGCGTTCATAAGCCTCCAGCTCCCAGGGGATGATCGATGAATGCTGAATATATTGGGCATCCAGGATGGCGAACAGGCTCCTGGAGAAGGGAACGAACTCAATGCCATCGGACTCCCCTCTGAGCTCTTCATTCATCAGGGAAGGGGAGATTTCAGCCGGTCGGCTGGAAAAGGTTGGACTGAACTTGCGAACATGCACGCCCAAGGCATCCAGCACAAGAACTTTCACGATCATGAAGGATTTCTCGTCAAAGTGCATGGAATACAGTCCACCGATCGCCCAGGCATCGTCCAACGGCTCGAACAGAGCGTCCATCAGGATCTTGCCATGATCTGATTCGGGATTAAGGCTGTAACTGTTGGGAAGATGATGCACCCAGGCATCCTGGTCGACTGTTTTCCTGTGCAGATCAACCGGAACGACGGTCCGGGAATTGAAACCCTTCGGTCTGGCGATGAAGGTCAGGCCGAGGGCCGCCTTCTCGCGTATACCCCCGATGGATTTGTCCGGCGAGAGATCAGGGCTGCTGATCAGCTCCTGCATGAGGGGCTGATCCAGGAAGTACATGCCTTGATGGGGATTCGGCATGGTCATGAACAGCCCATTCCCTTCAAGGAAGAGCCATGACTGCTGGCTGAAACCCACCGGATCACAGTTCTCCGTACTGACCCACTGGCCAGCGGGGTTTCTCTCCACCCTGTAAAAGGACGGCAGCAGACCATGCTCTCGCAGGGCTTCTCTGGCCCTCAGCCAGTAGGCGACATTGGTACGGGTGAGCGAGATATCGTCTTCAGAGTAGAGAAAATGCGTGCTGTCATCGGCACGGATAACGTCGCGAAGGATGTCATAGTGAGACCACGCCAGAAGGTAGGGATGACCTAATCCCGTAGGGGTGAAGAACTCAACACTCAAATCACCCGCAAGGCCTTCCAAAGCCCTTTCGATAGGCCCGTATTCAGCCGCATTGGTGACAACATGAATCCGGGTTCTTTCCGCCAGACCGGCATAGCCACGGATGACCTGGTTCAAATAGACAATTCGGGAGGCATCATAGTGAAACGTAATGCATACGACCAGGCTCGGAAGCAGCGCATCACCGGCGGAACTGCCTTGCATGACAATGGCTCTCAAGCCGTCGATTTTCGCACAAGGTTCTCGATCAGCCAGGCTCCGTCAAACGAATGCAGCGAAAGATGTCGCGCGTGATGGCGCGCTGGATCGAAGCACTGGATTCGCCTTGCCTCCTGCCGGTCTCAACCGACAGCCCGTCAGCCATGGCCAACAGGGAGGCCGTCTCCCTGTTCGGGCAGCTGACCACTCAGCCAGCGCTCGAGGCCCTCGCCCAGAAAGGAGAGACCTAGCACCAGAAGAAACATGGCGAAGCCGGGATAGAGCGCCGTCCACCAGATGCCGGTGGGCAGGGCCGTGAGGGCCTGCTGCAGGTCACTGCCCCACTCCGGGATCGTCTCCGGCAGGCCGAGGCCGAGGAAACCCAGCCCGCCGAGCACCAGGACCGCGTCGGCGGCATTGAGGGTGAGCAGGACGGGCACCGAGGTGATCACATTGCGCAACAGGTAGCGGCGCAGGATCCAGGCGGGGCCGGCCCCCAGGGAGCGGGCCGCCTCGATGAACAGCTCCGCCTTGACCTGGGCCGACTGATTGCGCACCACCCGGAAGTACTGGGGCAAATACACCACGCAGAGGGCGGCGGCGGCGTTGGGCAGCCCGCGGCCCAGCAGGAAGGCGAGCACGACGGAGAGGAGCAGCACCGGCAGGGTGTAGAGGGTGTCCATCACCAGCACCAGCAGGCGATCGACCCCACCGCCGAGGTAGCCGCTGACCATGCCGAGGGGAACGCCGATGGCGAGGGCCAGCAGCAGGGCGATCAGCACCACCTGCAGGGCGACGCTGCTGCCGGAGAGCGTGCGGACGCAGACGTCGCGGCCGAGGCGATCGGTGCCGCACCAGTGGGCCGGGGTCGGAGGTGCGTAGATGGGATTGTCCAGGCCCGCATTGGGATCGGGGAGGACGCCCCCGTGCACCAGCAGCGGCGTGGCCAGGGCGATCAGCCCGTAGACGACCACGATCGCCAGGCCCCAGCGGGCCATGCGCTGCGCCAGGGTGGGGGGCCGGACCCTGGTGGCCTCCGTGTCGTCATCGCCATTGGGCTTGGGTATCACGATCGAAGGGGTTCGCCCTGGTTTCGTTGGGGATGTGCGCTGTAACGGGCGCGGTAGAGGATCGCCCGAAGCGGTGGAGGATCGCCCGAAGAGTAACCTCATAGGCTAGGCTGCCGATCTGGCGGCCAGCCGATCAGCATGTGCACCGATAACTGTGCTCACCATTCAATCCGACGGAACTTATGCCTCTGAAGGATCGGACGTCAAGCCAGGCCGAGGACGGATGTCTTTTTGCTGCACGCACCTGATCGAAGCCAGGCTGGCAGCGATGCAGCGGGATTCCCACGCAGTTGCTGGTGACTTGCAGGTGAATTATCACGCTGGTAAGGTATCAACCATATGCGTATGCGCCACTCCACTCCCTTACAGAGTGCTTATTTCCATCGTGGCCGAGCGTCGTTCAGCCTTCCCGATCAGATGACCAGCGCCCGCCTCCTGATCGTCGACGACGATCCTGAATTGCGCGGCTTCCTCACCACCGAGCTGGCGGTCGAGGGCTACGAGTGCGAAGAAGCCTCCTGCGGCCAGCAGGCCCCGGGCCGGATCCGCAGCCAGACCTGGGATCTGGTGCTGCTTGACTGGAACCTGCCCGATTTCAGCGGCGTCGGCTTCATGCTCAAGGAAGGGCCACTCCGTTGAGGATGGCAGAGGCCAACACCCCATCGCGGCTGCTGATCGTCGAGGACGACCAACGGATGCGCACGTTCCTGGCCGGGGAACTCAACTGTGAGGGCTATGCCGTCAGCGAGGCCGAGGACGGCCAGGGGGCGCTGCTGCATCTGCGCGACGCCCGCACCGATCTGGTGCTGCTCGACTGGACGCTGCCCGATTTCAGCGGGGTGGAGATCTGCCGGCGGCTGCGCTCCAGCGGTGACATCACGCCCGTGCTGATGCTCACCTGCCACGACGACATCCGCGACCGGGTCGAGGCGCTCGATTCCGGCGCCGACGACTACGTCCTCAAACCCTTCTCGATCGAGGAGCTGCTGGCCCGGATCCGCGCCCAGCTGCGGCGCACGGCCTACTGGCGCGGCGTGGCCGATGCCGATCTGCTGCGCTGTGCCGACCTCACACTGAACACCGCCACCCGGGAGGTGATGCGGGCGGGCCAGGCGATTGCCCTGTCGGTGCGCGAGTACGACCTGCTGCTGTGCCTGCTGCGCGGCGCGGGGCGGGTGGTGGCGCGCGAGGAGATCCTGCGGCAGGTGTGGGGCGACAACCACTTCGGCGACGAGAATCTGCTGGGGGTGTACATCCGTTACCTGCGCCGCAAGCTGGAGCCGGAGGGCCTGCCGACACTCATCCAGACGGTGCGTGGCGTGGGCTTCATGCTCCGTGAAGGGGAGCCGCGCCCTTGAGGCGCAGCTGGAAATCAGCACCCCCCTCCGGCCCATCCGCCACCGACACACTGCCCCCCATCGCCTCCATCAGCGCCCGCACCACCGCCAGGCCGACGCCGCTGCCGGGAACCGATCCGCTGTGGCGGCCCCGGCCGAAGCGCTCGAAGATCAAGGCCTTCTCGCCGTCGGGCACGCCGGGGCCGGTATCGATCACATGCACCACCACCCGATCGAGGCTGGCATCGAGCCGCAGCTGAATCGGGCCGTCGCCGGGGTCGAACTTCTGGGCGTTCTCGATCAGGTTGGCCAGGCACTGCTCGAAGCGATCGGCATCACCGAGCGCGAAGGTGCGGGACGCCTGGGTGGCGCCGGGGCAGATCCGCAGGCGACCGGCACAGGGCGCCCGCAACCGCTCCACCACCCGCTCGATCGCCTGGGCCACATCGAACGGCTCGAAGGGCATCAGGGTGCGGTTGGCCTCGATGCGGGTGAGGGCGAGCAGGTCGGCCACCAGCTTTCCCATCCGGCCCGCCTCCTCCTCGATCAGGGTCAGCTGGGCGAGATCCTCTTCCGAGAGCCCCTGGGAACGGCGCCGCAGGCGGCCGGCATAGTTGCGGATCAGGCTGATGGGGGTGCGCAGCTCATGGCTGACGCCATTGGCAAAGCCCCGCTGCCGCTCCCAGGAGGCCGAAAGGCGATCGAGCAGATCGTTGAAGGCCACGGCGATCGGCGCCAGCTCCCTGGGCTGGGCAGAGATCAACACCCGCTGGCTGTCGAGGGAGTCGGAGCTGATCGCCTGCATGCGCAGGCCCAGATCATGGAGGGGGGCCAGGCCCCGCACCAGCACCGGCCGCAGCAGCAGGCCCGTGAACAGGGTGGCCACCCCGGCGGCCACCACCAGCAGGATCAGGAGAAGCCGCTGCTGGGCCAGCTTCTGGGTGATGTCCTCCAGGAAGCGGAGACGCACGCTGCGGGCTCCCAGCCGAACGGTTCTGGCACTGGTGAGGTAGGTGAGCCGGCCCACCCGGACCACCGCCACCTGGTCGGCAGCTGGCGTCCGCGGCAGGCTCGCCAGGGAAAGGCCGGTGGGGATCGTGAACAGGCGGAGCTGATCGGCCGCACCATAGGGAGTCCCCTGGTCGGTCTCGACCCAGGCCAGGAAATTGGGGCTGATCAGCTGGGCCAGGGCCTCGCTGACGGCATCGAGGCTCTGGTTCTGCGGCGGCGGGTCCCGGTCCAGGAGCACCTGGCGCACGCTGGCGACGGTGCTGCGGTGCTGATCGCGGCGTTGCTGGCTGTCCAGCAGGGCAATGGCTCCGATCAGGAGGGCATAGCCCCCCAGAACGGCCAGCAGGCTGAGCCCCAGCAGACGCCGGCGGATTGAGAAGGCCCGGGGAGGCCGGCGCAGCGGCCCAGACATCCGAGAAAGGCCCATCAGCTTCATTAGAGGGGCATTAGGGTTCGACAAGATCCGGGACGCCTTGAATCGTAACGGGGGATGAAAAGGGCGCCACTCCCGCGCTGCAGCCATGCACCCATGCCCACCAAGTCCCAGACAGGCCAAGGGATCCGATGCTTAGGCCACACCACAGGGATCGCCCTGAGGCCGGCAGGGCTGGCCGATGGACAGTGCAACCGTTGATGGGCACAATAGATAGGGCGAGCTTTGGGTAAACTTACTTAAGCCAAAAAAACTCAACCCTTTTTGACCCTTTTCCAATGAACATTTCTCCCAAAACCAAACTGGCGCTGATGCGCAGCCTGCGCGAGAAGAAGTCGAGGGTTTCCCAGGGCTTCACCCTGATCGAGCTTATGATCGTGGTGGCGATCGTGGGGATTCTTTCGGCCGTTGCTCTGCCAAACTTCCTGGGTGCCCGGGCGGCGGCCTCCGCCGGTGCTGCCGTGGGTGAAGCGGTCGGCCTCGCCAAGGAGTGTGCCACCTTTATTGCCTCCGGTGGTGTGGGTGTGCAGCCCACTGTGGCCGGCACCATCACCTGCAATACCGGCGCCGATGGAAGAGTCACCCGCACCTTCACGTCCGGAGCTGCCGGAGTGAGGTGTCTGTCAGGTACCGCTGGAGATACCTCCGTGGCTGGCGATAACACTGTTACCGTCACCATAACTGCTGCTGCTACTGCCACCAACATCGGTGCGATCAGTTGCGCCTTCAGCTGAGCTTTGGGCGGGTTTAACGCCTGCAAGATTCATCAAGCGGAGGGAAACCTCCGCTTTTTTCTGCGTACTCGACCAATCTGCTCAACAACGCTTTGGGTCCCTACCAATACGATCTCCCCGTGAAACCTCCTGATCAGGTCTTCCTTACCAAGGCTGGTAACGATCAGACCATGGCTGTCGAGCGGCGCTGACGCTGATCAGACTGATTGTTCAGGGAGGATCTGCCTCAACCGTTGAATCGCTACACCACACCCGTGCCGAACTTCGATGGCTGACGCTGCATGTTGCCCTGCAGAGGATCACTTCAAAGCCATGGAACTCTATCTTCAGGCAAAGGAGCATTTCGAGTCAGCGCGGTATCGCGAAGCCATCAGATGCCTCTCAGCCCTACGCAACGATGCGAGATATGGTCTGAAAGCAAATGCAAACATCGGCAGCTGTCTCCTGATGATGGGGCTGCCCCGTCCTTCGTTGCGATTTCTCGATCGTGCGTTGCGGCTGGACTCCGAATTCCTCCCAGCCCTCCTGAACAGGCTCAAGGCACTCAGTGTGGAGCAGCGCCATGAGGACGTGATGGAACTTGCTGAGAAACTGCTCGGGTGCTGCCCGCAGGAGAAGGAAGAGGAGGTCTGGTTAGTCCTCGCGGCTTCCCTGCGCGCCACCGATCGGGAGGAGCGTGCACTGGAAGTGGTGGGGCGCTGGCTGAGCCGGTTTCCCCGGAGCCTGGAGGGCCACCTGCTGGAAGCGGAACTTCTCTCAGAGCGGGGGGACAACGAGCAGGCCGTGAGGACCCTGGGCAGAGCCCTTCGTATCGCCCCTGCTGCAGAAAAAGTGTACGCACACCTGAGCGTCGTGATGATCCGCATGAAACGCTATGAAGCAGCACTTCAATATGTCGATAAGGCGTTGGAGTTCGATCCAGATTCGTTCATCTACCACTGCCGCCGTGGAAGAGTCCTGCAGCTGACTGGTGACTGGAGAGGCGCCGCAACGTCCTACACCAGGGTTGCATCAATGCGACCTCAGTCTGCCATCTACCAGCTTAATCAGCACCTTATCCTGCCAGGGATCCCCGGAAGCCGGGAGGAGATTGAGGAGGCCCGCAGACGTTTCCTCATTGGACTCTCGATGGTGGAAAACAGGCGTGAGATCAGCCTGGATGTGGGTGATGAGGCGATCCCACACACCTTCGAGCTCGCTTATCACAACCAGAACGATCGCAGACTGCTGGAGCGTTACATCGACTTGATGCGCACACTTTGCGCACCACTTCTCCAGGAAATCCGCCAGCACAGGCCCCCTCTCAGGAGAGACCTACCTTCGCCAAGGGACAGGCGGCTGCGAATCGGATTTCTCTCTAGGCACTTCTCCGGCCACAGCAATACGATCGCCTTCTCTGGCTTGATCCGCCATCTCGACCGCAAACAGTTCGAGGTGGCTCTGATCCACACGGCAAATTCGAAGCGAGATGCGGTCCGTGACAGTCTCGACGCGATCTGCGAGGAGGTCATCTTGCTATCTGAAGATTATTTCGAAGCCGACAAGACACTGATATCCGCAAATCTGGACATCCTTTTCTTCACAGACCTTGGAATGAATCCCTATGAGTTTATTCTACCATTTTTATGCACTACGCCCATACAGATCACAGGCTGGGGCATCCCCCATACGTCGGGAATCCGCGAGATTAACTACTACCTCTCCTCTGCTGGCCTTGAACCGAGCGGCGCAGAAGATCATTACACGGAAAGACTGATCCGGCTGCCCGGTGTTCTCCCATGTCACTTTGAGGACGCAGGTCTGAGTCTCACACCGCTGCCGCGTGAGTACTTCTTTCTTCCGCCAGGCGATACCCTTGTGGGCTGTCTGCAGGGCCTGCACAAGCTCCATCCTGATTTTGATCTGCTCTTGGAGAAGATCGCCCAAGATAATCCGGAAGCTGCATTTGTCTTTGTTGAAGACTCGATACCATCGCGAACCGGACTCTTTCTGGAGAGGCTCTCGAGGACCGCTCCCTCCGTAAGAGAGCGCTGCATCCCTTTAGCGTTCATGAGTCGAGCTGAGTACCACGCCCTTTGCAATTGCCTCGATCTCCTACTCGATCCCATTTATTACGGTTCAGGGATCACTTTTTTCGAGGCCTGTTTTGTCGGCACTCCCATTGTCACCCTGGAAGGCTCAAACCTACGCTCCCGGGTCGTTGCCTGCGGCTACCGCGAAATGGGCATCGAAGACCCGCCGATCACAGCGAGTGAAGCGGAGTATGTCAGCCTGGTGAAGGAGCTTTGCAACAACTCAGAGCGGCGCAACAAGCTCAAGACCTCGATTCTGGCAAACAACCATCGAGTGTTCAATCGAATGGATTATGTTCGCCATTTTGAAGAATTCTGCTTTCAGGCTGTGGCCACGAGGCAGGAGCAAGACAAATTGAGGGCCTAGTAGCATTGACAACCATATCCTTATCCCCTTGCCAGATCTGAACCCATGGACGAAGACCACCCTTCATTGCCAACAAAATACTTCTTCAACGCATCGGCAAGGCGCCTCAACTCTTTATTAGCAGCGATTCCTTCCCCAGCACGATACCTGGAAGTGGGTGTTGAGACAGGGCAGACCTTCTTCGAAGTCTCCGCGGCCTTCAAAACCGCCGTCGATCCCAAGTTCCTGTTCGACAGGGAGGCGGCGCCGAAAGGTGATTCGGTCGAATACTTCGAGATCACCAGCGACAGCTTTTTCTGCGATGTAAGGAGAGATGTCAAGTACGATCTCATCTTCCTCGATGGCCTTCATACATGGGATCAGACTTATCGAGACTTCTGCAACGCCCTGCTCATCACACACGACCGCTCGATCATCCTTCTGGATGATATCTTTCCCTGCGACGTATTCTCCTGTAGTCGTGATCAGGTCGAGGCTGTGATGATGCGTCAGTTCATGACAAATGACCCTAGCAACGCGTGGCATGGAGACACATACAAGATCATTCCACTTATCAGGACATTTCATCCTCTTCTGAGCTATTGCACCATCATCACCGATGGAAATCCACAAACACTTGTCTGGCGCTCGCCGCAGCCCGCGATCGCCCAGCCAGTTCTCCCTGATGTAGGAGGGTTGAACATGCCAGCGCTTGACTATCTATGGTTTCTCCGGCATCAGGAAAGCTACAACCTGATGAACGAACAGGATGCTCTCGCACTGGTCATCAGCTCGCTCCAGCTCGCCTGACTGCTCGATAACAACGCCACCCCCGCGTCACAGTCTCCACCCGCCGGGTTCCGCCCCTGGAGGCCGCACAATCCTTCCGCAGCCGCGGTTCAGGGCTGCTAAGGCGCTCGGTTCGCGGACGAGGCAGAAGGCCGGGCCGCAGCGCATCAGCACCTCCCCCAACAGCAGCCGGAGTCTCAGCGCCACCAGCAGCTCCGCCAGCGAGAAGCCCACCGGGCCCTTAGCGCGGTTTCCGTGGCAGACAGCAAGACCATGGAGTGGCTTCAGCACAGAGTGACAAGACCGCTCCGCTCTGGGGATCCGGCAGTCAACCGCCCGTACCCTGCCGACCCAGGCGGATGACCCCGAGGGGCAGGGCCACCACCACGCAACGCACCAGATCGGTGCCCTCGGTGCTCAGCAGCACGGTGCCGACGCCGGCAGGCTGACCGCCTTGGAGTTCTGTCGATCCTGTGTCAAACAGATTGCGGCAACCCATCACTGCCGCTCACCTGCGGGCGCGTACCCCGCGAAGGCCGAACAACACGCTGCATCCACTCGCGAGCGCTCATTTCATTGGTTAACATACGCACATCATCCCGTATCATGCATGCTCCAAAGACGACCCGGATATCTTCGATATGTGGGTGTGGGTTGAGCGGATCGACAAAGAAAACAACTATGTGGCAGTCACCTCTGAGGATCTCCGTAGCGATTTCGATGTCGCCTCCCTTCGGTCCTGACTGGTACCTCACCACCAGATCATTAAGAGCCCTTGTGTTAGCAATTACCTCTCTGCCGGTGCCACCCGTCGAAAGAATGCGCTTGAACTGACTCAGGTCCCGTTCATGGTCGATGGCAAACTCCACCATGCGTTTTTTCATCCCATCGTGGGCGATCAAAGCGATGGTCATGTCCGACACCATGCGTGGAGGCGCATGGGTGCCCGCAGTGATGCTGGCCGCAATTTCTCCTTCGGCCGGGTTTGGTAAGGTCTCTTTTTCCTTTAGAACTGGCTTCGGCGGAGTAGACTGACGGTTTCTGTTCACGTCGTGCGATGCCTCCTCAGAGAACCACTCACGCACGGAGCCGGAATTCATGAGGCGCTTGGCGTGCCACTGATCAGAGAGCCGCATCAGCGCGAGGTTCTCGGGATTGAGCCAGTGGGAGGTCAGTGGGGTTAGAAAGGCCCAGATGATGCTGCAGATTTGGCTTACGACAAGGTAGCTGAGGACTGTAACGCCACCCTCGGAGCGCGATGGAAGACGCGTGACACCACATTGCGCCTCAAGAAAGGCCTTCGTCTCCGGGGCGACCGGCATCACACGAGAATCCGAGCCCTTAATGATCCGGTCGTATGTGCCTCCTGTGAAAACGAACCAGAACTGAGCCAATAGTGCGCTGTTGGCCCGGTGCAACTCGTCTAGCAACTTCGAAAGCGCATTGTTTACCGATGGCTCGTCATGGCTGGCAAGAATACCGATCAACGTCTTCTCCACCATCTAAACCTCCCCCCTCGCGTCAAAGATATGTCGCCTGTACAAGGCCCGTCAACCCAACCAGAGCTGTGCGCCAACATCCGACGCAACCCGTGTGTTGCTCCTGAGGCTTTCTTCCAGGAGAAGATGTCTTTTCCCTTTGAACAGTGGCAGTGGTTCTGTCCACCGGAGAGAGCAGGGTCGATATCTGGTCGCCCAGCCTGTCGGACCCTGGCGGCTTGAGACCCTTCCCGCCTCAAGCCAGCCCCACCCCGTGCAACAGCAGGTCGAGACCCAGTGCCGCCGTGGACAGCCGCAGGATCATCGAGCCGATGCGGCGAACGGAGCGCAGCAGAACGTAGAGAGCCAGAAAGGAAGGGGGAATCATCGTCGGTACTCGCGGGGAAAGGGACGCACCTGACCGGCTGGAACACCGAAGGTGGGCAGGCGCCGCTGGCCGAGGGGAAAACGCCGCACCCAGACGCAGTCGCTGCTGTCGTCGACATTGACCACCTGGTAGGGGGCGTCGGGGCTGGCCCCGAGGCACACCAGGTCGCCGGGCTGGAGGTCCATGGTTGGTAGCCGAGGATCGAACTGCCCCCATGCAACAGCAGGCACGGAGGGGAATAGGTAAAAATGCTTAAGCCCTGACAGGATGGCTGCGGCCCGGCTGCCGCAATGGTTTTGCAGCAGCACGCTGGCATTGGAGCGTTCCAATGGCGCCTCATGGGGGGCAAGAACCGCACCAGGCGGTACGGCAAACCCAACGACGCCGAGCCTTGAAAGGAGCAATCAGCAGAAAGAGAACCTGCTGATTCCGGCCCAAAGGGCGCCTTCTCTGTCTGTCTCCACGTCCGCCAGGATCAGGCCGGCCGGCTCAACGCCTCCGGTGCCGGCCTCTGGGCCAGCGGCCTGAGCGAATCGGTCAGCGCTCTGGCACGGCAGCGCTCCTTCTGGCTGGAGGCCGATGGCAGCTTCCGGCTGCAGGTGCCCTTGCGCGAGTGGCGGCGAGCAGCAGCGTTCCATTCGGATGGAGCTAGCGCCGCACACCCGAGGCGCACGTCCCGGGATCTGCACCTGGTGATGGAGCGCCTGGCGTCAAGGTCGATCATGAGGACACAGCGCTGTACAGCGTGCCCCACTCCCCAGCCCTGCCCCTCCATCGGCTGAGCCGGAACAATCGTCCCCATCCGGGGGGATCGATACGGAGGATGGCAGCGCCACTATGGCGACTCCAGCCATGGAGAGCGCCATGACCGAGGGCCGCCTTCCAGAGCCACCGAGGTCGTTGTCGCTGGCTTCGCCCAGACGCGACAACCTGCAGATCCGCTCACTGCAGCTGCAGACCCTGCAATGGGAATTTGATCGCAGCCACTTGTACGAACAGGCATCCTTCACTGCTGCCACCGGCGCTGGCTTTGCGGCTCGGCGCTGAGCAAACCCATTGGCTTTGCTGCCGAGCTCTCCCTGCGGTGGTGCCTTTCCGGGAACCGGCTCTACCCGGCACCGTGCAGGGCGAGGGCAAAGTAGCGGCCCCGGCAGCCGGCAGGTGCGCCCTGACTGACGGACACAAATCCGAGAGACCCTGCCTCGCAGTGGGTCTCAGCTCATTGGGTGGGCAGGGAGCCGTGAAAGCTTGACAGTTGTCCGACCTGTCCAGCCCCTCGTGGATTCCCACGCCCGGCTTCATGGTGGGCTGAACGACTTTCTCCGTCAGCACTGTCCTGTCTGCGACGAGCGCCACCTGGCGCTGCTGGGCTGGATGGTGGCTGGGCTGCTGCTCAGCCAGACCGTCTGTTTCGGCCACTGGCAGCGGGCACTGTCGCTGCAGCATTGCCTGGCCGCGAGCTGGCGGCACCGCTGCAGGCGTTGGTTCGCCAACAGCCGCATTGACGTCGAAGCCGTATGCGGCTCCCTGCTGCTCTGGGCGATTCAGCACTGGCAAATGCCAGGCCAGGCCTTGCATCTTGCGCTCGATACCACGGTGCTCTGGAACCGTTTCTGCGTCCTGGCCCTCTCCGTGGTCTGCCATGGCCGGGCGATTCCCCTGCTCTTGCAGACGCTTGAGCATCCCAGTGCCAGCGTTAGTGCTGCGGTTGTGACCGGGGGTAAGGAATACCTTGAGACCTGAATCTTCCCCAGCAACTACAGCGTGGCCATACGGCGACGAAGTTTTGCCGCAAAGCGTAACGCCACAGCAGGTACCAGCACCAGAGGTGGCGCAGGAACATCCTCCATCGGTTGCTCACCGCTAACCTCCACATTGTCCAAGCCAAATTCAAGAGTTCGTTCGGGTTCCATATCGAGAATCTGATCGGGCTCCATAGCCGTAAAGAAAGAGTTGCTCACATTTTCCAAGCTTGTATCGTCAAAATCTTCTCCCTGTACAGAAGTCATAGTAAATGCTTTTGGCGACGCAAGCGAGCTTGGGTCGAAAACAGACGCAAATGGAAAATGTATTCGAAGACTGGCCGCATTGGCGGGCGACGATAGCTCTTGCCCGGGTCGCAAATGCAGTAGTTTCTGAAGCTTTGGCGGAATGTGGCGAGTCACCCTGCCAATAAGATGCCGATGTAAAGTCTTGGAATCAGTCGAGAAGATATCAAAAATTACTTTTGAGATATTAAGGGTTTTTCTCGTGTTATTCTTTACATGTATGCGAGCTTGGAAGTTGATGGTATCTGGGTAAGCCAGCGAAGGGTTAAATGGCATATATGACACTGTATAGGTACCTAGAGGGACAAGCTTCAGATTGTTGACCAACTGCATATCTTCGGCAAATACATTGTGGTTAACAACATCCAGCATCATGACAGCTTTAGCCTGATTGGCGGCAACATCCCAACTGGCCAAGAGCAATGCAGCCGCGATTGATGGTGCAGCAGCGGAAAGAAGACGTGACAGGGGCGAGATGGCTGGGCCCATTGCGCGAGAGTTTTTACTGACACTTTTGTAATTTGCGCATGACCCCCATTTTTGACAACTATGACAGTTGGCAAACCGTCTACCGCCGTCGCCTCCTTTTCGATACCGCCTGGCTTGGACCGGCTGGTACTACGCGCAGGTGGTGCAGGGTGGCGAGCGTTTCGTGGCCCTCTCCGAGGGTCTGCAGAACTCGCTGGCCGCCTGCGGTGGGGTGCCGGCGGAACTGCGTAGCGACCGGTTTGAGATGGCGTACCGCAATCGGAACGGCAGTTTTTCAGCCGACATCACCCCCTCTATCACGCCCTCTGCAGTCACTACGGACTGGCCTACAGCCGCAACAACCTGGGAGTGGCGCATGATCAGGGCCGCATGGAGAGCGCCCATGACCATCTCAAACGAGTGATCGAGCATGCGCTGCTGCTGGGCGGCAGCAGCAATTTCGATTCGCTACCCCACAGCAGCAGCCCCAGGCCCACATGCACCAGCAGCTCCATCAGCGAGAAGCGCGCCTGGGGCTCCCACATGTCCTGCGCCCAATGGATGGCCGCCACCCGTCACCCTGAGTGGCACGGGAGACACACTCAGCATGAGGGCTCAGGATGCTCTGGGGCCATGACAGTTGCACCACCGGCTCCCCAGGCGGTGAAACCGGGTCCCGCAACAGCCGTCTGCTGATGCGCCTGCTGGCCTTGGCCGACAGCGTGAGGGTATGGCAGGTGTTCAACACACCAGCCCAATCGATGAAGATCCACGCGGCCTCACGGCCCTGCCGCGCAGCATGGGCGAGGGTGCCTACCAGAGCCATTGCACCGGTCCCGTGTCATTCAGGTGGAGGCCAACCGTCTTCAACCAGGCGAACGCTGCCCCTGAGTGGCAGGCGTGGAGCCTACGGTGGCGCAGCTGAGAGTTGTTGGTGGCCTGTCCACTCGAGGGGCTTGCTCGAAGGGCGGGAAATTGTCTCAGAGAATTAAGTTGAGAGCAAGCATAAAGAACACTATCCTCTATTGTTGGCGTGCCCCAGGTTTGTCATGTCGAGTCGGGTTGAAGGGCGACGATTATAGGGAAAGCTTTTCTTGCACAAGCGGGTTAGATTCCCAAGAACGAATTCCAGAAGAAACAGCGACCACACCAATGTCGCGACGCAATTGCTGAAGATCCTGAGCAAGCAAAGTCTCCCAAGGAATAGCAAATAGTTTCTTTGCTTGTTTTCCCATTTCCAGGCCAGAGCTAATTGCCTCAAAGAGGCCCTGTGGCGACATCGCCTGAACTTCCGTCGGTGTAGTCTCATCGATAGGCTCCGCCTGATTCATCCACCCCATTAATAGCGCAGAAAGATTAAGAAAAGCAAAAGCCGGAAAGTTGTATTGGCTCACACTTAGGCTAACAACTCCGAACTCCCCGAAGTTGTCAAGGCTGAATCCCGTAAGGATGTGATGAAGATCATGGGTTTGCAGCACGCGAAAGTTTATGTAATCTCCATCGGTTTGAAGGTTGTTGAAAAAGGCCTCTTCGGGGAAGAAGTTGATGTCGTATCCATAGCCGTCTAATACTCTGATGTACGTATGACCCAGAGATCCTTTTGGCATTGCTCTCATGGCTTCCGCATCGAACGGAGGCATCACATGACGCGATGCTATGAGGGCTGCACTTTCTGGATCCTGATTTAGCATGGCTTCGCAGGCCTGCATGGGAGGGGAGTGGGTAAATTTCCTGGCCAACTCAAAGACATTATTGGCATCTTGGCCTCCACCAGCAGCCAAATCGACCAAGTCCAGAAACGAGTTGATCTTTTCAGTTGTTGCAAAATGATTTATGTAGCGATAGCCCACTGGACACAATGGAGAGAGGCAATTGTAGGCTACTGCTCCTCCGCGGGGGGTGGCAATATACCGAAACAGATTGTAAACACAAGCCCAAGAAGGTATTGAGCCTGGCTTTGTCTAGTGAGAATTGAACGATGTCTTGCCTTTGTTAATAACGAATTCAGCCCGAGCTGGACATGCTGTATCAATCGCCATGCTCGGAGAGACTCTGAACGCCAGTGGTTGCTCAGCCAGCTGGAGCACAGCACGGATGAACGCCTGTTTGCAAGGGATCTGGATCGGCCGGCCATGGCTGGCGGCACCTTTGATGACCTCGCCGTTGAGCCGGATCTGTACAGCTTTGTTGATGGGGACAATGTGAAAGCCAGGTCTGCCATCGTTCTTGCGTTGGGTGAGCGTCACGGCGATGGGCTGTTGATGTTCATCAGCTGCTCTCATCGGAAGCTGGATTTGAGCTGACCGGTCTCAAGGTGTCATCTCGGGCACGCATCACCAGGCTGGTGACTTTGTCGCAAAATCTGGTGAAACGCCTGATCGGTCACCTTCCAGAGGGGATCCAACAACGGCTTCGGGATCGGATCGTCGAGGTTCTTGCAGCACCTTGATCTCACCCCGGAGCAGCGCCGCGGCTTCCCGTGGCCTCACGGCGCTGCGGCGCAGGCTGGAGTCGTACCAGGCAAGTGGTGCCTGTCCCAGCTGCTCCGCCCAGTCGCGCGCCATCGGGTCATTCGTGATCAGGCGCCGCGCTCGCGGTCGCTGCGGATCAGGGATTCCGGAGACTCCTCCCATGGCAGTGCCTGTCGCTGCTGGCATCGCTCGGCGCTCCTCTCCAGCGCCAGCCGGCGCTGCAACAGGCGGTGAAGCGGATCCGGTACATCGCGTATCTGCAGGGAGGCCATGGCAAGACCACAGGTGCAATCAATGCACTCAGACTGCATGCAAAGCGCATGTTCTGGCCGCGCGATGGAGTGTCTCATCCCCCCGCCAGCACCCGCGCCTCCGTCTCAATTCGCTGGACGCCACCGCCTGAGGGCTCGAAGTCCTGCCGCAGCCGCAGGTGCACCAACCCATCCGGTTCCACGGCGGCCTCCAGCCCCGGCTGGCTGAGTCCATCCAGCAGCACCCGGTTCTGGGCCGCTCCGGCGCTCGGTTCACCGTCGAGCCCGAAGGCCGGGCCGCAGCGCATCAGCACCCGCCGGCGCCAGATGGCGCTCGGCGGGCTGCCCACCGTGTAGGTGATCGGTCCGGCCGGCGTCTGCAGCTGCAGCACCGGATCCCGGCCCCCCAGACCGCAGGCGGCGCCGGCTCCCTGGGCCAGGTCCACCTGGGTGGCCCGCTGCAGATCGTTCCGCAGCAGGGCCAGCACCCGCCGCTGCTGGCTCCGCTCCCGCACGTGCCGCACCAGGCGCTCCACCTGCCGGCCCTCCGCCACCAGAGACTGCAGCACCACGCCCCACAGCAGCAGCCCCAGGCTCAGGGCCACCAGCAGCTCCATCAGCGAGAAGCCCGCCGGGCCCCTGATGGATCGGCCGTGGACATACAGCAGGGCCATGGCGAAGCTCCGGTGAAAAGAAGGGGGTGGCTCAGGAGTAGGGATCCGGCAGGCAGCCGCCGGGCCCATGCCGTCCCAGGCGGGTGACCCCGAGGGGCAGGGCCACCACCACGCAGCGCACCAGATCGGTGCCCTCGGTGCTCAGCAGCACTGTGCCGCCATCGATGATCAGCCCGTTGCCGGTGAAGCGCACCGCCGCCGGCAGGTTGTGGCTGAGATTCACCGCAGGCCCTCCCCCCAGGCCCTCGCCCAGCTCCAGGGCCGCCCCCTCGCAGGCCGGCAGGCTGCCCGCCTGGGGTTCCCGCCAGCCCGTGGCCTCCAGGCTCAGGGCGCAGGGCTGGCCGCTGCGCAGGGCGGCATCCCGTCCCCGCTCCAGCCCCACCAGCACACGGCGGCTGGCCCCCTCCAGCCGGGCGGCGGCCAGGTCCCGGCTGGCGGAGCCGAGCCCCAGCTGGGCCAGCAGTCCCACCAGCACCAGCGCCAGCAGGGTCTCCGGCAGGGTGAAGCCCCCCGGTTCAGGGTGTGCCACCGCCCCCTCCCTGCGGAATCCCGCAGCGCCCGAAGGCCGCCGGCGCGTACAGCCGCTGGCGCGGTTCGGCCTCGCCCTCCACCGCCAGCCGCAGCACCACACCATCACCGCCGGGGGCCACCTCCAGCTGGCGCGCCAGCCCCGGGGCCAGGGGCTGGGCCGCCAGCGCCTGCAGCAGCTGGGCCGTCGCCGTGGTGCAGTCGCCAGCGGAAGGGGCCAGGCCGCGCAGGGAGGTTTCGGCCCGCGCCAGGGCGGCCTCGGCCAGCTCCAGCCGCTCCTGCTGGCGCTGCTCGGCCACCGCCGCCGCGCCCGCCAGGGCCCAGAGCTGCAGGGACGATCCCGCCGCCGCGGTGAACACCACCGAGCCGGTCAGCAGTTCGATCAGGCTCATGGCGCCACCCCCCGCAGGCCCACCAGCCGCACGTCGGTGATCTGCGGCTGCGGCTGGGCGGGGGGCTCGGCCGGCGCCAGCTGCACCGCGAAGGCCCCCCGGCGGGCGGGCTGGCCCCCGGCGGCATCCAGCTCCAGCTGCAGTTCGGCCGGCTGCAGGTCCGGGCGCCAGGCGACCAGCCGGTAGGTGGCCCCCAGCACCTGGCCCTGGCGCAGGGCCGCGATCGTGGGCGCCGGCACGCAGCCCAGGCCCTGGACGTCCCACTGCGGCAGGGGCAGCGCCAGCAGGCAGGGGTGGCTGCGCTGCAGCTCCGCCAGCAGCTGCTGACCCGCCGAGGCCAGCCGGTCCTCCGCCCGGCGCTGCTCCTTCTCCCGGATCCCCTGCATCCGGGCCTGCAGGCTCACGGTGTGGGCCGAGAGGCTCCCCAGCAGCAGCACCATCGAGGCCCCCATGGCCAGGGGCAGGACGAATCCCTGCTCGCGGGCGCGGTGGCGATGGGGGTGGCAATGGCGGCGGCGGTGCGACGTGGACATGGCTGTGGCAGCGAACGCCTCTTGAACGTTCCCCCAGGGGGTCAACAGCGGCAGCCGGCCTAAAGTAAGGAATCCTTTCATCCGGACAAAGCCGGCGGCGTTCATGGTCCTGGCCAAGCGCACCAGCAAGAACCAGCTCACCTTGCCCAAGGCCGTGGTGGAGGCCGTGGGGACGGTGACTTTCAGGAAAGATGTCGCCGGTTGGCGCCTGTTCAGGCCTCCTGCACAAAGAGTAACTCCTTCTCGGCTGTTGTGTCATCCGGCGGTTCATTGA
>NZ_JACJSZ010000029.1 GCF_014698445.1 Microcystis elabens FACHB-917
GGGCGAGAGGAGAGGAAGCCTTATTGCGAATGGCTCTCAACCTAGGGGAACCACCGCCACTTTTGCAAGCGATTCTCAATAGCAGCTGGTGGTTGCGAAGCCGCCCGACCGGAGCGGCGGCCCTCAGGCCCTCAGGTGAGCATCAACCGATCGAAGAACGCGTGCCAGGTCAGCCCGGACAGCTCAGGCCCGAACACCGCCCGCCGCTCCAGCCGATTGAGGGGTGGCTGGCCGATGCTGCTCAGCAGCCGGTCCATCTCGCCGGGGTCGAGCAGCTCATCGCCATCCTCATCGTCGCGGATCAGGTAGCGCTTCAGCCGCTCCTGTCCGGCCCGGAGTCGGCGCAGACGCAGCATTACCTCGATGAACTCGGCCCTGCCCACCACCCCGTCGCCATCGAGATCCATGGCCGCCAGCACCCTGGCCAGGGCCGCCGCAGGGTGGCCGGCTCAGCTGACCGTCGCGGTCACAGGGGAGGCGCTCGAACAGCTCCTCGAATCGCCCCAGCAGCGCCGGATCCGCCGACGGGACCAGGCTGATCCAGCCGGCTCCGCCCACGGCCCCGCGCAGACGGGAGCGGAAATCGTTCAGCAGCCGCCGGGTCACCAGGTAGCGCTGCCGATGCTCCTCCGGCGTGAGGATCGCGTGGAGCGCCACAGGAACAACGGTGGGCAGCGCCCGGCGCACCACCAGCAGGGTGGCCAGGGTGGCGACGATGAAGGGAAGCGTGAGCACCGGCAATCCGAGCGGCATCAGCCGCCCCAGCGGCGCGTTGAGCAGGCTGGCGGTGAGGGCCGCCAAGGCCGCCGCCCCCAGGCTGCGCCGGGTGGGGGCATGGAAGATGCCACCGATGGCAAGGGCGCTGAGAACACCGTTGTAGCTCCAAAGCCCCGACCGCCGCGCCCATCAGCCCCACCCCTGCTGCCACTGGACTGGCGACGGCCGTGGCCGCCAGCACCAACCCGCCACTGGCCAGATCACCCCAGAAGAAGACCTGACAGAAGCCTCGCGGCAGGGCCAGCAGAAAGGCCTGCAGGGCGGAACCCGCCGGTGGCACCGTCGCGGGCTGTGGAGCTGCAGCGGCGGCACGTCCGCCACTGCGGCCAGCGCCAGCAACCCCCAGGTCACCAGGCAGAAAGGCAGCGTCATCGGGGGCAGGCCGGTCACGGCATGCAGCCGACGGCCCGGGCCGTGGACCAGCACGGAAGTCAGCGCCCCACCCCCCAGGGCCGCCAGGGTCCAGAGAAACGCAGCTCCGGGAGGACCCAGATCGGCGAAGGTGACCATGGCACTGCCGACCAGGGCTCCATTGAATCCATAGATGCCGTTGTGGCGGTCTTCCCAGGAGCTGCCGAGGGCCTTGGCCGCCAGGTGGGCCGCCAAGAGTCCGTCGGTGGCGAACAGCGCCACCGACGGCGACTGAAGCAGCAGAGCCAGCAGCAGCAGGCCGCTGAGCGGATTGTTGATGAAGATCATCTGGCCCAGGCTGCGAAAGGCAGCCACCACGACAACGACGGCGCGCCGATGCCTCCAGTGGCTCGTGAGCTGGGGCAGGGTGCCGCTGCAGGGCAGCACCCGCTCGTACCAGCTGGCGACAGGGGCTTCGGTCGCCAGCTGGGAGAGAAGAACCTGATGAACGGGAAGGGAATCTGGGGGGCCGGTGCGGTTCATGGCCAGGGAGCCGTCGATGGATGTGATTCGATCACGACGGCAGAGGCCGTCGAGCTCGGGAGGGCTGGATCTTCCCCCTCCCCTTCCTGGCACCTGAACGGTTTAGGGGGCTCGACGGGTCACGGCATCGGATCATCAGGTGCTGGGCACCTCCCGCCCGCCGGTGTCATCCACCGGTGTCATCCGCTGCCTGGAACCGTGCCATGGATCGCGCCGGCCCAGGGGACTGGCCCCAGCCTGGGGGCAGAACTCCCACCCCCTCCACACCATGCTCCGCATCCGTGGCGACCGCTCGAGCCTGCTGGCGGCGCTGGCGGCCCACTGGGCCGATCAGCAGCTGCAACTGCCGGGGCTCCGCCCCGGTGCCCCCCTCAGCCCTGCTCCTCAGCCGAGCAGGCTGGACAGAGGGCCCGCACGTTGAGGACGCATTCCAGCAGCCGGAAGCCGAAGGCGCCGGCCGCCGCCTCGCCGGCCGCCAGCACGGCGCCGCTCTCGAACTCCTCGGTGCGGCCGCAGCGGACGCAGACCAGATGGTGATGGTCGCGGTGGGCGTCACCGGTCAGCTCGAAGCGGCGCCCCCCCTCCGGAAGCTCGAGCTCCTGCAGCAGCCCCATCGAACTCAGCAGCCGCAGGGTGCGGTAAATGGTCGCCAGCGACACCCGCTCCTGGCTGCGCAACAGGCGCTGGTGCACCTCCTCGGCGCTCAGGTGGCTGCCCTCGCCGATCCGCTCGAACAGATCCAGCACCCGCTGCCGCTGGGGCGTCAGCCGCTGGCCCCGGTCGTTGAGGGTGGTGCGCAGGCTGCGGGGCTGGGCCAGACCGGTGGGGGGAGTATTCACCACGCGTTCCAGATCCTCGCAACACTAGGGCCTATTGAGAAGGGGTGTCCGGCGTGGGTGTGCTGGCCGACGTCGCCCGCCCGGCCGTCGCTCCCCGGGCCAGGCGGGCGTCGAGGGAGACCAGGGCAGCCCCCAGCAGATCGGTGAGGGTGACGATCAGCCGGTAGCTGAGGGCCACCGCCAGCAGTGGCGCCTCCGGCAGGGCCAGCCCCATTCGCAGCAGCAGCACCGCCTCGAACACCCCCAGGCCCCCCGGCGCCCCCGGTACCACCAGGCCGGCGGTCCAGGCCAGGGCGAATCCCGCCAGCCAGGCGGTGGCATCGCCGGCCAGCGGCAGATCAAAGGCCTGGATGCAGCAGCAGAAACCGGCGAAGCGCAGCAGCACGAAGGCCATCTCGGCCAGCAGCGGCGGCCAGGGATAGCCCCGCAGCCAGCTCGAGCGCTCCAGCGGCGTCTCCTGGCTGATCTCCTCCTCCAGGCCCAGGTCCCGCGCCCGGCGCCGCTCCAGCCGCTGCAGCAGGGGATCGAG
This sequence comes from Microcystis elabens FACHB-917, assembly GCF_014698445.1. Classification (GTDB taxonomy): domain Bacteria; phylum Cyanobacteriota; class Cyanobacteriia; order PCC-6307; family Cyanobiaceae; genus Cyanobium; species Cyanobium elabens. Next base: position 3,040 of record NZ_JACJSZ010000029.1, read on the forward strand.
CCAGCGGGGCAGCAGCAGGGCCAGGGGCAGCAGGCACACCAGCCCCAGCCCCCCCTGAAAGCCGCCGATGGGCACCAGGGCCAGCGCCGCGACCGCCGCCACCAGGGGATCGAGCAGCACTGCCACCAGCGCCATGGTGGTGCTGACCGGGGCGGCCAGGGGCGCACCCTCGCTGCGCAGCCGCTGCACCCGCGAAGCCAGATGCCAGATTCCCCCGGGCAGGAACTTGCGCAGGTTGGTGACCACATGCAGTTCCACCACGGCGGCCCAGTCGGGCCGCAGCCCCAGCCAGCGCAGCACCACGCCCCAGGCCAGGCCGTTGACCACCAGGCTCAGCAGGCTCGCGCCGACGCCCAGGAGCAGCCACAGCCAGCCCTGGCCATCGAGCCGCAGCTGCACAAGCTGGCGCCCGTGGCTGAGCAGGGCCGCCATCACGAAACCGATGCTGCCCAGGGTGATCCAGGGGCGCAGGCCGCCGGGCAGTGAAGGCAGGGTGGGCAGGGCGGACCCCAGTCGCTGGCGAAGCTGCTGGCGAGACCAGGGGCTCATGGGGCTTCCCCGCCGGAGGCCAGAGCCCGTCGCACCTCGTCGCGCACCTCCTCGATCGAGCGCTCCAGACGTCCCGCCAGCGCCTCGAGGTCAGCGTGCTCCGCCTTGGCCCGCCGACGGCCGTCGGGGAGGGTGGCCCACTTGATGCGCACCGGCCCGAACCGGGTGAACAGCGTCTCGCTCTGCCGCGGCAGGATCCAGCGGTCCTGCCGCTGCTCCCGCACCCCCAGCGTCGTGCCATGTCGCCACCACACACGGCGCAGCCGGGGCCCCAGCTCCGGGGGCATCAGGGCCGTCATCAGGGTGCCGGTGCGGCCCTTCTTCATCGCCACCGGCTGGCTGAACACCTCCAGCGCCCCGTCCCGGCGCAGGGCCTCGGCCAGGTAGGCCAGGTCCTCGGCCGTGGCGTCGTCGATCTGGGCCTGCTGCTGCAGCAGGGCTTCGCGCACCTCGCCCCCTTCGCTGTTCCCGCACGTCTCCGCCTCGCCCAGGGGCCGGGCCAGGGTGAGGCGCAGGAGGTTGGCCCGATCCAGCGTGCGGCTGCCCAGTCCCACTCCCACCCGCAGGGGCAGGGCCCCGGGAGAGGGGCCGAAGCGGTCGGCCCAGCAGGCCGCCAGAGCCATCCCGGTGGGGGTGGTGAGCTCACCGGCGGGGAACCCCTCGCTGGAGGCCAGCGGCAGGCCCCGGGAACGGGCGATCTCCAGCACCGCGGGGGCCGGGAGTGGCAGGGCCCCGTGGGCGGTGACGACAGTGCCGTGACCGGCGGGCGGCACGCCGCAGACGAGCCGGTCCACCCCCAGATGGAGCAGTCCGGCACAGACACCCACGATGTCCACCAGGGCATCGATCGCCCCCACCTCGTGGAATTCCACGGCCTCGGCGGGGTGGCCGTGGACCGCCGCCTCCGCCTCGGCCAGCAGACCGAACACCGCCAGCACCTTCTGCTCCAGCACCGGTTCCAGGCAGGCCGCCGCGATCTGTCGGCGCAACGCCCCCCAGGGGCGATGGTGCGGCTGGGGCTCGGTGGCCTCCACCGCCAGATGCAGTCCCCGCAACCCGGCGCTGTGGCGCTCCTCGATCCGCAGCCGGTAGCGGCCCTCCAGGCCAAGAGCGGCCAGGGGGGCCGCGATGGTCGCCTCGGTCACCCCGAGGTCCAGCACGGCCGCCAGCAGCATGTTGCCGGCCAGGCCGGTGGGGCAATCCAGCAGGGCCAGGGTCATGGAAGGGGCCGGCGTCCGAGCCGGGGGGCCGCCGCCAGCAGCCGGTCGGCTTCGGCCTCGATCTCGGCGCGGCGGGCCCGCAGGGCCTGCTCCACCTCACGACGCGCCCGACGCTGCTCCAGCCTGGCCATCGCGGCATCGAAGCCGGAGAGGCCCCAGAGGCGGCCCAGCAGGGCCCGGTCGTCATCACCGCCGACGCTGTCGCCGTAGACCAGGGTTTCGGCCACCATGCCGGCCTGCAGCACCCGGCTCCAGCGGCGCAGGTCCTCGGCGGAGAGCCTGACGCTGTCGGGAAGGGCGAATTCGGTGCAGCCGCCGCTGTCGACGCCCGCCCGCAGACAGGCCAGGCTGCCCACCAGCACCCGCCGGACCGCCAGGCCATCGCTGTCCGCCGCCAGGGCATGGCCGGCCTCGTGCACGGCGATGCGGCGCAGGCGGCCCTCGCCTCCCGGCAGGGCTTCGGCCAGCAGATGGCCGCCCCGTCCGCCGAAACGGGCCGCATCCACGGTGAGGGAACCCAGGCCCAGGATCACCAGCAGGCTGATCCACCAGGGGGAGAGCCCGACGAGCGGACCGGCCACGGCGGCAAGACTGACCAGCAGCACCACGACCCCGGCCGTGAAGGCACCGCTGGTCATCTCAGCGGCCCTGGCGGGTCACGGGCCGTCCGTGGCCCTTGGGCTTGGCCGGACCTCCCTTGTCGGCCCCGGGTCGGCGGGCCCGGCCGCCACGGTTGCCTCGCTGGGCCACCGGGCCGATCACCTCGAAGCGCTCGACGGCAAGCTGCTGCCCCTGGCGGCGCAGGTCGAGAGCGACGAAGTGGCGCAGGTGCTCCAGGGGAATCTCCCCGCGCAGCTGGAGCTTGAAGGGCACCGGACGGTTGCCGTCGGGGCGGGGCTGCTGGCGCACCTTGATCACCAGGTCCCCGGTCTCGGGGCGTGTATAGATCAGCTCGCCGCGGATCGAGAAGTAGTCGTCACCCTCGGGGAGCTGGTCGGCGTCAGAGGGCGCCTCGGCGGTGGCCGGGGGCGCCTCGCCCCCTGGCGCCGAAAGGGTGCTGGGTTCCCACACGCCCACCATCTGCAGGTGGAGCTGGTTCTCCTCCCGGGAGCGGGGGTAGACGACCCACAGATGGGGGGTCGCCAGGTCGAGATGCCTGCGCATCAGGGTGAGCAGACGGCCGAGCACCACCGCTTCGATCTCGGTGCCCTCGGCCGTGCGGATCACTCCCCGGGTGAGCTGTTCAGGATCGGCGGGCACATAGGAACCGCGCACCACTCCGATGGCCCGGTACTGGAGCGGCTCGGTGACCGGGGAAATGGGATGCTGGCGCATGGTGAAAGCAAAAACCCCGTGGCGGTACCTGGACGGGCTCGAGCCAATGTAAGCAGCAGCGGAAAGGCAGCGCCCAGGCCAGACTCGCTCGTGACCCCGAGCCCACACCGTCCGCGGATGCCCTCCCCGAACCGAAGCCTGAATGGCCTCTGGTCGCTCCTGGCCGTCGGCCTGGTCGGGATCCTGGCTCTCGCAGGAGGCTGGTGGCTGGGGCACCGCCAGTCGGCCGCCCAGGCCAGCGCCGACCCGAAGCGGACCCTGCTCACCAAGGAGGCCACCCGCCTGCAGCTGCGGCTCGACGCCGATGAAGCCACCCCGGCCGACCGCCAGCGGCTGCTGGAGCTGCTGATCGCCCTTGACCGCAAGGGGGAAGCCATCGCCCTGCTGGAGCCGATGGCCGACCGGGAGCCCGAGCGCTGGTCCCTGCGGCTGATGCTCGCGGAACTGCGCCGCGACCAGGGCGACCGCAGCGGCGCCGAACGGGAACTGCGCCAGATCCTCAACCTCCGCCCCACCCAGGTGGAGGCCCTGCAGTTGCTTAGCCTGCTGACCCTGGAGCAGGGCCGCGGCGAGGCTGCCGAGGCCCGCGTCAAGGCGGCCTATGGCATGGCGATCAAACCGGAGGTGCGGCCGGAAGCCCTCGGCATCGGCCTGCTGCTGGCGGAGCTTCAGCTCAAGCGCAGCCAGGCGGCGGCGGCGGCGGCCACCTACGGGCAGCTGGCCAACCTCTTCCCCCAGGACCAGCGTCCCCTGCTGGGTCTGGCGCTGCTGCGCCACGAACAGGGCGAGACCAAAGGGGCCCAGGAGGCTCTGGCCCAGGCGCGTCTGCGGAGCCCCGATCCCGAAAAGCCGGATCCGAGGCTCGACAAACTGGCGGCCAGCTGGGGCCTCGAGCCGCTCAGATCCCCTTCACCTGCCCGGCCGAGCCCGTCGGAGCCGGCGTCGGCGTCTTCGCGTCGAATTCCCTGAGGGCCTGATCGATGGCGGAACTGGGGGAGGTGGCGTCGTCGAGGGCGGTGCTGCGCTTCAGCTTGTTCATCAGGTCGAGGGGATTGGTGCTGTCGAGGATCGAACCGCTGCCGGATCCCGACCTGCCCGGCCCGTAGTCGTAGAGCTGACGCTCCTGGATGCTGGTGCCGAGGGTCTGGCCGTAGCCGGCCTGCTGCGCCCGGGCCTCGCCGGTCAGCAGCAGGGCGAGGGCGCCGGCGCCGGCGGTACAGACACGCAGGGCAATCGAACGGTTCATGGCTACCTCTGCCGGCGGAGGGACATCACACCAGGACGTCCATGATAAGGGCCCCCCAACCGGTTCCCGGCCCCGTCGCCATGGCCCTGCGGATCGCCACCTGGAACGTCAACTCGGTGCGCACCCGGCGCGATCAGGTCTGCGCCTGGCTGGCTGCCGAGGCGCCCGACGTGCTCTGCCTGCAGGAGACCAAGGTGGCCGATGAGCTCTTCCCCCTCGCCGCCTTCGAGGCCCTGGGCTACCGCGCCGTCATCAGTGGCCAGAAGTCCTACAACGGCGTGGCCATCCTCAGCCGGCGTCCGATCGAGGACGTGCGGGTGGGATTCGCTGCCCTGCTGCCGGACGATCCGGCGGCGGTGGAGCTCGGTGAGCAGAAACGGGTGATCAGCGCCTGGATCGAGGGGGTGCGGGTGCTCAACCTCTACGTGCCCAACGGCTCGGCCCTGACCTCGGACAAGTACCCCTACAAGCTGGAATGGCTGGCCTGTCTGCGGCGCTACCTGAAGGCCCAGGACGCCGAAGGGGAACCCCTGGCCATGGTGGGGGACTTCAACATCGCCCTGGAGGCCCGCGACATCCACGACCCGGAGCGCCTCAGCGGCGGAATCATGGCCAGCGATCCGGAGCGCCAGGCCCTGAGGGACGCCCTGGGGGACCGGCTGGAGGACGTGTTCCGCGTCTTCGAACCGGATGCCGGACACTGGAGCTGGTGGGACTACCGCACCGGCGCCTGGGACCGGGACAGGGGCTGGCGGATCGACCACATCTATCTCTCCGAGGAGCTGCTGGCCTGCGCCACGGGTTGCGTGATCCACAGGGACCAGCGGGGACATGAGCAGCCCAGCGACCATGCGCCGGTGACGGTGCACCTGGCCTGGCCGCCGGAAGCGGCCGAGGACGGGGATGGCGAGGCGGACGACGCCGGCCGGTGGTGAGGGGGGTGGGTCAAGGGTCGTCGCCCCCCGGCCTCAGTCGAGAAACGCCTCCAGGGCCAGATCCGGGCGCCGCACCAGGGCGAACAGGGTGCCGTTCTGGCCGCGGCTCACCCGGAGCTCGTCGTCGAGCACGGTGACATCGAGCCAGGCGGCAAAGCCCTGCCGCACCTCCCGGAACAGCTGCAGCCGCTGCTCGGCGAACCTGGGGCCCCGCCAGCCGCCCCGCTCGAAGCGTACCGACACGCGCTGGTGGGGAGTCTCGGGGGCGACGGCGATGCTGGCCTGGACGGCGATCCCCGCCAGGGGCCCGAGGCGTCCGGCCGGCCGCAGCAGATTCAGGGCGCGACCGGCGGCGGGATCCAGCAGCTGCAGGTTCTCCAGCCAGGGCCGGACCGCCAGATAGGGCTGGGTGCTGCTGCTCCAGCGCAGCTCCCACACCCCCGCCAGCTGGGCGGCCTGGGCCCGTAGATCGGCTGGCTGCAGGCGCTCCAGCCGCTCGATCAGGGCCTCGATGCGCCGGGCGGCCACGGAGGACGCCCCGGGGGATCCCCCCCGCAGCAGCCCCAGCAGTTCCTCCCGGCAGGCCGCGGCTTCGCCGGTGGCAGCGGCCGGGCCATCGGGGACGGCAGAGGGAGCCTGGGTCACTGCTCTCACCCGCGGCACGGGAGCACAACAGAATCCATGCTGCCAGGCGCGACGGCCATCGGATACCGTGTCGCCCGGCCTGCTGGCCGCCCAGAGCCCGCCGCAGACCCCGTGACGCCGACCCCGTGACGCTCACCACCGTCGATGTGACCCTGGTCGGGGCGGGGATCATGGGCGCCACCCTGGGCAGCCTGCTGCGGCAGCTGCACCCGGAGCTGCGCCTGCTGCTGGTCGAGAGCCTCCCCCGGGAAGCCCAGGAGAGCTCCAGCGCCTGGAACAACGCCGGCACGGGCCATGCGGGGAACTGCGAACTCAACTACACGCCGATGGCGGCGGACGGCTCGATCAGCCTCACCAAGGCGCTCGAGATCAACGAGGCCTTCGACCTGTCGTGCCAGTTCTGGACCCATCTGGTGCGGGACGGGGCCCTGGGTCCCCCGGCGGCCTTCATCCAGAGCGTTCCCCACATGAGCTTCGTGGTGGGGGAGGAGCGGCGGGCCTACCTGCGGGAGCGCCATCGGCGGATGGCGGCCCACCACTGCTACGCGGGGATGGCCTACAGCGAGGACCGGAGCCAGCTGGCGGAGTGGGCGCCGCTGCTGATCGAAGGGCGCGATCCGGCCCAGGCGATCGGCGCCACCCGCTTCACCGCCGGCACCGACGTCAATTTCGGAGCCCTCACCAGCCAGCTGCTGGATCAGCTGCGGGCCAGCGGGGCCTTCGAGGCGCGGTTCTTGACGGCGGTGCAATCACTGCGCCGGCGGCCGGAGGGTGGCTGGCGGCTCCAGACCCGCGAGCGGACCACCGGGGCAACCCGGCTGATCGATACGGGCACCGTTTTTCTCGGGGCCGGCGGCGGGGCCCTCACCCTGCTGCAGCAATCGGGGATCCCGGAAGGGCGCGGCTACGGCGGCTTTCCCGTCAGCGGTTTGTGGCTGCGCTGCGGCGACCCCGCCCTGGCCAGCCGCCACCACGCGAAGGTCTATGGGATGGCGGCCGCCGGCTCGCCGCCGATGTCGGTGCCCCACCTCGATACGCGCCTCGTGGACGGCAGGCACTGGATCCTGTTCGGGCCCTACGCCGGCTTCTCCAGCAAGTTCCTCAAGAGCGGCTCCCTGTGCGACTGGCCCCGCTCCCTGCGGGCCGGCAACCTCCTGCCGCTGCTGGCGGTGGCCCGGGACAACCTGCCCCTGACCGAATACCTGATCGGCCAGGTGTTCGCCAGCGCCGAGCAGCGCTTCGCGGCCCTCCGCGACTTCTATCCGAACGCCAGCCCCGGCGACTGGACCCTGGCGGTGGCCGGCCAGAGGGTGCAGATCATCAAGGCCGATGCCAGACGCGGCGGGGTGCTGCAGTTCGGCACCGAGGTCGTTCACGCCGCCGACACCTCCCTGGTGGCCGTGCTGGGGGCCTCCCCCGGCGCGTCGGCCGCGGTGGCGATCGCCCTGGAGATCCTGCAGTCCTGCTTCCGCGAGAAGCTGCCCGACGGCTGGCAGGGGACCCTCAAGCGGATCCTGCCCTCCTACGGGGCCTCGATCCGCGACGATGCCGACCTCTGCCGGCGGATCCGCAGCGAGAGCGCCGAGGTGCTGGGGCTGGCGCCGCCGGCCTAGGGCCGGCGCGGTGGCAGCAGCAGGCCCGCGCGCACGTCCCACGGGGACAGGGCGAAGAGGCGCAACATGGCCGCCAGCAGCTCCGGCACCGTGAGGGTGTTGGCCAGGAAGCCGTACCACTGGGGGCCGCCCAGGGAAAAGAAGCTGGCGAAGAACCGGCGCAGCTCGGCCTCGGAGAAGCCCATCAGCTTGCCCAGCCCGAACTGGTAGAGGGCGTGCTTGCTGCGCAGCTCAGCGGGCCACAGGGCCTGCCAGCCGGCCCGGGCCAGCTGGGCCGAGGGGGCGGCGGCATCGGCCGTCGCCGCCGCCACCGCCGCCGCCACCGCCGGGGCCCGGCGCAGCAGGGCACCCACCATGTAGCCCGAGGCGGGGTGCACCATCGACGCCGAACCCCCGAAGCCCAGCACCGGCTGCTGCAGATCCGGCAGGGGCAGGTTCATCGGGAAGAGGCAGAACTCCTCGTGCTCCACCGTCAGCACCGTCACTCCGCGGTGGGCCAGGCGGCGGTGCAGGCGCTCTCGGAGCACCTCGAAGGGGACCGGGGGGGCCAGGGCCAGGGACGTCTCCTCGACGAAGAAGCGGCCATCGCCCAGGTCCATCGCATAAAGGAAGGTGGGGGGCTCGGCCCGCTCCGTCTCGGTGAGGTGGTCGGCGCGGTAGTCCATCAGCACGAACTGATCGGCCTGCACCGGCGGCGCCGAGAAGCGGCCGATGACGCCATAGGCCGACTGCCCGGCCACCGGCCCCCGGTCGGGCCGCTTCACCAGCAGCGGCCGATGGCCGGTGGCATCCACCACCAGCCGCGCCTGCAGCCGGCGCCCATCCGCCAGCGGCACCGCACTCAACGCTCCGGAGGCGTCACAGCCGCTGGCCTGCCCCTGGAGCAGCTCCACGTCGCCGCGCCCGCAGGCCTCCAGCCAGTGCCGCTGCAGGGCATGGCGATCGAACAGGCCGTAATCGCGTCCATGGGCCGTGGGCCGGTTGGCCGCCGCCGCCGGGTCAGGATCACCGGCGCCGAAGTAGCTGACCGTGTGGCTCCAGCGGTGCTCCAGCAGATGGCCCAGGCCCAGGGCATCCACCTCGTCACCCCAGATGCCGTAGGTGTTGGGCCAGAGGGCGCGCGGATCGTGGGGCGCCAGCAGCGCCACGGCGAGCCCCTCGTCCGCCAGGGCCGCCGCGATGCAGAGGGCGGCGGGGCCGCCACCGAGCACCAGCACGTCCCTCGCCATCTCCCCGGTACGGTGAGTGCCCATCCTGCACCGCAGCGATGCGCGGCTTTGCCCGCCGGCTGCTGGCGACGATGGCCGTCCTGGGCCAGCGCTGAGCCCGAAGGGTGCTCAGCCCTCGCCGGGCTCCTCCTCGGCCGCCGCATCCGCCGTGGCTTCAGGAGCCATGTCCGGGCTGGCCTCGGCGCCGGGGTCGGGACTGGCCTCAGCAACCGCCGCGTCGGCTGTGTCCTCCTCCTCGGCGGCCGGAGGCACCAGCACCACTTCGGTGAGGCGATCGCCGGCATCCAGCTTCTGCAGCCGCACCCCGGTGGCCGCCCGCGACTGCTGGGGAATGGCATCGGCCTTCATGCGCACGATCACCCCCCGCTCGCTCACCAGCAGCAGCTCCTCGCCGGCCCCGAGCACCTTGAGGCCCACGAGCACGTCGCCGTCGCGGCGGAACTTGATCGCCCGCAGCCCCATGCCGGCACGGCGCTGCAGCCGGAACTGGTCGACCGGCACCCGCTTGCCCAGACCGCTGGCGCTGGCCACCAGCACCCAGGGGCCTTCGCTGGGGGCAACGTCGTCACCCTCCTCCTCGTCGGCGCCGAGTTCGGCCGTGCTGGCGACACGGTCCGCCAGTTCCGCCGTGAGCACGTCCATGCTCACCAGCTCATCGCCGGGGCGCAGGTTCATGGCCCGCACGCCGCGGGCGCTGCGGCCCAGGGGGCGCAGCTCCTCGTCGCTGAGGCGGAAGTGGATCGTCATCCCCTTGAGGGATCCGATCAGCACACTGTCGCCGGGCAGGGCCAGCCGCACCCAGCGCAGGGCATCACCATCCTCGAGGGAGATGGCGATGAGGCCGTTGGAGCGGATGTTGCTGAAGGCCGAGAGCCGGGTGCGCTTGATGTAGCCGCCGCTGGTGAGCATCACCAGCTGAACGTCATCGTCGAAGGCGCTGACCGCCAGCAGGGAGGTGATGGCCTCCTCGCGGGGAATCGGCAGCAGCTGCACGATCGGTGTGCCCTTGGCGGAACGGCTGCAGATCGGCACCCGGTAGGCGGGAATGGAGTACACCACCCCCCGGTCGCTGAACAGCAGCAGGGCGTCGTGGTCGTTGCAGCTGATGAACAGCTTCACCGCCTCCTCGCCCTGGCTGCGGGTGCCGGCCTTGCCGCGGGTGCCGCGGCTGGTGGCCTCGAACTCGCTCACCGGCATCCGCTTGAGATAGCCGTTCTCGGTGAGCAGCACCACCGAGCGCTCATTGGCGATCAGATCGATGTCCTCGAGCCCGCCCTCGAGATCGAGGATCTCGGTGCGACGGGGGGAGTCGTAACGGTTGCGGAGCACCTGGAGCTCCTCCCGGATCAGCCCCAGCACCCGCTCCCTGCGGCCCAGGATGTCCTTGTAGTCGGCGATCTTGGCGACCAGATCCTCGTGCTCGAGGCGGATCTTGTCGGCCTCGAGAGCGGTGAGACGCCGCAGCTGCATCTGCAGGATGGCGTCGGCCTGGATCTCGCTGAGGCCATGGCGCTCCTGCAGCTGGGCCCGGGCAGTGGCGGTGTCGGGGGCGGCCCGGATCAGGGCGATGATCGGATCGAGCTGGTCAAGGGCCAGCAGCAGGCCCTGGAGGATGTGGTCGCGCTCCTCCGCCTTGCGAAGGAAGTAACGGGTGCGCCGCTTGATCGTCTCGATGCGGAATTCGAGGAACACCCGCAGCATCTTGCCGAGGGTGAGCAGCACCGGCTCCCCCTTCACCAGGGCCAGCAGGTAGGCGCTGAAGTTGTTCTGCAGCGGCGTGAGCTTGAACAGGTTGTTCAGCACCACCTGGGGGTAGGCGTCGCGACGCAGTTCGATCACGATGCGCATGCCGTCGCGATCGCTTTCGTCGCGGATGTCGGCGATGCCCTCGAGCTTCTTGTCGTTGACCAGCTCGGCGATGCGCTCGATCAGGGAGGCCTTGTTGGTCTGGTAGGGGAGTTCGGTGATGATCACCGCGTCCCGGTCGGGGCGGCCCCTGGCTTCCACCGTCTCGATGGCGGCCACGCCGCGCATGGTGATCGATCCGCGACCGGTGGTGTAGGTCTCGCGGATGCCGCGGCGGCCGAGGATCTGGCCACCGGTGGGGAAATCGGGGCCGGGGATGATCGCCATCAGGGCGCGGTCGTCGATCTCCGGATCGTCGATCAGGGCCAGCAGGCCGTCGATCAGTTCGGTGAGGTTGTGGGGCGGGATGTTGGTGGCCATCCCCACGGCGATGCCGGAGGAGCCGTTGAGCAGCAGATGCGGCACCCGGGCCGGCATCACGGTGGGTTCCTGCTGGGAGCCGTCGAAGTTGTCGATGTAGTCGACGGTCTCGGCTTCGATGTCCTCCAGCAGGCTGTCGGTGGTCAGGGCCTGGAGACGGGATTCCGTGTACCGCATGGCGGCCGGCGGGTCGTTGTCGACCGAGCCAAAGTTGCCGTGCCCGTCGATGAGGGGCATCCGCATGGAGAAGTCCTGGGCCATGCGCACCAGGGCGTCGTACACGGCCGTGTCGCCGTGGGGGTGGTACTTGCCGAGCACTTCGCCCACCACACGGGCGCACTTCCGGTAGGGCCGGTCGCTGGTGAGGCCGAGCTCGTACATCGCGTAGAGGATGCGCCGGTGCACCGGCTTGAGGCCGTCGCGGGCATCGGGCAGGGCCCGGCCCACGATCACGCTCATCGCATACTCCAGATAGGAGCGCGACATCTCATTGCGAAGGTCGGTCTGGATGATCCGTCCGTCGGAGTCGCCCGGGGTGTCGCCTGGGTTGGATTCACCGGGTCCGGTTGGATCCGCCATGCAAGACCGTATGGAGCACAACCCATCCTATCGATGACCCTGCCGGCCCGGAGTGAAACGGCCCTGCGCCAGCGCCAGCGCAAGGGTGTGCTGCGGGTGAGGGCCGCCGCAGAGTTCCGCCGCCTGGTGGCCGAGGCCGGACTGGCGGAGGCCTACGCCAGCACCGACGTGGTGGTGGCCGCCAACGCCGAATTCACCGATCAGGCCAGCCTCCACCTCAACATCGGCCCCAGCGATCCCCCGATCCGCTTCCGCGAAGCCCAGCTGGAGGGCCTGGCGGCCCAGGGCGGAGGCGGTGGCGGCGACCTCGTGCTGCCGATCGGCGGCGGACTCGGGGAAGCCCAGCGCCAGGGGGGAGCCCACCTGCTCTATCGACTGCTCCGGGGCGGCACCCTGACCCTCACAGCCTCCGGGGAGATCACCGCCCTGCACCCCCGCCGGGACCTGCAGGCCCTGCTGGATCTGGAACGGATCGGCTCCGGCCGCCTGCTGCTGCACCGGGGGATCACAGAGAACGGCCTGGTGGCGGCGAGCAGCGCCGAAGGGGTGCTGCGAAGCCCCTGGGGGCCGGTGCTGGGGCCGTTCGGCAATGCCCTGCACAGCTGCGGCGGCGCCGGCAGCATCGGCCTGACCATGCCGGGACTTGGACTGCTGGGGCCGGGATCACCGGTGCTGGTGGCGGGGACCATCGGCTGGGTGGTGGGCAGCGGAAGCGGCCACCAGCCCGGTGTGCCGCGCTCCGCCGGCGGCCATGCCCTGAGCCCCGGCGCGGTGGCGGCCGTGAGCGTGGATCTGCACGGCCTGCGGCCCGAATGGCTGCGGCCCTGCTTCTTCGAGGGCCATGGCGCCGCCCTGCTGGTGGGCCTGGCGGCGCCGATCCCCCTGATCAACGAAGCGGTGGCCCGCCAGGCCGCCTGCGGCGACGAGGACCTGGAAGCGCCGGTGCTGGATGTCGCCATCCCGCGCCGCCTGCGGCCCCGTCTCGGTTCGGTGAGCTATGCCCGGCTCAGGTCCGGCCGGATCCAGGTGCAGGGCCGCCGGGTCACCGCCGCTCCAGCCCACAGCCCTCGGCTGGCGGAGGCGATCGGCGCCGAGCTGATCAGCTGGCTGGAGGAGGACCGCTTCCCGCTGCGCTTGCCGGTCCGGCCCCTCTCCGGCCGCGGTGGGCTGATCCCGATCGACAGCTGAACACCCTTCACAGCTCCGGGGCGGCGGAGGAAAACGGCCGTAAGCTCCGCCGTGAGCTTCCGGAGCCTGCCATGGCCGAGACCCCCTTCAGCCCCGAGCCCCCCTCCGGCCTCGAGCCACAGGAGAACGAACCTTCGGCGCAGCCGGGGGCGACGGAACCGGCCCTGACCGCGCCGGATGTCCAGGCCCCCGAGCCCGCCGGCATGGCCACCGAGCCGGATCCGGAACCCGTCCTGGCCGGGAATGAGCCGCTGGTTGAACCCGACGCCGAAACCGTCCAGCCGATGGCCGACCCTGAGCCGGCAGCCCCGCCGGCAGCCCCGCCGGCAGAAGCGCCAGCAGCACCGCCGGCAGTGGTGAGCGAGCCCGAACCGGGCATCGCCGCCACCCTGGAGGTGCCGCCCCTGGAGGGGACCGGCGAGCCGGGCGACGGCGGCGGCGAATTCGAGTTGCTGCTCCAGAAGATCAGGGACTGGGTCGGGAGCGGTGAGCTGCAGGCCCAGTGGCAGCGCTTCCGCGGGCCCCTCAAGGGGCTGGCGATCCTGATCGGGGCGGTGCTGCTGCTGCGGGTCTACGCCTCCCTGATCGGCACCCTCGACAGCCTGCCCCTGGTGGGCGGCCTGCTGGAGCTGGTGGGCCTGATCGCCGCGGTCCGGTTCACCGCCACCCGGCTGGTGCGCAAGAGCGACCGCGACCAGGTCTTCGCCGACTGGAGCCGCCGCTGGAACGACTTCCGCGGCCGGGGGTGATCCTCCGCCCGGTCTCGGCCCGGGGGCCGTCGCGGACCGGTTGATAGTTTGTGCCCACTGTGTCCGTCTAACGGTGAACATTCAGCTCGGTCGCTCCCGGACCGTACGCCGTGCCTATGGCATCGATGAGATCGCTCTGGTCCCGGGCGGTCGCACTGTCGATCCCGAGGTGACCGACAGCAGCTGGAGCCTGGGGGGGATCCAGCGGGAGATCCCGATCATCGCCAGCGCCATGGACGGGGTGGTGGATGTGGGCATGTGCATCGAGCTCACCCGCCTGGGGGCGCTCGGCGTGCTCAACCTCGAGGGGGTTCAGTGCCGCTACGACGATCCCGAACCGGTCCTGGAGAAGATCGCGTCGGTGGGCCGCGAGGAGTTCGTGAGCCTGATGCAGGAGCTCTACAGCCAGCCGGTCCGCGAGGACCTTGTGCGGCAGCGGATCAGGGAGATCAAGGCGGGCGGCGGCATCGCCGCCGTGAGCGCCACGCCGGCGGCCGCCCTGCGCTTCGGGGCCGCGGTGGCCGAATCGGGCGCCGATCTGTTCTTCGTGCAGGCCACGGTGGTCTCCACCGAGCACATCGGCCCCGAAGGCCGCCAGACCCTCGACCTGGCCGCCCTCTGCCGCGACCTGGGGGTGCCGGTGGTGATCGGCAACTGCGTCACCTACGACGTCACGCTGCAGCTGATGCGGGCGGGGGCCGCCGGGGTGATGGTGGGCATCGGCCCCGGCGCCGCCTGCACCTCCCGGGGGGTGCTCGGCGTCGGCATCCCCCAGGCCACGGCCGTGGCCGACTGCGCCGCCGCCCGGGACGACCACGAACGGGAAAGCGGCCGCTACGTGCCGGTGGTGGCCGATGGCGGCATCGTCACCGGCGGGGACATCTGCAAGTGCCTGGCCTGCGGGGCCGACGCGGTGATGATCGGCTCCCCCATCGCCCGTGCCGCCGAAGCCCCCGGCCGCGGTTTCCACTGGGGCATGGCCACCCCCAGCCCCGTGCTGCCCCGGGGCACCCGCATCAAGGTGGGCACCACCGGCAGCCTCGAGAAGATCCTGCGCGGCCCGGCCGGCCTCGACGACGGCACCCAGAACCTGCTGGGGTGCATCCGCACCTCCATGGGCACCCTGGGGGCCCGCAACCTCAGGGAGATGCGTGAGGTGGAGGTGGTGGTGGCGCCGTCCCTGCTGACGGAGGGCAAGGTGTACCAGAAGGCCCAGCAGCTGGGCATGGGCAAGTAAGTCGTCCCAGGTCTGGACGCCACGGCCTCAGGGCGAGATGGAGGCTAACCTCGTGATGTGGGGGCTCCGGCTCGCACACTCCTCACACCCCCCGGCCCGGCGTGTCCGGGCTTTTTGTCTTCTCCTGCCACTCCCCCCTCTCCTGCCGCTTCCCGGAGGAGCCGTCCGGCCCGGGCGATCGCTTCCGCTACGGCCTGCAACGCTGGGCCCACTCCCTGGAGGAGCGGCGGAACCCGGTTGCTAGATTCATCGGATCCCGAGTCTGCAAGGAATGTCCAGCGCCGCTGCCGTCACCGACGCCTCCTTCGAGCAAGACGTGCTCAAGAGTGATGTGCCCGTGCTGGTTGATTTCTGGGCACCCTGGTGTGGCCCCTGCCGCATGGTGGCGCCGATCGTCGATGAGATCGCCAAGGAATACGAGGGCAAGATCCGCGTCTACAAGCTGAACACCGACGAGAATCCCAACGTCGCCAGCCAGTACGGCATCCGCAGCATTCCCACCCTGATGCTGTTCAAGGGCGGCCAGAAGGTCGACACGGTGGTGGGTGCCGTCCCCAAGAACACCCTCTCCGGCACCATCTCCAAATACCTCTGACACCGCTCCGCTGACGCCGCCCCTCTCCCCGAATCCCCCGCCGGCGGCGGGCATCAGCCCCCTGCAGGCCCTCGCTGAGGCCCTCCGCGGCCACCCACAGCGCCGCCAGATCGAGCGTGCCGTGGTCTCCCTGCTCCAGGTGGCCCGCCAGGAGCAGGAGGAGGAGGAGTGGCGCCTGATCGCCGGCTGCCTGGCCGACATCAGCGAGGCACTGGAGGTCTTCCGTCCCAGGCGCAGTGCCCGCAAGATCAGCGTCTTCGGCTCCGCCCGCACGCGCCGTGACGATCCCTGCTACCTGCTGGCCGAGGAGGTGGCCCGTCAGGCGGTGGGGGCCGGCTTCGAGGTGATGACGGGCGCCGGGGCCGGCATCATGGAGGGAGCCAACAGTGGGGCGGGCTGCGATCACAGCATCGGGCTCAACGTGGATCTGCCCTTCGAGCAGCATCCCAACCCCTACGTGAGCGCCTGCGAGGGACGCCTTCTCTACTTCCGCTACTTCTTCACCCGCAAGCTGTTCTTCCTGATGGAGAGCGATGCGCTGGTGGTGATGCCCGGGGGATTCGGCACCCTCGATGAGCTGTTCGAATGTCTCACTCTCATTCAGACCGGGCGCACCTCGCCGATTCCCATGGTGCTGCTCGCCCCGGAGGGTGACGACTTCTGGAAGGTCTGGAAACGCAATGTGCACCAGGAGCTCGTCACCCGGGGCCTCATCTCTCCGGAGGACGTGGACCTGATGGTGGAAGCCTCGCGCGCCGAGGAGGCCGTGGCCCACATCTGCCGCTTCTACCGGGTGTTCCACAGCGCCCAGCTGGGACAGGACCGCATCGAGTTGCTGCTCAACGCCGAGGTGCCCCGCGCCCTCCTGCCGGAGCTCAACCGCCGCTTCGCCGACCTGCTGGAGGAAGGCGCCATCCAGACCGGTGAGGGCGTCGACGACAACGGTCTGCTGCGGCCGTGCCTGTGGCTGCGCTTCGACAAGCGCCGCGTCGGCCGGCTCTACCAGTTCATCGACCACCTCAACGGCCTCGACCTGCCGGCCTCACCGGCCCTGGAGCATCCGGCCGAGCGCGTCCCGAGCATCAGCCAGCCATGAGCCGCATCGGCCTGATCGACTACGGCATGGGCAACCTGCATTCGGTGCAGCGCACCTTTGCGCGGCTCGGTGCCGAGCTGGTGGGCGTGCACGGCCCTGCCGACGTGGAGGCCTGCGACGCCCTGGTGCTGCCGGGGGTGGGCTCCTTCGACCCTGCCATGGAGCGGCTGCGCTCGGCCGGGCTGGAGCCGGCCCTGCGCCGTTCCTGCGCCGGCGGCCGTCCGCTGCTCGGGATCTGCCTGGGGCTGCAGCTGCTGTTCGAGACCAGCGAGGAGGGCCGCGCGGAAGGACTTGGCGTGCTGGCCGGCCACGTGCGATCCCTGCCCCGGCTGGCGGGCCACCCCCTGCCCCACATGGGCTGGGCCCCCCTGATCCCTGCCACCGCCAGCCCGCTGCTGCCGGCCGCCACGCCGGAGGCCTGGGTCTACTTCGTGCACTCCTTCGCCGCCGAGCCGGCCGACGCCACGGCCGCCACGGCCCTCGTCGACTACGGCGGCATCCCCGTCACGGCGGCCGTCTGGCAGGGGACCATCGCCGCCTGCCAGTTCCACCCGGAGAAGTCCGGGCCGGTGGGGGAAGCGATGCTGCGCCGCTGGCTCGACTGGGTCGGTGCCCAGTGACACTGCGGCTGAGCGGGGGGCGCCGGCTGCAGAGCCCCCCCGGCAGCACCGCCCGGCCCACCGCCGCCCGGGTGCGGCTGGCGGTGATGAACCTGCTGGCGGCCAGGGTCCCCGGCAGCCGCTGGCTGGATCTCTGCTGCGGCAGCGGCGTGATGGCCTGCGAGGCTCTGCAGCGAGGAGCTTCACAGGTGGTGGCGGTGGAGCGGGATCGCCGTGTGGCCGCGGTGGCCAGGGCCAATCTGGAGCTGGTGCGGCTGGGCCGGACGGCGGCGTCGCCCGAAACGGAGGCTCCCCGCTGCTCGGTGGTGTGCGACGAGGTGCTGCGCTGGCTCGGCCGGCCCTGCGGGGCAGCGTTCGATCTGATCTACGTGGATCCGCCCTATGCCGCGGGGCTTTACATCCCGATCGCGGAGGGGGTGCGGCGAGGGGGCTGGCTGGCACCCGGTGGACTTCTGGTGTGGGAATGCGCCAGCGATGCGGTGCCGGAGCCGCCGGATGGATGGCAGGGCCGCGATCAGCGGCGCTACGGGGGGAGCACGGTGGTGCTGCTGGGGGTGGCGATCTGCTGACGGACGGTCACGCCAGTCCAACAATCTTCATCGGCGATTCGCCGATCTGCTGCACATCGGCAGCAGATCAGAAGTAAGCGCGCCTGATGACACCTTTCAGCTCGGATTTGGATGGTATTCAGGTAAGGATCCACCGGCACTTCCTGTCATGCCACTCCATCAATTCATCTCCTCCAGACCATCCACCACCTCCCGACTGGGCGTGAAGCGCCTCCTGCCGCGGGCCCTGATGGCTGCCGCCCTGATCGGTGGCGCCGGCGCAGTGCTCTCGGCGGGATCGGCCGAAGCCGCAACAGACTGCGGAGCTCGGATCTCCTGGACAGACTGGGTTGGCGGCCATGCCCTCACTTGCGGCGACAAACAATTCACGTGGAAATCCACCATCGCAATTGGCGATCTTGCCTCATCGACTGTCTCCGCAATTGAACCTCTCTCGGGCATCTATCTCTTCAATCTGGACTTGCCAGATTTCACACGCACGCCCTTCGACTTCACCTACACAGCGTCGATCACCGACCCACACAAAGCTTTCTCTGTCGTTGACCTTGATTCCGACGCCGTCCCTATTGCCAATCCCCCCAGTATCCTGACAGCCACCTTCATTGGCGGCAGTTCTGATGTCACATTAACGAGCACGAATGGATCAACAGATGCTAAGGATGTATTCGGACGTCCCACCATCTTGCACGTGAACAACGTTTACAACGGCAATGGTGCCATTGACTCCATCGAGAACAGCTACCAGCAAGTCGACAAAGTCCCCGGCCCGCTGCCCATCCTCGGCGCCGGTGTGGCCTTCGGCTTCAGCCGCAAGCTGCGCCGTCGCATCCAGGGGGATCACGTCAAGGCCTGACGGCCCCTCTTGAGAACGTTTCGCGGCCCTGCCTTCCGGCAGGGCCTTTTTTGTCCCCTTTCCATCCCACGTCCGACCCACGCCCCCTCCTCCCGCCTCCGCCATGGCTGCCTCATCGACGCGTTTCGATCCACGCTCCGACGACTCCCGACAGATGGCCTTCCAGGTCGGTCTGCTGGCCGTCTGTCTGCTGATCCTGTAGGGGCTGGTGGTGCTGGCCTCCATCCTGCCGCCGCGGCTGCTGGATCCGGCCTGGCAGCTGCGCTTCACCAATGCCCTGGTCAACAACGGTTTTCTGGCCCTGCTCGGGCTGGCCCTGGTCCACCTGGCCGCCTATCTCGACCCCGCCAATCCCCATCTGCAGCGCCGCCGCGACAACTTCGCCGCCCTGGCCCTGGCCGCCGTGCTGGGCTTTCTGCTGCTGATCCCCCTGCAGGGCTATGCGGTCTGGCGCGGCATCGGCAACGCCAACAGCCAGCAGAGCAGCCAGCTGCGTCAGGTGACCGGCAGGATCTCGGCCGTGCGGAAAGCCATCAACAGCGCCACCAGCTCCCAGGATCTGCAGCGCCGCCTGCGGGGACTGCAGGTTCCGCCCCTGGCCGCCGCCGACCTCGAGCAGCCGCTGCCGGTGCTGCGCAAGAGCATGCTGGATACGCTGGAGCAGGCGGAGATCCGCGCCGGCGACCAGCTCCGGGGCGTACAGCAGACGGGGCTGTGGGCGATCATCCAGGGCAGCATCCGAGCGGTCCTTTCCTCCCTCGTTCTGGTGGTCGGCTTCGCCGCCTTCGGCCAGCGTCGCGACTGGTCGATGACCCTGCTGCAGAGCTGGCTGACGCGGTTCGATCGTCCCCGGGGCGGTTCCGGCCGCGGCCGCAGGAGGGTGTTTGCGCGGCATGGCCGCGGCAAAGCCGATGCCTTTCTGAAGAGCCTCTGCGACGAAGCGACACCCCCGGCAGGGCCGTCAACCTCCCAGTCGAATCCCTGAGCATTCAGATAGCTGTTCGGGCACCGGCTTTGGAAATCCGGCGCCCGAACTGGCTAGGGTGCGTGAAAACGAACGCTCAGCCCCCGAGAGCACTGCCTCGGCGGTACTGATTCCAGGCCGCCACGAACAGCCCCACAAGCGTCACGGGGATCAGTCCAAGCACGATGCCGCAGAGGAGGGGTTCGATCATGGAGGGGCTGGCGGTTCTGGCGATGCACAATTCTTCCACGACCAGCGCCGGCCACGCGAGACCCACCGCAACACTGTGATCAGTCCGTCCTCCACCCCACCGGCCGCCGCGGCGCCCTCCCCCGTCGCCGGGGACCAGCAACCTCCTGCCCAGCGCCGCAGCCTGGCGGCGGCCCTGGCGACCCTGGCGGCGGTGGCCTGCATCCTGCTGGTGGTCGTGGTGCTGCCGGCGGCCCGCAGCGATCCCTACACCCGCCAGACCCTCGAGCTCACCGGCTCGGCCACCGATGGGGGCCGGCTGTTCCGGCTCAACTGCGCCGGCTGCCACGGGCTGGCCGCCCAGGGGCTGGTGGGCCCGGATCTGCACGGCGTCGAGCGGCGCAAGAACGATCGCCAGCTGATCCAGCAGGTGGTCAGCGGCCGCACCCCGCCCATGCCCAGCTTCCAGCCCGAACCCCAGGCCATGGCCGATCTGCTGGCCTTCCTGCACTCCCTGCCTTGAGCCCCACGCTGGTCCTGGTGGAACCGGGCGGCCCCCTGAACGTGGGCAGCGTGGCCCGGCTCTGCCGCAGCTACGGCATCGAGGATCTGCGCCTGGTGGCCCCCCGCTGCGATCCCCTCGGTGAGGAGGCCCGGCTCATGGCCGTCAAGGGGCTGCCCCTGCTGCAGCGGGCGACCGTCTTCCCCACCCTGGCCGCGGCCCTGGCCGACTGCGGGCGGGTGGTGGCCGCCACGGGCCGTCCGGAGGGGGAGCCCCTGCCCCTGGAGGACCCCGATGACGCCCTGGCCTGGCTGCTGGCCGGCGAGCGGGCCCTGCCGTCGGCCCTGGTGTTCGGCCGGGAGGACCGGGGGCTGAGCAACGACGAACTGCTGCAGGCGGGCCGGCTGCTGCAGATTCCCACCCCCACCCCCCACGGCTCCCTCAACCTCTCCCATGCCGTGGCGGTGGTGCTGCACGACCTGCACCGCCTCGAACGGCGCGGCCCGACGTCGGCGCTGGCCCCGGCCCCGCAGGCTCCGGTCGGGGAAGGCCCCTGCCCCCGGGGGGTGCTCGAAGCCATGCTCGACGACGCCCGGGAGCTGCTGCTGGAGGTCGGCTTCCTGCTGCCCCACACCGCCGCCGCCCGGATGGCCAAGCTGCGGGCCCTGCTGCAGCGCGGTCAGGTCAGTGGCCCGGAGGTGGCCCTGCTGCGGGGCATGGTGTGCCAGTTGCGCTGGGCGAGCCGCCGCCCTTTCCCTTCCTGCCAGGAGCACTAGCTTCGGGCATCGCCCCAACGTCCTGCATCCGTGAGCGCTGGCCGTCCATCCCGTCCCCGCAGCAGCAACCCCTGGCTTCGCCCGGTGGGGCTGGTGCTGCGGCTGATCGTGCTGGGCGTGGGTCTGGGGGTGATCGTGGGCACCGCCCTCAAGCTGATGGCGCCGCGGCTGGTCCAGGGGGCGATCGGCACCCCCGCACCGGCGACACCGATGGCGCCCACGGTGAAGAAACCCGGCAGCGGCCCCATGGCCCTGGGACGCTTCGAACCGCGCCAGGAGCTGGTGGGGCTCAGCCAGCAGTGGGCCCGGCTGGCGGCGGCCCAGAAGGCGCTGACCGCCAGCGCCTTCCTGCTGGTGCTCGACGACGGTCGCTTCGCCCAGCTGCAGCCGGACCTGCCCCTGTCGGCGGCCAGTTCCATCAAGGTGCCGATCCTGCTGGCCAGCCTGGAGGATCTCGATGGCGGCAAGCTGCGCTGGAACGAGCCCATGCCGCTCACCAAGGAGGTGGTGGGGGGCGGCGCCGGCTGGATGGCCAACAAGCCCCTGGGCACCCGCTTCCCCTTCTTCGAGGCCGCCACGGAGATGATCCGGGTGAGCGACAACACCGCCACCAACCTGCTGATCCGCCGTCTGGGCGGCAAGACCACCCTCAACACGCGCTTCCGCAGCCTCGGCCTGACGGCCACGGTGGTGAACAACTGGCTGCCGGACCTGGACGGCACCAACACCACCAGTTCCCGCGACCTCGCCCGCTCCATCGCCCTGGTGGACACCGGCGACAAGCTCACGCCCCGGGCCCGTGACCTGTTCCGGGAGATCATGGCCACCTCCCGCACCAACACCCTCATTCCCCTCGGCCTGCTGATGGGGATGGGCAAGGACTCCTCCGATCCCGACAGCGAGCTGCTGCCCGAGGGCATCACCGTCTACAACAAGACCGGCGACATCGGCATCGCCTACTCCGACGCCGCCCTGATCCAGCTGCCCAACGGCCAGCGGGCCGTCCTGGCCCTGATGGTGAAGGGTCCCTTCAACGATCCCCGCTCCGCCGAGCTGATCAGGGCGATGGCCGGGGCCGTCACCAAAACCCTCGTCAAACGCTGATGAACGCCCCCATCCGCGCCCTGGTGCTGCCCGTTCTGGGGCTGGCCGCCCTGGGCGGCCCCCTGCTCGCCCAGCCGCAACCCGCCCCCGCCCCGGCGCCGAAGCCCGCCCCAGCTCCCCCGGTGCTGCGCCCGGGCACGGTGGCGCCCCTGCCGGGCCGGCTCGACGCGGTGCCGATGGTGAACGACAACAACCCCGAGGTGATCAAGGGGCCCGGCATCCTGGTGTCCACCTTCGATGGCCAGCGGGGGTTCGACGGGCGCCCCCTGGGGGTGCCGGCGGCACACCTGAACGCGGCCGTCAGCGGCCCCTTCGAACTGTTCAGCCATCACATCTACGCCGGAACCCCCGAGAGCCTCGACTCCACCCTCTGGCTGGCGGTGGTGGCGGCCCCGCGGGGCACCGTCCCGGTGAAGCTTCGGACTGTGGCGGGCTCCACCGCCCTCTCCCAGTCGGTGGACCCGAACCAGCCCTCGGCCCCCTTCCTGCCCCTGCCGGCCCTCATGGAGCAGGGCACCACACCGATCTGGGCGGGCCCCGGCAGCCGGGTGGCCACCGAGCTGCTGGCGCGGCAGCGCAGCCCCCTGGTGCCGGAGGGCTGGACCCTGCCGACGGGACAGCTCAGCACCCTGCTGGTGCTGCCGCTGCCGGTGCGCGGTCTCGATCCCCTGCTCAACGGCCTCAACCTGCAGCTGCGGCTCAACAGCGACGGTCCGGTGGATGTGGCCACTCTGGCGGCCTTCGGCCCCGTGGATCGCCCGCCGGATCCCGCCGTCTGGCAGCGGCTGCTGCAGGGCGGCCTCAGCCCGAAGGAGCACAGCCCCAGCCCCCGGGGGGCCGGCGGGCCGATGATCTATTCCCGCGTCAGCGGCGTTCAGGAGGGCAGCGCCTGGGTGGGGCGGATCACCGATCCGGGCCGCCCGACCCTCTCGGTGAGCCGGGCCCCGATCTCCTGGCCGATCGCGTCGCTGGAGCGGGGCACCCTCGGCACCGGCCAGGTGCAGACGGCCCCCCTGCGGGCCTTCTACCCCGGCACCGCCTGGGCGGCCCACGGCAACTACGGCGTCACCTACGACCTCAGCCTGCCGCTGCTTAACGACACGTCCCGGCCAGTGCAGCTCGCCCTGGCCCTGGAATCACCGATCAAGACCGAGCAGGCCCTGGGCGGGCTGCGCTTCAACACCACCCCGGCGCGGGCGGTGATGTTCCGGGGCACGGTGGAGGTCAGCGGCCTCGACAACGACACCGGCGGCCCGGGGGGACGGCGGCGGTTCCACCTGGTGC
Organism: Microcystis elabens FACHB-917; assembly: GCF_014698445.1. Classification (GTDB taxonomy): domain Bacteria; phylum Cyanobacteriota; class Cyanobacteriia; order PCC-6307; family Cyanobiaceae; genus Cyanobium; species Cyanobium elabens. The sequence continues at coordinate 26,343 of NZ_JACJSZ010000029.1, forward strand.
TGCGGGCCGGCCAGGAGGGCCCGCCCCTGGGCACGGTCAGCCTGCGGCCCGGCCAGGAGCGGCAGCTGCGGGTGCGGCTCATCTACCCGGCCGACGCCACCCCCCCCCAGGTGCTTTCGCTGCTCCCGGTGGTGACGCCGGTGGCCCCGGGAACCAGTCCGGGGGCGGCCCCAGGGGCGGCTGTGAAACAATCCGGGGCACCGCCCGCAAGCCGTCCGTGACGCCAACCAGGAAGCGCAGGGTCTTCCCCTTCACCGCCATCGTGGGGCAGGAGGAGATGAAGCTGGCGCTGCTGCTCAACGTGATCGATCCCCGCATCGGCGGGGTGATGATCATGGGCGACCGGGGCACGGGCAAATCCACCACCATCCGAGCCCTCGCCGATCTGCTGCCGGCGATCGACGTGGTGGCCGGCGACCCCTACAACAGCTCGCCCAGCGACCCCGACCTGCAGAGCGCCGAGGTGCGCCAGCGGGCCGAGCGGGGCGAGGAGCTGCCGGTGGAGGCCCGCCAGGTGCCGATGGTCGACCTGCCGCTGGGGGCCACCGAAGACCGCCTCTGCGGCACGATCGACATCGAGAAGGCCCTCAGCGAGGGGGTGCGGGCCTTCGAGCCGGGGCTGCTGGCCAAGGCCAACCGCGGCCTGCTGTACGTGGATGAGGTGAACCTGCTCGACGACCACCTGGTGGACGTGCTGCTGGATTCGGCCGCCTCGGGCTGGAACACGGTGGAGCGGGAGGGCGTGAGCGTGCGGCACCCGGCCCGCTTCGTGCTGATCGGCTCCGGCAACCCGGAGGAGGGGGAGCTGCGGCCCCAGCTGCTGGATCGCTTCGGCATGAGCGTGGAGGTGCGCACCGTACGCGATCCGGAGCTGCGGGTGCAGGTGGTGGACCAGCGCACCAGCTTCGATGCCGATCCCGACAGCTTCAGCGACCGGCTGCAGAGCACCCAGGACGCCCTGCAGGCCCGGGTGGTGGAGGCCCAGGAGCGGCTGCCCCAGGTGGCCATCGACGACGACCTGCGCATCCGCATCTCGGCGGTCTGCGGCGAACTGGACGTGGACGGCCTGCGGGGCGACATCGTCACCAACCGGGCCGCCCGGGCCCTGGCGGCCTTCGAGGGCCATCTGGAGGTGAGCGACGACGATGTGGCCCGGGTGGTGGCCTGCTGCCTGCGCCACCGGCTGCGCAAGGACCCCCTCGAGCAGATCGACTCCGGCGAGCGGGTCGTGAAGACGTTCTGCAAGGTGTTCGACAGTACCGCCGACGACCCCTCCGCCTTCCAGCTGGCCCTGGCGGGGTGAGGATTCTTGGCATCGATCCCGGGCTGGCGCGCGTCGGCTACGGGGTGATCGATGTGGAAGGCCGCTCCGCCGCGGGCGGCGGTCACCGGCGCCTGCTCGACTGCGGCATGATCCGCACCGAACCCGGCCGCAGCGACGGCGATCGCATGGTGGAGATCGCCCGCGATCTGCGGGTGATCGTGCGCCGCTGGCGGCCCCAGCTGGCGGCGGTGGAGAAGTTCTTCTTCTATCGCTCCAGCACCACGATCGCGGTGGTGCAGGCCCGCGGGGTGGTGATGATGACCCTGGCGCGCTTCGCCATTCCGGTGGTGGAGTACCCGCCGATGCAGATCAAGCTGGCCCTGGCGGGGTCGGGCCACGCCGAGAAGGACGAGGTGCTGGCGGCTGTGATGCGGGAGCTGGAGCTGGAGCATCCCCCCCGCCCCGACGACGCCGCCGATGCCCTGGCGGTGGCCCTGACCGGCTGGTTTCAGCGGTGAGGGGCGGCCGGCGGGCGATCCTGAGCCTCATGCGCTGGAGACGGGGATGGAGGCGTCGGAGAAAGACCGGCTGCGGCGGCTCTATCGCCGGATACGCCGGCTGAGCCTGCCATCGGCAGCTGACGCCATCCTGGCGGTCGCCCGCAGGGAGCTGCCCGGCCAGATCCACCCCAGCCGGCACCTGGGGCTCTACTGGCCCCTCGCCCAGGAGCCGGACCTCAGAAGCCTGGCGAAGCAGGCGCTTGGGCCCCTGGCCCTGCCCGCAGTCCGCGCCGGATCAGGCCTGATCTATCTCCCCTGGAGGCCGGGGGATCCCTTGGGCGCCGATGCCTGCGGCATCAGCGCACCATTGGAGGGCACCCCGTTGGAGCCGGAGGCCTTGGCCCTGCTCCTGGTTCCGGCGCTGGCGGTATCCCCCACCGGCATACGGCTCGGCTCGGGGGGGGGCTGGTACGACCGGCTGCGGGCCGATCCCCGCTGGCGGGCCGTGCCGGCGCTGGCGGTTCTGCCGGCGGCCTGCGTCGCCGCCAGGGTTCCTCCGGATCCCTGGGATGTTCCCTTCTCCGGCTGGATTGACGAGGGGGGTCTGCACTGGGCCCAGACGCCAGCCGGGAACGTTGCAAGCGATGAACCAAGGGCGCGGGGGGAAGCGGAAACAACCACTGACTGCGAAGATCTGGGAAGTTAATTCTTCCGATGTTGGACCTGACCTCCAGAAGCTGCCGATCCTGGGCAGACTCCAGCCGGATTGACCATCGCCTGACCCTCACCGCCGCCGAACGTGTGCTCGCGGCCGAACTTCAGAGCCGCAGCGACGAGAACAGCGCCCTCTCGATGATGGTGAGGTCCATGGCGAGGATGGTACAGGCAGGCAAAATGGGTGATAGTCGTTGGAAAGCGACCTGAACGGTTCCATGGCCCGACGTCTCCTGGTTCTGGCGATCGTGGGCGGGGCCGCCGCCCTAGGGCCCCCAGCGGCACGGGCCCACGGCATCCAGAGCACGCTCGACTACTTTCCGTCGGCCACCGGCGGAGAAATGAAGCTCGAAAGCCACTTTTCCAGCGGCGATCCGGCCCGCGATGCCACTGTGCGCCTTCTGCCGCCGGATGGGGGTGAAGCCATCGCAATCGGCAGGACCGGTCCCGACGGCCGGCTCGTCTTCACCCTCCCACCCCAGCTCCAGAACGGCTGGGAGATACAGGTCGATGCGGGACCGGGACACCGGGACTACCTCTCGCCTGACGATGCCAAACGCTCCCCAGCCCCTGCCGGCTTCACCGGTCAGGCCGCCGGGCAGGTCCGCCGTCTGCACCGCTGGAGTGATCCGCTTCCCTGGGCCCTCACCGGCCTCGCCCTGATCACTGGTCTGGGCATTGCCGCACATCGTGGGAGCAGGTCCTGAATCGATAGGATCATTTGATGACTTACGGCAGTGCGGCTCTCGATCGTCTGGTGGATCGCCTGAGCAGCACCCAGGACCCCAAACGCCGCTACGAATTCCTGCTCTGGCTGGCCCGAAAGCTGCCACCTCTGCCGGAGGACTTCCGGCAGGATGCCTTCAAGGTGAAGGGCTGTGTCTCCCAGGTGTACGTGGTGGGGCAGCTCAGCGGTGGCACCGTGCACTGGCTGGGGGATTCCGACGCCCAGATCACCAAGGGATTGCTGGCCTTGCTGATCGAAGGGATGGAGGATCTGACCCCGGAGCAGGTCACGGCGATCGACCCCGCCGTGCTGGCCGCCACTGGGCTGCAGACCAGCCTCACCCCCTCCCGGGCCAATGGCTTTCTGAACATTTTCCGCATGATGCAGGCTCAGGCAGCACGGCTGGCTCCCGCCGACTGAGTACTGAATCCCCCGTCTGGGCCCATCCCCTGGTTGGCATAAAAAACCCTGCTCTATCGAGCAGGGTTTGGAGCTGCAGTTCAGGTCTGGGGGTGCACCAGGGATGGTTCAGGCGGAAGCAGGGACCGACTTGACACGCTTGCGCAGACGGCGGGAATAGCCGAAAGCAACTCCAGCACCGAGGATGGGGAGGGGACCGGGGACCTTGTCCACCTCGAGACGCTCCACGTTGACCTGGGCGGAATAGGAGCCACCAGTGGGTTGAGTCGTATCGTTAAAGGTGAAGGCACCGGCCACAACCGTTGGATTAGCGCCTGGTAAACCCGAGACGAAACCAGTGAGATCAGCGGCGAAGTTTTGTGTCACTTCCACTTGAACAGCTGTTGCACTTTGGGACACCAAGAACTGGACCCCACCAAAGATCCCCACCGTGACACCGTTACTGAAGGAGAAGGAAGTGTCGCTATCCAGTGTATAAAGGGCCTGGAATGGACTTACCGGGGCTAGATAGGTAAAGTTTGCTGTGACCGCTGAGACGGCAATGGGGGCTGAGGGGGGCGCTGAAATGAAAGGAGGAACAAAAATACCGCCAGCTCCGGTCACCAAGCTTATGGGGGCGTCACCGGTGTTGAACAGAACGCTGAATGTGTCGAAGGCATCGGTTATGTCCACTTGGCTGGCGAAGTCACCTGTGCCATTGGCCCATTCGAGGTTACCGACCTGAAGAGCGTGAGCGGAAGGAGCTCCAAAAGCCAGGATGCCAGAAAAGGCAGCGGCTGGAAGGATGGCCCTGAGTGGATCTCTACCTTTACACAGAAAATGGAAGGTGGCACCCATAAGAGTGGTCATTCATTACTGAACGTTCAAATTCTAAGGCATGAATGGAACCATAACCGATCTGCTGGAAGCCTGTTAGGGAACCGCAACACCCTGAGAGGCTGCCAACCAACCATTTCTGGACGACGACTGGCAATCGGGGGGCCTTGCGGCTCGGCCCACTGACAGTCCGGCTTGGGCGGCCATCCGCCTGCCGTTACCGAATCTCACCTCCAGCTCCGCCTGTCCATGAAGCAGCTAATGCAGTAGCTTAGCAAGTTGGTTGTGGGTGTCAGCCTTGGAGGTATGGGGCCAGCCATAGGCCACGGGATGCCCGCGACTGTCTTGGGTCCGCTGGCAAGCCGGAGCCGCCCGTTCCTGGAGGCTCACATCCCGTAGGGCATCACCTGCATCCGTCGCTCCTGCAGCTTTCTCCCCACCAATGCTGTTCTGCAGACCTGGGACGGGCAGGAGGTGCGTTTGTCGCCGGGCACCAGAAGGCATTCGATTCCCTGGCCGTTGAACCACCACCCCAGCCCAAGGCTCGGAAAGCCCGCAGCGGTCAGCCCACTTTCGTCAGGCAACACCCCCGCAGCAGACAGGCGGGGCGCGTCATCCACCGCCAGAAGAACTGTTAAAAACCGGCTCCATGTCAGCCTGAGCTGCTCTTGTGCGGATCTGCGATGACCCGGTGGCCGACCGGCTCGAACCAGGCCAGCTGCCACTCCTTCACAAAATCCTGCCTGTGGGGAGGCACGGGCTTGGGAGGGGCCAAGCGATCCGATCCGAGCAGATTCGTCGCCTGCCCGCAGGTGGTGATGCCAGCAGCAGCCCCCCGCGTAGCCGAACCGATCTGACGATTGATTCCGCTGATAACCAAGGCGGATGAGCAGGACCTTGCGGAACTCGGCTGGCAGCTTTTTCAGCAGCTTCCAAGGTTTCAAGACGGATCATGTCACCGGGTTGCTCCGACTGGTTTCGCCGCACCGGCAGAGTGGGGTCGAAGTTGTGCAGCCGGTTCAGCCCTCGGCGCAACATCAGCCGGGCCAAAACCCAGAACTCCACGGCTTGCTGCAGTTGCTGCCGATCGGGCGTCCGCCATGGCTGATGTCCCGCCGGTAAGACAACACCAGCGCTTTGAGGGCGGTGCACTCACCGATCCCGTGGTCAGCGACCTGCTGCGGGAGGCTCCTGCCCCCATGGGGATGCTGACCGATCAGGAGCTCCCGACGAGGAACTGTTCAGGGGGGGGGCTTCGGGGCAGTTCCGCTATTGACAGACCTCTGAAACCAGCTTGGTTCTCAGGCAGAGACTGCCCGAGATGCTTCCACCACCTGCCATCAGTTATGAGAATAACTGGGAGGCGAGATCGCCAACCGTGAGAACCCTGGTGGGCCAGCTGATCACCAAGCTGGAAGAGCAGATGGGCCGCAACTCCAGGAACTCCTCAAACCCTCCATCCAGTGACGGCAGCGGTTTTGAGCCCACAGTCATCCCCACGCCAACCGGTCTGCAGATGGTGGCCGTGGGTCCTGCAACAGATCCACGGCCGCGGGTCTCTGACGTCTACCTATGCGACCATGAGAATGATATCCTGTCACCGGAGGGAATCTGGGGCCCGCTGACCAAGACCCGAGAAGCCCTTGACGCGAATGGGAATCTGGTGGTGTCCACACCCGTCACCACCAACCATGGCCGAGGTCCCATGATTAACAGTTTGGCGGGCATCTACTTTCTCGCCATGGCCCACGGCCCTGTCATAAAGTGATCCTCCTGATCGGAGGGAAAGAAGACTGAATTCACCACCAAAACAAAGGAGTGGCTGGAAGAAATCCAACAACTTTTCAATGTGTCTGTTCGAGGAAGTTCCTGAGATTCATTCTGGATTTTTGAAGGCTCAGACCACCCGAAGAATAGCTCCTGCAGCCGTCAGCCCCGGTCCAAAGACAATCGTGATAATCAGGGTGCCCGAGTGAACGGTGTGATCCGAGAGGATCTCAGCCCACATGTGAGGAGCGGTCGCCGAGGAGAGGTTGCCACGTTCCAGCAGAATCCTGCGTGACCAGGCCATTCTCTCTTCCGTAACGTTCAGTGCATCCCTGACCTTGTCGAGAATGCTTGGACCACCCGGATGCACTGCCAGAATAGAATCAGGAAAATCACGGGATTTCACAAGGCCAGCGCGTTCATAGAGGCTGTGAACGAACGTGTTGACATGCTGGGCAATCTGGTCGGGGATGGCTTTGTCCAGAATCATGTGCATGCCACTGTGAACAATGCTCCATTGCATCAGATCACTGGTATCAGGGATGATGAATTCATGGGCAGCCAACAGTTCATAAGCTCGCAGTGATCCATGGGTCGCACCATCAGGGGACCACATTTTGTAGGCAATGACTCCATCACCAAAGAGACTGTGGCCAACGATCTGATCAGGGGTTCGTCGGACAGGATCTGCATGGAGGGTGTGGAGTTCTGTGTGCACAATGTCCACAGAGGCTTCCTCCGGCCTGCCCTGGGCCATGGCGCTGGCTACGAGACCGGAAGCGACACGCAGAGCGGGTACCGAGGCGTGGCAACCCTGGTGGTGCACCTGGGTGATATGGGTGGTGTTCCAGCCCTGGGAGCTGGCGAGGAGCTGGGGGGCGCTGGGCGACTCGTAAGCGGTGCAGGTGACGTGCAGGAGATTGGAAGGCGGCTGTCTCTGTCCGGCAAAGAGGTCATCGAAGATCTGCCTTGTGTAGCGCTTGAAGGCTTCACGGCGGCGGCCCCAGCCACCAAGGCTGAGGGGATCCCCAGGATCAAACACCGTCCATTCTTCGGGAGGCAACAGAAAATCCTCCGTGTAGGTGAATCGACGAGAAAGAAGCTTTGGGCTGCAGCCGTACCGGTCAAACAGTTTGGCGTAATGAGCCCTTGCGGACTCGATGTTAAAGTGATCTCCTTGGACAACAGCGGCCCGAGCGAAAATGTCGACTAAGAAGCTGAAAAGCCTTTCCTGGGGAATGGCAAAGGGTGGATCCACGATCCGGAAATTTCCGATCCTGCAAATAGCCGGGACCGATGTACGGCCGGGCTGGAGACTCCGTGCGGGAGAATGGCGAGCCGGTGCAGAGACCGAAGCCTTAGAGAGAGTGGAAGTCATGGAGGAGGAAGAATGAAGTTGCTTGAGAAGCCAAGCAATTAGTTAGAGTTGGAATTCTGTGCGCTATGTTGTTATTTGAGTTTTTTCAAAATGTTACTAATCTTATCAGCGGCCAAGCCAGACGTCAAGTGTGCAGCCATGCCATTGGCACAGGATGATGGCGCGATTGCACATGAAGAAAATGTCCGATCAGTGACCGGGACGGCTTCCATCAGGCTTCTGCCCTGCTGAACCCTTGAAGGCAGCTCGATTCGCGGCTTGCAGACCTGCGAGAGCGAATAGGACGCGGCTCGCGTAACTCCTCCTAGCCGCAAGGATTCTGCGAAGCAGTGGCCGCCTTCCAGGAATAGCCCTGGCAACCGCTGCGCGGAAGCCCTTCGGGCCAAAAGCCGCCAGTGCGACGCAAGGGGAGAGGCCGTGAACGCGGCGGCCTGCCGGGACATCCTGAATCCGGGCCTGACCTGCTGCCGATCGAGGGGATGGATGCGGTGGTGGAGCACCACCCTGATGACTAGCGCCGCAGCCATCGCCGACCGCACCGGGGCCAACGCCGAGTTCGCAGCCCAGCTGCTGGGCCTGCAGCACCAGCTGTTCGAGCACTGGCACCAATGAAAAGACGCTGCCGGCTGATCCAGTTGGCCTTTGAGCAGACGCTGCGGCGGGCGGTGGAGCTTGGTTTCCAGACCAGTGAGCGAACGCCGTGGGCCAGGGCGATGCGCACCTTTCAGCAGTTGCTGAGTCAGAAGCGGGCGCCTTGGACCTTCCTGGAACACCCCGGAATTGAACCCACCAACAACACCGCTGCCGGGTAGCCCCGGGGAACTTCCCCCCGAGGCCCCCACAGATCCGGACGTGACACTCTCGCGTCATCCGGCTCCTGTCATCCAGCCGCAACACCAACACCACGCTAGTGAGCAAAGAGATCCCGCCTCTCATGAGCGATCCTCGTCAGAACTTGCCGGCTGCGTCAGAAACACAGCCATGCGCTCAGGTGCTCATTAAGATAGCCAAATAGCTTGGCCCTCAGTTCAGTTGGATAAAAACGTCCGTAATACTGAATCCAACCCCACAGGATCGGATTCAGGAGCCGGGCGATCTCCTCCAAAGGCAAATACATCCGCCTACGCAAATGCATTTCCCTAATCCTCTCTCGCATGCGCTTAAGCGCCTGCGGACTCACCGCTGGGAGGAAGCTCGCGAAGATCTCCCCAAAGCGTTTCCTAGTGTTATGTCCCGCAGATAGCTGCTATAATACGAGACGTAATCGTACAGCGAGAGTCAATGCCTGTCGGAAGACCGATGCCTCCCTTGAAGCTTTCCGAGGAAGTGCTTCGTCAGCTGCAGAATATCACCAATTCACGTTCAATACCACACTCAATCGTGCAGCGAGCACAGATCGTGCTTGCCTGTGGGGCCGGTGAATCCAACACCGCCATCGCCAAGCGGATGGGTCTGACAGGGATGACGGTCGGGAAGTGGAGGAAGCGCTATCGAGAGTACGGCATCGAAGGTCTTCACGATGAACTTCGTCCCGGCCGCCCTCGTACCTATGAGGACGACAAGGTAGCCGAAGTCATCAATTGTGCACTGCAAACGAAACCCAGCGATGGCAGTACTCACTGGAGTGCACGCTCGCTTGCAGCTGAGACAGGAATCTCTAAGAGCACAGTCCACCGCTGGCTGAAGATATTTGCCCTCCAGCCCCATCGGCAGAAGAACTTCTAGATCTCGACTGATCCTTTCTTTGTCGAGAAGGTCAGAGATATCGTCGGCCTCTACCTGAATCCCACTGACGACGCAGTGGTGCTGTGCGTGGACGAGATAACCCAGGTGCAGGCTCTTGATCGCACTCAGCAAGTGCTGCCGATGGGCCTGGGATACGTGGAGGGAGTCACCCACGACTATATTCGACACGGTACGACCACCTTATTTGCTGCTCTTGACGTGGCAACTGGCGAGGTAGTCACTCAGCGCAAGCCTCGCCATCGGCATCAAGAATTCCTCGCCTTTCTCAGGGATATTGAGAAATCAGTGCCTACTGAGCTTGACCTGCATTTGATTGTCGATAACTAGGCCACGCACAAACATCCCAAGGTCAAAGCCTGGCTGGCCCAGCGACCCCGTTTTCATATCCACTTCACCCCAACTTATGCTTCATGGCTGAACCAGGTTGAACGCTGGTTTGCCCTCATTACAGAACGAGCCATTCGCCGTGGGAGTTTTTCCAGTGTCAAGCAGCTGATCGCCAGGATCGAGCAGTTCGTGGCGGCATATATCAAGAACACAGCTCCATTCACTTGGACGGCCACGGCGGATTCAATCTTGGAAAAGGTTCAGCGTCTCTGCTCTCATATCTCTGGGACAGCACACTAGGAGCGTGTCGCACGTTTCTCAGCCATGGCAGACCCTCACCCGCCTCCTTTGGGGGAGTTCTGAGCGCTGCTCTCAGCGCCGGACCTGAGCGGCACTGAGCGGTGGCCCCTCCCTCAACTTGCTGCCAGCGCTGCTCTGTGCGGCGCCTATCAGGAAAGAAGTCCGCTCGGGGTGCCGTGCTTGGCACCTCGCAAATACTACTCCAAGTCGTAGGTTATGGGCTTCGGCTTCGTGAAAATACGGTCATCGAGCTCATGATCTTGTGCAGAGGATTGAGCGGCCGGCCCCCGGGCGGGCGAGGATGATTCACTTGCGCGATCTGTGGCTGAGACCAATCGCGTGGGGCTCTGGCCCAGCGGCGTGGATGACGTAGGCGAGCCTGCTCAGAGGTCTGCTGATGGATCGAGCAGATCGCATCAGCCTCATCGTAGTGACGCTGGTTCGGCGTCACGTACTTGATGCCGCTGTGGCGGTGCTCAGCGCTGTACCACTCCACAAAGCCATCCACCCAGGCTCGCACTGCGAGAAGATCCCGGAAGCGCCTGTGTGGATAGCTCTGGTGATATTTCAACGTGCGGAATAACGACTCCGCATAGGCATTGTCATTGCTCACGCCCGGCCGCGAGAATGACATCTCGATCCCCAGTTCAGCCAGCTTGGCGGCCAAGGTGTAGGAGCGCATCGGTGCTCCGTTATCGGCGTGCAGGATCGTGGACGACCCCGAGTTGATCCCTTCATCTCAGCAGACGCGAACAAAGAAATGCTTGGCCAGCTCGCCGCACCCCAGTTCATGCACCTCGACGCCAAGGATACGCCGGCTCCACACATCTAACACCATATAAAGGTAGTAGAATTGCCCCTTCGCCGGCCCGAGCAACAGGGTGATATCACAGGCCAGTACTTGATGGATGCCCGTCGCCTCCAGCACGGGTGGCTCTCTTGGCTCCCGCGGCGGGCGGCTCCTGCCACGATGATGCAGCAGGCCCTACTGGCGCATGATGCGGTAAATCGTGGATTCAGATCCCACATAAACTCCCTCCTCGGCAAGGATCGCCACGATCTGGATGGGTGTGAGATCGGCAAAACGTGGATCATTGACAGTGGACAGCACCTGTTGGCGCTCTTCCTCGCTGAAACGATGCATGACATGCCTGGTTGCCCCCTTGCGTTGATCCCGGCTGAATCCCTGGGCTCGAATCATCAAGCCCCATCGCCGCAGCGTGCGTGCAGCCAAGCCGAATAGATCAGCAATGGCCTTGGCCGAAACGCCACGACTGATGCCTTCCTCCAGCAGTGCGACGATCGCACCGCGATCCTCAGAGGAGATCAAGGCTCCTCGTCCGGCTGAAAGATCTGGGAGAACTTTTTTGAGAGCATCAGAAACGTTGCTGCCTCCGTGAGTGCTTTTTCTTTCTTCTGCAATTCACGCTCCAGCTGACGATTTCGCCGGATCTGTTCTTGATCCTTTCGTTGCAGTTCCCGCTGATCCGCTATATTCGGAACGCTGGGGCCATTGGCATCCTCATCGGCCTGGCGCCAACGGGCAACCTGCTTGGGGTACAAACCCCGTTCCCTGCAGAACGAGCCGAGATCCGTTCCGCGCAGTCCTGCGGCCTGGATCACGGCCGCCAGCTTGTCGGCAGCGCTCCACTGCTCTGGTGGCTTGGGACTCGCAGGCAACAGCTGGCCCTGCTTCTGCCACTGGCTGCGCCAGTTGTAGATGGTCTGCGCCGTGATCCCCGTGTCCCGGGCGATCCCAGCCACGCTCTCACGGTTCGGAGGGCTCATCCGGAAGCGGACGGCTTCCCGCAGAGCGGCGTCATAAGTGGGTTGCATGGTCGTCGGTTGGGCCCCCTGGTGGACGGGTCAGACCGAGTGGACTTCTTTGCTGACAGTGGGGGGGAACCGTGCCAGGCCGCTCAAGGTAGAAGGCTTTCTACTATGTGACGTCTCCTGGACTCCGGCCCATGACCATCGGTGTTGGCCTGCTCGGACTGGGCACGGTGGGAGCCGGCGTGGCTTCCATCCTCACCAACCCCGAGGGGCGCCACCCGATGGTGGCGGAACTCGCCCTGCGCCGGGTGGCCGTTCGGGATCGGCAGCGCACCCGGCCCGTGAGCCTCGCCGCAGGGAGGCTGGTCACAGATCCCCTTCTGGTGGTGGATGACCCGACGGTGGAGATCGTGGTGGAGGTGATGGGGGGTCTGGAGCCAGCCCGGACGCTCATCCTGCGTGCCATCGCCGCCGGCAAGCCCGTGGTGACAGCCAACAAGGCGGTCATTGCCCGCCACGGCGAAGAGATCGCCGCCGCCGCCGCTGAGCGTGGCGTCTATGTGCTGATCGAAGCGGCCGTGGGTGGGGGAATTCCGATCATCGAGCCGCTCAAGCAGTCCCTCGGGGGGAACCGCATCCAGCGGGTGAGCGGCATCATCAACGGCACCACCAACTACATCCTCAGTCGCATGGCCGATGAAGGAGCGGCCTACGCCGACGTGCTGGCGGAGGCCCAGAGGCTGGGCTACGCCGAAGCGGATCCAGCCGCGGATGTGGAAGGCGGCGATGCTACCGACAAGATCGCCATCCTCGCCGGGCTTGCCTACGGGGGAACCGTATCCCGTGCGGGAATCGCCACCGAAGGCATCGACCGGCTGGACGCCCGCGATTTGGCCTACGCCGCCCAGCTGGGCTTTGTGGTGAAGCTGCTGGCGGTGGCAGAACATGTGGGGGACAACGCCGATGGCAGTGCGTCGCTCGACGTGCGGGTGCATCCCACCCTCCTGCCGACGTCCCACCCCCTGGCTGGGGTCCATGGGGTGAACAACGCCATCCTTGTGGAAGGGGAACCAGTGGGTCGGGTGATGTTCTACGGGCCCGGGGCAGGGGCAGGCCCCACAGCCTCGGCAGTGGTGGCCGACATCCTCAACATCGCTGGCATCCGCAAGGTCAGTGGGTCCCAGGCGGGCCTTGATCCACTCCTGGCCGCGAACCGCTGGCGCCGCTGCACCCTTGTGGACGGCTCCCGCACCAGGCATCGCAACTACGTACGCCTGCGCACCCTCGACGAGGCCGGCGTCATCGGCAAGATCGGCACCTGTTTCGGCGATGCCGGGGTCTCGATCCAGTCGATCGTTCAGTTCCCCGGCCACGAGGGGGGCGCCGAAATCGTGACGATCACCCACGAAGTGCTGGAAGCCCGGTTCCGCGAAGCCCTCACCACCATCGAGGCCCTGCGGGAGGTTGAGGCGGTGGCCGCCTGCCTGAGGACCCTTTAGCCGGTTCTGGATCTACCAGGAAGAGACTTTCATGTAATGCAAGTGGGTCATCCCGGAGATTCGGCAAGAAAGTCTTTGCAGCTTCTCCATGATCGAGTCCGCAGTGGCGGTGCAGTTGAATGCAGCGGTGTTCTGATTTCAATCCGCCACGAACTGCTTGATTTTGGCGATCAGCTCCTGGACGTTCGAGAAGCTGCCACGCCGAATCGCTCTTTGGGTGATTCCAAACCAGCGCTCATCCTGGCCCAGCAACAGGAGAACGATGATCTCCGCAGCCAGCTCAGTGCCCTCGCCACCGAGCTGGCCAGCTTGCGGGAGCGGATCGGCCGGAGCTCCGCAATTCCTCCTCGCAGCCAGGCTTCTGCGAATCGGTAGCCTCCCTCCAGCGATGGCCCTGGCCACCGCTGTGCGGAAACCCTTCGGGCTACAAGCCTCCGGAGCGTCGCAATCGCAGCGGCCAGCCGGGACACCCCGAATCGGGGCCTGAGCTGCTGCCGATCGAGCGGGTTGATGAGGTGGTGGAGCACCACCCCGATGCCTGCCGACACTGCGGCACCCTGCTGCAGGGAGAGGATCCAGCGCCCGTGCGCCATCAGGTGATCGAGATCCCGCCGATCATGCCTCTGGTGATGGAGCACCGGCTGCACCGGTTGGTCTGCCCCTGCTGTTCCACAAGCACCTGCGCCATGCTGCCGACTGATGTGGAAGCCAGCCGCTACAGTCCCCGGCCCAGTGCCCTGCTGAGGCTGCTGGGGGTCGAGATCAGTCATGAAGCGATTGCGACGATCCGCGAGCGACTGAGCAGCGCTCTGGCAGAACCGACGGCAGAAGCGCTGGCCTTTGCCCGTCAGCAGCCGGTGGCCTACGTCGTAGATGAAGTCTTTCGCGAAGCGGTTGGCAACAATCCCACGGGCAAGCGGGGCTGGCAGTGGGTCATGGTGACGCCGGTGGTGACGGTGTTCAGACAGGGCCTGAGCCGATCGACAGCTGCCGCCATCAAGCTTCTGGGCAGTGCCTTTGGCGGGATTGTGGGGAGCGATCGCTTCTCGGCTTACAACCATCTACCCTTGGAGCAGCGGCAGCTGCCCGGTGTCAACTAGATAGGGCTTGCTGAGGAAGCCAGATCCGCTGCGGGGCAGTTGATTCCAGCGGCAGTCTCAGGCTAGGATGGATTCTAATCAGCCTTTTTTGGCTTAGAAGAATCGCCAGGCTCGCCAATGTACGTCCTTCAGCACTCAGGTCAGCTCTCGATTGAAGAGTTCTATTCTCCCTTCGGTGGAAGGCTCGATCCCAATAATCGCTGGGTGCTGCTTCACAAGGTGATCCCGTGGATGGCACTGGAAAGCCACTATGCACCGCTGTTTAGTGCCAAGACAGGGGCCCCTGCCAAACCCTTCCAGATGGCGTTCGGGGCGGTCTACATCCAACGACGCTTGGGCGTAACTGATCGTGAAACGGTGGAGCTGATTACGGAGTCACCATACCTCCAATTCTTTATCGGATTGAGTGGTTACCAGGCTCTGCCGCCATTTGACCCATCGATGATGGTGCACTTTCGCAAGCGCATTGGCCCTGATCTGATCAAGGTCTGCAATGACATGACCAAGGCCAGCGGAATCGCGATGATTCAGGAGCTTCTGGCCACATCTCAGCAGGAGGACGGAACGGCTCCAGAAGAACAGAAGCAGCTGGCGGCCATCGAGGAAGCGCTCGGGGTGAAGCCAGCATCACTGGAGCCTGGCAGTAACTGGGGAACCCTGATCCTTGATGCGACCTGTGTGCCCGATGACATCCCCTACCCAGTGGACTTGAGGCTGCTCGATGAAGCCCGAGAAACGACGGAGAA
>NZ_JACJSZ010000003.1 GCF_014698445.1 Microcystis elabens FACHB-917
TTGATGATGTCCACCCAATCCATCGGCTGGCCCAGCACATGCCGATAGAAGAAGGACAATCCCCATAGATCCACCTTGACGCTGCTCCAGGAATAGTTCTCCACCATCCAGGCGAAGTAGGTCTTGAGCTCAGTGGCGCTCAGGTTGTCCGGACAGCGGTTAAAGAATCCTGTAATGCGGCGCACTGCTCTGGCATAGCCATCGATTGTTTTGCTCCGCTTGCCCTGCAACTTGAGTGCCTGCAGGTGCTTTGCATAGAGCTGGTCGAATCGCTCCTGTTCATGCTGTTCCATGGTGGATTTCCCCCAGGGGATAAAGGTCATGACACGCCGATGTGGGCGTGCATCCTTCACTGTGGAACTGGGCAACCGACTGGCAATCGGGCCTGCTGCCGAAGCCCAAGGCTGCTCGGCAATCAAATCAGCGCTTGCTGGCCATATTGCATGTCTCTGGCTACACTGGATTTGAATCTGCCGCGCAGCGGCTTAGTCCAACAACGAGTTGCCGTCGACGTTTCTCCGCTGCGCTAGGCAACAGGAATAAACTCACATAGTATCGAGATTAGCAAGCATAAAGGTTGCCTCAATGCGATTGGAATTCAATTGTTTCGAGGTCTTCTTGTACTTGAGGAGAAGCTCATCCCAATCGGGAACTCCAACCAGCCGTTCCGGGAATGAGTCGAGGTGATTGGGTGGAGAAAAGAGCTTGAGCAACTCCTCGATCGTACGCCATCAACCTGATTGACACGGGAAAAATTGGTCATGTCCAAGACCCTTCTCAAATCAGATCAAGACAATCCGCTTGGTGGCAGGGGCAAGGGGGGCGCAATCCGTAGCACCTCGGAAAGCATGTGCTTGAGCGGTCTCCGGCGACTGCGCAGGAAGGTGAACAGCTGGTAACAACCCCAACAGAGCAAAGATAGCAGGCTGACCAGCCGGCCCAGTCCATGGGCACGGTAGACGCCATAGGCCCACAAAGGCATGCGCCATCGGTCTCCAGTCAAGTTACCTGGATGCACCGCATAGAAAGCCAAAACCATAGGGATGGTGACGCAACAGAGATCCGGATGACGCCGAAACGTTGTGAGCCAGCGGAGATAGTCCTCGTGATGGCAAGGCTTGAATCCATCCTCCAGTAAGCGGCGATCCAGCAGCAACGTCAGCATGGGGATGGCATTGGTCACTCGCAACAGGCGGTATCCGAAGCGGGCTGGTGGCAGGCGCCAGCCGAGCAATCTTTCACTGGAGGCTTCGAAGCGCAGATAGCCCGTCACGCTGATGCTAGCACCGCTGCGGTGGAGGCTTTTCAGCTGACAGCGGAGCTTGGCAGGATGCCAGCGGTCGTCAACATCCAGAAAGGCGATCAGATCGTGCCGGGCCTGCACCAGGCCATGGTTCCGTGGCCACCAGGGGCCCAGTGGAGTTCCGGCAGGACGCTCTGGTGCCGTCAGTGCCCGGACCCGCTCATCCTGATCGGCAGCGCCTCTGGCGAGATCTGCTCCTCCGTCGGAGGAGCCATCGTCGATGAGGAGCAACTCCCAGGCAGAGTGTGACTGTTCCTGCACGTTGGCGATCAAGCCCGGCAGGAAGGCGGCGCCATCGCGGTAGGGACAGATGATGCTCACGGCGGAGTGCATCAAGGAGACACCACCTGCCACCCAGGTTTCCTCAGATCTCCCAGGCGGCCGTCATCCTTCAGCAGCCAGCGCTCTGGCGTCAACACCGTGGTCAAGGGATCCCGTAGCTGGGCCAGATGGGCGGCGACCGCCGAGAGGCTGCTGTTGCCTGTAATCAGCATCTCCGCATGGGCCATCGCTGCCAGGTCCTGTTCCGGCGTCCCACCACCGAACTCCCATCGCCAGCGTGGGTCCTGGAGGTGGTCACAGCACCAGGTGGGGTCGTCGCTGTAAGCGTTGACAAGCAGCGGTGCCGCTGAGGCAGAACCCCTCGTTGCCAGGGCGCGCTCCAGGGCCGCCCGGTAATAGGGCTCACCAAGAAGACGGAAACCACTGCGGGGAAGCAGATAATCGGTGCGCCTCACGTGCACGGCCACCCTTGGCGCCGGGCCCCGAAGATGGGGAACAAGCACCTCGAGGATGGCTCGCCAGGCAGAGGTGAACGCCTCTCCGAAAAGGGCCGGATGGGTGGCATGGCTGTGAATCACCCGGACCCAGCCCAGGCGATCCAGCAGGGGAGGTTGTCGCACAGCCTCCAGCAAACCCCGGTCGGTGAGGACCCCTGCCGAGGCGGGATCAGCCAGCCGGGCCATCAGCCGGGCGGGCAGGTGGCGCCCCCATGGCGACGGCGGGCAGACCAATCGCTCCAGCACGACTGGACTGATGGAGCGGGCCGTCAGGCCCCGCAGTCTGCGGCTTCGGGACTCCAGCAGCACCGTCGAACCCATGAGCTCTCGATCGAAGGCAGCGGCCAGCGTCTCTCCAAGAGCCAGTTGCAGCAGCTGGTTTCCCAGCCCCCCCTGGAGAAGCAGCAGCAGACGCCCTTGATCAGCCAAGACGCACCTGCCTGACGGCGCCCATCAGCCGCAGCACGGCCATCCGCAGCCAGATGGAGGCGCTGCACCCCAGCCGGCGCTCAA
Source organism: Microcystis elabens FACHB-917 (assembly GCF_014698445.1). Lineage (GTDB taxonomy): Bacteria > Cyanobacteriota > Cyanobacteriia > PCC-6307 > Cyanobiaceae > Cyanobium > Cyanobium elabens. Next base: position 2,596 of record NZ_JACJSZ010000003.1, read on the forward strand.
CCCGCAGCATCAACAGGGTGAGCCGCGGCCGCGGCCAGGGCCGCAGGGCAAGGCCGAGGCGCGCGATCGTGGCCAGGTCGTTGGCAATCCGCTCGGGATCCCTGGAAGCGTTGGCGGGACTCACCTCGGTGGCCGCCAGCAGTCGTGGTGACAGGCGCTGGCCCAGCGAAGCGATCCGCAGCATGAACAAGGTGTCGGCGCAGATCGAGAGGCGTTCGTCATAAGGGCCACAACGGTCATGAAGGTTGCGCTGATACACCAGGGCCTGATGGCAGGGCGAGAGGCACCGGGGTCTCCATAGCCCCTGACGGGCACCTGGTGAAAAGATCGCCGCCTGGCATTGGAGGCTGGTTACTCCCGAGGCGTTGGCCGCTGCCAGGGCTCCGATCAGCGGGGACGCATCGAGCAGAAGGTCGCCGGCGTTGATGAACAGCAGCCACTCCCCCTGGGCCAGCCGCCAGGCCTGGTTCATGGCCGGATAGATGCCACGTGGCGGCTGACTGCTGAGGCGTACGGCAAGCGAGAGAGGGGCAGCCCAGTCCGTGGCGAGCTGGAAGCTGCCATCGGAAGACTCCCCATCCACCAGCACCAGTTCGGCGGGAAGCGCCTGCAGCGCAACGATCTGCCGTTCGATCGACGCCAGGGTGCTGGCGAGAGCTGGGGCGGCATTGCGCACCACAAGGCAGATCGACAGCCGAGGCGTCATCGGCGCCGCAGGGACAACCCGCAGAGGCCGAATCCGTGGAAATCAGCCAGCAACGCAGCCGGTTCACCGGACACCTGGCGGGGGCTGCGGCGGTCATCGACCACGAAGCTCCATGTGGGAATGAACTGCGGCAGCAGGCCGGTCAGAAGATCGGCAAGCAGAGCATTGGAAAAGAGTCGCTGGCTGTTGAACTGGATCAGGTGACGTTCCATGCGGGCCACCGGCAGGGAAAGCAGAAGGGTGCCGCCCGGAGCCACAAAAGCAGCCGCATGGGCCAAAGCACGCTCGAACCCATCCGGTGCCACAGGATCGCCGTAACGCCCAAGACCAACATGCTCGAGGGCATGCATGGAGCTGACTAGCTCATACTGGCCCATCAGAGTGGCCGGAGGGTCGAGGATGTCGCCCTGAACAAATCGCAAGTTCGGGGTAGGAGGTGCTGGAAGGGGCCTGATGTCGAGTACATCGATCGGCCTTGAAGCGGCAATCTGGGCCACGAAGCCATCGATGCGTGAGCCGATGTCCAGATGCCGGCAAGGCGATCGCTGCAACACATGGCTGCTGCAAAGCAGATCCTGAAGGAAGTAGAGCGAGCGCCCCGCACCTGCCCCTGCGTAGCGATCAGAGAGGAGGGGGGCCAGCTGCAGGGAGGCGTCCGTCACGTCGGGGAGATGCCGCCGCAGCCTGCGGTAGGTGGCCAGATCGCGCAGATAGGCCGGCAGGCCCCTCAGGCCAAGCAGCTTCAGGGGCTGGAGGCCGATGTCCTCCAGACCGTGATAGGCGCTGCGGGCCCAGAGCCCCAGGGTCCCCCTCATGGAGATGAACGGCGGGCAGGGCCGCCCAGCGGCAGGTCGCCGAGGAAGGCCTGGTGATGGGCCTCGGCCACCACCAGCACATTGTCGTGGAAGGCCCGGTCGTCCGCCGCATCGGCCGTCAGGGGGCGCCAGCGGCCCGGACCCTCCACCAGGGAGGAGCAGCCCAGCAGATGGGTGTAGGCACAGAGGCGCAGATCCACCAGACAATGTAACCAGGCCTGGTGGTTCCGGCTCGGGGCCAGTTCCAGCACCAGCAGGGGGTGGGTGGCCTCCAGCAACTGCCGGGCGCCCCGCAGCGCGTCGGGCTCGGCCCCCTCGCAGTCGAGCAGCCAGAGGCTGTCGGTGGGCCGCGGAGCGATCCCCCCCGGAGCGAAGAGGCCATCGAGGGGCACGGTGGTCACCGCGCGGCGATCCCAGCGGGGCGTGCCGGAGAGCCCCTGCAGCAGCGAGCCTGCGGTGCCGGTGCCGTAGAAGGTTGCGCGTCCAAGACCGGCGGCGACCGCGGCCGGAATGGCCAAACAGCTGGAACGATTGAGGCCCAGGTTGCGCTGCAGCAGGCGAAAGGCGGTGGGCTCGGGCTCGAAGCCCACCGCCTCGAGGCCGAGAGCCTCGGCCAGCAGGCAGTAGAAGCCGGCGTTGGCCCCCACATTGAGGAAGCCACGGAGCCCGGGGGCCAGTCGGCGCAGCACCTCGATCGTGCCCAGCTCGTCGCAGGCGTGCCGGAAGCGCCGCTGGGAGCCGATGAAGCGGAAGCCATGGCCGGTGTCCCGTGCCGGCAGGGCCGCCTGGGAGCGATCCCGCAGGCGCCGGAAGAGGGGTCGGATCTGATCGATCGGCTCAGCCACGCTCGGCCCCACGCATGGCGGGAGGAAGGCGCCGCAACCATACGCTCCAATAGCGGAAGAGGAGTCGCGGCAGCAGGAGCAGGGCGCCCCGGGGATCCTGAAAAGGCGAGGGCAGGGGCCGTGGCTCCAGAACGGCCTCGGGCAGCCGATCGAGCATCTCCAGGATGTCCCTCAAGTAAGGCAGAAACAGCAGGGCGAAAGCGCCCCAGGGCATCGGCACCCCTGCCGTCGGACGGACCACCAGCAGGCCCGCGAGACGGAACAGACGGAAGCCCTGGAAGTGATAGAGACAGGGCTGGGCCAGCGACTCACTCCAGAACCGTTCAATGTTCCAGGGAGCCAGGGTGAGGGCCGGGCGATCCAGCACATAGACATCCGCCCCGAACCTTGAGGGCCAGTCCTCCAGATGGCCCTGATCACCCAGTGGGCCCTCACCCAGGTTGCTGCTGCAGCACTCGAGGCAACGCCGCTGCCACCAGCGAAGAATCAGGGCCGCCTGAGGGGTGCGGCGGAAGGGCAGGAACTGCACGCAGTACGTGCCGGCGATGGCGGTGCGGTCCCGCTGGGGGCTGTAGGCATGGGGGGTGATCATGCAGTGGGCACCCGAGGCTTCTAAGAGATCCATCAAAGGACTGACCGGGCCGAGAAGCCAGCAATCGGCGTCGATGTAGGTGACGACGGCGGCTTCGGGATCGCGCTCCAGCACCAGTTGGGGCAGGAAGGGGGTGAGGGTCCAGCAGTACTCCCCCCAGGAACGCTCACGCCGGGCCAGGCGCAGCTCCTCGGTCTCGCACTCCTCCAAGCGCATGATCCGCAGAGCGGGGTGCTGCAGCCCCGTGAGCAGCCGGTGGCAGCGGGCGTCCATCGCCAGAACCCACAGCCGAACCTCCGGCACATGCCGCTCCAGGCTGCGCAGAAGGGCGAGACCCTGAGGCAGGTAACCGCTATCGAAGAGGGTGCAAAACACGGGCCCTGCCATCAGGCCGGGGCTGCAGGGAGCTGGTTGCAGGCATCGATCACCCGACTCACCTCGTCGTCACGAAGGAAGGGATGAATCGGCAGGCTGAAGCAGGTGCGGCAGTGTTCAAGGGCATGGGGGATGCCCCCCGGAGCTATGCGGTGCTCGGCAAGAGCCTTCTGCTGGGTGCAGGGCAGGGGGTAGTGGATGAGGGTGGAGACGCCCCGCTGCTGCAGCAGGGATCGGACCCCATCCCGATCCGGCGTGCGCAGCACGTAGAGGTGGTGCACATGGGAGTCGGGATCGGTCTCCTCCGACAGCGGCTCCAGCAGGGGATGGTCGATGCCGCGGCGGTAGCGGGCCGCGATCTCCCGCCGCCGGCTGGTCCAGGCATCGAGCCAGGGCAGCCTCACCCGCAGGAGGGCTGCCTGCAACTCATCAAGCCGACTGTTCATGCCAGCGAGATCGTGGTGATAGCGATCGCTCTGGCCGTAGTTGCGCAGGCACCGGGCAGCCCGCGCCACCTCCGCATCGGCGGTCGTGAGGGCGCCGGCATCGCCGATGGCACCGAGGTTCTTGGTGGGATAGAAACTCCAGGCAGCGCAGCGGCCCACGCTGCCCACCGGCCGACCGCGATGGCGGGCGCCGTGGGCCTGGGCACAGTCCTCCACCAGGGGGAGTCCGTGGCCGTCGCAGGCCGCCGCCAGACCATCCAGATCGGCGGCACGGCCATAGAGATGGACCGGCAGGACGGCCCGGGTGGAGGTGCTGATGCAGGTCGCCACCGAGTCGGCCGCAAGGCAACCAGTGGATGGGTCGATGTCGGCGAACACCGGCACGGCGCCGCAGCGCTGGATCGCCAGCGTGGTGGCATAGGCCGTGACCGGGGTGGTGATGACCTCGTCGCCGGGGCCGACGCCGAGGGCGCGGAGTCCAATCTCGATGGCATCAAGGCCATTGGCCACGCCCACGGCATGGGAACTGCCGCAGTGCAGAGCCCAGGCCTGCTCGAAGGCCTCCACCTCGGCACCCAATATCCACCATCCCGAGCGCAGCACCCGCTCGACGACGGCCAGCTCAGCCTGCAGCAGCTCCTCCGGTTCCCGGCGGAAGTCGTTGGCAGCGACGGGAGCGGCGATCGGGTCGGTCACAGATAGAGCGGCAGGCGGTGGCGGTAGTAGTCGACGGTGCGGGCCAGCCCATCCTCCAGGCCCACCCGCGGCTCCCAGCCGAGCAGCTCAAAGGCGAGGGCGTGATCGCTGTAATAGTCGCCGATGTCGATGCGCCTGCGCTCCTCGGGGAAGGGCACCAGCTCCCAGCTGGCTCCGGGCTGCAGCGCGGCGAGCCGCGCGGCCAGGTCCGCCAAGGACACCACTTCCGGACTGCCCAGGTTGAACACCTGACCATGGCAGGCTTCGGTTGTGGCGGCACGCAGCAGCGCCTCGACCACGTCGTCGACGAAGTTGAAATCGCGCAGCTGGCGGCCGTCACCGAAGACCTGGATCGGCTCGCCAGTAAGCAGATTGCGGATCCAGATGCCGAGGAACGTCTGGCGCGCATCCTTGATGCGCATGGCAGGGCCATAGGTGTTGGTCAGCCGCATCGCGCAGGTGCGTATGCCGTAGACGTCGTGATAAAGGAGATGGAACTGCTCCCCCGCCAGTTTGTTGACGCCGTTGACATCCACCGGCCGGATTGGGTGGGCCTCGTCGACCGGAAGATACTGGGGGCGTCCATAGAGTTGACGCGTGGACGCGAAGACGAGAATCGCTTCGGGGTTGACGTCACGCACCGCCTCGAGAAGGGAGAGCTGGGCCTTCGCATTGATATCGAGGTCGGTGTAGGGATCCGTCATTGAGTCGGCATGACTCGTCTGCCCAGCCAGATTGAACACCCAGTGCACACCCTTGAGCAGCTCACGGGTGGCGAAGGGATCGCGGACATCGCTGATGTTGATGGTGATCCTCTCCCGGACATCGGCCACGTTGGCCAGATTGCCCCCGTACTGGGGAATGAGGCTGTCGATCACCGTGACACGATGGCCCTGCTGCACCAGGCGGCGGGCGAGATGGCTGCCGATGAAGCCGAGACCACCGGTGATGAGACAGTTCATGCGGATTCCCCGTCGCGGATGAACAGCAGCCCGATGTGCTCAGGACGCTGGGCGTCGAAGCTGTTGTGCCACTCCCGCGCCAGCCGGTACCCCGGGAAGGATCTCTTCAGCCGTTCACGGTCGAGAACCTGGATGGGATAGGTCACCGTCCGAGCGTAGTAGCCGGGATTGGTCTGCACGGACCAGCGGCCGGGCCCTCGCCGGACGGCGGTGCGATCGACGATCACGGCACGGGGGTGGCAGTGCTCGAGCAGCCTGGCCAGGGTGCCCCAGGGATCCGGCAGATACTGGAGCACACCGGAAAGGATCAACACATCCACTCGGGGCCAGGGATCCCTTTCGGCATCGAGGAACTCGATCGGGAGTCCGAAGGCCGCGGCCATGCGGCGGCCTGCCTCCACCATCGTGGCCTGCTCCAGCACCAGCCGCAGGCAACCCGGCGGAAACAGCTCCGGGGCATTGATGAAAAGCCCTCCAAGACCTCCACCGAAATCAGCGATGGTGCTGCTGGGTCCGACCAACGGAGCCAGGGCGGCATGGATCGGCAGATCCGGGCGAGTCGTGAAAGCGGTGCCATCCCGTTCATAAATCGCCCGCCCCTCCAGCACGGCCCGGGTCGCCTCCTCCACCTGCTCCGCCACCACCGGTGCGTCGTAGCCGGTGGCGGCGGCCATCGCGGTTGCGAAGGACGGATAAGGCCCCTGCATGGGCAGGCGGGTGGGAATCACCAGGCGCGCCAAGGGTGAGATCCGCTTGCGGAGTGGATCCAGAAATGAGGGATGATCAGACCGCTTCATACAGCATCTCGCTGGTCGGCCCGAGAAGCGAAAAGCCGATGCCGCATGGATCTGGAGCGGTTGACCAATCGCCGCAACAGCGAAGGGCCAGCATACTGCTTGGAAAAAGCAGTAATGATCTCAGGATCTTCGCTCACGGGCTGAGCCACGACCTGAACAGGCCGATCAGTCAAAGAAGCTGCCAATGCAGAGGAGGGCACGCAATGCTCACCGGAAAAATCAAGACCGATATTACGCACGAGTGAGCGACCAGGATAAAGTGAATAGCAATCAGCCAGAAAACAGCTTGCATGCCAGCATATTGCCCAACTTTCTAATCGCCCAGAGGCGCGGTCGTCGAGCATCCGTAGATTGGGAACTCTCCCACCTAAATTGAAGGCGTCGACGAGGCGGCGCTGCCGGATCTCATCAGCCATGGCTGCAGCGTCATGCCGATACAAGGACCACCGATCACGCCAAGTGGCCCAGCCCCAGCAATCGGCACCGCGCAGAAAGAAGGTTTCCGGCAACGCAAGCGGAATGGGGGGTAAGTAGCCATGGATTGAGCCTACGCGAGGATTGTCGGCATAGCAGCCAAGGCCATCAAGCATGAAATCCAGAAAATAGGGTGAAACAACAATGTCATCTTCAAGGACAATTACCTGGTCATGATCGGCAAGAACCGCAGTAATACCATCAGTCAACGATCCGTAGAGACCCCGATTAACCTCAGACTCAACAATGACGAGGGGCAACCGATCACCGAAGTCCGCAGCGACAGTCCGACAGGAATCAACAGCGGAAAGGTCAGCGGCACCACGGGGACCATCAAGAAACAAGTAAACAGGAAAGGCGCGATGAACTGATTGGGAAACCAGAGAATTCAACACTTTAAAGAGATGGGCCGGTCGCCGAAACGCGAAGATCGCAATAGCAGTTGAAGTCACGAGGCTTCGAAGAGAAGATCGCGGTACGAGCCCGCGTCGGAGAGAACGGCGGAGAGACGGTAACCCCGGGCATGAAGATAGTCAGATACATCCACAGTTCTGACTTCGACAAGAATCCAATGGGGCCGATATCTCGAGAAATCAAGACCTCGCAGCACGCAGAGTTCATTGCCTTCAACATCAAGACTCAGAAGATCGAACTTTTCGGGCGCCGCGACCTCGTCAAGCAGGCTGGTCAGGGTGCGCGCTACGGCGCCAAAGACATGCGCCTCATCACGCTGCATGAGAAAGGAATGGCCTCGCTCGGCGTGTGCGGAAGCCTGCTCAGAACTCACATCAAGATGAAGTGCCACACTCATGAGATCGGCGTACTGCATCGCGATAAAAGGCTGGTCATAATCAAAGTCGACACAAGCTGCACAACGGAAAGAAGGCCTATTTCCAAAGCTCCTGTTCCGCACACATTCAATGTACTTCGACGGACTGGGCTCAATCAACAGTCCAGTCCACCCATAGCGCTGTTGCAGCAAATAGGTATTGGCCTGAGCAAGACCATTGTTGGCGCCAAGCTCGACAAAGAAACCAGGTCGCTTCAATTCATCGGGTTGGATAGATTCCAGCAAACGAAAATCCAAGCCCTCGAGACCATAACCGCGGAAACGAGCCAAGAGGAGATGCTTGAGCGTGGCAAGGGTTTGCCGGAATAGGTCGAAGGCTGGCTTGAGTCTGATCAAGGGAATGGGGAGGCTGGACAAAGCAAGAAGAAACTAGTATACAGTCCCAGAAATAGACGATGCAATATGGAGCATCTCCCGAGGGGGTCTTTCCATGGCTGTCGGCCGACCGATGCCGGTGCTGGACCTCACGGAGGACTAAGTTCAGCAACTGCAGAGCATCACCAACTCCCCTCGTCGCCTCATTCGATCGTGCAGCATGCTCAGATCGTGATGGATTGCGGAGCGGGTGAAGCCAACGCCTCCATCGCCAAGCCCATGGGTGTCACGGGCATGACCGTTGGCGAATTGCGACAGCGCTACCGAGAGCTGTGCCTGCCAGGCCTGCACGACGAGCTCAGGCCTGGCAGGCCGCACAGCTACCAGGACGACAAGGTGGCGAGGGATCATCGGGCCTTGCATGCCAAGCCCGCCGAGTCAGCACTCACTGGACCGCCAGCTCCCTTGCGAATGCCAGTGGTATCTCCCTAGGTGGCGACGGATCAGGCGCTCCTGACTGCGCGGTGTCAGTCAGGCCAATGGGTGGCTGAATGGGGGTGAGGTTCCAGGCTAAGATTCTTCACTCACAACCTTACCCTGGCAGCCCGATACCATCCTTGCAAGCTGAAAAGCTGGTTGGACTACACTAAGGGATGACCAGACCGATGTAGAAGCGCAACTGTTCGACCTGATCCCCCCCCCCACCCCGTCCGGCAGCGGTGCCTTGATCTCAGAGATGCCTTTCGATTCCTGCTCCCGCATCCTGATCACCGGTGGCACCGGCAGCTTCGGCAAGGCTTTCATCGCTGCAACGCTGCGGCAGTATCCCGACATCCAGCGGCTGGTGATTTACAGCCGTGATGAACTCAAGCAGTGGGAGCTCCAGCAGCGCTACCCGGAAGCCCAGTACCCTCAATTGCGCTTCTTCATCGGTGATGTACGGGATCGGATACGCTTGGCGCGCGCCCTTGAGGGCATCGACACAGTGGTGCATGCGGCAGCTCTGAAGCAGGTGCCCGCGGCCGAATACAACCCGATCGAGTTCATCAACACCAACGTGCTCGGTGCCGAGAACCTGGTTCAAGCCTGCCTTGACACCAATGTAAGACGCGTTGTGGCTCTCAGCACCGATAAAGCCGCTGCCCCGATCAACCTTTATGGTGCCACCAAGCTCTGCTCTGACAAGCTTTTTATCGCTGCTAACAATATCCGCGGCAATCGCGATCTTCGCTTTTCTGTGGTGCGCTATGGAAACGTGATGGGTTCGCGGGGCTCAGTTATTCCTTTTTTCATGCAAAAGGCGAAAGCGGGTGTGCTGCCGATCACAGATCCAGCGATGACCCGTTTCAACATCTCCCTTAGCGAGGGGGTGGCCATTGTGCTCTGGACTCTGCAGCACGGGCTGGGCGGCGAGCTCTTCGTTCCCAAGATCCCCAGCTATCGCATCACCGATGTGGCGGAGGCGATCGGCCCCAGCTGCACGAAGCCGATCACGGGTATCCGGCCAGGAGAGAAGATCCACGAGGAGATGATCACCACTTCGGACAGCTTCACCACGATTGATCTCGGGGCGTATTATGCAATCCTGCCCAGCGATGGCGAGGTGTTGCAGCATTATAGGCAGGAAGGGATCTGCTTCGATCCGGTGCAGCAAGGCTTCGCTTACAACTCAGGCACCAATCCCGACTTTCTCAGTGTGGAGCAGCTGCGCGCCCTGATCCGGGAGCATGTGGATCCTGCCTTCGAGCCCACATGAGTCGGTCTTGACGTCCTCACTTTATTCCCTTTTCGACCGATTGAAATGGCCTCCTACAATTTTTGCATCAACACCTTAAGGCAGGCTTACGCGCGCGGAGAGAATATCACGCTATTGTTGCGGGATAGAGAATCTGCTGAAGGCGGCGAGAATCTCTTGGACTCTATCGAAGTTGCCTATGATCTCCAGGCTGGAAGCTATACGGAGTACGCTCTTCGTGAGGCTGACAGGGTTGGTCAATACGCGGCCGATATCCATTCTCTCTGCTCGAACCACTTTGCAGAATGCCGCAGCCTGTTGGATTGCGGCACAGGCGAGATGACCACTCTTTCCGCGCTAAGTCAATACCTACCGTCCAATACAACATTGCTTGCCTTCGACATTTCCTTGAGTCGTGTCAAGTGCGGTCTTGAATTCTCTCGAAGATGGATGAGAGACGACTTAAGGCAGGGGCTTCATGCTTTTGTGGCTGAAATGGGTAGGATTCCCCTTCCCACGGGCTCAATTGATGCTGTGTTCACCTCCCATGCCTTGGAACCCAATCGCGGCAGAGAAGAGGTCTTGCTCACTGAGCTCCTTCGCGTGGCTTGCAAGAAGCTGATTCTATTGGAGCCCTCGTACGAGAATGCTTCTAGAGAAGCGCAACAACGCATGGACCGACTGGGTTATATTAGAAATCTTCCTCTATACATCCAGCGATGCGGTGGTCATTTGATTTCAGTAGACCCAATTCCACATTCTTGCAATAACCTGAATCCGACATATTGCTACGTGGTGGCTCCGCCAGAGGGCCAGCATGCTTCTTTCTCTAACTATAATGGCAAATTTGACGACTTCTGCTGTCCGAAGAGTGGCCATCCCTTGGAAAGGAAAGAAAATTATTGGTGGAGCTATGCAGGTGGTTATGCTTATCCCGAAATCGAGCGCATTCCCTGTCTGCGAGAACGACACGCTATTCTTATGACCCATAGCTGAAGCCGTGATCCCCTACGGGCGCCAAACGATCACCGAGGACGACATCGCGGTGGTCGTCGAGGTACTGCGCAGCCCCTTTCTTACCCAGGGGCCTGCCATTCCAGCCTTCGAGCAGGCGGTGGCCGAGAAGGTGGGTGCCCGCTATGGGATCGCCGTGAACAGTGCCACCAGTGCCCTGCACATTGCGTGTCTGGCCCTGGGGCTGGGGCCGGGCGATCACCTTTGGACTTCTCCCATCACCTTCGTGGCCTCGGCCAACTGCGGCCGCTACTGCGGCGCTGAGGTGGACTTCGTGGACATCGAGCCGGCCACGGGCCTGATGAGCTTGGCGGCGTTGGCGGAAAAGCTGGAGCGGGCCGAACGGAACGGCACACTGCCGAAGGTGGTGGTGCCTGTGCACCTTGCCGGGAGCAGCTGCGACATGGCAGCCATCGGGGCGCTTGCACAGCGCTACGGCTTTGCCGTTCTGGAGGATGCCAGCCATGCCATCGGGGGCCGCTACCAGGGCCGTCCCGTGGGCGACTGCCGCCACAGCGCCATCAGTGTGTTCAGCTTCCACCCGGTGAAGATCATCACCACAGCCGAAGGCGGCCTCGCCACCACCAACGATCCCCAGCTCGCACAGCGCATGGCGGATCTGCACAGCCATGGCATCACCAAGGACGACGCACGGTTTGAGCGTCCACCCCCTGGACCCTGGAGCTACGAACAGCAGGATCTCGGCTTCAACTTCCGCATGACCGACCTTCAGGCCGCGCTTGGCCTGAGCCAGCTGCATCGGCTTGAGGCGATCGTGGCGGAACGCCAGCGTCTGCTGAAGCAGTACCGCCTGTTGCTAGCTGGTCTTCCCCTCCGGCTGCTGGAGATCCCCCAGGATGTTAGTTCGGCCCTGCACCTGGCTGTGATCCGGCTGGAGGATCCCAGCCCAGCCCATCACCGGCAGGTGTTCGAAGGGCTTCAGGCTGCAGGCATCGGCGTACAGGTGCATTACACCCCGGTGCACCTCCAGCCTTACTACCGGAGGCTCGGCTTCCGAGAGGGCGATTTTCCGGCGGCCGAGGCCTATGCCACCAACTCCATCAGCCTGCCCCTCTACCCCGGTTTGCAGGCTGCAGATCAGCAGCGTGTGGTGGACACTCTCACCACCCTGCTACGCGCATGACGCCGCAACTCTGCCAGAGGACCGTCCAGTTCGGCCTAACCTACGGCATCAACATACCCGGCCGGTCAGGTGTCGGAAGGGGAGGTGGAGTAGCTTCTGGCCCAGGCTGAAGACAGTGGCATTCGCTGGTTAGAAACGGGCCAGGCTTGCGGCAACGCGAGGCGGTGCTCGGGCCGCCCCTGCGCGCATCCATGGTTTCCGGTTGATCAGCAAGCTGCTTGCCAAGCTGCAGCAGGCCTTCACCGCCCAGGATGCGGATTCCTGGGAGAGGGCATGCATGCCAGTTACGAGCGACTTGGCCTGGATGCAGTGGATGCCTTGCTTCTGCAAGCGCCTGCGACCTGAGCAAACCGGCTGGGCAGCATCTTTGGCGCTGTGATAGCCGGGGTTGCACGAGCGGGGCAGGTGCATCGACTCGGCGTTTCGATCTATGCCACTGAAAGTCTCGAAGTTTGAATACAGCTTTGCTCGATCTGGCTGAGTGTCCACTTTCTATGCTCGATCAGGGAGACACGTTCAGGGGCTGCATATGGCAAGTGCGGGACCACCTCACACTGCGGGTAGTGTCTGTGATGGGCTCTAGGCCTGAAATAGGGTTTGTTGGGGCCACGGCGATTGGTTTCAGACTACCGCCAAACGTCAGTCAGCGGAGCAGATCCATTGTGATGCAGTGCTTGTGAGGTTTATCCAGCCCCCCTTAATCGTACCCGTTCAGGGGTGGGCGGGATGACAGCGTGGCCCGCCTGCCTTGACGTGGGACCAATACCCATCGCTGCTTCCAAGGTGAGCTACCATAGAGAAGAGTTGAGTGGCATCACTTTTGACAAACTCATTGCTGCAAGGTAAATTTCATAAGTTATGGCGACTAAATCAGCCAGCTTGTCTGATTTAATTCATTGTACCTTGGCTTCTTTGGGAAATGGTGCTCGACACTCCAAACCAGCTTGCGCTTCACCGAGCAAGACAAGTCCAGATAAATACGTATTCAAAATATATCGAAGAATTTCTTAATAACATCAACCCTAAATTGGATTGCGAGAATGCTTCTTGCCCAACTTGCAATTTCACAGCCGATGCGCCCCTGTTCACAAAAAACAGCGGCACCTACTGCTTCTGCCCCAGTTGCCAACACATCTTCTTGTCAAATCCATTGAGTGAAGCGCAGTTGCTAAGGTTTTATGCTGATTATCCCACCTCCAGCCTTGAGTGGCACCAAAATGAATCTGACTTCTATAGAAATATCTATATCAAAGGCTTGGCTCTTATTGGCTCAACCTCGCAAGTTCGAACAGTCTTAGATATAGGCTGCAGCAGCGGGTATTTTTTATCAATTGCTGCCGAGCAAGGCTTAGATGTCTTTGGCATTGAGCCCAACAGGCAAGAAGTGAATTATGCAATTAATAACGGAATCAATATCCTCGGTTCTACCATTTCTGACTTGGGAGACTTGACTTTTGATGCTATCACGCTTTGGGATGTACTCGAGCATATTCGACGTCCCGTAGGCTATCTTGAAATGCTTCGCTCACATCTCAATCCCAATGGATTAATCTTTGTTCAGGTTCCAAGCTGTGATTCACTTGCAGCGAGAATTATGCGAGAAGCATGTAATATGTTTGATGGCATTGAGCATCTGACCTTGTTCAGTGCGACTAGCCTAGATGCGGCCTTTTCACAGGCTGGGCTAAAGTGCCTGAGCAAGCAGACTGTGATTTCTGATATTTATGCAATCAGAAATTATCTATCATATGAAGTTGATCCCTATCTTCCGCAATTAGACACACAACTCGCCATGGACCTACTTGAGCCTGAATTAATCGAGTCCTCTGGTTTAGGATATAAGATACAAGCTGTATACAGTGTTTCCCAACCATGATCTATTGTCGCCGCTGTCTTTACCCGTCAACCAAGCCTGATCTTTGGTTTAAGGATGGTATTTGTGGAGCCTGCCATGCCTTTGATCAAAGGTCTAAGTATAATTGGTCAAATGGAAGCCAAGTTCTTGCCGAAATCCTTAAGTCTAACAAAAAAAACCCGCAGTATGACTGCATCATTCCTGTCTCCGGTGGCAAAGATAGCACTTATCAGGTGTGGCGCATCCTTCAAGAGGGATTTAACCCGTTGTGTGTTACTGCGCCAACTGATCAGTTAACCCCCCTCGGCAGAAAGAATATTGAGAACCTCAAGACATTGGGTTCCGACTATATTGAGTTTTCCGTCAATCGCACTGTTCGCAAACTGATCAATCGCTATGCATTCTATAATGTAGGCGACATTCAATGGCCAGAGCATCTTCTCATATATACTATCCCTGTGCGCGCCGCCGTTCTTTTCCAAATTCCAATCATCATCTGGGGTGAGTGCCCACAGCGCGAATATGGTGCCGGGAGGCCCGAGGATGCTTCACTCAAGTATTTCGATCGCCGTGTTCTCGAAGAATATGGTTCGCTTAATGGCCTAAGGGTTTCAGATCTAACTTCTATTGCAGGTGTGCAGCCATCAGATCTCTATTTCTACGAGTATCCTGAGGCATCCGATGTTGAAGCCCTTGGTCTTAAGGGAATCTATCTTGACAACTACTTCCCATGGAATGGCATTTCAAATGCTGTTATTTCTCAATCCCTTGGATTCCAGACATATCATGAAAATATTCTCGGCACTATCGCCAACTATGAAAATCTAGACAATTATGTTCATGGGATCCATGACTACCTAAAATATCTAAAATTTGGTTTTGGACGGGCTACCGATGTTGCCTGTAATCTTATTCGCCGCAATCTCTTGTCCCGTGAAGATGCAATACAGCTAGTACTTGCTAATGATGGCGCTTATCCATCGAGCTATATGGGTAAGTCTCTCGAGCAGATCTTGGCTGAGTATTCTATAAGTATCGATGAATTTAATTCCGTTTGCGATGACTACACAAACCATGATCTATTCAGGCAGAATTCTGCTGGTGGCTTAATTAGGCGAGGCGATGGCTCGCCGAGCCTCGTTGGGAGTTACAATAGTTTCCAGGTTTACTAATATCGATGATTTGGGTCGTAAACTTTCCGTTCTGCAACTTCTTTAGCTTGGAGCGCTATTTGCGTGTCCGATCTCATCCATACCGGCTACTCACTATAGCTGATCAGCTAGAACCTCAGGATATTCTCCTCCTTCCTGGAGTTGGAACATTTGCTCAGGGGATGGACTATCTACGTGCATCTAACCTTGCTAACGCCATTGTTCAGCATGCCAGCGCTGGGGGAAGGATTGTTGGCATATGTCTGGGAATGCAGATGTTGCTCCAGGCTAGTTCTGAAAGCCCTGGTGTTGTTGGCTTGAGTCTGATTGCCGGTGTGTGTGAGCGTATTCCAGCGTCGTCCAAGTTTTCTGTTCCACATATAGGCTGGAATAGGCTAGTGTTCCCAGAATCTCTTCATCAATGCTTCTTACCCTTTGGTAAACCATCAGGATATTCTAAAGCCGATTATTATTTCGTTCACTCTTATCATGTTATTCCTGAATGCCCTTTCGCCATAGCCGCTGCATTTGAGCATCCGGCCGGTCATCTCGCTGCCGCTATCGCCACCAATAAAATCATTGGCTTTCAGTTTCATCCTGAAAAAAGTGGTCCTGCTGGCTATGCACTATTGGATCATGTTCTTAATTTATGAAAAAGCGCCTTATCCCTTCGATTCTGCTTCGTTGTGGCACCAGCGTTTCGCTTTCTCAGCAGTTCAAGCCATGGCGAACCGTTGGTGCTTTGGCTCAGCAATTGCGTCTCCACGTCCGCCGTCATTGTGATGAGCTCCTGATTGTAAACACTGATCTTGCTGGTTCCAGAAACTTTCATTGCCCGCAACGTCTGCTTTCTCTAGTCCGCCAGGAAGTGGATGTACCCATTGCCTATGCTGGTGGTATCGCATCGGAGGCTGATGCGGCTCAATGTATCAATGCAGGCTTTGATAAGGTTTACATGACTGCGCTCTTCCTTGAGGATCCGCCTGGTGTTCAGCGTGTAGCTTCGCTTATAGGCTCTCAAAGTGTTGGCATCTGTTTGCCTTATCGCCGCGAATCATTGGGGAGCGATGCCCTAGTTTGGGATTATCGCACCTCATCTTTTAGGCATGACATGCCTTTGATTGAGGCCTTGGCTTTGGCGGTCGATCATGGAGCTGGTGAGATTTTACTCCATGATGTTGATCGTGATGGATCATTGCAGGGTTTGGATCTGCCGATCCTCCCAGAGCTTGAAGCATGCAAGATCTCTGTGCCTGTATTGATGGCAGGAGGTGCTGGTTCTTCCTCGCATATCAGTGATGCTCTGGCGAATCCGGTCGTTCAAGGTGTTGTGGCTAGTTCGATCTTCTCCCTCACCCAGGAGACACCCAGCACGATCCGCTCTCATTGTGAGGAGCGAGGTATCCCCATGCGTAGGCCATAGATTCTTATGGGAACCAATATCTGCGTCATACCTGCGCGAGGCGGCAGCAAGCGTATTCCAAGAAAGAATATTCGTCAGTTCCATGGGCGACCGATGATCGCTTGGTCGATTGCTGCGGCTCGAGCTTCAGGCTGTTTCGAGCGAATCATAGTAAGCACGGATGATGAAGAAATCGCTGCTGTAGCCATTGCTTGTGGGGGCGAGGTTCCTTTCTTGCGGCCTGCTCACTTAGCTGACGACTACGCCACAACCCAGGATGTAGTTGTTCACGCCCTGCAGTGGTGTGAACAGCAAGCGTTGCCGGTTCAGGCTGTCTGCTGTTTATACGCTACAGCCCCCTTTGTGCAAGCTGAAGACCTCTCGAAAGCTGCTTCCTTGTTCGAACGCGGACCCGCGCAGGGGTTTGTGTTTGCTGCTACCAGTTTTCCCTTCCCTATACAACGCGCTTTTCGCATTGATGCTACTGGTAGTGCTGTCATGTTTCACCCCGAGTATATCAATGCTCGAAGCCAGGATCTTGAGGAGGCCTATCATGATGCTGGCCAGTTCTATTGGGGGTCTTCTTCTGCTTGGTCTAGCACTCGTAATCTTTTCCACGATGGCTCTCCTCTCCTGCTTCCGCGCTGGCGCGTGCAGGACATCGACACCGAGGAAGACTGGGTAAGAGCAGAGTTGCTACATCATATTCTTTTTACATTATCTCAATGAAATGACTGCCCAGATTCTTGTTGTTGCCGCACATCCCGACGACGAAGTACTTGGTTGCGGCGGCACGATCGCCCGCCATACCGAGGCCGGTGATCAGGTGCAGGTGTTGATCGTGGCGGAAGGTGCCACCTCCCGGCATCAGCAGCGCGATCGCCTGCAAGCCACGGATGCGCTGTCCGCCCTGGCGCAGGCGGCCCGGAACGCGGCGGCCATCCTGGGTGCCGCCGGTGTAGAGCTGCTGGATCTGCCCGACAACCGTTTGGATTGCCTGGATCGCCTTGATCTGATCAAACAGATTGAAGATTGCATCACGCGTCACCAGCCCCAGGTGGTCTATGTGCATCACGCCGGTGATGTGAACGTG
Source organism: Microcystis elabens FACHB-917 (assembly GCF_014698445.1). GTDB lineage: Bacteria > Cyanobacteriota > Cyanobacteriia > PCC-6307 > Cyanobiaceae > Cyanobium > Cyanobium elabens. The sequence goes on from NZ_JACJSZ010000003.1 coordinate 19,863, forward strand.
GATCACCGCCGCCTGCATGAGGCGGTGGTCACCGCCTGCCGGCCCATACCCGGCCAGTCGGCGCGGCGGTTGCTCAGCTTTGAGGTGGCCAGCAGCACCGAATGGCAGCCCCCCGGTTCCGGGCCTGGTTTCCAGCCCAACTGGTTTGTCGATATCTCGGCCCAGTGGCCACGCAAGCGCGAGGCCCTGGCGGCCTACGCCAGTGAGATGCGCCCATGGCCCCATGCCCGTTCGCTTGAAGCCCTGGAGCACCTGGCCCGCTGGCGGGGCGCCCAGGTGGGTGTGGAAGCGGCGGAGGCGTTCTGCCTCCTGCGGCACCTGGTATGACCCACATCCTGATCCGCTGTGACGCTTCCCTGCTGATCGGCAGCGGCCATGTGATGCGTTGCCGCACCCTGGCGCGGGAGCTGCGGCGCCGCGGCGCGGCGATCACCTTCCTGTGCCGCCGTCAGCTCGGTGATCTGATCAGCCTGCTGGAGCAGGAGTTTCCAGTGTTGGCACTGCCGTCTCAGCCCCTGGCGGCCTCTTCGGGACTGGAGGGCCGGGCGCTCTATGGCGCCTGGCTCGGCTGCCGGCAGGAGCAGGATGCCGCCCACTGCCTGGCGGCCCTGGCCGAGGCCGGCATCACCTGCGCCAGCTGGGTGGTGGTGGACCACTATGGCCTTGATGCAAGCTGGGAGGCGCAGCTGCACGCGGGGCTGGCCGGCGGCGCCCCCCCGCAGCTGCTGGTGATCGATGATCTGGCCGACCGCCTCCACCAGGCGGATCTGCTGCTAGATCAGAACTTTTTCGGCGAGACCACGCAGCAGCGGTATGCGGGGTTGGTGCCAGCGCACTGCCGCCAGCTGCTGGGGCCCCACTACGCCTTGCTCGGGCCGGAGTACGCCCAGCTGCATCCGTTGGTGCCGCTCCGCAGGGAATTGCGGCGCGTGCTGGTGTTCTTCGGGGGGGTGGATGCGGACAACCTCAGCGGCCGGGCCGTAGAGGCGTTGATGGATCCGGACCTGATCCATCTGGCGGTGGATGTGGTGCTGGGGCCCCAGTCGCAGCACCGGCAGGCCGTGGCTGCATTGGTGGCCCGCCGACCCCACACCACCCTGCACGATCCTCTACCGAGCCTGGCCGGGCTGATCGCCCGTGCGGATCTGGCCATCGGCGCCGGCGGCGCCACCAACTGGGAGCGGGCCTGCCTGGCACTGCCGAGCCTGGTGGTGGTAGCGGCGGCCAACCAGCGCCCCTTTGTTCAGGCCCTCGACGCGGCTGGCCATCTGGAGCTGCTAGGGGATGCGGTGTCGGTGACCGTGCACAAGATCCGCGCCGCACTGCTCGCGCGGATCGCTGAGCCGCTCCGCGCGGCAGCTGGCTCTGAGCTAACCGATGGCTGGGGCGCATCACGCCTCGCCACGGCCTTGCTGGGGCCCCAGGGGGCTATCCGCCTGCGGCCGGCCACGGCTGCGGATGAGATGCTGCTGCTGCGCTGGGCCAACGCCCCCGAGGTGCGAGCCAACAGTTTTACTCCCCAGCCGATCCCGGCGGCGGCCCATCACCGATGGTTTCAGCGGGGGCTGGCCGATCCCCACCGGCTGCTGCTGATCGCCACCGATGCCGATGGCTGCCCCATCGGCCAGATCCGCTTTGATCGTCAGTCCGCCACGCCTGAAGCTGCGGTGGATGATGAGGCCAGGATTGATCTGTCGCTCGACCTCGCTGTCCGCGGACACAGACTGGCCGCACCACTGCTGCGATTGGGGATTGCCGCCATGGAACAACGCTGGGGGCCGGCGACCACTGCCGTGGCCGAAGTGCTCACCTCCAACACCACCAGCAATGCCTGCTTCGCCCGCGCCGGCTTTGCGCTGGTGGGTGTTTCAGAAATCTCCCCACCTCTGCCTCAGCGCGTGAATCGCTGGTGTTGGCAGTCGGCGGGGTCACCCTGCTCAGTAATGCCGGCAGCTGGTTCAACGCCGAACTGCCCGCCCTGATTCGGGCCCTCTGGCCATATGGCCATGCGGTGCGCTCGATTCACGAGCCCTACCTGCTGGCCGGGTGGGGTCTGCCTGCTGCTCAGCAAGAGGAAGCGCTATTATCTCCATATCAACATGCTATTAAACTGAGGATCGAAATGCAACAAACCACTAAGGAGCGCGCAGAATCCTTGGAGCTCCTCGCTCCAAGACTCGAGATCAATCAAAGGTGCCAAGACAGGGACTTTCAAGTGTGGTTGCAGTCAAGGCTCTCTGTGCAAGCCGGCGAGAGGGTGCTTGACTTGGCCTGTGGGAACGGTGCTCAGTCTCAATATTTTGACAAGCGCATTGGGATTAATGGCTATATGCGTTGTGTCGACATTCATGAGCCTTCTATAGACTATATCAAGGAGCATGTGCGCAAGGGGGATGGTCGAGAGTTTGTTGTTTCTGACATGATGAGTTTTGCGTCCTACCTGAGAGAGGGAGATGATTTTACTCTGGCGCATTGTTCCTTCGCCCTGCCTTATGCTTCTAACCCAGCCCTTGTCATAGGAAAGCTTGCCAAAAGCATTCAGCGCCCCTTGGGAAGGGTTGCAATTTCGCTGCCGTGCAAGCCGCATGGGATGTTTGAGCTCGCAAAGTCTATCCATCCAGTGCCAGAAACGGTAGAGCCCGCCATCGATATGGGCGAATCCTTGTGCATTGATTTATTTCGGGAACTGTTCGGAGAGGTGGATGTGAGCTACTTCAACAGCAGCCTCACGTTTGTTTGCGGAAATGACTTCATGCGGCTTTATAGAAGCACGACTTACTATTCGCAAGCCCATGACAAGGAAGTCGGCGCCTTAGTCAGAAAGCGCATTGACGACTGTGGGTTCATCTCGTTTAAAAAGAGTGCTATATTAATTATTGGGCGAGATCCAGCCTAGGAGGTTCATAACTATGACAATTGAGATAGCCAGTCGTGTCATCGGCGTGGAGCATCCCCCCTTTGTGATCGCCGAGATGAGTGGCAATCACAACCAGAGCCTAGAGAGGGCCCTGGCGATCGTGGATGCCACAGCCCAGACCGGCGCCCATGCGATCAAGTTGCAGACCTACACCGCCGATACGATCACGCTCGATGTGCGCGGCGGCAGCTTCGAGATCAGGGATCCCGACTCCCTCTGGGCGGGCCAAAACCTGCACGACCTCTACAAACAGGCCTACACCCCCTGGGAATGGCATGCACCCATCATGCAGCGCGCCCGCGAAAGGGGCCTGATCTGCTTCAGCTCACCCTTTGATGAAACGGCCGTTGATTTTCTGGAGGCCCTTGATGTTCCTGCCTACAAGATCGCCAGCTTTGAAAACAATCATCTGCCACTGATCGAGAAGGCGGCTGCCACCGGCAAGCCGTTGATCATCTCCACCGGCATGGCCAGCCTAGGCGAACTCGAGGACGCTGTGCGCACCGCCCGCGACGCCGGCTGCACCCAGCTGGTGCTGCTCAAATGCACCAGCACCTACCCCGCCAGCCCCGAAAACACCAACATTCGCACGATCCCTCATCTGCGTGAGCTGTTCGGCTGCGACGTGGGCTTGAGCGACCACACCATGGGTTTGGGCGTAGCATTGGCTGCCGTGGCCCTCGGTGCCAGCGTGGTGGAGAAACACTTCACGCTGGCTCGGGCCGATGGTGGAGTGGATGCCGCCTTTTCCCTGGAGCCCGCGGAGCTCAGCAGTCTGGTAATCGAAACTGAGCGCGCCTGGCAAGCGCTCGGCCATGTGCGTTACGGGCCCACAGAAGCCGAACAGAACAGCCTGGCGTTCCGCCGTTCGATCTATGCGGCCTCCGACATTGCCGAGGGAGAACCATTCACGGAAGCCAACATCCGCATCGTGCGTCCAGGCCATGGGGCGCCGCCCGCTCTGTATCGAAAGCTGATTGGGCGCTCAGCACCACGCGCCTTCGGCTACGGAGAGCCCTTAAGCCTGGAGAAGCTGTTTTGATTGCATCTTCCAACCCCTCTGAGCACAGGCTCAGCTACGCCAAGCCAAGGGCGGCTCGGCGGCGGCGGCCCGAAATTGAAACCACTTGAGGCAACTCATGGATCCTCTGCCTTGACTTCCAAAAACGGCTGGTAGGGCAACCAGCTCTCGATGCTTGCCTATATGCCTAAGAGTCTGCCTCCCTTTGGCGGCGCATGCCTGAGCTCGAAAGCAGCCCTTATAGGAACTGGGCAACAGGGGGGGGGTAACGTCATATTTTCAATAGCAAAGGTATCTCTCTCAGAATTATTATTATTCTGTTTATTTTTTAGCCTGCTTATTGTTTGCCATCGCCTCTCCTGCCCGCTGCCCTCGGTCGAATGTGAGAAGCCCTAAAGGTGTTGCCCATGATCTGAGGCGGTTCGGTGTATGTTGGCTATCTGACAGAGAAGCGTTTCAATGACACCTTGTTCACGGCATCGATCCCAAGGATATCCAAAGGCCAAGGCAGATAGCTCTTCTCCAAAGAATAGGATTGACTGTTGTGCAATTTCGTGGAATTGGGATTCCACTTTTCTGGGGTTGATACTGTAACCCCGAGCTTCATCCAGTGCAGACTTTACATCAGAAGGCCTGTTAACACGGAAGCAGCCATCTATCTCTTGATACCAGACCTCCCCAAAGACAATAACACACTTTGAGCGTGATAGTGATTCGTAACCCGCACTTCCAGTAACGGTGGCGACCAATTCAGAACCATCGATCAGAACCTGAGAATGAATCTCAGATGAAATCAGCTTCACATTATGGATGCCGTTTAGCTGTTTGTAGAAAAGCTCGGACCGACCGAGGTATCCGTATGAATGTCCTAAATATTGGGCTGGGTGCTCTTTTACGTAAACCAGCCATCCTTCAGGCAAGGCTGAAGCCAGTGCACGCACAGCGGACAGTTGATCACAAAAAATTCCCGCGAGTGGACTTGTGGTTAATTCAGGTTGATAGTTCAGTGGAAAGTAGATGTAGTTTGCGGCCAGATCAATCTCCTTGATGGGAGCGATGGAATGTCGTGATCGATGGAGCCATTGCAGGTAGGCCCGATCATTGGCGTTGTTTCGGAGAAGCAGGCCCTTCGCGGAAGCCTTCAATGCGATCTTGATGTAGTCCATGAGCTTGGCTTTAGACTCATTTGCTTGGGCAGACTTGAGGTCATAACGAGGATTCCACTCAAGTGGGTTTCTATACTCTGCCAAGAGTTGATCCACATGTTCGATCTGTATTGCTTTTGAAGAAGAATCCATATGGGTTAGCCAAAGCGGCTTGCTTTCTATCGTTCCATGACTATCGGCAATCAGTACAACTGGCCTGTGCCCCCAAGGATTGTACTGCAATGTGATCCAGGGAATACCATGGCGAAGCGATAAGATAAACAGAGCAAAGTCTACAATCTCATGCGGGGGTGATTGTGAAATAATCAAGTCTGGCTTGTCTTGAGCGAGGGCACCACTCCAAAATGAAATGATATAACTTGACAGAGCCCTTCGCTGGTCTTGAGTCGTCGAGAGTCCATCATGTAATCGACTTTGCATGTAATCAAGGCAATAGATCAGCCCTGGGCAGTCGTAAAATACATCCAGATCAGAGAGTAGGGGAGACCGCGGCAAAGGCTCCTGCAGTCTGGCCTGTATCAATAGAGTTTCTATGCTGAAGCACCTGTTTATTTCATTGGCCCAATACTGAGTAGCGTCATGATAATCCAAAGACCCCCATGGTTCCAGTCTCCCCTGTTTAATGATGTTGAGTGCAGCAGCTCTGGCTTCACTTCCCAGCGCGGCAAACATTACTCTAGGTGTGATCATAAATATCTGACTAGGATTCACTTGGGTTGCGTCCTGCTGCTTTGATCATGGACCGAAAAGATGAACTCAATGAGGTGAGCTCGGCAAAAGACCCTTGTGCTTTTATCTTGCCAGCCTCGATTTCAAGAATCTGGTCACAATAACGCAGGGTTGTCAAGCGGTGGGCAATCATGATCACCGTCAGATCTCTACGTATGCATTCAAGGACCTTGATAAATGCATGTTCGGTATTCGAATCAAGTGCACTTGTCGCCTCATCAAGCACAAGAACTTCGGCTTGCTTATACAAGGCTCTGGCAATTCCAATCCGCTGGCGCTGACCCCCACTCAGGCGAACTCCCCGCTCACCAACGTAAGTTTCGTAACCGGCGGGTAAGCCGGAAATGAATGCATCAATCTGTGCCTGCATGGCAGCTTGCTTGAGACGGGGCCAATCGATGCGATCACTGTCAATTCCAAAAGCAATATTTGCTGCTATGGAATTATCTGTGAGAAAAATACTCTGTGGTACATGGGCGATAATTTTACGCCACTCAGCCCTCCGGTCGCTTGCGGGATTCTCTTGTTGAAGAGGGGTTGCATCCACCAGAATTCGTCCCGTCGTTGGCGACAACAACCCCATGAGGAGATCTGCTGTTGTGCTCTTGCCGCTTCCCGTTGTACCCACAAAACCGATGCACTCACCTTTGCGGATTTCAAAACTGAGTCCACAAATGATTTCCTTTGAGTCGCGGTAGCTGAAATGCACATCATCAAATCGGATGGTTTTAAGAAAACTGAGGGAAAGCTTGTCTTCGGGTTCCGGATTGATAGGTTTGCGTTGTTCAAGTAACATCAGGGTTCCAGACAGAATAGCCCTATAACTGCGTATCGTTGTTGTTGATGCATAAATCATTTGAATGGCTGGGAGCAAGCGTTGAACCGCAAGGATCAGCACGCCAATGGAAGGCAGGGCTGACGCGAAGCCGCGTAAGGAAGCCAGGATCATTGCGCTTGTGGCAATCGCGGCAATACCGATGCCCTCCAGCAGAAATCTTGGCATTTGCGCCACGAACACCGCTTCGGCGTTGAGCAGTCGATATGGCCGATCAAGTTTGCGGAAGATATCAACATAGACAGGTTGGCTATCCTCCAGAATCACATCGCGTATCCCCCCCAAGCTTTCTTGTTGTGTCTTCAACAAGGACTCTTGAATGGATGCTGATCTCGAACTCACTTGTCTTAGGCGTCGTTTGCTGAATCTCGAGATCAGCCCATAAGTGACTCCTAGAATGACGGCCAGCGCGCAGGCCAGGATTGGCTCATAGGACAACAAACCAATCACAATGGAAATCGTGAGCACGGCGGATGTGATCGCAGCGAGCAACGGCTGTAAGACCCCAGCGACTAGCAAGCCAGCATAGGAAATTTTCGTAATGATTTCGCTGCTGTTGCGAGCGGTATGGACTTCGTAGGGCTGGCATAAGGTTCTCTCATAAGCATCTACGCTTAAGTCGTTACCAATTAAAGCCGCCAGGCGACCCGTATAGTATAGATTTGCTGTTCGGATCGCTGCCGCCGTCAAAGCGGCGACTGCAACGAGAAAAGTGAGGATTACTAACAGATTGTGGGTAGATCCGACGCCAAATAGCTGATATAGTTTCGCCACAAATCTGAGCCGTAAAGCTTTATTGGGGTCACTGAGAACAGCAAGAAAAGGGAACAGGCTTGCAAGTGTCAGCAGCTCAGCGACACTGCTCATCAGCATGAGCAGTGACAGAGCAGCCAATTGTTTGCGTCTCTGTGGACTAAGATGACTCCAGAGTTGCCTGAGTAATGCTGGAATTGTGTCTGAAGAAGAACTGCTGGTCAATACTCAGAACACGTTGCGTTCCCGCAAATCCTAACGGTGGTCGGGTCGGTTTACCAACACCCCAGTGGGCTTTTCTTCCCACTTCGGGTACGGACAAGGCAAGGGTGGTCTCCTGTACGGTCTACATGCCGCTTTGCGGCTGTGGTGGGCCACATCACCAGTGGTCTATGGCTGGCCGCACAACTGTGCTTGAGCCATCAGCAACGAAGCAATCTTAAAATCAAACTCTGTATCAATATCGATCGACCGCTCCCTTGGCATAATATAACCCAAGCTGCCTGCGGGCATGAATCTGTGTTCCCGGAGGAATACCTCGATGCTAATTACATATATTGCCCCATTAAGACGATACCAATCTGAGGACAGATTCTGGTTTAGATTCTGAAATTGCGGAGGGGTGAAATCATCCATGACGAGGCTACTGGGGAGCTGTCCCATCCAGGTTGGAGAGCATTCGGTCCTGCTGATCGAAACCACGGCGGGTGAACTACGTGACTCAAATAGCTCCAAGGCGCCAATAATATCGTTAGCTGTACGCAGTGGTGATGTAGGCTGAAGTAAAACAATCCCATGATATTGACTAAGACTATCAGCCAGTCGTTCAAGTAGAGCAGCGACGACATCTGCGCTAGAGGCGCCATCCGTAGCTAAGGCTGGATCGCGTAGCCAAGGGCACTCAGCACCAGCTTCTTTGGCGATGCGCTGGTAGTCAGAAGAATCAGTGCAGACAATCGTGCGTGCGATGTGCGGGGTGGCTATAGCCGCAAAGACGGACCAGACAAAAAGCGGCTGACCACAAAGCTCACGTACATTCTTCCCGGGGAGACGTTTGCTGCCCGAACGGGCTGTAATGATGGCCAAATAATGGTGTTTCATAAGCAAATGCTCATAAAGTTCCTTAACATTTGCAGGCCAGCTTCGCCGCTTTTCTCAGGGTGAAATTGGGTACCAAAGACATTGCCATCCTCAACCAGCGCTGTGATTTCACAGCCTGCATAGACAGCGATAGCGTAAGGCAATGAGCATGCTGGTTTGACCAGTCCATAGCTGTGCACAAAATAAAACGCCTGACCTTCTAGCCCTTCCAGAAGCCTAGGCTTTCCTGGAGTGTCTGAAGCGGGAATCACCCGTGCCCAACCAATATGAGGCAGCCTTGCGTGAACGGGTAACCGAATGATCTGTTCTTCAATCAACGCAAGACCATCGTGCGTGCCGAGCTCGGTACTCGACTGCATCAGCATCTGGAATCCGAGACAGATGCCCAAGAGAGGTCTGCCTTCGGAAACGAGTGTTAGAATAGGTTCCCGCAATTGATGCATGGCAAGCCTGCGCATGCCCTCACCAAAGGCGCCAACACCAGGCAGGATCATTCCATCAGCATCACCCAACTCCTTGGGATCCCTTGTGAGAACAGCCTGAGCACCAATGTATTCAAAGGCGTTGAGCACGCTTCGCACATTCCCCAGCCCGTAATCAATGACAGCGATGATCATCGTATGACCCCATGGCAGGTGGCAGCTGTGAATACGGATTTCAATTGATCAACTGTTGCTTTGTTGTAATGAAGCATCGAGGCCACAGCAATACCCTGAATAGTCGTCTTGGAAGTAAGCTGCTGAAGATGTTCGAGTTTTCCGGCCCCCCCTGACGCGACAATAGGAATCCGCACAGCTGCCTCAATCGCAGCGCAGAGTTCGAAGTCGAAGCCCCGTTGTGTCCCCTCCTGATCGATCGATGTGACCAGCAACTCACCAGCACCCCGATCCTCCAATTCCCTGGCCCAGGACACCACATCTCGCCCGGTTGGCTCGCGCCCATTACTGAAATAGGCCTCCCAAGCACTTCCCATGCGTTTCGCTTCGATTGAGGCAACAAGACACTGACTTCCGTAGACAGAACTGATTTCATGGATAAACTGTGGCCTATTCAACAAGGCTGTATTGACAGCAACTTTGTCTGCTCCTGCATCCAATGCCTCCTCAACATCAGCCATCGTACGAATGCCTCCGCCCATGGTAATGGGTACAAAAACAGTTTTGCAGGCCTTGGAAATCATATGGAATAAATTGCTGCGACCATACAGACTAGCCACAGAATCCATCAGCAGAATTTCATCTGCAGACTGTGTGTAATATTTCCTCGCTAATTCGACTGGATCACCAATGCGACGCTGACCCTCAAGATGGATCCCCTTGATGACGACTCCATTTTTGATATCCAGTCGAGCAATGAGCCTTTGCATGGATCAAAGATCATTGAATTGCTTTTGTGTTGAAATCTTCCAAAGACTGTTATCATTTAGGGCGGCAAGGAACTGACTGGCACTGTTTCCGGTTCCGAACGACAGGTCAGGGATGTGTCGAGCAGTATTCAACCAACAGGCATCCATCGCCGCGCGGATTTCATGCAGATGGCCTACTACATTCACAATGCAGGGAGAATTGGCGCGACCATTTTGCCGCGAGGAAACATTGATCGCTGGCACACCATAGACCGGACATTCACGTATACCGGCACTGGAATTGCCGAGGAGGTACTTCGCATTGCGAAGAAGTACCAGGAAATATTCTACGCGCATCGATGGCAAGATCTTGATCTGCTTATTGTTATTGAGCCGTTTCCACGCCTCAAAGATAAGTTCACAACCTTCATCGTTATTTGGGTAGATCACCACATGCGCTCGTCCACTCTCCAAAACTGCCTGCGCGATGGCTTGCGCTGTCTGCTCCGTGTCTAAGAGATCAGTGGTGACTGGATGAAACATGATCACTCCATAATCAGAAAAGGGGATATCGTAATAGTTTTTCACCTCCTCTATTCCAGGAAGCATGGGTGACATCATAAGATCAATATCTGGCGAACCGATCACATGGATGGATTCTGGCCTCTCACCTAACTGTATCAAGCGCCGTAGAGCCTCCTCGTTTGCGACAAAATGAACATGCGACATCTTTGTAACAGCATGCCGGATGAGTTCATCAATTGTCCCCGAGACTTCACCACCTTCAACATGGGCGACTAGGATATTCTTTAATGCACCAACAATAGCCCCAGCCAAGGCCTCAACACGATCACCATGGACAACAAGGAGATCAGGCCGGAATTCACTTAGGTACTTTGAAAGCCCGTCAATTGTTGAAGCCAGCACCCGCTCCATCGGCTCTCCCAGCACTTGATTATGGTAGACGTAAACACTGCGGGTGCCATCGCGTAGCCTGTGTTCGGGAAGCACCCTATACACTTCATCAAGGGTGTAGCCATAGCGAGACAGAGTATGCATTCCTGTGATGAAGATGGCGACATCAAATGCATCAGAGGATTCAACTGCTTGGATCAGCGGCTTCAGTTTGCCAAAGTCCGCACGAGTGCCAGTCAGGAACAAGATTTTCTTGGTCATTTTCTCCCATTCCGAATCAGGGCATGTTGAATATTATGAGACAGTCCAGGAATATCGTTTGCATTCTCTGTGTGCTGTGGAAGTAGACGATGCAGGCGAGCTAGTGATGTGAGCACAACTGACACTTCATTGTCGAGGTCTTTTCGTTGATCATGTAAGGACAGTGCCGGGGGGATCGCGTCATAGCCCTGTGTTAGCATCCGCGAAACTAACGCACTCGCATCAACAGCATCGCGCCATCGCAGTAGGTCTAAAGGATAAGTTACAGCTTGCAGCTTCGTTTTTATTCGCATCCAAATTCTTTTCCAGAGTCTATCAAAAAGATTGAGTGATCTTAGCTCATATCTGCCAAAATGATTGGATACTGTGGCTGTGCATGTTACAAAGTTATAGGCCATCCATCGAAAACCATGGATTGAGTTTTCCAAGCGCCATCCATCTGACAAGGCTTTATCAATGTTGACAAAGTATTCCTCCTCAGTGCGCCCTGTATAGTGAATGTCCCGAGGGTAGCTTGGCAAATTTGCGTCATAGGTAACCACTGGAATGCCCAATGCAAGTGCCTCCACACCAGTCACAGACCAACCAGTCAGCACAACGGAAGTGCTCTCGAGAATCTGATAGAGAGAGATTGTTTCATTGGGCCAATTGACATGAGCGTTGCTTGGGACATAGCTAAGTTGTTGTTCAAGTAGAAAGGATTGATCAGAGCGCATGGCCTCGCGCTTGTTAGGAAAATCGCGAGGATGGATCCGAATCACAAGGAAGAGCTCCGGTCTGTTCGTTATCCATGACAACGTTGCCTGAACCCACTCTGCTTGGGTGCGAAACACATCACTGAACACCTTACTTTCGGGAAAGGCATCGATGAGCAAAGCAGCATAGGCCTCATCGTAACTCGATAGCGTCATCAGCAGTATTTTTTGTTCTGGTTTAATACCCCAGCGTGAACGTAGATCGCATCTGCCGCCACTAGGAGCTGAATAAACGGCAAAGTGCTGGCCCGAAAGCAGCTGTTCAAAATGGCCGACAATCTTTTTGGCTGCATATGAAGAGACTGGATGAAGCCTGCTGTTATCCCAGTACCGTAATGCGGGGTTGACCAGTCGGTGAACTCCCCAGTCCCAAATTCTCAAGGTACCCAGACGATGGGACAGATTATTGCCGCTTTCAAGAAACAGAACCTTGAAGCCATTACCAATGGCGTACTGAGTACAAGGATTAATGTTGGAATATTGTGGGCTAAACGTTAAGATAGCATCTGCCGGGTTAGCATCAAGATAGCGCGCAAATCCTTGCAAGCTGCGCAATGCATTGGCAAGATAGACGGCATAATCGTCCCACTGTTGTTCTGTTAGATTCGTGGACATCTTTTTGTGAAACAGTGTCAGTTCATACAAGGCTAATCGACCTACTTTCACCCCCAAAAGCACAGTATCCAACGATCTGCTGGCAACCGCATGGGCAGCCATCTCATCAATTTTCCGACAATCACGTTCATCCAAGTAGTGGGAGAGCGCATCGACAGGAAATCGGTAGACCCGCGCGATCGCTTCCACACTGGATATGCATTGCGCACAGATGGAGGCCGACTGATCCGACGCGCACCCTGGTACCAAGCCGTGGGCACTCATCGGCGCACAATAGCTTTGTGCCCGACCACATGTGAGATATTGGATGCGATGGCCAGTTGCAGCCAAGGCCCGGGCCAAATAAGCTTCTGGCGCTGTATGGGGCCAGAGAGCAGCATGGGGCGTGAAAAAAAGCAGCTTTAATGACATCATCTATTCTGATCCAGCCAATCATTCAGGGTCTTCAGGGTACGACTTGCCTGCTTATAGAGTTGAGCCATGCACTCCACAACTCCTCTTCGCTGAGCAGCCAGATCATCAAGGTCTGTGAGCGACGATTCGACAAGGCGACTACCGAATCCAGGTTCGCGCACATCAATGATGCGTTCATCAAATCCTAGCTCCTCATAAAGGAGCTCAATCTGTGGGTAATTCAACAGCCCACGAGAAGGGATTCCCATGCCTATAGGGCAGACGTTGGCGTGAAAGCGCATGCCCAGGACCAGGTCAAGACGACGGTAAGAATCCAGAAAGTCTTTGAGCCCAACTTGATTTGGCTCAAGCTTACCGATAGCTACCCTACGCCTCAAAAAGGGGTCTGGTATCAGCGCAAGTAACTCCGCAATCAGTGAACAGTCTCTCCAGATATGCGGCATCAGATCAATATGAAGCTTCGGCTTTGTCGCCATGAGTTCTGTACAGGCTACGGCAAGCTCCTTAAGAAACCCATCTTTGCTTAAATTGCGGTTGAAGCGACGTTCAAGCATATCCCCGGCCAGGTTAATTCCGATGCGATCAGTTGCCGGTCGCTCAGCAACACAACCTGCCTCATCAGCGAAGAAGCCTCCATCAGGAATGGATGGGATCATGGACGCCATTTCCCTGCCGAGAACTTGGCACAGTGCCCGCTGCGATCCATCATTACGAACGCAAATGAACATATCGTGGCGACTCAATACCGTCGTGATGAAAGCTGAAAACCGGCTGGCCGACCTCTCACTGTAGCCTTGCCCCGTGTCTACACCCAAAGCAAAAAAGATGGTAGGCACTGTGAGCTGGGAAAGTTGCCCAGGCTTGATATCAATAGAGGTCCCAGTGGCGGAATGGTCTACCCATAACTCCAGATAATTCCCGCCGCCAATCATTAATAAATCAAACCTATTGGCATAGCTTACAAAGTCTTCGTCAAACTTGCGTTGGTTCCAATAGAACTCACGCATTTCTAATTCCGTGAAATCCAGCTGATAGCTCAGCTGTTCACCTAGAATGCGTCGAGCCCCGGCATGATTGGCTAAGTCACCAATATTGCCTGCGAAGCTTGCTACATGCAGGACACGTAGTATGTTGCGCTGGCCGCTCATCAGGACATGTTAGCTTGATTGACGTCTGCCCAACCCACTTGCACATTCTCGGGTAGATCACGACTAGCGGTTCGCCCAAATAAGCTCTCATAGTTAACAGCTTTGATCTCACCAGTTCCTGGTCGCTTCACCCAAATGTTTCCAGAAGTAAATGCCTCCCCAGCATTGATGCGCCGTGTGGTCACCACAGAAGCATAGGCAAAGTCGATAGTGGGCTGCTCCTCAGTGAGAATTGTTTTCCTTCCTCCTAGGGCTGCATAAATCGCTCGGCTACCCTTAACCAATTCTGACAGCTGTGGAGGATCAATCGAAATGGGGATATCTGGACCAGGCCATTCATAGCTCGAGGTGAAATGCTTTTCGAGGATAGATGCCCCCAAAGGAACGGAGGCCAGACATGTATAAATTCCGAGGGAATGATCCGACAGTCCAAGCACGGCATCAGGGAACTCATCGGCGAGTTGAGCCAGGGCCCCAAGACGGACCTTATCATAGGGTGTTGGATACATCGACGTACAATGCATCAGTGCAAAGGGAATCCCTGCCGTTCGAAAGGTCTCTACCGCGGGGCGGATACTTTCGAGATCATTCATTCCTGTTGACAAGACGATAGGCTTGCCGAATGATGCGATATGGCGTATCAGCGGGTAATTATTACATTCTCCAGAGCCTATCTTGTACCAAGCCACGCCAAGAGCTTCAAGTTCATTGGCGGCAGCCCTGGAGAAAGGTGTGCTCAAGTAAAGCAATCCTTTGGACTCTACGTAGGCTTTGAGTTGCTGTTCTTCCTTCGGTGATAAGGCACAACGCTTCATGATCTCCCAAATACTCTCACTGGCGTTGCCTGGAACGACATCATTTGGAATCATCTCATCCTCAACCACGTGGTATTGAAATTTCACGCATTCACAGCCTGAAGAGGCGGCATCGTCGACCATGCAAATCGCTTTCTCCAGATCGCCTTCGTGATTAATTCCTATTTCCGCGATTACAAGTGGCGGATGCTTGGCGCCGATGCTGCGATCGAGGATGCGAAATTCGGTCATGGTGGTGTGCGTTAACTGATCTGGTGCCTCAGCTTCCACTCACCATCTGGCTTGTGCCAAAGGTGCGGGGAGCGGTAGCGGTCTAGGGTCTCTTGGAACTCTACTTCGTTGATGCCGATGTATTCAAGGAATTCCCGAAAATACTTCCCAGGAAATTCCGTATCAAACTTCCTAACGAGATTTACTCCTTCTTCTCGTGTGATTTTACCGTTACGGATTTCTTGGGCAGCATCATATGAAGCACGCCCAAGGCCAAATTTAATTAATGTTGTATAGTAGTGAAATGGATCGATCTTGTCATCAATGCTGCTGTATTTGGAATAGGTGCCTTCGGTCCTGACGGGATTGGGCTGAAATCCCGTATGTTCAGCAGCATAATAATAGCATTCTTGCGGATCCCATTTGAGGTAATAGCCAAGGTAATGCACTTCCACACCATTGTCCTGTAGCTCCTCCAGGCGAGGTGGCAGGTAGGGAGCAAAATCACCCAGGGTGTAGCCGTAGTTTGAAATGATCTCGCGCATGGGTACACCCCCGAACATCATGTCCAGATGATCGACAGTGGAATAGAAGGCTGGATCCATGGTGGGAGATTTGTTCTCCTCCACGTCATTGCCGTATTCAGCCTGATTTTCTCCATACATCACGAGCTTGACGCCATAACGAGAGGCCATGGCGGGGCCAATAATTCTCTGGCCAATAATAAACGGCTGAAAGGGATGTAGCAAGTTTAAAAAAGCCAGGCGTGTCAGCAAGCGATGCAGTTTGCCATTCGGTGTGTAGAGAATGTTGTCAAGACCACCAAGATGCATCCAATTAGTGAAATTCTTCCAGCCGATTTCCGTGTACATATGCGGGGCCCATGTGACGGTCAGTGGGTTCATCCCATACTTGTATTTCAAGATATGTGCTGTGTAGGCACTGTCTTTGCCTCCGCTTCCGGGAACAATCACGTCATATTTGCCATCATCGCGCTTGAAGCGGGCCAGCAGATCTCTGAGGCGATCTTCACGCTCTTCCCAATCGATGTTGATATTTTTCTGTAACGCAAAAGTACAAGCCGAGCAAACGCCATCCTGGAATGAGATGGTTATTTTTTTGTCGCTCTTCCCACTCCCAAATTCAACAGTGGAACTTGGTCGTTGATTCGAGATAACGCAACGGCTGCAAAACTCCACCTGGGGAGGGAGTCCGTAAAAGGCTTTGGCTGTCAAGATGGATCGAGGAATCGGATCAATGAAGTGGGCGACATGGACTGCTGGGGTCGAATATTGTTACGGACTGACCCTTGAGTGCCCAGCAATGCTAGCATGGTAAGAGCTTGCCGAGAAGTGGCTTCGCACCTTCAACTGAATATATTAGACAACCGATCCTAAACGCGTGCCTTAATGAATGGCGATAATTGACAGGATTGTTGCCTCAGTTGTATGGCGACCATCCTCTCTGCCTGCCAATTATTAGCACTCCGAAAGGTTGTGATCTGACGCAAACTGGGGCAAGAATTGCGGATGATCTGCTCGCCTACCTGCTTGGTGCGTTTCATGATAGATTCCCCAACCCAGTCTGGCCGGCTGGGGACTTTCATTCACCCTGGACTGGTTTCTGGGGTCCACGTCACGGGATTTCAATGACGTGGAGGATGTGGTGGATACCCTGCTGATCGCTGGTGTGCAGATGGATCTTCCGCAGGAGCCCTACAACTGGGTTGCACTGAGGTGATTTCACTGGCCGATTTGTCACGGCTGAATGATTGAGCTTCATGGCTCAGGAGTTGTTGATCATTCCGTTTCCAGAGAAGCGCCAAAAGATCAATATTGGGTGATATAATTCCAGTTATGCCCGATTTAAACAGGCCACGGGTTTGCAGCCGAAACGCACTTTGCGACAGAACCTTAAGCGGAGCCTGGAGTATTTCTCCACTTGGCTGGCGCGGTATGGTCCCGGCGAGAGGACTCATGAGCAGCTACGGATATCCCCATCGGTGAGGGTGCCGACCAGGCGCCCCTCGCCATCCACCATCAGGGCGATCCGCACCCCACCCCTGTCGATGGCGTTGATGCCTTCACGCAGACTGGCCCCGGTGGCAATGCGGCATGCATCAAGCTGCGTTCTCATCGCCGATCAGCCCTCCACAGGGATCGATTCTCCAGCCTGGGAGGCCCCTGCCATTCGTCGGAATCCGGGGCTTGTGGCCTGCAGTTCGGCATAGGTCCCGATGCCATGGATCTGGCCTCCCTGAAGCTCGATGATCCTGTGACAACGCTGCAGCGTGCTCAGGCGACGAGTCACCATTACCACGGTATGGCTGTGGCCGTGCTGCCAGAGCGAATCGATCGCAGCCTGCTCGGTAATGGTGTCGAGGGCGCTGGTGGCCTCATCGAGAATCAGCACATCGGCCTGCTTGTAGAGGGCTCTGGCAATCCTGAGCCGCTAGCGCTGGCCGCCGCTGAGCCGCACCCCCTGCTCCCCAACCGGGGTATCGAATCCCTGGGGCGGCTTCGAGATGAAGTCCTTCGCCTGGGCCGAGGCCGCCGCCCAGTCCAACCGTTCCAGATCGACCTGCTCGGGGGGAAGGCAGAAGGCGATGTTCGCGGCGATCGAGGCATCGGCCAGAAAGATGGTCTGGGGCACATGGGCCAGATGACGCTGCCAGGCCGAACGCCGGTCGATCGAACCCGCCGGCTCCTCCAGGGGTAACCCATCCACGCAGATCTGCCCCAGGCTCGGGGACAGCAGCCCCATCAGCAGATCCAGCAGGGTGCTCTTGCCACTGCCGGTGGCCCCCACCAGGCTGATCCACGCGCCGGGGCGGATGCTCAGATCGATGCCTTGGAGAACGGCAACGCCGCCCTGATGGCAGAACTCCACCTGCCGGAACTTCAGTCCCTTCTCAAACGGCAGGACTTCGGGTTGAGCCACGGGGGAGGCCGGTTGCGCAAACACCCGGAGGGGGGTTCCCTGCTCCACGAGTTCAAGCCCGCCGGCCAGTGCAT
Organism: Microcystis elabens FACHB-917; assembly: GCF_014698445.1. GTDB lineage: Bacteria > Cyanobacteriota > Cyanobacteriia > PCC-6307 > Cyanobiaceae > Cyanobium > Cyanobium elabens. Next base: position 37,877 of record NZ_JACJSZ010000003.1, read on the forward strand.
CGCGGTAGGCCCCCAGATAGGTGGAGGCCCCATACATGTACTGCACCGCCGGCAGGGCCGCCACCACCCAGCCGCGGGGCAGAAGCCACAGCACCGATCCGGCGATCGCCACCATGCTCGCCGCCTCCAGGGCAAAACGGGGAAGGCCGGCCACGGTGTCGGCTTCGGCCTGCAGCAGCATCAGGGGACGCTGGGCGCGGCGGTAGGTGTCCACATATAACGGCTGGCAGCCATCCAGCAACACATCGCGGATGGCAACGAGGCCCTCCTGCTGGGCCTTGAGCGAGCGCTGGCTGTAGTGGTCCGAAAGCACGCTGATGCGGTGAAGGCGGCGGCGATTCAGCCGGGCCATGGCCCCATAGGTGGCCAGGAACACGGCCTCAAGCCCCAGGACCAGGGTCGGCTGGTAGGCCAGGAGCCCCGCCACCAGCACCGCCGCCACGATCAGGCCCGAGAGGCCCTGCAGCAACGGGGCCAGGACACCCCGGCTGATCGCCCCCAGATACCCCAGCCGCGGGATCACCTCGCTGCTGTTGCGTCCCAGGTGCACCACGTTGGGCTGCTCCAGGGTGCGGCGCAGCCCTCCACCGCCAAGTCGCTGCCGATCAGGGCGGAGAGGCGAGCATTCACCAAGAGGTTGGCGGCCCGGATCGCCGCGCTCACCACGCTCGCCGCCATCAGCAGCAGAGTGATCGGCAGGATCAGCTGCTGGGGGCCGCTGAAGCCCAGGGCCTCGGCCGCGCTCCGCACCCAGGGCTGGCACCAGAGACCGGCCGGATCGGAGAGGGCCACCAGGAAGGGCACCAGGCTGGCGATCGTGAGCAGCTCGGCAAAGCTGCTCAGCAGCATCAGAGACACCAGCAAGGCCAACTGGACCCTCCGCCGGGGCTGGATATGGCCCCAGAGCATGCGCCGGGGGGATGCCGTAGCGCGCCTCGCTGAGGCCCGAGGGGGGTCACCCGGCCAGGACCTTCATCAGGCTGCCCATCTCGAGGGCTTGCGGCCATGGCTCCAGGCCAGGTTGCTCTTGATGCCGGCCCGCTCAAGGCTGTCGGTGGTGAGCACGTCAAAGATCACAGGGATGCACGTGCGCGGTCCACGGCGGTGAAGCCCTGGCTTACCTGGGCCACCACCACGGCGGTACGCAGATCGGCCATATCGGTGAAGCGCCCTTCGAAAACCGTCAACACTTTCAGACCACGAGATAGCTCATCCCCCAGTTCACCAGCACCAGGGCCACCCAGGCCGCTCCACCCAGCAGGATCAGGCGGTTGGAGCGGCCGCTGTCCTCGCTGCTCGCATAGAGCACCGGCACCGCCACGATCAGGGCGAAGGACAGCACCACCAGGGCCAGAACGGTGAGGGTGTTGAGGATCTGCATGGGCAGGGAGGCTCGAGGCCGGATCAGGCAGCGTGGGTGATCCTGCCATGGACGTTGGGGCCGAGCCTGGAGCCAGCGCCATCCGTCACACGTTGTGGGCAGGGGCAGGGTGAGGAGAGAAGAGATCCCCTGCCGCCGCAAGGGCTTCCAGGCCAGGTGCTTCGGCGTCCTTGGGGGCCAGCAGGGGCTGGTGGGGAGCCGGCAGCTCCTCCAGGGGCCAGGCGATGGCGAGGGCCGTGTCGTTCCAGGCGAGGGAGCGCTCGCACTCCCGGCTCCAGTAGCCGGCGGTCTTGTACTGCACCTCGGCCACCGCGCTCAGGGTCAGGAAGCCGTGGGCGAAGCCCACCGGCACCCAGAGCTGCTGGTGGTTGTCGGCACTGAGCCGCACTCCCACCCACTGGCCCAGGGTGGCCGAGTCCTGGCGCAGGTCCACGGCCACGTCGTACACCTCCCCCAGCGTGCAGCGCACGAGCTTGCCCTGGGGATGGGGCTGCCGCTGGAAATGCAGTCCCCGCAGCACCCCCTGGACGGAGCGGGAGTGGTTGTCCTGCACGAAGTCGGGAGCCTCCGCCTCGCTCACCCCCAGAGCCTCGGAGAAGCGGCGCCGGTTCCAGCTCTCACTGAACCAGCCCCGGTCGTCGGCATACACCGCCGGGGTGAGCAGCAGGGGGCCTTCGATGGCCAGGAACTGCACGTTCATCGTTGGGGCTCCAGGGCCTTGTGGTCGCTGGCGGCTTCCTGCAGCAGGCGCAGCAGGTAGTCGCCGTAGCCGGATTTCCTGACGGGCAACGCCAGCCGCTCCAGCTGGACATCGTCGATCCAGCCCAGCCGCCAGGCCACCTCCTCGGGGCAGCCCACCTTGAGCCCCTGGCGTTTCTCCAGGGTGCGGATGTAGCTGGCGGCCTCGTGCAGGGAGTCCGGAGTGCCGGTGTCGAGCCAGGCCATGCCGCGGCCCATCAGCTCCACCCGCAGCAGGCCGTCATCGAGGTAGAGCTGGTTGAGATCGGTGATCTCCAGCTCGCCCCGCGGCGAAGGGCGCACCTGGCGGGCCCGCTCCACCACCGTGTGGTCGTAGAAGTACAGCCCGGTGACGGCGTAGCGGCTGCGGGGCTGTTCCGGCTTCTCCTCGATGCTCAGCACCCGGCCGTCGCCGCTGAACTCCACCACCCCATAGCGCTCGGGGTCGCGCACCGGATAGGTGAACACCGTGGCACCGGGCCGGTCGCCGTTGGCCCCCTGCAGCTGGGGAATCAGGTCGTGGCCATGGAACAGGTTGTCGCCCAGCACCAGGGCCGCCGGGGCCCCGCCGAGGAAATCGGCGCCGATCAGGAAGGCCTGGGCCAGCCCGTCGGGGCTGGGCTGCTCCGCGTAGCGGATCTCCATGCCCCAGCCCGCCCCATCCCCCAGCAGCCGCTCGAAGGAGGGCCGGTCGGTGGGGGTGGTGATCACCAGCACCTCGCGGATCCCCGCCAGCATCAGGGTGCTGAGCGGGTAGTAGATCATCGGCTTGTCGTACACCGGCATCAGCTGCTTGCTGACCGCGGTGGTGAGGGGGGAGAGCCGGGTGCCGCTGCCGCCGGCCAGGATGATGCCGCGCCGGTTCATGGGCGGGAGGGCAGCGACGCCATCAGGCTGCCCATCTCCAGCGCCTGCAGGCCGTAGCTCCAGCCCAGGTTGCTCTTGATGCCGGCCCGCTCCAGGGCCTGCTGCAGGGTGTCGGTGGTCAGCACCCCGAAGATCACGGGGATGCCCGTGTCGCGGGCCACGGCGGCCACGCCCTTGCTCACCTCGGCCACCACCACGTCGAAGTGGGGGGTGTCGCCCCGGATCACCGCCCCCAGGGTGATCACCACCTGGTAGCGGCCGCTGGCGGCGAGCCGCTGGGCCACCAGGGGGATCTCGAAGCTGCCCGGCACCCAGGCCACATCCAGCTGGGAGCTCTCGGGGGTGACGTCGATGCCGTGGCGAGACAGGGAATCCAGGCAGCCGCTCAGCAGCTTGCCGGTCACCAGATCATTGAACCGGGCCACCACCAACGCGAAGCGCAGACTCGCCACGTCGGTGAAGCGACCTTCGAAAACCGTCAAGGGGTCAGACCACGAAGAAGCTCATGCCCCAGTTGAGCAGCACCAGGGCCACCCAGACCAGCCCCCCGAGCAGGATCAGCCGGTTGGAGCGGCCGCTGTCCTCGCTGCTGGCGTAGAGCACCGGGACCGCCACGATCAGGACGAAGGACATCACCACCAGAGCCAGAACAGTCAGCGTGTTGAGGATCTGCATGGCAAGACAGCAGCAGATTGTTGCGCCAGTAATTTATCATGGGAAAACCCAACGCCCTGTGAGTGCGGCAGGTCCTTCACACTTTGTGGGGATGGAAGACGTAGGGTTGGGGATAAAGCCGCATCAGAGATGCCGACGCAAGTTCGTCAGAAGCGACTGGAGATCTCTTTCGGAGCGATGTCCACTCCAGAGGGCAAGGCCATTGGGCTGATCGTACTGGGCGCGCTTCTGATGAGCTTCATCTACTTTGATGCCTTCATCTACGACGTCCTTGCCTATCATGGCCCCTTCGCAGCCTTGGCGGCACGTATACCGCGCCTGAGCGAGTCCAGCTCTCTGACTTTATGCAGAGGCGCTATGAAGGGTTTCCACCATTATGGCGCTGGGCACTGGCTCCCGGCCTGGCTTTGGGAATGCCCCGACTGCTGCTGATGCCCAACCTCGTGGGCCTCGCGATGTATACCTGGGCTGGACGACGATGCCTGGGCACGGCCTGGACGGTGGGAGTGGCCAGCGCCTTCCTTTTCCCGATTGCCCTGTTCGGCTTCCATTCTGCCTACCAGGACTTCTTCTCCGCCATGATGCTGAGTGCCGGCCTGATCGCTCTCAGCACAGCACTGCATCACTGGTACGTTCAGCAATCCAGCAAGGAAGCCTTTCTGATCGCGGCTCCATGCCTGCTGGCCGCTTCTCTCACCAAATACCAGGGACTGATCCAGGCGATCCTTGCCTGGCTGGTGGGGGTCGGCTTCATCGCAATCTTCCTGCTCCTAAAGCGAAATAGAGCAGAGAAGACCCTTGCACAGCAAGCCTCCCTGAAGGCCGTCCTGCTGTGGATGCTGATCATTGGGGGACTGCTCCTCGTCCACCCATTGGGCAATCTGATCCATCACGGCAATCCCCTCTATCCGATTGCGGCAGGACCATTCCCCGGACCCGAAGCGACTTATTCAGCGTCTCAGGAATACACGGCCTTTCTCGGGCCACTGAAGCCTCTGGCCAATCACCTCACCTCCACGACGGAACTCGACTGGATCGCCAGAGGTGTTGTGCCCTCCTACACCATCGACCAGGCCAGAAGCCAGATTCAGTATGGAGGCCTGCTCGATCCGCGCGAGATGCGCACCCTGATTCGTTCCGGCGGCAGCTTCGGACCCATCTACTTCGTCGTCATCGGCCTGTTCTCCATCTCTGCCTGCCAGGCCTGGCGCAACGCTTCGGGCAGCGGGGGGCAGATCTCACCACAAGGCTTCCTGGTACTGGCTCTCGCTCCCTATCTTTTACTCTCTGGATTCCTGCCCCAAAGCCATGAACTGCGCTACTACATCGCCCAGCTGGTGCTGCCGGCTTACGCAAGCATTGCCTGGCTGGCCAGTGGAAGTTCAAGAATGCGCTGGCTCGCATGCTCAATTCTGACGGGATTGGTGATCTCCTTCACCCTGAACTTCATTTATCCGCTAGTCATCACCGCCCACGAACATGATCGAACCGGCACTTTCAGTTTCGCAGCCACCTACCCGGTGCGCTTTCTTCCCACACTGAAAGACTGTCTTGCCGACAAACAGAAGCCAGCATCACCAATGACCTACGACGATCCAGGCCAAGCCTTTGCCTGCAGGATGATCCTGCCAGCAAGAATCATGGTGAAACAGAAATGATTCAAGCAACCATCGGCGAGGTCCACCTGGCAGAGGGTCGATGTTCGACCACGACCGCCGTCCTCCTTGACAAGCCATGGAAGGCAGGTGTGGGATGCTGCCGATCTGTCTCACCGATCGGATCGTTCTGATCCCCATTGAGACGCCGACACCCCATCGGAGATGGCCACCGGCTCCCAACAGCTTCGAGAGGGAGGACGATCGGTTGTGTCGCTGATACCAGCGCTCTGGGAGCGACCTATGCCGCCACCGATAGAGCCCCCCTAGGATGGAAGGCCCCATCCCTAGTGCCATGACCGGGCGCGCGGCGGCCTCGGCGGAACAGCAGCTGTCCCTGGTGGCCGATCTCGGGGTTCAAATCGACCTGTTCGCCGCCGCGCCGATCGTCCCGGCAGCCGGAGCGACGGACCCGGCCGGGCCTACGGAAGCGGACCTCACCGCCGCAGCCCTCAGGGCCGATGCCTGCTCCCGACCACGGCCCAGAAGACCGAGCGGCAGCAGCGCAACCGGAACGGACCCGGATACGGAGCCAAAGGAGTCGGAAGGCCTGCTGGAGCCAGCGATCGAACCTGGCGGCGGCGACGGGGGCGAGACGGACCTGCCCCGCTGGCACCACCATTCCCTGGTGGACCCCGCCGCGCTCACCCCGGTGCTGCGCCACTACGTGGAGCTGAAGGCGGCCCATCCGGACCGGGTGCTGCTCTACCGGCTGGGCGACTTCTACGAATTCTTCTTCGAGGACGCGATCCTGCTCTCGCGCCTGCTGGAGCTCACCCTCACCGGCAAGGACGCCGGCAAGGGCATCGGCCGGGTGCCGATGGCGGGCATCCCCCACCACGCCGCCGAGCGCTACTGCGCCGACCTGGTGCGCCGGGGCCTCAGCGTGGCCCTGTGCGACCAGCTGGAGGCCACCCCCGCCAAGGGGGCCCTGCTGCGCCGCGGCATCACCCGGGTGCTGACCCCCGGCACGGTGCTCGAGGAGGGGATGCTGACCGCCCGCCGCAACAACTGGCTCTGCGCCGTGGTGCTGGAAGGGGATGGCAGCGACGCCAGCCACTGGGGCCTGGCCGTCGCCGATGTGAGCACCGGGGAGTTCCGGGTGACCGAACGCCGCGGCAGCGGCGCCCTTCACCAAGAGCTGCTGCAGCTGGAACCGGCCGAGGTGGTGTGGCCCGCCGGCACGGGGGAGGCCCCCGCCTGGTGCCCCGAGGGCCTGCGGCTAACGCCCCTGGCCCGCACCCCCTTCGAGACCCCCGAGGCCGGCGCCCTGCTGCGCCGTCGCTTCCGGTTGGCCAGCCTCGACGGCCTGGGGCTGGGGGAGGCCCCCCTGGCGCTGCGGGCCGCCGGGGGCCTGCTGGCCTATCTGGACACCACCCAGCCGGCGCCGGAGGCGGCTCCATCGGCCCAGGCTGCCGGCGGCACGGCGATCCCCCTGGAGATGCCCCGGCTGTGGCACGCCGGCGACCAGCTGGTGCTCGACGCCCAGACCCGCCGCAACCTGGAACTCACCCGCACCCAGCTGGGCGGGGCCCTGCAGGGATCGCTGCTGTGGGCCCTCGACCGCACCGCCACCGCCATGGGCGGCCGCTGCCTGCGGCGCTGGATCGAGGCCCCCCTGGTGGACCGCGCGGCGATCCTGGAGCGCCAGGAGGCGGTGAGCGAGCTGGTGGCCCAGCGGTCCCTGCGGCTGGGCCTGCGCCGGCTGCTGCGGCCCATGGGGGATCTGGAGCGGCTGGCGGGCCGGGCCGGGGCCGGCAGCGCCTCCGCCCGCGACCTGGTGGCCCTGGCCGACGGCCTCGAGCGGCTGCCCCGGCTGGCGGCCCTGGTGACCTCCTGCCGCAGCGCCCTCCTGCAGGCTCTGCAGGGCCCCTGGCCCGACCTGGCGGCCGTGGCCGAACAGGTGCGCCACCGGCTGGTGGAGACCCCGCCCCTGTCGCTCAGCGACGGCGGCCTGCTGCACGACGGGGTCGATCCGGTGCTCGATGGCCTGCGCAACCAGCTCGACGACCAGGAGCAGTGGCTGGCCCGGCAGGAGGCGATCGAACGGCGGGCGAGCGGCAACCCCAACCTGCGCCTCCAGTACCACCGGACCTTCGGCTATTTCCTGGCGGTGAGCCGCGCCCGGGCCGCCCAGGTGCCCGACCACTGGATCCGCCGCCAGACCCTGGCCAACGAGGAGCGCTTCGTGACCCCGGAGCTCAAGGGCCGTGAAGGGCGGATCCTGCAGCTGCGGGCCCGGGCCTGCCAGCGGGAATACGACCTCTTCTGCGACCTGCGCCGCCTGGTGGGGGAAGCCGCCGGACCGATCCGGGCGGCCGCCCGGCGGGTGGCGGAACTGGATGCCCTCGCCTCCCTGGCGGAGGTGGCGGCCACCGGCGGCTACTGCCGGCCCGAGCTCAGCGAGGGACGCGAACTGGTGATCGAGGCGGGGCGGCACCCGGTGGTGGAGCAGCTGCTGGTGGACACCCGCTTTACCGCCAACGACCTGCACCTGGCGACCACCGGCCCCGACGGGGCGCCGGCCCCTGACCTGCTGGTGCTCACCGGCCCGAACGCCAGCGGCAAAAGCTGCTACCTGCGCCAGAGCGGCCTGCTGCAGCTGATGGCCCAGATCGGCAGCTGGATCCCCGCCCGCGTCGCCCGGCTGGGCATCGCCGATCGCATCTTCACCCGCGTGGGCGCCGTGGACGACCTGGCCAGCGGCCAGTCCACCTTCATGGTGGAGATGGCCGAGACCGCCAACATCCTTCACCACGCCAGCCCCCGTTCCCTGGTGCTCCTCGACGAGATCGGCCGGGGCACCGCCACCTTCGATGGCCTCTCGATCGCCTGGGCCGTGGCGGAACACCTGGCCGACGGCATCGGCGCCCGCACCATCTTCGCCACCCACTACCACGAGCTCAACGAACTGGCCGAGCTGCTGCCCAACGTGGGCAACGCCCAGGTGCTGGTGGAGGAGACGGGCAACGACCTGGTGTTCCTGCACCGGGTCTGCCGGGGGGGCGCCAGCCGCAGCTACGGCATCGAGGCGGCCCGGCTGGCGGGGGTGCCCGCCTCGGTTGTGCTGCGGGCCCGCCAGGTGCTGGGCCGGATCGAGGCCAACAGCCACGTGGCGGTGGGGCTTCAGGGCGGCTCCCGGGCCGCCTGATCCAGCCAGGCCCTGCGCAGCAGGGCATTGGCCGCCGCGGCCACCAAACCGGCACCTCCCTTGCTGCCCTCCAGCCGGATCTGCACCAGAGCGCTGGCCGCCAGATGGCGCTTGCTCTCCGCCACCCCCACGAACCCCACCGGCATGCCGATCACCAGCGCCGGGGCGGGGATGGTCCCGGCGGCCGTCAGCTCCAGCAGCCGCTCCAGGGCCGTAGGAGCGCTCCCCACCAGCACCACTGCGCCGGGATGCTCCCCCAGGGCGCGCGCCATCCCCGCCGCCGCCCGGGTGCCGCCGGGCGGAGCGACGGCAGGCGCCCACGCCAGCACCGAATGCACCGGATTGGCGAAGGTGCGGCGAGCCATGGGAGCGACGGCGGCGGCCGCCATGGCGGTGTCGGTGAGGATCGGCGCGCCGGCCGCCAGGGCCGCCATGCCCGCCTGGCAGGCCCCCGGCCCGATGCGCAGATCCGGCGCCAGGCCCAGATCGCCGCTGCTGTGCACCAGGCGCTCCAGCAGCTCCTGCTCGACCCCCACCAGACCGGTGTCTCCGAGCCAGCCGCGGATGCGCCGCACGCTTTCCCGGAAAATCGGGTGGTCGAGCGAAGAATCGAAGCTGTCCATCGCCTGCGGTGCCCCGAGCGCCGAGCCTCACCCGGCGCGGCCTTCGACGCCGGAACGGGAAACGGTGAGGCTACGGGAGGCCACGCCGGGTGGCGCCCTCATCATCGCCTTGGCCGTGCTCCGGGTGGGCATGGGGTGTCCCAAGCGGAATCCAAGACCTGTACCTTGTGTACAGATCCCGATTCCGGCCCTCCCACCATGCACACCCTTGGCGTGCTCGAGGCCCGGAGGCGCTTCCCCGAACTGCTCGAACGGGCCCGTGGGGGCGAGGAGACCCTGATCTCGCGCCATGGCCACCCGGTGGCCGCCCTGGTCCCCCTCTGGCAGCGGCACCGTCCCCAGCGGCAGGCCCTGCTCAGCCTCAAGGGCAGCGGGCACGCCTGCTGGCCGTCACCCCTTCCGTCGCCTGCCGGCAGACCCGGCTCGCTCCAGCCCCTGGGGAGCACCGCCTCGCTGGCCCTCGGATCGGCCGTGGCGATCGACGCCACGGTGCTGATTCCCTATCTGCGCGGGGACGCCTCCAGCCGCCACCAGGAGCCCCTGATCGCGTCGATCGCCGCCGGCCACTGGCGTGGCGTGCTGAGCATGCGGACCCTGCAGACCCTGGTGGCGGGACCGCTGCGTCAGGGTGACGAAGCCCTGGCGGCCCGTTACGAAGCCGTGTTCAGCGATCCGGCGGCCTGGACCCTGGTGAGCCTCACGCCCCAGGTCGCCTTGTCGGCCGCACGCCTGCAAGGGCCTGGCACGCAGGCCGACATAGCGCCTGACAGCGCCCTTGAACTGGCGTCGGCCCTGCATGGGGGCGCCACGGCGATGATCAGCCGGGACCCCCTCCTGCTCGCCAGCCTGCCGTTGCCGGCGCACCCGCCCCTGCCCTGATGCCGATCCATCTCTTCTGGGGCGACGACGAAGCCGCCCGCCACCGGGCCCTGGCGGCCCGGATCGAAGCCCTGGTGGATCCGGCCTGGGCGTCGATCAACCTCAGCCGCCTGGACGGCGGCGATCCGGGCCAGGCGGTCCGGGCCCTGGAGGAGGCCCGCACGCCCCCCTTCGGATCGGGGGCCCGGGTGGTGGTGCTGCAGCGCAGTCCCTTCGCCCAGGCCTGTCCGGCCGAGCTGGCCGCCCAGCTGGAGGCCTCCCTGCCGCTGATCCCCGCCGAGTGCCACCTGTTCCTGCTCAGCGACGGCAAGCCCGATGCCCGGCTGCGCAGCACCAAGCAGCTGCGGGCCGTGGCCGAGGAGCAGGCCTTCCCCCTGCCGGCCGTGTGGGACGGTGCGGGCCAGATCGAACGGGTGGAGCGCGCCGCCCGGGAACGGGGGCTGGCCCTGGCACCGGCGGCGGCCGAGGCCCTGGCGGAGGCCATCGGCAGCGATGGGATGCGGCTGGCCAGCGAACTGGAGAAACTGGCCCTCCATGCCGGCCCCGATGGCGGTCCGATCACCGCCGAGGCCGTGGCCGCCCTGATCGGCGGCCAGGTCACCAGCAGCCTGGCGGTGGGGGAGGCCCTGCTGGCCCAGCGGGCCGCCGAGGCCATCGGCCTGGTGGACGCCCTGCTGACGGCGGGCGAACCCGCCCTGCGCATCGTGGCGGCCCTGGCCAGTCAGATCCGCGGCTGGCTGTGGGTGAGCCTGCTGGAGCGCAGCGGCGAACAGGACGTGGCCGTGATCGCCAAGGCGGCGGGGATCGGCAATCCCAAGCGCATCTACGTGATGCGCAAACAGATCCGCGGCCGCACCCCCGTCCAGCTGCTGGACCTCCTGCGCCGTCTGCTGGATGTGGAGGCCGCCCTCAAGCGGGGGGCCGACCCCGGCGCCGCCTTCCGGGACGGTTTCCTGCTGGCCGCTCTGGCGCAGCCCCGGAACCCCACCCGCCGATAATCGGCCCGATGCGCCGGCGACGAGGGAATGGCCCTGCTGATTCAGAAGTACGGAGGCACCTCGGTGGCCGACACCGAGCGGATCCGCGCGGTCGCCCGCCGCATCGCCGCCAGCCGCGAGGAGGGCCATGAGCTGGTGATCGTCGTGTCGGCCATGGGGCACACCACCGACCAGCTCACGGCCATGGCCGCCAGTGTCTGCAGCCATCCCCCCCGCCGGGAAATGGACATGCTGCTGGCGACCGGTGAGCAGGTGTCGATCGCCCTGCTGTCGATGGCCCTCCATGCCGAAGGCGTGCCCGCCGTATCCATGACCGGCACCCAGGCGGGGATCATCACCGAATCGGCCCACGGCCGGGCCCGGATCCTGGAGGTGCGGACCGAGCGGCTGCGCCGCCTGCTGGAGGATGGCCAGGTGGTGGTGGTGGCCGGCTTCCAGGGCACCAGCAGCGGCCATGCCGGCACCCCCGAGATCACCACCCTGGGGCGGGGCGGTTCCGACACCTCCGCGGTGGCCCTGGCCGCCGCCCTCGGCGCCGATGGCTGCGAGATCTACACCGACGTGCCCGGGGTGCTGACCACCGATCCACGCAAGGTGAACGACGCCCAGCTGATGGAGAGCGTCAGCTGCGACGAGATGCTGGAGCTGGCGAGCCTCGGGGCGGCGGTGCTCCACCCCCGGGCCGTGGAGATCGCCCGGAACTACGGGGTGCCGCTCACGGTCCGCTCCAGCTGGAGCGACGCCCCCGGCACCCGGCTCACCAGCGGTCCGGCCCGTCCGATCGGCAGCGAAGGGCTGGAGCTGGGCCGGCCGGTGGACGGGGCGGAACTGGAGCAGGACCAGGCGGTGCTGGCCCTTTCCCACGTGCCCGACCGACCGGGCGTGGCCGCGACCCTGTTCGAGGCCCTCGGGGCAGCCGGGCTGAACGTGGACCTGATCGTGCAGGCCATCCATGAGGGGACCAGCAACGACATCGCCTTCACCCTGGCGGCGACGCAGATGGAAACCGCCCGCCAGGTCTGCCACCAGGTGCTGACGGCCATGGGGGCGGACGGGGCCCGGATCACGGCCGAAGCGGGGATGGCCAAGCTGAGCATCGCCGGGGCCGGCATCCTGGGCCGCCCCGGCGTGGCGGCCCGGATGTTCGACACCATGGCCCGCCTGGGCATCAACCTGCGGCTGATCGCCACCAGTGAGGTCAAGGTGAGCTGCGTGGTTGACGGCCAGCAGGGGGCCCGGGCCCTGCGGGCCACCGGGGAGGCGTTCGAGCTCTCCGAGCAGCAGCTGCGCCAGGATCCGCCCCCGTGCCACGTCGGCGATCCGGCCGTGCGGGGGGTCGCCCTCGACCGCGATCAGGTGCAGGTCTCGGTGCGGCGGGTGCCCGACCGGCCCGGGGCCGCCGCGGCCATCTGCCGGGCCCTGGCCGACGCCGGCATCAGCCTCGACGCCATCGTGCAATCGGAGCGCACCCACGGCGGGCCCGACGACCGCCGCCGCGACATGAGCTTCACCCTCCGCCGCGACGATCGTCCAGGGGCCGAAAGAGCCCTGGCCCCGATCCTGCGGCAGTGGCAGGGCGCCTGTTTCGAGGAGGGACCCGCCATCGCCCGGGTCAGTGCGGTGGGCGCAGGGATGGCCTGCACGGCCGGCACGGCGGCCCGCATGTTCCGCTCCCTGGCCGATGCGGGCATCAACATCGCCCTGATCGCCACCAGCGAGATCCGCACCAGCTGCGTGGTGGCGGAGGCCGATGGGGTGCCCGCCCTGCAGGCCGTGCACCGGGCCTTCGGCCTGGGGGGCGCCACCCGGCACGCGGCCCAGGGGACCGAAGCGCCGGTCTGACCACCCCGGGGGGGCGGACGGAAGGGCCACTGCTTCCTAGCCTGAACCAGGCGCCTGAATCGGAGGATGTTGGTTCGGTTCTGGGGCACCCGGGGGTCGATCGCCAAACCCGGCCCGGACACCTTCCGCTTCGGTGGCAACACGTCCTGCGTGGAGGTCCGCTCCGATGGCGGCACCCTGCTGGTGATCGACTGCGGCACCGGGGCCCACGGCCTCGGCCAGGCGCTCATGCGGGAGTCTCCGGCCGGCATGGAGGGGTCGCTGCTGATCAGCCACACCCACTGGGACCACATCCAGGGCTTTCCCTTCTTCGCCCCCTTCTTCGCCCCGGGCCACACCTGGGACGTCTTCGGGCCCAGCGGCCTCTCGGGGAGCATCCGCGGCGTGCTCTCCGGCCAGATGCAGCACGCCTACTTCCCGGTCACCCTCGACCAGTTCGCGGCCACGGTGCGCTACCACGATCTGCTCGAGGGCACGCTCCGCATCGGGGACGTGACGATCACGACCCATTACCTCAACCACCCCGCCCTGACCCTGGCCTACCGGCTCCAGGCCGATGGGGCGACGGTCGTCTACTGCTGTGATCACGAGCCCCATGCCGCCGAACTGGCCGGCGGGAAGGGGCCCGTGGCCGGCCAGGACCGCCGCTACGCGGAGTTCATCGCCGGCGCCGATCTGGTCATCCACGACGGCCAATACACGGCCCTCGATTTCCCGGCCAAGCTCGGCTGGGGCCACAGCTCGGTGGAATACGCCGTGCGCATCTGCGAGGAGGCCGGGGTGGCACGGCTGGTGCTCACCCACCACGATCCCCTGCGCAACGATGCCGCCATCGACCTGATCCTGGCGGGTCTGCGCGCTGATCTGGAGCAGAGCGGCTCCAGCCTGGAGGTGATGGCGGCCTCGGAAGGGCTGGTGCTGCGCACATCCCCCACCCGGCCCCCGGGGGCTGCCACCGCCCGGGCACCGGGGGACCCGACGGCCGGCTCCGCCACCCGGGCCCTGACGGACGATCCCGCCACCCGGCCGGTGCTGGTGGGGGTGGCCGACCCCGATCTGGAGGCCTCCCTCACCGCGGCCCTGCGGCTGGAGGGCCTGCCCGCTCGGGTGGTCGCAGGCGTCGCCGATCTCCAGCGCCTGCTCGAGGGTGAGGGGGCCTCCCTGCTGCTGCTGGAGCACGCCCCGCCCGCCGGGGATGGGCTCGACCTGGCGCGCCGCCTCCTGCGGGAGTCCGCCGGCGCGGCGAGCGCCAGCCTTCCGATCCTGATGCTGGCGGCCGAGGAGCGGCTGGCCCAGCGGGACGATCCCCTGGTCAGCGAATGGCTGGTGCGGCCCGTTTCCGAGAACTACCTGCGCGCCCGGATCCGGGCCTGGGCGCTGCGCAGCACCTGCCGCTGGCAGCGGGCCCTTCTGCCGGAGGACGAGGAGCCGCGACTGAACCGGCTGCGGCAACTCGCCCTGCTGGACACCGAGCGGGAGGAACGGTTCGACCGTCTGACCCGGATCGCCGCCGCCGCCTTCGACGTGCCGATCGCCCTAGTCAGCCTGATCGACGCGGAACGGCAGTAGTTCAAGTCGTGCCAGGGGCTGGCTACCCGCCAGACCTCCCGTGATCTGGCCTTCTGCGCCCATGCGGTGCACCGGAAGGCGGATCTCGTGGTGGCGGACACCTGGCTCGATGACCGCTTCGCCGACAATCCCCTGGTGCAGGATGAACCGAGGATCCGGTTCTACGCGGGCGCGCCGCTGATCCTGGACGACGGCACCTGCCTGGGCACCCTGTGCCTGCTCGACACCCGACCGCGGCAACTCAGCTCCAGCGAGCTCAGCCTGCTGCACGACCTGCGCGACCTGGTGCTGCTGGAAATCTCCCGGCCCCCGGGGGAGCCGGAGGACCCGGCGGTGGCCGTGGCGCTCCGAGCCATGGAGGCTGCCAGCGGCCAGAGTCCTGGTTAGCAAAGGAGGGAAGTCGCTGACGATGTCCATGCCCCGCGGCCGCCTGACGTCCTTTGCGAGCGATTTCAAGGCCTTCATCAACAAGGGCAACGTGGTCGATCTGGCCGTCGCCGTCGTCATCGGCGGGGCCTTCGGCAAGGTGGTCGATGCGGTGGTCAGCCTGGTGATGACGACCGCGCTGGAACAGGCCCTGAAGGCGGCAAGGGTGGATTCGATCAACGCCTGGCCCGCCGGCGCGGTGATCGTGGCCCTGATCAACTTCCTGGTGATCGCCTTCGTGGTGTTCCTGATCGTGCGGTCGATCGAAGCGATGCGGCGCCAGGAGGAG
Organism: Microcystis elabens FACHB-917; assembly: GCF_014698445.1. Classification (GTDB taxonomy): domain Bacteria; phylum Cyanobacteriota; class Cyanobacteriia; order PCC-6307; family Cyanobiaceae; genus Cyanobium; species Cyanobium elabens. The sequence goes on from NZ_JACJSZ010000003.1 coordinate 52,970, forward strand.
GTCAAGGTCGCCGATGCGGGCCCCGACCCCCAGGCCGAACTGGCGGCCGCCGCCAACCGGCTGACCGAGGCCCTCGATCGGCGCGGGCTCTAGGCCCTGCGCCCGCCCCAGGCTCAGGGCCTCCCCACCAGCTTGTGGCGCAGCTTCTTGATGCGATCCCGCAGGTTGGCGGCTTCCTCGAACTCGAGGCTCTTCGCCGCCGCCTTCATCTTCTCTTCCAACTGGGTGATCAGTTCGGGCAGGGCGTCGAGGGGGACGTCGTTCTGCTCGGCCTGCTCGGCCACCTCCTGGAGCTGGTCGTCGCTGAGCCGGCGGGAGAGCTCCAGGAAGGAAAGGATCGCGTTGCCCGCCCGCTTGCCGGCCGGGGCGGGGGTGATGCCGTGGCGTTCGTTGTAGGCCTGCTGGATCACACGACGGCGCTCGGTCTCGGAGATCGCCTTGGCCATCGAATCGGTGAGGTTGTCGGCGTAGAGGAGCGCCACCCCGTCGATGTGGCGCGCCGCCCGGCCGATGGTCTGGATGAGGGAGCGCTCCGCCCGCAGGAAGCCCTCCTTGTCGGCGTCCAGGATCGCCACCAGCGACACCTCCGGCAGGTCGAGACCCTCCCGCAGCAGGTTGACGCCGACGAGCACGTCGTAGGCCCCGTTGCGCAGGTCCTGGATGATCTCGATCCGCTCGATCGAATGGATCTCCGAGTGCAGGTAGCGCACCCGCACCCCGTTCTCGGCCAGGTAGTCGGTGAGGTCCTCGGCCATCCGCTTGGTGAGGGTGGTGACCAGCACCCGCTCCTGGCGGTCGGCGCGGAGGCGAATCTCCCCGAGCAGGTCGTCCACCTGCCCCTCCGACGGGCGCACCTCCACGATCGGGTCGAGCACGCCGGTGGGGCGGATCACCTGCTCCACCACCTGGCCCCGGCTCTGGGCCAGTTCCCAGGTGCCGGGGGTCGCCGAGACGAAGATGGTCTGGCGGGCCTTCTCCCAGAACTCGTCCCCCTTGAGGGGCCGGTTGTCGGCGGCACTGGGCAGCCGGAAGCCGTGCTCGATCAGCACCTGCTTGCGGCTCTGGTCACCGTTGTACATGGCCTGGAGCTGGGAGCAGGTGACGTGGCTCTCGTCCACGACCAGCAACCAGTCGGCGGGGAAGTAGTCGATCAGGCATTCGGGCGGGGTGCCGGCCTCCCGCCCCGCCAGGTGGCGGGCGTAGTTCTCCACCCCGTTGCAGTAGCCCACCTGTTCCAGCATCTCCAGGTCGTAGGTGGTGCGTTGCTCGAGACGCTGGGCCTCCAGCAGCCGGCCCTGGCCATTCAGCACCTCGAGCCGTTCGCGCAGTTCGGCCCGGATCGCCTGGATGGCCCCCTGCAGGCGCTCCTTCGGGGTCACGAAGTGCTTGGCCGGGTAGATGCTGATGGTCTCCAGGCTCTGGAGGATCTCGCCGGTGGTGGGATCGACGTAGCGGATCGCCTCCACCTCGTCGCCAAACAGTTCGATCCGCACCAGCCGGTCCTCGTAGGCCGGGCCGATCTCCAGCACATCACCGCGCACCCGGAACCGGCCCCGGCTGATCTCGATGTCGTTGCGGGAGTACTGGTTGTTGACCAGTTCCCGCAGGGAGCCGCGCAGGTCGAGCTTCTCGCCCACCTCGAACTTCACCGCGGCCTTGAGATATTCCGAAGGGATGCCCAGGCCGTAAATGCAACTGATCGAGGCCACCACGATCACGTCCCGCCGCTCGAACAGCGAGCGGGTGGCCGAGTGGCGCAGCATGTCGATCTCCTCGTTGATCGAGGCGGTCTTGGCGATGTAGGTGTCCGAGACCGGCACGTAGGCCTCGGGCTGGTAGTAGTCGTAGTACGAGATGAAGTACTCGACGGCGTTGTGGGGGAAGAACTCCCTCAGCTCGTTGCAGAGCTGGGCCGCCAGGGTCTTGTTGTGGGCCAGCACCAGGGTGGGACGCCCGGTGCGGGCGATCACGTTGGCGATCGAGAAGGTCTTGCCGGTTCCTGTGGCGCCGAGCAGGGTCTGGAAGCGTTCGCCCCGATCGACACCCTTCACCATCGCCTCGATGGCGGTGGGTTGGTCGCCCTTCGGCTCGTAGGGCGCGTGAAGCTGGAATGGCATCGGCCCATTCTGGCGGTCACCCGAGGGGACCGCCCGGGGGGGGACAACCGATCCTTTCTGTCGATCCGTTCAGGTGATCAGTTCAGGCCAGGTTGGAGGCCGCGGCCATCGCCCGGGTCAGGGGAACGTCCAGACCGAGCCAGCCCAACACCAGGCTGCTCAGCACGCTGTAGGCCAGCGCCCCCAGAATCGCACTGATCGCCCCGTTGTGGAGCCGGAAGCCCGTGATCAGCCAGGCGGCCAGGCTGAACAGGATGATGGTGATCAGCCAGTTGAACAGGAAGGACACCGGGCTGATCAGGCCCCCCAGGGAAGAGACGAACCAGACGGGCCCCAGCAGGAGCTTGAGGGGGAGCACCAGCAGGGTGCCCAGCAGACCGATGACGACGGCCGACAGCAGCGCCGCCGAGAAGCCTGCCATCTCCACCCCCAGGGGCAGCCGGGCCACCAGGAGAAGAATGACGGCCCGTATCGGCCACTGCAGAAGCCAGAGCAAGGGGCCCATGGGAGAAGACGGCGTTGCCCCCGGCAGCTTACTGAGGTTGTTCGTTTTGAACCATCGACGCCACGGGCAGCGCTTCCCGCAGCGCACGCACCACCGCCACCATGGCGAGCTCGTCGTCGAGGCGGTTGACGGCCGAGCCCACGCCGACGCCGGCGGCACCGGCGGCCAGGGCCATCGGCGCCGTGACGGCGGAGAGGCCGGAGGCGCACAGCACCGGCACGGTCACCGCCCGGCTGATGGCATGGGCCGCCGCCAGGGTCGGGGCGGCCTTCTCGATCAGGCCCAGGGCACCGGCGCTGAGGGGACGGGCGCTGGTGCCGCCCTCGGTCTGGATCAGGTCGGCGCCGGCGGCCACCAGGTCCGCCGCCAGCCGCTCCTGTTCGTCGAGGGGGAGAGGGTGGGGCACGGTGACCGAGAGCACCGTGCCGGGCAGCAGAGCCCGGGTGCGGCGGGTGAGCTCGAGCACCTCGGCCGCCGTGAAGACCCGCCCCTGAGTATAGAAGCTGTCGTAGTTGCCGATCTCCACCAGGGCGGCACCGGCCTCGACGGCCGGCGGGAACAGGGCGGGATCCACGGCCGAGACGCAGACCGGCAGAGCCGGTGCCAGCGCCAGGGCCAGGCGGACGAGGGTGGGATCACAGGCCAGATCTACCAGGTCGGCGCCGCCGGCGGCGGCGGCCCTGACCACCCGCTGCACCCTGGCCGCGTCGAAGTTGTCGAGACCGGCGATGACCTTCAGCGCCCGCCCCTGGCGGATTGCCTGCTGCAGGGCGGTGGGCAGGCTGGAGAGGCGGGTCATCGGCGAACGGACGCAGGCGTGCTGTGATTCTCCCACCCGACCCCAGCGATGGCCGGCGCCCCTGGGGCAGCGACCAGGCGCGCCTGCACCGGCACCTGCTGCGGCACCCCGCCCTGCTGCCGGCGGGGGGTTCGCTGCTGCTGGCCGTATCCGGCGGCCAGGACTCCATGGCCCTGGCCACCCTGCTGCTGGACCTCCGGCCCCTGCACCGCTGGCGGCTGCAGCTGTGGCACGGCGACCACGGCTGGCGCCCGGAATCGGCCCGCCAGGCCGGGGAACTGGCCCGGTGGGCCCGGAGCCAGGGACTGGATCTGAGGCTCGAGCGGGCCGATCCGGTGCCCGGCAGCGAGGCCGCGGCCCGGGACTGGCGCTACCGCCGCCTGGCGGCCGCGGCCCGCGAGGGGCAGTGCACCCATGTGGTGACGGGCCACACCGCCAGCGACCGGGCCGAGACCGTGCTGCTCAACCTGGCTCGCGGCAGCCACCTGCGGGGTCTGGCCAGCCTGGGGGCCAGCCGGCCCCTGGACCCGGCCGCCGGCCCCCTGTGGCTGGCCCGTCCCCTGCTGATCTTCGACCGCGGCGACACCGGCCGCCTCTGCCGGGAGCGGGGCCTGCCCGTCTGGATGGACAGCAGCAACGCCGACCGGCGCTTCGCCCGCAACCGGCTGCGCGCCGAGGTGATGCCGGTGCTGGAGGCCCTCCATCCCGGAGCCGGCCGACGGATCAGTGCCCAGGCGGAGCGGCTCGAGGCGCAGTTCGGGACCGAGACGGAACTGCTGGACCTGGCCCTGGAGGGCCTGCAGCGGCACGGGGCCGACGACCGTCTGCCCCGCCGACGGCTGGCCAGCCTGGCCCGGGCCAGCCAGCGGCGCCTGCTGCACCACTGGCTGCGGGGCCACCTGGGGCGGGACCCGTCAGCGAAGAGCCTCGAAAGCCTGGTGGACCGGCTGAGCCGCGGTCGGGATCCGGGCCGGCTGGATCTGGCCGGAGGATGGCAACTGAACTGGGACCACACCACACTGTGGATCCGCCCACCGGAGCCGTTCCATGGCTGAGATCAGCGCCAACGACGCCGCCCAGCGCTACGCGGCGATCGAGCAGGCCTACTCCCGGGAGACGTGGGCCACGGTGCTGAGCGACGGGCAGGAGCTGCTGCAGCGGCTGCGGCCATCGGACAACCCCCAGCTCACCGGGCTGCAGCTGCGGCTCCTGCTGCTGCTGGGCCACACCCAGCTCTACGGCTACGGGGACAAGGCCGCCGCCGCCGGGTACTACGGGAGCGTGGCGGAGCAGAGCGGTGAGGCCGCCCTCACCGGGATCGCCGAGCAGGGACTGAAGCAGTGCGCGATCGATTCCCCTCCCAGCGAACTGGGCATGGGTTCAGCGGTGGCGGCGATCACCGGGCCGGCGGCGCCCTGGCTGACCACGACGACAGCGACCGCCACACCTGGCACAACAGCCGCCGCAACGGCCGCGGCCCCCTGGAGTGAGCCCTCGCTGATTCCTGACGTCGTGGAGGAGCCCGAGCTGATCGAGCTGCACCAGGCGGATCCGGCCCTCGCCGACGACGTGGAACTGAGCTGGCAGGAGGAACCGGCCACCACGCCAGCCCCAGCGATGGATACGGAGGACGAGGAGCTCCTGAGCGGCCTGATGCTGGTCAGGATCCGCTGAGCCTGCCCTGGGCGATCAGCCCGCCGCCGCGGCCGAGCGACGACGGCGGACGCGACCGGTGGGTTCCGGTTCGTCGACGGGGGCCTTGCCTGCCGCCGCCCCAGGGGCCGGCGCTGTGGCCGGGGCCGGGGCCGCGACGGTCACCAGCTGGCGCTGGGGCACGGCGGCGCTGGGGCGCCCACCCCCATCCCTGCGGCCGCCGCGGGGTGCCGGCCGGGTGTCGGGCTCGGCATCGGCCCGGCCCTTGTAGGCCGGGGTGCCGGCAGGTGCGGGCTGCACCAGGCAGATGATCAGCGGATCCACCTGCAGCTCGCGGCGCAGGCGGCGCTGCAGGCCCACCTCCACCTCCCGCTGCACACCCACCCAGTCGACGTCCGGGGCCTTGCCGCCGGTGTTGCGGGACAGCTGGTTCCAGCGGTTCTCCAGCACCCAGGTGATCTCCCGTTCGGCCCAGACCGAGAGCTTGCGGGCATCGGCAGCGGTGACCACACCGCGCAGGTTCACCCGCGGCGGGGCCGCCATCACACCGTCGGTGGTGATCACCGCCAACAGGGTGATGACGCCGTCCTCGGCCAGCTGCTGGCGCTCCTTCAGCACCCGGGCATCGACGATGCCGTTGCGGGAGGCGTCGAGCAGCTCGATGCCGGCCTTCACCGGCTCGCCCTTGTTGATCGTGTCGGCTGTGAGCTCGACCACATCGCCGTTGTCGATGATCAAGGTGTGGTCGGCCGGAATCCCCATCGACTGGGCCGTCTTGGCGTGGCAGACGAGCATGCGGTGCTCGCCATGCACGGGCACGAAGAACTTCGGCCGGCAGAGGGCGAGCATCAGCTTGTGGTCCTCCTGGCAACCGTGGCCGGAGACGTGGATGCCCTCGCCCTTGCCGTAGACGACCTTGGCACCCATCATCATCAGTCGATCGATGGTGTTCACCACCGAGATGGTGTTGCCGGGGATCGGGCTGGCCGAGAAGATGATCGTGTCGGTGGACTTCACCTGCACCTGGGGGTGTTCACCGCGGGAGATGCGGCTGAGGGCCGCCAGCGGTTCGCCCTGGCTTCCGGTCATCAGCAGCAGGGTTTCCCGGTCGGGCAGATCGCGGATCTGCTTGATGGGCACGAACAGATCGTCGGGGCAGCGCATATAGCCCAGCTCGCGAGCCTTGGCGATGACGTTGAGCATGGAGCGGCCCAGCAGACCGACCTTGCGGCCGTTCTTCATCGCCAGCTCCAGGATCATCGAGACCCGGTGGACCGAACTGGCGAAGGTGGTGAGGATCACTCGCCCTTCGGCCTGGCTGATATGGCGATCGAGATTCGGGAACACGGAGCGCTCCGGAGGGGTGAACCCGGGGATCTCGGCGTTGGTGGAATCGCTGAACAGGCAAAGCACGCCCTGCTCACCGAAGTGGGCCAGGCGCTGGATGTCGAAAGTTTCACCATCGACGGGAGTGTGGTCGAACTTGAAGTCACCGGTGAAGATGACAACCCCGACGGGGGTGGTGATGGCCAGCGTGAAGCTGTCGGCCATCGAATGGGTGTTGCGGATGAACTCCACCTTGAAGTGCTGGCCGACATGCACCACATCCCGCGGGCCGACCGTCTGGATGGTGGTCCGGTCGGTGACGCCTGCTTCCTCCATCTTCCCCTGCAGCATCGACATGGCCAGCCGGGGGCCATAGATGATGGGGATGTTGAAGTTCTTGAGGTGGTGGGGGATGCCGCCGATGTGATCTTCGTGGCCATGGGTGACCACCATGCCACGGATGCGCTTCTGGTTCTCCCGCAGGTAGCTGGTGTCGGGCATGACCACGTTGACGCCATGCATGCCATCGCTGGGGAACGCGAGACCGGCATCGACAAGCATCAGCTCATCGCCGTATTCGAAGACGCAGGTGTTCTTGCCGATCTCGTGCAGGCCGCCCAGCGGGATGACCCGCAGGCCCTGGTGCCTGGGCTTGGCACCGTTGCCGGAGCGGACGATGGGATTGGCGTTCTGACTGGACATGTAGGTAGGGATTCGGTGGTGGCGACGGAAGAGAACGTGGAGCGGGAGCGGAGGTGACTCTGGACATCAGCCTTGGCGTCAGGTGGGACGCAGGGCGGCCAGGATCGAGGAAAGGCGCTGTCGCACGGCGGTATCGGCGGAAAGCAGGGGAAGTCGGGGGGCACCCACCGGCCAGCCGCAGATCTCCAGGGCGGCCTTGACGGGGATGGGATTGGTGGTGCAGAAGAGCGCCCTGCACAGGGGCAGCAGCTGCTGGTGCTCGTCGAGGGCGGTGGCGATGTCGCCGCTCAGGAAGGCCTGGACCATGGCCCGGATCCTGGGACCCACCAGGTGGCTGGCCACGCTGACCACGCCCACCGCACCCACCGCCAGCATCGGCAGGGTGAGGGCGTCGTCGCCGCTGTAGATGGCCAGGCGGTCGCCGCAGAGCTCCCGCAGCCGGCTGACCTCCTCGGTGGTGCCGCTGGCGGCCTTGAAACCCACCACGTTGGCCTCGTCGAGAAGGCGGGCCGTGGTGTCCGGGGCCAGGCTGCAGCCGGTGCGGCCGGGGATGTTGTAGAGCATCAGCGGCAGCTCCGGGGCGGCCTGGGCCACGGCGCGGAAATGGGCTTCCAGTCCCTCCTGGGGCGGCTTGTTGTAATAGGGCACCACCACCAGGGCGCCGTCAGCGCCGAGGGCGGCGGCCTCGCCGGTGGCTTCCACGGCTTCGGCGGTGCAGTTGCTGCCGCTGCCGGCCAACAGGGTGGCGCGGCTCCCCACCGCCCCCTTCACGGCGGCGAAGAGCTCATGCTGCTCCTGCCAGGTGAGGGTGGGGGACTCCCCGGTGGTGCCGCAGAGCACCAAGCCATCGGAGCCGTGGAGGACCAGATGGTCCGCCAGCCGCGCCGCCAACTCCAGATCGATGGCCCCATCAGGCCGGAAGGGGGTCACCATGGCCGTGAGCACCCTTCCGAAAGGGGCCTCGGGGGACGGGGCCGTGCTGGGTGCCGGCAGGGTGGCCGTGCTCAAGCGACACCTCCGGCGGCGGCCGCGGCCGCGGCGGGATCCCGCAGCAGTTCGGCGATCTGGATGGCGTTGAGGGCGGCACCCTTGCGGATCTGGTCGCCGCAGAGCCAGAGCTCGAGGGCGCAGGGCTCGCTGAGATCCTGGCGGATGCGGCCCACGGCCACCGGATCCCGGCCGGTGACGTCGGTGGGCATGGGGAAGCGGTTGGTCTCGAAGTTCTCGATCAGCTCGACCCCGGCGGCGGCCGCCAGCAACTCGCGGGCCTCCGCCACGGGGAAAGGCTCCTCGAACGTGATGTTGACGGCCTCGGAGTGGGCCCGCAGGACCGGGACCCGCACGCAGGTGGCGGTGAGGCGCAGGTCGGGCAGGCCCATGATCTTGCGGGTCTCATGGAGCATCTTCAGCTCCTCCTCGCAGTAGCCGCTCGGCTGCAGGGGCGAGTTGTGCAGGAAGAGGTTGAAGGCCAGCGAATGGGGCAGCACGGTGCTCACCGGCTCGCCCCCCTCCAGCACCGTGCGGCTCAGGTCGCGCAGCTCCTCCATGGCCCGGGCACCGGCGCCGCTGGCCGATTGGTAGGTGCTCACCACGACCCTGCGGAGCGGCCGCCGGGCCGCCAGGGGAGCCAGGGCCAGGGTCAGCAGGATGGTGGTGCAGTTGGGGTTGGCGATGATCCCGCCATGGTCGAAGGCGGCCTGGGGATTGACCTCTGGCACCACCAGGGGCACAGCCTGGTCCATGCGGAAGGCGCTGGAGTTGTCGATCACCACAGCACCGGCGGCCACCGCCACCGGCGCCCATTGGCGGGACACCGAACCGCCGGCCGAGGCGAGCACCAGATCAATGCCCTCGAAGGCGTCGGCGCCGACCGGCCTGACCTTGAGCCGTTCACCCTGCCAGTCCAGATCCTGGCCCGCCGAGCGCGGCGAGGCCAGCGGACGCAGCTCGGCCACTGGAAAACCCCGCTCCTGCAGCAGGACCAGGAGCTCCTGACCCACCGCTCCGGTGGCGCCGAGGATGGCGATGCGCAACGGCCGCGAGGGCAGATGGCGCGGAGGGCAGGGAAGGGTCGCTGAGACGGTCAACGGGGGGAAAGGGGACGGGTGGCGGGTCGGGAGCGGGCCTGCTGACTGGAGACGGGGCCCGGGAACATTCCCTGGGGAATGATTCGGGTCGAAGCTGGAATTCAGAGCCCCCGAGACGCGAGCCTGAGTCAAAACAGCCGGCCTGGAGGCCAGCCGGAGGGAACCCTTCAGTTGGAGATATGGGCGCGCCGGTGCGTCAATTGCACAATACGCGCCGGAGGCACGGAACGGCCAGTTTCTAGGATGGAGGGCTGCCCCGAGGGAGCCCCAGTTCATGAGTCCTGCCGCCAGCACCGAAGCCAACCTCCGGGTGACCACCTCCCCGCGCCCCGGAAGCCGTCTGGCGGTGGAGGTCGCCGTGCCGGCGGGGCGCAGCCGGGAGAGCTACGAGACCGCCCTCGAGAAGCTGAGCCGCAGCGTCAAGCTGCCCGGCTTCCGCAAGGGACGGGTTCCCCGGCCGGTGCTGCTGCAGCAGATCGGACCGCTGCGGATCCGCGCCACCGCGCTCGAGGACCTGGTCGATGCGGTCGTGCGGGAGGCGATGCAGCAGGAGGCCATCGAGGCCATCGGCCGGCCCGAACTCAGCGAAGCCTTCGAACGGGTCCTGGAGCGCTTCACACCCGGGGAGGAGCTCACCATCACCCTGGAGATGGATGTGGAGCCGACCCCCACCCTGCGCAGCACCAGGGGCTTCAAGGCCGAGGCGGAGCCCGTGCCCTTTGATCCTGCCCGGGTCGACGAACTGATCGAGCAGTCGCGCCGCCAGCTGGCCACCCTGGTGCCGGTGGAGGACCGGCCCGCCGCCGAAGGCGACGTGGCCCAGATCGCCTTCCGCGGCACCTTCGTCGACAGCGGCGAGGCCATCGAGGGCGGCAGCAGCGACGGGATGGAGGTGGAGCTGGAGGAGGGCCGCATGATCCCCGGCTTCGTGGCCGGCATCATCGGCATGGCCGTCGGGGACAGCCGCGACGTCTCCTGCCGCTTCCCCGACAGCTACCCCCAGGAGCAGGCGGCGGGCCGCGAGGCCCTGTTCGCCATCACCCTGCTGGAACTGAAGACCCGGGAGCTGCCGGCCCTCGACGATGCCTTCGCCCAGCAGGCCAGCGACAAGCCGACCCTCGCCGAGCTCCGTGCCGACCTGGAGACCCGCCTGCGGGAGGACGCCGAGCGCCGCCACCGCGCCAACCGCCACGAGGCCCTGCTGACGGCCCTGGTGGAGCAGCTGGAGGTGGAGCTGCCTGAGACCCTGATCCAGCAGGAGGTGCGCAGCCTGATCGAGCAGACCGCCGGTCAGATCTCCCAGCAGGGCATGGATGTCAAGAAGCTGTTCACACCGGATCTGGTGCGCAGCCTCATGGACACCTCCCGGCCCGAGGCCGAGCAGCGGCTGCGGCGCAGCCTGGCGCTCAAGGCCCTGGCTGCAGCCGAGACGATCGAGGTGCCCGCCGCCGACCTGGAGGCCAGGCTGGCCGAGATCCGCAGGGGCCTGAGCGACGGCGCCGCCATTGATCCGGAGCGGCTGCGGCTGGCGGTGGCCGAGGATCTGCTCAAGGAGAAGCTGCTGGAGTGGCTCGAGGCCAACAGCACCATCATTGACAAGGCCCCGGCCGCGGAGGAGGCCCCTGCGGCCGACGGGGCCCCGGCCAGCGATGACGCCTCTCCAAAGCCGGCCGAGGCCGCCAAGGCGAAGAAGGGAGCCGCCGGCGCCAAGGCCGCCAAGGCCCGGGAGGACGACGCCCAGCCATAGATTGCATTCACCTCCCGTCCACCAGCGAAACCGCGTGATCGACGCCCGACCGCCCCTGATCCCCGACGCGCGCTCCGCCGCCCTGGCCGGCCCTGGTGGATCGCGCCCCCACCCCGTGATCAACCGCTGGCGGGGGCCGCTCCCCTGGAACGGCCCGGACGCCACCCTGCCCTCGGCCAGCCCGGGGGTGCTGCCCACGGTGGTCGAACAGTCCGGCCGCGGCGACCGGGCCTTCGACATCTACTCCCGTCTGCTGCGGGAGCGGATCATCTTCCTCGGCACCGGCATCGACGACCAGGTGGCCGATTCCCTGGTGGCCCAGCTCCTGTTCCTGGAAGCGGAGGACCCCGAGAAGGACATCCAGATCTACATCAACTCCCCGGGCGGCTCGGTGACCTCCGGCCTGGCCATCTACGACACCATGCAGCAGGTGGCGCCGGACGTGGTCACGATCTGCTACGGCCTGGCCGCCAGCATGGGGGCTTTCCTGCTCACCGGCGGGGCACCCGGCAAGCGGCTGGCCCTTCCCAATGCCCGGATCATGATCCACCAGCCGCTTGGGGGCGCCCAGGGCCAGGCGGTGGACATCGAGATCCAGGCCCGGGAGATCCTGTTTCTGAAGGACACCCTCAACGGGCTGATGGCGGAACACACCGGCCAGCCGCTTGGCAAGATCGCTGAAGATACCGACCGGGACTACTTCCTTTCTCCGGCGGAAGCGGTTGAATACGGACTCATCGACCGGGTGGTCGATGACGCTCCACCCCCTGCCGTCCCCTAATCCTCTTCCCGGGACGTCAGCCGACCATCGCTCCGGGCGTCCGGAACGACTGACAAATCGGCGTCTGGGGTCGATCCTGGGGTTCGGACCATCCTCCCTCCATTCCCAGGGCGTCCACCGCCGCTCCCGCCGCCTCCTTGCCGATGGCCAAGTTCGACGCCCATCTGAAGTGCTCCTTCTGTGGCAAGTCCCAGGAACAGGTGCGCAAACTGATCGCCGGGCCCGGCGTCTACATCTGCGACGAGTGCATCGATCTCTGCAACGAGATCCTCGACGAGGAGCTGGTCGAGCACCACGGCCATGGCCCGGCGGGCCGGCCCATGGCCGACGGGGGCCGCAAGGCACCCGCGAAGAAATCGGCCCGACCGGCCCCCACCCTGGCCACCATCCCCAGGCCCCAGGAGATCAAGAGTTTTCTCGACCAGCAGGTGGTGGGCCAGGAGGAGGCCAAGAAGGTGCTGGCCGTGGCCGTCTACAACCACTACAAGCGGCTGGCCTGGCAGGGGGACGGCAAGGGGGAGACGGATCAGACGGCCACCCGCCTGCACAAGTCGAACATCCTGCTGATCGGCCCGACCGGCTGCGGCAAGACCCTCCTGGCCCAGTCCCTGGCCGAGATGCTCGACGTGCCCTTCGCTGTGGCCGATGCCACCACCCTCACCGAAGCGGGCTACGTCGGCGAGGACGTCGAGAACATCCTGCTGCGCCTGCTCCAGAAGGCCGATCTGGACGTCGAACAGGCCCAGCGGGGCATCATCTACATCGACGAGATCGACAAGATCGCCCGCAAGAGCGAGAACCCCTCGATCACCCGCGACGTCTCCGGAGAGGGCGTGCAGCAGGCCCTGCTGAAGATGCTGGAGGGCACCGTCGCCAACGTGCCTCCCCAGGGCGGCCGTAAGCACCCCTATCAGGACTGCATCCAGATCGACACCAGCCAGGTGCTGTTCATCTGCGGCGGCGCCTTCGTGGGGCTGGAGGACCTGGTCCAGAAACGGATGGGCCGCAACGCGATCGGCTTCCTGCCGGCCGATGGCCGCAGCCGGGTGCGGGCCGCCAAGGACAGGCAGTCCAGCGAGGTGCTGCGCCACCTCGAACCGGAGGATCTGGTGCGCTACGGCCTGATCCCCGAGTTCATCGGCCGGCTGCCGGTGAGCGCGGTGCTCGAACCCCTCGACACCAGTGCCCTGGAGGCGATTCTCACCGAACCGCGGGACGCCCTGGTGAAGCAGTTCCAGACCCTGCTGAGCATGGACAACGTGCGGCTCGAGTTTGAACCGGGGGCCGTCGAGGCCATCGCCGCCGAGGCCCATCGCCGCAAGACCGGCGCCCGGGCCCTGCGGGGCATCGTCGAGGAGCTGATGCTCGACGTCATGTACGACCTGCCCTCCCGCCGCGACATGCAGACCTTCACCATCACCCGCGAGCTGGTGGAGCAGCGCAGCAAGGCCAAGGTGCTGCCGATCAGCGCCGCCGCCGACCTCGATGGCCACCGGGGCGAGCAGGCCACGGCCTGAGCCCTGTCCGGGCTCGCCAGTCGGTCACCCTCGTGACGGTGCGTGCGGGCGAGCGGCTATCCCCACTCCCGGAGAGAATCCCGGGCCGGGCCAGTGACGCGATGCTGAACGGATTCCCTTCCCTCCGCTCCGTTCCTTGGCCGCCGCCGATCACCTGCAGGCCCCCCGCCAGCACGGTCTGTTCCTGCACCACGGCATCGACCTGGGGGACGGCACCGTGGCCCATTACCTGGAGGGCCGGGAAATCCTGCGCAGTCCCCTGCAGGACTTCAGCCGCGGCGAACCCATCAGCGCCGTGACCTATCCGGAGGGGGCCTGCTCGCCGGTGGGGGTGACCCTGCGGCGGGCCATGGGCCGCATCGGGGAGCAGCGCTACAACCTGCTGTTCAACAACTGCGAGCATTTCGCCCACTGGTGCAAGACGGGCCGGCACCGCAGCGCCCAGGTGGAAGACTGGCTCCACACCGGCAGCCTCGGCGCCCTGGCCCTCGGCCAGTTCGTGCCGGCCGCCCTGCTCACCGGCGCCCGGGTGCTGCTGCGCCAGGGCCAGCCCCTCGCCGAAACCCTGGCCAGCGGGATCGACCCCGAGCAACTGTCCCGGGGCCGCGAGCTCGCCCGCCGCAGCCTGGAGCAGCTCGATGGCCTGCGCCAACGGCTGCAGGAGCGACTGGAGGAGGAACTGGCCCGGGCCGAGCGGCGCTGGGGCGAGGGGGACGGCCTCGCCACGGGCAACGACCCCTTCGAGCGGCTGCGCCTGGCGGGGCAGAACCTGGCCGACCAGCTGGCGGCGGTGGAGGAGATGGAGGACAGGCTGGAGCGCCTGCTGGCGCCGGGGGGGACCGCCGAGGCCACGGATCAGTCGTAACCGAGCGTGGCGAAATCCGCCGCCCACAGCTGCCTCACCCGCGCCTCGGCCTCCGGCTCGAAGGCTTCGCCGGGGGGCAGGTGGACGGTGGCGTTCAGGTGCGGCAGGGTCAGGGCGCAGCCGAGCCGGCGGCTGACGCTGTCGAAATCGGCCGCGAGGGTCTCGAAGCGGCCGATGAAGTCCACGATCACCTCACCGCCCTGACTGCAGACATAGGAGGACTGGAGCAGGGTCGGAGCCATCACCAGCCCCCGGTACCGGTGCAGATGACCGTGGAGACGATTGACATCCTCCACCGTGAAGCGGCGCCGGGCCCCGGGGGCAAGCGGTGGAGCCGGTGGGGCGGCCGGGCGATCGTCCCGCCGACCCGCCAGGCGCCGCAGCGCCGAGCGGACCCGCCCCGGGGGACCCGCCACCGCCGGAGGGCGGCGGCGCGGAGCCAGGTTGTAGGCGTACTGGGAGGTGAACCAGTCGAGGGGATGGCGCACGAAGACGAACTTGAAGCAGGACTCCCAGACGTCCCCGGGCAGCAGGGAGCGCAGAACCGTCGGCGGCATGTGCTTGTTGGCCCAGAGACCGGGCAGGCCGCCGTTGAGCCCATCCACATCACCGTAGGGGGCCAACTGATCCTCGATCGATGTTGTTCCTGTCTTGCCGTTGGAGATGAAGATGAACTTCTTTTCCAGGGAAATGATCGCCACTGGGAAAGACACTCTCGGACAATTGGCGCCGCCAGCCTACAGGGTCGCCAACGTTCGATCGCCCCTTCCTGCGGGAGACACCGGCATCCTCGCCGACAGGCTAGCGACCTCGCTCGGAATGCGATGTAGAGTCCATCAGAAAACATCCATCCGGATGCGTGAAGAATCTCATCATCACCTCGTCCTTCGGTTATCACCCCGTCCAGCTGATCCCGTTCCTGGAGTCAGCCCACCGGGCCTGCAAGGAAGCCGAGGTGACGATCATCACATCGCCATCCGATGCGGCGCGCTACGGCATCCTCAAGGAGCGCTATCCCAACCTGAGCTTCTTCCTGATCCCCGAACGCAAACGATCCCCCACGCCAGGCCAGAAAGGCACTGCAGGTCAGGCCCGGCAACGCCTCAAGAAGGCCAAGCTCATCGCCCTGCTGCTGCTCAAGAGCAAACTCGGCCTGCGACCGATCATCCGCCACGACCGGCCGTCCGTTCTCGGCCTCAGCATGCTCAACGTCCATGTCTGCCTGCGTCGCTACTTCGCCGCACGCGATCTGCTGGCGGAGCGCGGCGACAGGGACATCGCCTCCGTCCTGCTGGCCGATGTGCGTGATGTGATCTTTCAATCCGACCCCTTTGCCCATGTGGGCTCCGGTCGCTACACGGGTGACGAGATCCTCAAGGTCAGGGACTGCCACTCCAATTCGGTCTGGATCAAGGCGGCTTACGGCGAAGAGATCTTCAACCAGCTCGCCGACAAGGTCTCCGTCTGCTCCGGCGTTTCGATCGGCACCCTCGGGTCGATGCTGGAGTATCTGGATGCCTTCTGTCGGGAAACCATCCGCGTGATGCAGGACAAGTGTCTCGACACCCTGCCGGTCTGGGATCAGGCCTTTCACATCAAGATGCTGCTGCTTGACGGCTTTCCGTTCCAGATGGTGCCGTGGAACGGCTTCGTGGCCACCGTCGCCCAGGCGGGAGCGGAGCACCTGCGGGTGAATGCCGAAGGGCTCGTCGAGGTGGATGGCCGGGTCCCGGCGATCCTCCACCAGTACGACCGCCATCCGCCGATCCAGGAGCACATCCACGCCACCTACAGCTGAACCGCCGCCCCGATCCGCCCGCAGACCGTCCGCCCTAGGCTCCAGACCGGTCAGGGCAGGGTGCATGGTCCAGGCCTACGAGCCCCTTCATCACAAGTACCGGCCCCAGCGCTTCGACCAGCTGGTGGGCCAGAAGGCGGTGGCCGACACCCTCAGCCAGGCCCTGCTCCAGAACCGCATCGCCCCGGCCTATCTGTTCAGCGGCCCCCGCGGCACGGGCAAGACCTCGAGCGCCCGCATCCTGGCCCGCTCGCTCAACTGTCTGGCCAGCCCGGGACCGACGCCGGAGCCCTGCGGCCGCTGCGCGCTGTGCGTCGACATCGCCGCCGGCAACGCCCTCGATGTGATCGAGATCGACGCCGCCTCCAACACCGGCGTCGACAACATCCGGGAGCTGATCGAACGGTCCCGCTTCGCCCCGGTCCAGGCCCGCTGGAAGGTCTACGTGGTGGACGAGTGCCACATGCTCTCCACCGCCGCCTTCAACGCCCTGCTCAAGACCCTGGAGGAACCGCCGCCGCGGGTGGTGTTCGTGCTGGCCACCACCGACCCCCAGCGGGTGCTGCCCACCATCCTCAGCCGCTGCCAGCGCTTCGATTTCCGCCGCATCCCCCTGGAGGCCCTGGTGGGGCACCTGCAGTGGATCGCCGCCGAGGAGTCCATCGGCATCACCCCGGAGGCCCTGCATCTGGTGGCCCAGCGCTCCCAGGGCGGGCTGCGGGACGCCGAGAGTCTGCTCGACCAGCTCAGCCTGCTGCCGGCGCCGATCGCCGCCGACGCGGTGTGGGATCTGCTGGGGGTGGTGCCGGAGCTGGAACTGCTGCAGCTGGCCGAGGCCCTGGCGGCGTCGGACCCCCTCCAGGTGGTGGAGGGCTGCCGCGAGCTGCTGGACCGGGGGCGGGAACCGGCCGCCGTGCTGCAGGGGCTGGTCAGCCTGCAGCGGGACCTGCTGCTGGCGGGGGTGGCCCCCGACCGGCTGGAGCTCACCAGCGTGACACCCGAGCTGCGGCCGCGGCTGCCGGAGGTGGCGCGACGGATCGGCAAGGCCCGCCTGCTGCGCTGGCAGTCCCAGCTCAAGGGCAGCGAGCAGCAGCTTCGCCACAGCGTCCAGCCGCGGCTGTGGCTGGAGGTGCTGCTGCTGGGTCTGCTCGCCGAACCCGCTGTCGCCCCCAGCTCGGCAGCGCCCTTGCCGACGTCCTCCGCCCCCACCGCCGCACCGATGGCCCCGGTGGAAGTGACCGCCCCAGCGGCGCCGACGCCAACCCCAGCCGCAGTGGCCCCCGCGGAGACTGCCCCCACAACCGAGAACCTCGCGGAGCTGTGGCAACAGATCCTGGCCAGCCTGGAACTGCCCTCCACCCGGATGCTGCTGTCCCAGCAGGCCCAGCTCCTGCGGCTGGACGAGCGTCGGGCGGTGGTGCGGGTGGCCGGTACCTGGATGGCCATGGTTCAGAGCCGCCTGCCCCTACTGGAGAAAGCGGTGGCCAGCGCCCTTGGGAGTCCCCGGCAACTGTCGCTGGAGGCGGGGGGGGATGGTCCCGCCAGCGTCGCAGCTCCACCACCACCAAGGGCAACAGCCCAGGCAGCACCAGAACCTGTCCGAGAAGGCGCCACAGGGGCCAAGGTGGCTGCGGCCCCTCCCGTCCAGAGCTCTGCCGCTGATCCGACCATCGTGAAGGCTGCGATCTCACCAACAACGCTCCCATTGCCAACCCAATCGGAACCGGTTCAGAACCATCGAATTGATGAGCACGCACAACGTCTTGCCGACTTCTTCAACGGCGAAGTCATCGCCCAAGACGGCACCAACCTCCAATGACTCACACTGTCACAATGGCCAACATCATCTTGATTTGGCCTTGCCAGCACTTCGCCTCATAGCACGGGTGCGCGCGACGACAACTTGCCGGGCTTACAGACCATCGAGGTCAGCTGGGACAGAAACGATGCCGTCGGCGAACACTCTTGCGAAATGGATCTACCTTTCCGGTCAGCAGGCGCAGCCAGGGATAGAATTCACACATCGGTCAAGCTCTTAGCCCGTGATCATCCGGACAAAGGCCCTCTTCTGAAGTCGGTGGATTGGCGATCCGTTCAGCGATATCTGGATCGGCCCCGGGCGCCGAAAAGCCTGACTTTGATCAATGCCATTCCCACCAGAAACCAGAACCAGGATCTGGCTGGCCGCCTTCTAAAAAGCTCATAGATGACTTTGTAGAAGCGCCCCTTGATAAAGGCATAGGAAAGATAATTTGGATCAACAAAATAAGCTACACATTCCCACTCCTTGACTCTCTTTTCGAGGCTCATTTGAAGTGGGTTAATATTTTGCATGCCCGTTCCGCCCAAATGGGCTATCTCCATCCCCCGAGACAGGAGCAGCCACTTGGACCACTCCTGATCCTCAGACGCATAAACCTCCGGGTTGAATGGCCTCTCACGCAGAAGGCTGGAACGATAGAGAGAGCAGGAGTTCCAGAGACCATTGAGTCCATTGAAGCTCTTTTGAGTAACAAAATGAGGTCGGATTTCCCCATGATCATGGGACGAGAAGCAGACGCCGCCGAGTCGGGGATGGGAATCCAGGATGTCCATAGCCCTTCGAAGAGCCAGGGGGTTTTCGATCACGATATGGGAGCTGATCACGAGAACATAATCAGCGATGAGATAGGGAATGGCGATATTAATAGCCATCGCATAATTAAAACTTGGCAGAGAGTAATCGATCACAACAGCACTCTCAGGAATAATCTTTCTGGTGTTATCCGTAGAGCTGTTATCGACAAAAAGATAACGGGGATGCACGCCTTCATTCCGCCCAATGGCCGCAAGCACGGCAGGCAGGGTGGCCTCACAGTTGAAAGTCCTGCAAATCACGTCAACCAGCCTTGAGCCCAATGGAAGATCGAGATTCATTGTCCCTACAAGCAAGAACCCAGAACTGTGTGTTCCTGAGTCAGAGACATGACCTCCTCTTCAATCCATCCCAAGAATCAGGCCTGACTGACTTCCGTCGCCAGATCCCCAGTCTCCTGGTCGTCCTCCTCAGCCATGCACTCCTCCACAAGAGCTTCGCCGTGCTCCTGCCCCAGGTGAAGCGTCTTGACCCAGACCAGCTTCTTGGGCAGCAGGGCCATCTTCATGGTCACCCAGGGGATCACCAGGAACCAGTGGACCAGGTAGATGATGCCCAGGCCGGCGCTGAAGGGGTTCATGGCCGGCAGGGGGGGACCCTCCGACGGCCGGCGGCAGCCCGTGGCGATCGCCATGCCCGAGAGGGCCAGGGCCACGATCGAGAACGGCCACATGGTGGGGGCCGTACGGGTCAGCAGGGTGCCGATCAGGTCGGCGCTGGCCACCACCGGCAGAACGTACTGCAGCAGGAAGAAGCAGGTGAGATCGAGTTTCTGGCTGAACCCCAGCCGGTCGGACACCAGGCCGGGCCCGTAGTCGAAGAAGCGCTGCAGGCCGCCCTCGGCCCAGCGCTGGCGCTGACGCCACAGGGCCGGCAAGGTCAGCACGGCCTCCTCCCGCACCGGTGGATCCCAGAGCACCCCGATCGGCAGGCCTTCGAGCAGCAGACGGAAGCTCAGGTCGAGATCATCCGTCACCGTGTCCTCGTTGAAGCCCCCGACCTTCAGAAGCGCCTCCCGTGACAGCAGCTGGCCGTTGCCCCGCAGTTCGGCGACCCCACCGTTGGCCAGCCGTCCCTCCTGGATCATGGCGTCGAAGGCCATCTCCATCGCCTGGGCGGTGGTGAGCAGGTTGGTCGGGGCGTTGGCCACCGCCTTACGCAGCTGCACCGCCGCCCAGCCCCCGGCTTCCGCCCAGGGCACGAGGCGCTCCAGCACATCCGGCTGCAGGTCGGCATCGGCGTCGAGCACGAGCATCCAGCGGCCCTGCAACTGCTGCAGCACCAGATTCAGGGCTCCTGACTTGCCGCCGCCCGCATCCCGGGGCCGGCGCAGCACCCGCAGAAAGGGATGGCGTTCCTGGAGGTCGGCGAGCAGAGCGGGCGTGCGGTCGTCGCTGCCGTCATCGACCACCCAGAGCGCCAGCTGCGCCTCGGGCCAGCGCAGGGCGGCGATGCGCTCCACCAGACGGGCGATCACCGCCTGCTCGTCACGGGCGGCCACCACCACATCGACGGCCGGGCCGTCCGCCGCCGGGGCCACCGCCGGGGCTCCCTCGACGGGCCTGCGGCGGAAGGCCTGCAGCAGCACGGTCCGGAGGCTGTAACCGCCGAGCAGGGTGGCCAGGGTGAGGGCCGGCACCAGACTGCGGCCCGGGGGCAGCCAGTGGGGAGCGACCCCCACCAGTCCGCAGCAGGCGAGGAACAGGGCCGCCTTGGCCCGGCGGCGATCGCGGCCACCCGCGTTGGGGTTGCCGGTGGGGCTGCCGCTGACACTGCCACCGGCAGCCATGGTGAACCTCATGCAGGTGGTGACTCTAGGGGGAATCGCCGCCGGCCCCCAGGGGCTGGAGCGTGGTGCCCGAGTAGTAGTGCGCCAGGATCCGCCGGGCACTCCAGCCGCGACCGGCCAGATCGATCGCCCCGGCCTGGGAGAGGCCGGCTCCGTGGCCGAAGCCGCCGCCGGCCAGCTGCCAGACCCCCTCACCCGCCGGCCGCAGCGTGAACAGGGTGCTGGGCAGGGTGCGCAGCGTGCGGCGGATGGCATCCAGCCGCAGCACCGTGCGGCCGGCGCCTCCCTGCACCTCGAGGGCCAGCACCCGACCGCTGGGGCCCCGCGCCAGCACCTTCAGGGCGGTGGGCCGCCCCACCGCCCGCTCCGGACCGAGGGCGGCGGCGATCTGGTCCGCCGTGAGCCGCCGCTGCCAGCGGAAGACGGGATGGTCGGCACCCCAGGCCGCCTGGCCGTCCCGCAGCAGCATCGGCAGGGCCTCGGCGGCCAGGGGCACCTGGAATCGGGCCTGGAAGGGGGGAGGACCGTCGGGGAAGGGCTTCAGGTAGGCGACCGGTGGCCCGCTCCAGGCCTCCTCGAAGGCGGCGCTGATGCCGCCGTTGCTGGCGTGGTAGACGGCGTGGATCGGCCCATCGGCACCCATCAGCACAGCCAGCCGGGTGGCGTCGATGGCCTGGCGTACGGCAGCGCCGGCATGGCGCGGGTCGCTGTACACCTGGCACTGGGTGTCGGCGCAGAGGTGGTAGCCATCCGCCGCGAAGCGGTGCTGGTTGCGCACCGCCCAGGTGCGGGCCAGCACGGCCTGGGCCTCGAGGGCCGCCGCCGGCACACCGGCTCCGATCTCGTGGGGCACGACGCCCTCCAGGTAGCGCTCCAGGGGGACCTGCTCCACCAGGCTCCAGCCGCCGTGGGCGTCGCTGAGCAGCTGGAAGGGGCCGGCGTAGACCCCCTGGTTCCAGACCAGCCCGCCGGGGGCCTCGATCCGGATCGGCCCTGTCAGGGGCACCACCCCCTGGGCGCGGCGCAGCTCCAGGCCGACGCGCTCATGGAGGGTCCGTTCGTGACGGCGCAGCTGCAGCCCCTCCGGCAGCGCGGCGGGGTCGGGGGCGCCGGCCGGGGCCCACACCTCCCACTCGCGGGGCCGGGCGATCACGGCCGCCACCCCTACCGACCGCCACAGCCCGGCCGCCTGCTCGGCGCTCTCGAAGCTGGCGAACGGACCGAGCACCCGGCGCTGCAGCGTCACGGGAGCGGCCAGCGCATCCCGGCGCCAGTGCAGCACCAGCGAGGGGGCCTGGAAGCGCTGGCCATCGGCGTCGATCAGGGTGAGCAGGCCGCCGTTGCTGCGCAGACGCAGGGGCGGGGCCTCGGAGGCCTCCCCAGGCGCCGGACCCAGCCGGGCCGCCAGGGCCACCGCCAACACCGGACGCGCCGCCGTGACCGGCTCCGGCGGGGCCACCGGCCAGTGCATCAGGCTGGTCACCCCGGGGGCCGGGGCGTCCGGCGGCGGGGACGGGGGCGGGGACGGGACGGGCGGCCCCGGCTCGGCCCGGCAGCCGACCGGGAACAGGAGCGCGGCCGCCAGCAGCAGCCGGGGCAGGACGCGGGGACGCAGCGACATCGGCAGGGCGGGGTTGGAGGAGGGTGCACCCGCGTCGTAGTGTGCTCGTTTGTGCCTGCGCCTACCGAGATGCCGAAGCTCAAGACCCGCAAAGCGGCCGCGAAGCGGTTCAAGGCCACCGGCACCGGCAAGTTCATGCGCCGGCGTGCCTTCCTCAACCACCTGCTCGATCACAAGAGCCCCAAGCGCAAGCGCTATCTGGGGACGATGGCGGTGGTCGATGAGCGCGACCACGACAACGTGGCCCGGATGCTGCCCTACGCCGGCTGAGTCCGGCCGGGCTCCCTTCGGGGCTCCCCCTTCCCTGTACTTCTCCCAACCAACCCACTGCTCACCTCCCATGGCCCGCGTCAAGAGGGGCAACGTCGCCCGCAAACGCCGCAACAAGATCCTCCGTCTCGCCCGCGGCTTCCAGGGGAGTAACGGCAGTCTGTTCCGCACAGCCAACCAGCGGGTCATGAAGGCGCTCTGCAACGCCTATCGCGACCGTCGCCGCCGCAAGCGTGACTTCCGCCGCCTCTGGATCGCCCGGATCAACGCCGCCGCCCGCCTGAACGGCCTCAGCTACAGCAAGCTGATCGGTGGCCTCAAGCGGGCCGACGTGCGCCTGAACCGCAAGATGCTGGCCCAGCTGGCCGTGGCCGATCCCGCCAGCTTCAGTGGCGTGG
Organism: Microcystis elabens FACHB-917; assembly: GCF_014698445.1. Lineage (GTDB taxonomy): Bacteria > Cyanobacteriota > Cyanobacteriia > PCC-6307 > Cyanobiaceae > Cyanobium > Cyanobium elabens. The sequence goes on from NZ_JACJSZ010000003.1 coordinate 75,580, forward strand.
CCACCGCTGCAGGCCACTGACGCCGTCCCCCCAGTCCCGACCGTCCACCCAGCCCCGACCGTCCGGCCGGCCCCGATGAACGATCTGCTGCCCCAGGCCTACCTGCTCGGCCTGATCGCCCTCCTGGGCGTGGCCGCCATCGTGGTCGGCCGCCAGATCCTGCGGGTCCGCCGCGACGAACTCGCCCTCGCGCGCCTCGGAGGCAACGACAAGGCCGCCGGCGGCCCCAGGGATGCCTCCACCCTCTATGAGCTGGCCTCGGTCCAGCTGCGCAAGCGCCTCTACGCCGAGGCCCAGGCCAACCTCAGACAGGCCCTGAAGCTGGCCGAGGCCGAAAACGCCCCCGCCGAGGCGCGGGCCCTGATGGAGAACGCCCTCGGCTTCACCCTGGCGGCCCAGAGCAACTACAGCGCCGCCGTGCGCCACTACCGGGCCGCCCTGCGGGCCAAGGCTGATTACCCGGTGGCCCTCAACAACCTCGCCTTCGCCCTCGAGAAGCAGTCGAAGGCCGATGAAGCCCAATGCCTCTACGAGAAGGTGCTGCAACTCGAGGCCACCAACAGGACGGCCCTCAAGCGGCTCGCGATCCTGGAGCGACGCAGCGGGCGCCAGGCCGGCAAGACCTCCTGAAGGTGACTTCTCCTTCCCAGGCCTGACACCAAGGGGCCGTTCCGCTCGACAAGCGACGGTTCACCAGAGGCCGCGGACCGGACCAGACGCTCCGGCGGCAGGGGCTGGCGGGGCGCTGCGTTCCGGCACCAGCTGGAGTCGCCCGCCGGGGGTGGTGAGACGGGGGGCTCTCCAACCGCTCAGCGACAGGCCCTGGACGCTCTGGAAGGCCCCTCCCGGCTCGAGCGCACCGCCGAGGGGGTCCCCCAGCAGCAGCAGATCGAGCTGGTCCGACTTGGCGTTGAGGTTGCCCTGCACCGGAGATTCGACCCCGCCGACGGCCATCGCTCCGCGCAGATCCACCATCTGGCCGACCGGGGTGGCCCCGTCGATCCGCAGCTGGACGGGAACGGCGGGCCCGCCGCTGAACGACTGGTAACGGCCGCTCCAGCGACGCGGCATCTGCTCGGCGATCAGGCGGGCCCGGGCGATCGGATCGAAGGTCTCGACCTCGCCATCGATGCCGCCGTCCTGATCGATGGCGCGGATCTCGGGGGGGGTGAAGGGCACGAACCCTTCGGCCGGCAGGGGGCTGGCGGCTAGCACCGGGCCGGCGGCGAGCAGCAGGGGCACGGCGGCCAGGGGCACCGGCATGGCGTGGGTCTCGTAGACAGGAGGCAGACTAGTCGGGATGCGCCCGTCCGCCGCAGGCCCCTGACCGTGACCGCCATCGCCCCCCTCACCACCCACGACGATCTGGTGATCGCCGGCCGCCGCTTCCGCAGCCGCCTGATGACCGGCACCGGCAAGTACCCAAGCCTGGAGGCCATGCAGGCCAGCCTGGAGGCCAGCGGCTGCGAGATCGTCACCGTGGCGGTGCGGCGGGTGCAGAGCGGCGCCCCGGGCCACGGCGGGCTGATGGAGGCGATCGACTGGGACCGGATCTGGATGCTGCCCAACACCGCCGGCTGCGCCACCGCCGAGGAGGCGGTGCGGGTGGCGCGGCTGGGCCGGGAGCTGGCGCGGCTGGCGGGCCAGGAGGACAACAATTTCGTCAAGCTGGAGGTGATCCCCGATTCCCGCCACCTGCTCCCGGATCCCTTCGGCACCCTCGAAGCCGCCGAACAGCTGGTGAAGGAAGGCTTTGTCGTGCTGCCATACATCAATGCCGATCCCCTGCTGGCCAGGCGGCTGGAGGAGGCCGGCTGCGCCACCGTGATGCCGCTGGGGTCGCCGATCGGATCGGGCCAGGGCATCCGTAACGCCGCCAACATCGCCCTGATCATCGAGAACGCCCGCATCCCGGTGGTGGTGGATGCGGGCATCGGAGTGCCCAGCGAAGCGGCCCAGGCGATGGAGATGGGCGCCGACGCGCTGCTGATCAACAGCGCCATCGCCCTGGCCGGTGATCCACCGGCGATGGCGCGGGCCATGGCCCTCGCCACCGCAGCCGGCCGCAGCGCCCTGCTGGCGGGCCGACTGCCGCAGCGGGCCGAAGCCAGCGCCAGTTCACCGCTGGAAGGGCGTGTGACGAACCATTGACGATCGGGCCGATCGCAACACCGCTCCATAGGGTTTGCCACAAACCGATCCCCCACCATGCAGGTCACCGAAGAAGACGGCGGCAAGCTCAATGCCTTCTCCAAGGAGCCCCGCATGGTGCTCCAGGAAGCGGGAGAGACGAGCGGCGCCAACCGGTTCCTGCTGATCGGCGGCCTGGTGCTGGTGGCCGTGCTGGTGGCGGTGGCGGCCGGCATCAGCTGAGGTCGGTGCGGGCCTCTGAGGCCTGTAGTAGCTTGCCCGTCTGAGCAATTGCTCGTTCAGGAGTCTGGGGTGAAGGTTCTCGTTCTCGGCGGCGACGGCTTCTGTGGTTGGCCCTGTGCCGTGAACCTGGCGGAAGCCGGACACGACGTCGTCATCGTCGACAACCTGAGTCGTCGCAAGATCGACATCGACCTGGGCGTCGAGTCCCTGACGCCCATCGCCACCATTCAGGACCGCCTGCGGGCCTGGGAACAGGTGGGCGGCCGGGCCATGTCCTTCGTGCACCTCGACATCGCCCGGGAGTACGACCGCCTGCTGGAGCTGCTGCGCAGCGAGCGTCCGGCGGCGATCGTGCACTTCGCCGAGCAGCGGGCCGCCCCCTACTCGATGAAGAGCAGCGCCACCAAGCGCTACACCGTCGACAACAACGTCAACGGCACCCACAACCTGCTGGCAGCCATCGTCGACAGCGGCCTCGACGTCCACATCGTCCACCTGGGCACCATGGGCGTCTACGGCTACGGCTCGCACCGGGGCGCCACGATCCCGGAGGGCTACCTGACGGTGGAAGTGCCCCAGCCGGACGGCACCTGCTTCACCGAGAAGATCCTGCACCCCACGGATCCCGGCAGCGTCTACCACATGACCAAGACGCTGGATCAGTTGCTGTTCTTCTACTACAACAAGAACGACGCGATCCGGGTCACCGACCTGCACCAGGGCATCGTCTGGGGCACCAACACCGACCTCACCCAGCGGGATCCCCGGCTCACCAACCGCTTCGACTACGACGGCGACTACGGCACCGTGCTCAACCGCTTCCTGATGCAGGCGGCGATCGGCTACCCGCTCACCGTCCACGGCACCGGCGGCCAGACCCGGGCCTTCATCCATATCCGCGATTCGGTGCTCTGCGTCCAGCTGGCCCTGGAACACCCCCCCGAACCCGGTGAGAAGGTGAAGATCTTCAACCAGATGACCGAGAGCCACCAGGTGGGCGAGCTGGCCCGCAAGGTGGCGGCCCTCACCGGCGCGGAGATCAACTACCTGCCCAACCCGCGCAAGGAGGCGATCGAGAACGATCTGATCGTCGACAACCGCTGCTTCATCGAGCTGGGCCTCAAGCCCACCACCCTCGATGACGGCCTGCTGGCCGAGGTGGTGGACGTGGCCCGCCGCTGGGCCGACCGCTGCGACCGTTCCAAGATCCCCTGTCTCTCCGCCTGGACCCATCGCCAGGCCGAAGCGATCAAGGCCTTCGCCTGATCCCCCCCCCGTGAAGATCGCCTTTTTCACCGAAACCTTCCTGCCGAAGGTCGACGGCATCGTCACGCGGCTCACCAAGACGGTGCAGCAGCTGGTGCTGACCGGCGATGAGGTGCTGATCTTCTGCCCCGAGGGCGCCCCCGACGCCTACATGGGGGCCCGGGTGGTGGGGGTGCCGGCCATGCCGCTGCCGCTCTATCCCGAGCTGAAGCTGGCCCTGCCGCGACCGGCGGTCTCGGAGGCCCTCGACCGCTTCGGCCCCGATCTGGTTCACGTGGTCAATCCGGCCGTGCTCGGCCTGGGGGGCATCTGGCTGGCCCGCAGCCGCGGGCTGCCGCTGGTGGCCAGCTACCACACCCACCTGCCCAAGTACCTGGAGCACTACGGCATGGGGATGCTCGAGCCTCTGCTGTGGGAACTGCTCAAGGCCGCCCACAACCAGGCCCAGCTCAACCTCTGCACCTCCACCGCCATGGTGGAGGAGCTCGCGATCCGGGGCATCCAGCACACGGCCCTCTGGCAGCGAGGCGTGGACACCGATCTGTTCCGCCCCGAACTGGCCTCCGGCACCATGCGCGAGCGCCTCCACGGCGGCCACGACGACACCGGGCATCTGTTGCTCTACATCGGCCGGCTCTCGGCGGAGAAGCAGATCGAGCGGATCCGGCCGGTGCTCGAAGCCATGCCCCAGGCGCGGCTCGCCCTGGTGGGGGACGGTCCCCACCGCCAGCAGCTGGAGCGCCACTTCGACGGCACCGCCACCACCTTCGTGGGCTACCTGGCCGGTCAGGAACTGGCCTCGGCCTATGCCAGCGGCGATGCCTTCCTGTTCCCCTCCAGCACCGAGACCCTGGGTCTGGTGCTGCTGGAGGCGATGGCCGCCGGCTGCCCGGTGGTGGGGGCCAACCGGGGCGGCATCCCCGACATCGTCAGCGACGACGTCAACGGCTGCCTCTACGACCCCGACCAGCCCGCCAGCCTGACCACAGCCGTGCAGCGGCTGCTGGGGGATCCGGCGGCCCGCCGACAGCTGCGCCTGGCCGCCCGTGAGGAGGCCGAGCGCTGGGGGTGGGCCGGTGCCACCGCCCAGCTGCAGGGCTACTACCGCCAGGTGCTTGAGCAGGGCCGCCTCCCCCAGGCCGCTTGAGCGGCTGAGCGCTAGGGAGCTTCAGCCGGGCCGGGCCGGCACCGGCACCGGCGGCTTGTCGCCCCGGAACCAGACGGTCATCAGGGCCTTCACCATCGGTGCGGCCACGGTGCCGCCGTAACCGCCGGAGTTCTCGCCGAAGGCGACGATCACCAGGGTGGGGGTGCCGGTGGCCGGGGCATAGCCGCCGAACCAGGCGTGGTCGGGACGGGGCGGATCCTCGGCGGTGCCGGTCTTGCCGGCCACGGGCGGCAGGCTGGGATCGTTCAGGATGGTGGCCGTGCCGCTGGTGACCGCCTGGCGCAGGCCGGCGTGAAGCACCCGCAGGGTGGCCGGTTTCAGACCGATCCATTTCCGGGGATAGTCGCGTTCCACCAGGTGGGGGGTGACCAGCCAGCCGCCGTTGGCCACGGCGGCATAGAGGCGGGCCATCTGCAGCGGTGTGACCGTGACGGCCCCCTGGCCGATCGAGGAGGTGATCGTGTCGACCGGGGTCCAGGGCTCATCCAGCACCTCCTTCTTCCAGGCCGGATCCCCCAGCAGCCCCGGAGATTCCTCGGCGGCCAGCTCGCTGCCGGTGCGGCTGCCGTAGCCCAGGCGGCGGGCGGCCTTGAACAGTTCGCCCGGGCCGACCATCAGCCCCACCTTGTAGAAGAAGCTGTTGCTGCTCACCCCGAGGGCGAAGGGGAAGCCGATGCTGCCGAAGGAGCCGTGGTCGGCGTAGCACTGGCCGTAGTAGCAGAAGGAGCCCGCCGTCGGCACGGTGGAGTTCTCGTTGAGCTTGCCGGACTCGATGCCGGCGACGGTGGTGACGATCTTGAAGGTGCTGGCCGGCGGGAACGCGCTCAGGGCCCGGTTCAGCATCGGCGCCTCCGGCCGGTTGAGGCTGTTCCACTGGGCGGTGGTGGGGCCGTCGGAGAAGATGTTGGGATCGAAGTTGGGCCGACTGGCCATGGCCCGCACGGCGCCGGTGCGGGGATCCATGGCCACGATCGCCCCCTTGCGCACCCCGTCGAGGGCCTTCTCCGCCGCCCGCTGCAGGTCGAGGTCGAGGGTGAGACGCAGATCCTTGCCGGCCCTGGCGGGCTTGTCCCCCAGCACCCGCTGCACCCGGCCCTCGGCATTGACCTCCAGCTGCTGGCCGCCCCACTCGCCGCGCAGATGGGTTTCGTAGACCTTCTCCAGCCCACTGCGGCCGATGCGATCGCTGATGCGGTAGCCGTGGTCCTTGAGGGCGGCGTACTCCTCCTCGGTGATGCTGCTTGTGTAGCCCATCACGTGGGCCCCCAGGCTGCCGTCCGGATAGGCCCGCAGCACGTCCTCCGACACCTCCCCCCCCTGCAGGGATCCGGCCTGCTCCCGGAAGCGCAGCACCTGCACCGGCGTCAGCGACAGGGCCAGGGGAATCCGGAAGCCCTGGGCATTGGCACCGCTCCGGCGCCTGGCATCGAGCCGTTCGGCGGGGATCCCCAGCAGGCCGGCGAGCCGGTCGCGCAGCCCGGGCCAGCGGCGGTCATCGACCTGGAGGGGCTGGAGGTAGAGGTTGTAGGTGAGCCGGTTGGTGGCCAGCACCCGCCCCTTGCGATCCAGCAGCCGACCCCGCACCGGATGGCGGGCCAGCAGGCGGATCCGGTTCTCGTCGGCCATCGCCCGGTTCTCGGTCCCGTGCAGCAGCTGCAGCCAGGCGAGGCGCCCGAGGATCGCCGCCAGCACCAGCAACATGAACGTCAGCAGGAGGGCGGCCTGGTGGCCGGTCCCGGTGTGGCGGGTGGAGGAGGACCCGACCCCGCCGCCTACAGCGCGCACCATCAGCCGAGTCGGCTCTGGAGCAGGGCCAGCCGCGCCTCGATGCGCTCCAGGGCCGCCAGCAGCTCGGCCGGATCCGCCGGGGCGGGCGGCGGGGAGGCACCCTCTTCGGTGCCGACGTCGCGCACCTCGACCTTCATCACCGGGTTGCCGAGGCCGGGCTGGAAGCGATCGAGATTCTCCCGCAGCTGGCTGGCCGCCGGCTCCCCCTCCTGCCGCAGCTGGCCGAGGGGATCGTCACTGGTGCCATCGAAGGCGGCCAGCACCTCGGCCGGCCCACCCTTTCGTACCCGCTCCACCACCGCCAGTCCCACCGGCAGCACGTCCTGCATCAGGGCCAGGCGCAGGGAATCGAGGGGATCGGCAGCCATGACGTCGGAACCAGGACCAGGCTTTCCAGTCTGACGTGCGGAAAGGCCCCGTTCAGGGTGCGGGTCGCTGCACCCCGGGATCGACGATCACCTGGCCGCAGAAACGGGTGCTGCCCAGCCACCAGCCGCCGCCGACAGCCAGCACCAGCAGGACGCTGAAGGGCAGCAGGGCCTGGCGGGTGCCGTCGAGGGAGAGCCATTCCAGCCAGCCCCGCAGCCAGCGGTCGCGGTCGAAGCGGCGCCGTTCCCTGAGGCTCTCCTTGTCGCGGCGATCGAGGGCCCGGGCCACCCAGCGCTCGAAGGCCTTCTTCTTGGTGACGGCCATCTTGCGCTCCACCTCCAGCAGGTGGCCGGCGCTGAGGTCGGGGTTGAAGGTGCTGATCAGCTCCAGGCTCTTGAGGAACATCTCCACCGCCCCCTCCTTGACCGCCAGGTCGACCGGATCGAGGGCGTCCCAGTCGACCTCGGGATAGAAGCGCAGCCGGTTGCTGAGGATCTGCTCCTCCGGCAACTGGCCGGGTTCCCGCAGCCAGCGGTCGGTGTTGGCATCGAAACGACGCCAGTAGAGGAAGGGGTTGAGGAAGACGGTCTTGCCGGCCAGCAGGATGCTGTCCTGCTGCAGGCGGCGGTACAGCTGGGGGTCGTGCTCAGCCCCGGCAGGGCTGCCAGCGACGGCGGGGGAGACGGGTGGCACGGAGCGAACGGCCGGGCGCCAAGATTATCGAAGCCGGCCCCTGCAGGCCAGCCCGGCGCGCCCGGCTACTCCCACTCGATCGTGCCGGGGGGCTTGCTGGTGATGTCGAGCACCACCCGGTTCACCCCCCGCACCTCGTTGACGATGCGGTTGGAGATCAGCTCCAGCAGGTCGTAGGGCAGCCGCGACCAGTCGGCGGTCATGCCGTCCTCGGAGGAGACGCAGCGCAGCACGATCGGGTAGGCATAGGTGCGCTTGTCGCCCATCACCCCGACGCTGCGCACCGGCAGCAGCACGGCGAAGGCCTGCCAGATCTCGTCGTAGAGGCCCGCATCGCGCACCTCCTCCCGCACGATCAGGTCGGCGTCCCGAAGGATGTCGAGCTTGTCGTCGGTGACCTCCCCCAGGATGCGGATCGCCAGGCCCGGGCCCGGGAACGGGTGGCGCCCCACGATCTCCTGGGGCAGTCCGAGGCTGCGGCCCACCTTGCGCACCTCGTCCTTGAACAGGCGCCGCAGCGGTTCCACCAGCTTGAACTGGAGATCCTTGGGCAGACCGCCCACGTTGTGGTGGCTCTTGATCTTCACTGCCACCCGCTCGCCCGTCTTGGGGTCCACGTTGGTGCCGGCGCTCTCGATCACATCGGGGTAAAGGGTGCCCTGGGCGAGGTAGTCGAAGGGGCCGAGGCGGCGGCTCTCCTCCTCGAACACCCGGATGAACTCGGCGCCGATGATCTTGCGCTTCTCCTCCGGGTCGGTGATGCCGGCGAGCTTGGAGATGAAGCGTTCACGGGCGTTGATGTATTCCACGTTGATGTGGAACTGGCGATCGAAGAAGTCCATCAGGAACTCCGGCTCGCCTTTGCGCATGAAGCCCTGGTCGATGAACATGCAGGTGAGGCGATCCCCGATCGCCTGGTGCAGCAGGAAGGCCAGGGTGGAGGAATCGACACCCCCGGACAGGGCCAGCAGCACCCGCTTCTCGCCCACCTGGGCGCGCACCTCGCTGACGGCCTCGTCGATGAAGGCCGCGGTGGTCCAGTCGGGAATACAGCCGCAGATGTGGTAGACGAAATTGCGGATCATCACCATGCCGCAGGTGGAATGGACCACCTCGGGATGGAACTGCACCCCGTAGAGACGGCGGGCATGGTCGGCCACCGCCGCCTCGGGGGTGTTGTCGGTGTGGGCGAGCCGCACGAAGCCCTCCGGCAGCGACTCCACCGAATCGCCGTGGCTCATCCACATCGTCGAGCCCTCCTCGACGTTGGTGAGCAGGTCGACCGGATCGTCGACATGCAGCGGCGCCTTGCCGTACTCGGCCCTGCCGGCCGCCACCACCGAGCCGCCCAGCTGCTGCACCATCAGCTGCATGCCGTAGCAGACGCCCAGCACCGGGATGCCCAGGTCCCAGAGCCCGGGGTCGCAGGTGGGAGCCCCCTCCTCGTAGACGGAGCTGGGGCCGCCGCTGAGGATGATTCCCTTCGGTTTGAGGGCCTTCAGTTCCGCGGCGCTGGTGGTGTAGCCCATCACCAGGGAGAAGACCTCCGTCTCCCGCACCCGGCGGGCGATCAGTTCGGAGTACTGGGAGCCGAAATCCAGGATGACAATGGCCGGATGGCGGCGGGAACCGCTGGCGAGGTCCCGTTCCGAACCCGTGGGTGCGGTCTGCGTCGTTTCAGACATCGGCTCGAAAGCGGCCAGGACCAGGGCCCGGTCATCGGTGCCAGCACCCTAGGTCGCGCCCCTGAAGCGCTCCATCAGCGCCGCCCCCACCGGCCCGCAGACCCGCAGCCGGCGCCGGCGGTCGAACAGGGCCGCCCCGACGGCGGCGGGCGGGACGCCATGGCTGGCCAGGTAGGACCGGCAGCGGCCCTCGATGGCGGCGGCGATCCGGCCCCGCAGGCGCCCGGCCAGATCCGGATCGGCCTGCTCCAGAGCGGTCAGGGCGGCCTCCACCGTGGCGGCCCCGTGCAGGGCAGCCACGGTGGCGCCATCGGCCCCCTCCAGGGCGGCCAGGGCGGTGAGCACCTCGGCGCGGCCGTCGGCCAGGTGGTGGTGGGTGTGGAAGATGCCGCCGGCCAGTTTGATCAGCTTGCCCTGGTAGCCGAACAGCAGCAGCCGCTCCACCCCCGCTTCGGCGGCCGCAACCAGCACCGGGCCGAGCCAGTTGCCTGCCTTCAGCAGCAGCTCCGGCGGCAGACCCAGCCGGGGGGCCAGATCGAGGCCGTTCTCGCCGATCACCAGCACCAGATTGCCGCCGGCCCCCGGCGCGGCCATCCGCGCCGCCAGCGCCGCCAGGGTGCGGGCCAGCTGGTCAGGATCAGCGCCGGCCTGCACCTCGGCCTGGGTGCCGATCAGGGCCAGCCCGTCCACCACCCCGAAGGCGGCATTGCTGGTGCGCTCCGCCAGCCGGCGGCCGTCGGGGAGCACCAGGGTGAGCCCCACGCGCCGGCCGGCGGGCACCAGGGGCGGCAGGTTGGCCTCCAGCAGGCTCCGGGCATAGGCGGAGAGGCAGGCCTCGCCGGTCGCCGCGTGGATCCCCACCCCCTCGCCGGGCTCCAGCTCCAGCCAGGGCCCCTCGCCGGGGAGCCAGCGGGCCAGCACCCAAACCACCAGGCCGCGGGTGAGGTCGAGGCCCTCGCCCGGATCACAGCAGCTCTCCCCCAGCGCCAGCCCCTCGCCCAGCCGGGCGGCGGCCCGCACCGGCACCGGCACCACCCCCGGCGGCTGCAGCAGTTCCAGGTCCACCGAGGCGCGGAACGGCTCCCCCCGCAGGGCGCCGAGGGCGGCACGGGCCGCGGCCGCCAGCCACACCGGCAGGGTGAACCCCCGCCGGGGCGCGGAGGGTGAGCGCAGGGAATCGATGGCCGGCGGGAACGCTGTTTTTTTATGGTGGTCGATCGCCTTGCCTCCGCCAGGCCCGCGCCCCTTCCCTCACCACCCACCGCCCATGCAGGACAAGCTCACCCTGATGATCCCCGGCCCCACCCCGGTGCCGGAGACCGTCCTGCAGGCCATGGCCCGCCATCCGATCGGCCACCGCAGCGGCGACTTCCAGGCGATCGTGCGCCGCACCACCGAGCAGCTGCAGTGGCTGCACCAGACCAAAGGCCATGTGCTCGTGCTCACCGGCAGCGGCACCGCGGCGATGGAGGCCGCGATCGTCAACACCCTCAGCCGCGGCGACAAGGTGCTCTGCGGCGACAACGGCAAGTTCGGCGAACGCTGGGTGAAGGTGGCGAAGGCCTACGGGCTGACCGTGGAGGTGATCAAGGCGGAGTGGGGTCAGCCCCTCGACCCGGAGGCCTTCCGCGCCGCCCTCGAGGCCGACACCGCCAGGGAGATCCGGGGCGTGATCCTCACCCACTCGGAGACCTCCACCGGGGTGATCAACGACCTGCAGGCGATCGCCAGCCATGTCAGGGCCCACGGCACGTCCCTGACCATCGCCGACTGCGTCACCAGCCTCGGCGCCTGTGACGTGCCCATGGACGCCTGGGGCGTGGACGTGGTGGGCTCCGGCTCCCAGAAGGGCTACATGATGCCCCCGGGACTGAGCTTCGTGGCCATGGGCGAGCGGGCCTGGACCGCCTACGAGCGCTCCGATCTGCCGAAGTTCTATCTGGATCTGGGCAAGTACCGCAAGGCGGCCGACGACGACAGCAACCCCTTCACCCCGGCGATCAACCTCTACTTCGCCCTCGAGGCGGCCCTGGGGATGATGCAGAAGGAGGGTCTGGAGGCGATCTTCGCCCGCCACGACCGCCATCGCCGGGCCACCCAGGCGGCGATGAAGGCGATCGGCCTGCCCCTCTATGCGGCCGAGGGCCACGGAAGCCCGGCGATCACGGCGGTGGCGCCGGAGGGGATCGATGCCGAGGCCCTGCGCAAGCAGGTGAAGGAGCGGTTCGACATCCTGCTGGCCGGCGGCCAGGACCACCTCAAGGGCAAGGTGTTCCGCATCGGCCATCTGGGCTTCGTCTGCGACCGGGACGTGCTCACGGCCGTGGCCGCCATCGAGGCCACGCTGCAGAACCTGGGCCTGGCCAAGGCGCCGATCGGCGCCGGCGTGGCGGCGGCGGCGGCGGCGCTGGCCGGCTGAGCGGCGGCGTGGCCGGCTCCCGGAGCCGTGATTAGGTTCATAGCGAACGTTTTTGTCGCCATGACACCTGACGCCATGACCCATGCCGCCATGCGACGGCTTCCCCTCGTCGCCGTCCTCTGCCTGGGCCTGGCGGCCGCCGGCTGCCAGCGCGCCGACCTCAGCCAGCAGACCAGGAAGACCGAAGCCCGGATCTGCACCGAGCTGGCCACGGTGAACCAGGCCCTGGAGCAGGTGGCGGCCCTGACCCCCACCTCCACCGTGGGAGAGGCGCGAGCGGCCCAGCAGAAGCTGGAGCAGTCGATCGCGGCCCTGCAGACCACGGAGAACCAGCTGCAGACCCTGAGGGTGGAAGCGTTCCGCAAGCTGCTGCAGGGCTTCCGGGAGGAGGTGGCCAAAGCCTCCGCCAACAAGGAGCAGACCCTCGAACAGGCCGCCAACGAGCTCAAGCCCAAGGCCATGGCGGTGATCGCCGCCCGCCGGGCCCTTTCCGCGGCCGTGGAGTGCGAGGAGCCGGCGGCGGCGGCACCGGCCAAACCCTGAGGATCCACAGCAAGGCTCCGGCCCCCCTGTGGGCGTCCGGAGCCTTGCTAATGTGGCATGGCGCGTGAACAAATGCGGGTGTAATTCAGTGGTAGAATGTCAGCTTCCCAAGCTGAACGTCGCCGGTTCGAGTCCGGTCACCCGCTCTTAAGTCCAGTACTGGAATTTGTTGCTCCTCAAGCGCTCATCTCGCTTGGCACTTGCTGGCAGCACGCCAAGTCGTGACTGCGGATGACAGATGATGCCCGCGATTGGCGAAACCTTCTCACAGGGTTTCTCACCGCTGGGTCGTTTCATGGCCTGGTTTGACCGTCTTGGATCGATCCGAGCCTCCGCCGTGCATTGACCGGTCCAAGACCGGTCACGCGACCTATGATGTGGTCCTGAGCTGACTTGGTCCCCCTGATGGCGCACCGCGTGCTGACCGAGACCGCCGTAAGCATCTCGGAACACAAAAAGAACCCGATGGCCACCTTGGCGGCCGGTGAAGGGATGGCGGTCGCGGTGCTTAACCGCAATGAACCGGCCTTCTACTGCGTGCCGGCCAGGGCCTACGAAGAACTGATGGATCTGGTGGACGACCTGGAGCTGGGCTGCATCGCCGATGCCCGGTTGACGGACGGCCAGGAGCCGGTGCGGCTCAGTCTCGATGCCCTTTGAGCTGGCATTTCACCCGGAAGCCCTTCGGGAGTGGCGGAAGCTGACGCCAGGAATCCGAGAGCAGTTCAAGAACAAGTTGGCCGAGCGGCTGCATGAGCCCAGGATCCCCGTGAGCCAATTGCGTGGATCCTTCAACCGCTGCAAGATCAAGTTGCGGGCCGCCGGGTTCCGCCTCGTTTACGAGGTGCGGGATCGTGAGCTGCTGGTGCTGGTCGTGGCGGTGGGCAAGCGAGAGCGCAATGCTGTCTATCGCCAAGCCGATCAGCGCTGACACCTGATGGCTGACTCCGTGTCCTCGGAGATGGATCAGCTGCGCCGGGAGAACGCCCGCTTGATCGGGCTGCTCGAGGCCCACGGCATCGCCTGGAGATCCGGCGAACCTGCCCCAACGGAACCGGCGCCGGTTGGAGAAGGTGACTCAGAGGCAGCCCCCGCCAGGGGTCCCAATTCCGCGCAGGAGAAGGTAGCGCTGTTCCGGCGCATCTTCCGCGGCCGTGACGACGTCTATGCCCTGCGCTGGCAGAGCAGCAGCAGCGGGCGCTCGGGCTATGCGCCGGCCTGCGCCAACGAGTGGCGGCCAGGCCTCTGCGAGAAGCCACGGATCTCCTGCCGCGACTGCCAGTACCGGAAGCTGTTGCCCCTCACCGATGCGGCGATCTTCGGCCATCTGGCCGGCGAGCACACCGTCGGTCTCTACCCCCTGCTGGAGAACGACCATTGCCACCTGCTGGCCGTCGACTTTGACGAGCAGGACTGGCGTGATGACGCCCGGGCCTTTCTTCGCTCGTGTCGGCAGCTGGCGGTGCCGGCGGCGCTGGAGATCTCCCGTTCCGGGGAGGGCGCCCATGTGTGGGTGTTCTTCGAGGAGGCGGTACCGGCCCGGGAGGCTCGCCAGCTGGGGGCAGCCCTGATCAGCCACACCTGCAACGCCACGCGTCAGCTGCAGCTGAGCTCCTACGACCGGCTGTTCCCCAGCCAGGACACCCTGCCGAAGGGCGGCTTCGGCAACCTGATCGCCATGCCGCTGCAGAAGGTACCCCGGCAGCGGGGTTGCAGCGTGTTCGTGGATGACGACCTGCAGCCCTATCCCGATCAGTGGGCCTATCTGGCAACCCTGCAAAGGTTGACGGTGGCAGGGCTGCAGACCGTGATTCAGACCGCTACCAGCGGCGCCCATCCGCTCGATCTGGCATTCATCAGCGAGGAGGACCTGGCGACCCCGTGGAAGGCACCTCCTGCGATTGCGAAGCTCAGCGGGCCGCTACCCGCCTCGATCACCCTCACCCTGGCCGACCGTCTCTATGTGGAGCGCTCGGGGTTGCCGCAGCCTCTGCTCAATCGCCTGATCCGCCTGGCTGCCTTTGCCAATCCCGCCTTCTACAAAGCCCAGGCCATGCGCCTGTCGGTGTGGGACAAGCCGCGGGTGATCGGCTGCGCTGAGAACTTCCCGCAGCACATCGCCCTGCCGCGCGGCTGTCTGGAACCGGTGCAGACCCTGCTGCAGGAACAGGGCATCGGCTGGGAGCTGGTGGATGAGCGCCAGAACGGCTCACAGCTGGAGCTGATGTTTGCGGGCCTGCTGCGCGCTGATCAGGAGGCCGCCGTGGAGGCGATGCTGCGCCACGACATCGGCGTGCTGCAAGCACCGACGGCCTTCGGCAAAACCGTTGTGGCGGCGGCGATCCTGGCCCGGCGGGGCTTAAACACCCTGGTGCTGGTGCATCGCGCCGAGCTGCTGCGGCAGTGGCAGGAACGGCTTCAGACCTTCCTGGACGTCCCACCCGAAGCGATCGGTTGCATCGGTGGTGGCAAAGCCAAGCCCACCGGCCAGCTCGACATCGCCGTGATGCAGTCGCTGGTGCGCAAGGGCGAGGTGAATCCCTTGGTGCAGACCTACGGGCAGGTGATTGTCGACGAATGCCACCACATCGCCGCGGCGTCCTTTGAGGCCATCCTGCGCCAGGTGAAGGCCCGCTACGTGCTGGGGCTGTCCGCCACCCTGGTGCGCCGCGACGGTCTGCAGCCGATCCTGTTCATGCAGTGCGGCCCGATTCGCCACACCGCCGAGCGTCCTCTCGGGGCGCCTGAGACCCTGGAACTGGTGAGCCGCACCCATCAGCTCCAGGAGCTGCCCGCCGATCTACAGATCCAGGAGCTGATGCGCCGACTGGCGGAAGATCAGCACCGCACTGAGCGGATCGTGGCCGAGGCCCTCGCCTGCTGGGGAGAGGGCCGAAAGCTGTTGTTGCTGAGCGAGCGCACCGATCACATCACGGCGATCGCTGCCGCCCTCACTGAACAGGTACCGAACCTGTTCCTGCTGCATGGCCGGCTCAGGGCGCGCCAGCGCAGCGCCACCCTGACCACTCTGCAAGCGCTGCCTCCTGATGCGCCCCGCATCGTGCTGGCCACCGGGCGTTTGGTGGGCGAAGGCTTCGACCATCCACCGCTCGACACGCTGCTGCTGACCATGCCCGTGTCGTGGAAGGGCACGCTGCAGCAGTACGCCGGCCGCCTGCATAGACAACAGAGCGGCAAGACAAGCGTGCGCATCATCGATTGGCTTGATCTCGGCCATCCCATCACGCAACGGATGTGGGAGCAACGGCTGCGGGGCTATCGGGCCATGGGCTATGCGCTGCTTGCAGATCAGCTAACGATGGCAAGCGGCTGATCAAAAACTTTTCACAAACCTTCTCACATCCAAGCGTGAGGGCTTGTGAGACTCACGGCACCGCAGGCAGTTTGGCCAATGAATCGAGAAGGTTACCAAGGCTGAACCTCACCGGTTCGAGTCCGGTCACCCGCTTGATCAACATCTCCGGGTCGAATGATCTGGTCGCTGGGCTGTTGTGGATGTAACGGCTGGCGATGAGGGAGAATCTGGCGATGAGGGATTAACACGTCCCCCTTGGTCATCGGACCCGGTGATCGGTTCGTTTCGCGAAGGATTGCTTCAGCACAGCGTATAGCTTTTCCACAGCCTTGAGGGAAGGGGATCGAGACAACGCTTCGGCATTCCTCTTCAAGTGGAGCCAGACTTCAGGAGCGCGGCTTGATCAGCTGCAGCACCTGCAGACCGAGGCCGCCGGCTCGCCGCTCGCAATCGAGAGCCTGAAGAATCGCCCGGGCCGAGCCATCGATATCCCCCTCGCCCGCCGCCAGCCGCGCCTGCTCGTTCAGGGAAGCCGCCTGAAGCAGCAGACGCTGGCGAGCTGCCGGATCGGCAAGCGGCGAGACGCTGGACCTGGGACGCGTAGGAGTGTCCAACGTCAGGGTGACGGAGGTCGATGGACTGGCAACGATCATGACCGGCAGGGAATGTGCAGCTTCTTGAACGAAGAGAGAGGGTTGGCTGGCATCAGATTACAGGCTAAGGGATAGCCGACATCCAAAGACTTCTTATCCGTTTACAACTTACTCAACAACATAACAGTCAGTCCTGCATCCTGTCGAGCATCGGCTGAAGAAGGTCGGAAGGAGCGTTCATCTCTTTCCCCGATACTGCCTCCCCGTCTGACCGCGCACCTGCACGGTCGTGCCGTTGCCGAAGCCGGCATCTGGAGCGTTCAGGTCCCCGGCTCCTCCCGATTACCGCCCAGGGCGGCGATCTGGGAACGCAGCTGGTCGGAACGATGCAGGTCGCCCCGGGTGAGGGCAACGGCGAGAGCGAACTCGAGCTTCTCGAGCTGGTGGTCGCCCTCGACCTGGGAATGGGTGCGGAGCTGACAGTGGGGTGCCGGGCTGCAGGCACGTGGGGCAGGACCCTGACCGTGCAAAGCGCCTGAGGATGGCTGGTAAGAGGAAGTGGGGAAGGCCATGACCCGCTTTCTTTTCATTTTGACACCCTTGGCCAGGGGGTGCGTCTTCAGGCGGCGGTGGCGTAGGGGGCCTCCTCCTGGCTGCTGTCCTCCTCGCCGGTGTCCGCCTGGGGTTCGAAGACGGGGGGCGCCTCGGCGGTGTCGCCCATCTCCAGGAGATGGCGGCAGTCCTGCAGCAGCCGCTCGACGTTGTCGAGGCTGGCCAGCTCCTGGGGATCCGGCCTGGCCTGGCTGGAGGCCTGCAGTTCCACCGCCGCCAGGCGCTGCTCCAGGGTCACCAGCCGCAGGGAGAGGGCATGGATGGTCTCGGCGAGATCTTCGGCATTGCGGCTGATGCGGAACGACACCGAGGCGGGGGCCATGGCGGGGAAGGCGACGGGGCTGTGCCGCATGACAACACACCCGGAGCACCCCCTCAAGCACCTGCGGCAGGGATCTCCCAGAGTGGGTCCTGCTGATCGGGCCCCTCATCGGATGAACCATGCCTGGCATCTGTCGATCTACCTGCTGGCCGGGCTCGCCGGCGGCCTGCTGGCCCTGCGCACCGGCATCCCGGCGGCCCCCCTGGCCGGAGCGCTGCTGGGGGCCGCCCTGGTCAGCGTGACGGGGCGGCTGGAGGTGGCCCAGTGGCCGCTCGGCACCCGCACCCTGCTGGAGATCGGCATCGGCACCGTGATCGGCACGGGCCTCACCGGCACGGCCCTGCTGGAGCTACGCCAGCTGTGGCGGCCCGCCCTGCTGATCACGCTCACCCTGGTGGTGGCCGGCCTGGTGGTGGGTCTCGGTTGCAGCCGGCTGATGGGTGTCGATCCGGTGGTGGCCCTGCTGGGGGCGGCCCCGGGGGGCATCAGCGGCATGAGCCTGGTGGGTGCGGAATTCGGCGTCGGGGCCGCCGTGGCCACCCTGCACGCCGTGCGTCTGATCACGGTGCTGGTGATCCTGCCGCTGGTGGTGCGGCTGGTGTTGCCGGCCGCCGCCACCCCACCGGGGGGCTGACCACCCTGGACAGGGCCGCAGGGGTCGATACGTTGGGCCACCGCGTTGTTCACTTCCGGTCCGATGGCCACACGCCACTCTCTCTCTATCCGACTGGGCCCGGTCGTCCTGGCGGCGGCGTCCGTTCTGCTGGCCGGCGCCGCCGCCGCCCCGCGCGCCCGGGCAGGCAATGACATCGAGGGCCCCGGGGGCAAGGGGGCCCAGGTGTACTGCTTCATGCGCAACAACGGCAACGTCCACGAGGTGAGCTGGAACGCCGCCTACGCCCTGATCAAGCGCCAGAGCTCCGGCCTCTTCAAGACCTCCCCCGAACACGCCGCGGTGATGATCACCGAAGCCGTGGTCCAGAACCCCGGCACCTTCCCCGACTGCGGCCGCTTCCTGGGGGAGCTGTTTGCGCCGAGCAACTCCGGGAGCACCGCGGCCAGCCCGGAAGCCGGCCCCACCTCCATCTCGGTCGTGGGGGGTGGTAAGGCTGGTGGCAGCGGCATGACCCGGAGTGAGCGTTACAACTGAGCGGGCCCGCCTGCATCCCGCCGCCCGGCCGCTTGGACTCCTGCTGATCGTGCTCCTGGGCGGCTGCGCCGAGGAGCCCCTGCCCCAGCGGCCGATCACCCGGGAGGACTGCCTGCGGACCGTGAAGCTGGAGGACCTTCCCGGCGCCCTGCGCCAGTGCGACCGGGTGGTGGCGGCCTTCCCGAAGGACCCGGGGCCGCTCAACGAGCGCTTCCTGCTGCACACCCTGGCCGGCAACACCACCGCGGCCTGCCGCGACATCCGCCGGGCCACGGTGCTGGCCGCCGCGTTGCCCAGGGACAAGCTCGATCCGATCCTGCGCCAGGACCTGGCGGTGAGAGAGAAGAGCTGCGCCGAAGACCCCCCCGCCCGTCCGGGCGGTTGAAACCCCGGCAGCGGCTCAGCCGCTCTCCAGCCACCGGCGCACCAGCGCCGGCAGGGCCCGTTGGCGCCGCAGGCTCTCCTGGCCCTGCAGCAGCAGGGAGATGCGCTCGGCCTTGCTGGCGATCAGATCGTCCACCAGCCGGTCGGCGAAACCCAGCTGCAGCCAGTGGCTGGTGAGTGCGGCGCCCATGCCGATGCGGTGGCAGCGGTCCTCCGCCTGCTCGGCATCGCCCGGGGTCCAGGGCCGCTCCACCAGCACCACATGCCGGGCCCGATGCAGGGTGAAGCCGAGGCCGCCGGTGCCATAGGTGGCGATCAGCACGGGGGATCGGCCCGACTGGAAGGCATCCACCAGCTGCTGTCGGCGCAGGGGCGGCACGGCGCCCACCAGGGGCCCCCCATCGCCCGACCGGCCGAGCTGGCTGTGGAGGGCCTGGGCCGTGGCCACGAAGGCGGTGAACACCACCACCGCTTCGCCTGCTGCCACCAGCTCGGCCACCAGGGCGACGGTGGCGTCCAGCTTGTGGCGCGAGGCGATCTGGCGCAGGGCGGTGAACACGGCCAGGGCTTCGGCGTCGCGGCGCACCTGGCCGGCCATGGCCCGGCGGCGGTAGTCGTCGATCCGCTCCTGCAGGGCCCGCTCGAAGACCTCGGCGCCGGCAGGATCGAGGCTCACGGGCCGCTCGAGCCGCCGTTTCGGAGGCAGATCCAGGCACTGGCCCTTGCGGCGATGGAGCACCAGGGGTCGCACCAGCCGCTGCAGCTCCTCCAGCTGGCTGGCACCGCTGGCCTGCCAGATCCGCCGGCCTCCCTGCTCCCGCCAGTGCCCCTGGCAGTAGCGCTCCTCGAAGTGGCGCTGGTCGGCCGCCAGGGGATGGCCGATGGCGGCCAGCAGGGGAAAGAGCTGGACCGGCCGGCCGTTCTTCATCGGCGTGCCGGTCAGCAGCCAGATCGCCCGCAGGCGCGGATGGCGGGCCAGGCGCAGGAAGGCCTGGGTGCGGGCGGCCTGGAGTGTCTGGGCGAAATGGGCCTCGTCGGCGATCAGCACGGTGCCGGCGGCCGGCAGCTCGGCCGGCAGCCGGGCCCAGCTGTGCAGCTCCAGGCGCAGGCCCAGCGCCGTCGCCTCCTGGCGCCAGTGGTGGTGCAGCCCCGCCGGAGCCACCACCACCAGGCGGCAGTCGGCCAGGCGCACCAGGGCGCGGCCGGCCACCAGGGCGCTGAGGGTCTTGCCGAGGCCCATGGCATCGGCCAGCACGGCGCCGCGGCGGGCCAGCAGCCAGTGCACCGCCAGTCGCTGGTGCCGGAACAGCCGGCGGCCATCGGGGAGCTCATCGGCGGCGGCGGCCGCCGCCACCAGGGCCCGATGGGGGGGCAGAGGCGGCAGGGGCTGCCCCAGCCAGCCGAACCAGCGGGCCAGTTCCGGGGTGACCGGAAAGCGCCCGGCGCACTGCTGCTGCAGCGCCGCGGCCGCCTCCAGGGGGAACTGCCAGCAGCCGCGGCGACTGAGCCACTGGCCCCGGGGGCGGATGGCCCGCAGCTGCGCCTGGGTGACCGCGTCGAACGGACTGACCACCTCGATCAGACCCGAGGCGCCCAGGCGCATCTGCACCAGGGGGGTGGCCAATGCGGCAAAAAGCAGTCATGAACACATTGACACCCGGGGGGCTGAGGCCAAACTTCTGCCAACCGAGGCGCGCTGATGCAGGCCAGGGATGGAGTCTTTCTCGAAGATCTCTGCCCCAAGCTGCGAGCGCGTCGATGGCGACAGTCGCTGCACCGGATGACCGGCTGCCGCTGCCTCTATTGCGGCGAGGCGTCGGAATCCATCGACCACGTGCATCCGCTCAGCCGCGGCGGCCAGAGCATCACCGAGAACTGTGTGCCGGCCTGCCTGGGCTGCAACGGCCGCAAGGGCGACAGTGACGCGTTCGTCTGGTACCGGAGCCAGCCCTTCTACGACCCGCGCCGGGCCATGGCCCTGCGGGCCTGGACCGACGGCGATCTGCGCCTGGCTCTGCGCCTGCTCCAGTGGGTGGCCCCCGCCGAACCGGAGACGGCCACGGCCGCCGAGACGGAGATGACTCACCAGACCCGGCAGGCCTCCACCCCGTTGTGGCGGTGGCAGATGGCTTCCTGATCGCGGGGCTGCTCCGGCGCCAGCAGCACGGCCCCCAGCACCAGCCCCGCGGCCAGCAGCAGCGGGACGGCGACCCGGTGCCGGGGCGCCGGAGCCCGATGCCCTCCGCCGGCCGCTCCCCGGCCGAGGCCCCGCTCGAGGGGGCGGGAGGGGGTGAGGTCGCCAGGGAGACTGGCACCGAACGAAGAGGCGGTCACGGGATGGGGAAGCGGACAGTGATACAGATGTACTGATGACGGAGGATTCTGTCAACCCGGGGGGAGGCGGCAGCCGGATCGAGCACCCGGCGCTGCCCGCCGCTGCCGCCGCCATCGGCCGGATGCTGGTGCTCGGCGGCGGGTACACCGGCCGCCGGCTCGCCGCGGCGCTCGAGGCGGCCGGCGTGCCGGTGCTGCTCACCCATCGCCGGCCGGTCCCGTCGGGCGACGCCCGGGGCTGGCTGCCCTTCGATCCCGACCAGGGGGCCCTGCCCGGCGAAGCCGACCTGGCCGGGGTCAGCCACGTGCTGGTGACGATCCCGCCCGATGGCGGCGGCCGCGATCCGGTGCTGGCGTCCCTCGAGGCCCTGCTGCACCGCCTGGCGCCGGCCTGGGTGGGCTATCTCTCCACCACCGGGGTCTACGGCGACACCGGCGGCGCCTGGGTGGACGAGACCAGCCCGACACGGCCGCTGCTGGTGCGCAGCCAGGCCCGGCTGGCCTGCGAGCAGGCCTGGCGCCGCAGTGGCCTGCCGGTGCAGCTGCTGCGGCTGCCCGCCATCTACGGCCCCGGCCGCAATCCGATGCTGAGCCTGCGCAGCGGCACGGCCCGGCTCATCCACAAGCCCGGCCAGGTGTTCTCGCGGGTGCACGTAGACGACATCGTCGGCGCAGTGCTGCACTGCATCGCCCTGCCCGCCGAAGCCAGGCCGGACACCCTGATCCTGGCGGACACCTTCCCCTGTCCCTCCAGCGAGATCCTGGGCCTGGCGGCCCATCTGCTGGGCTGCCGGCTGCCGGAGGTGCAGCGCTACGAGGACGTGGCCGCCGCCATGGGGCCCATGGCCCGCAGCTTCTGGAGCGAGAATCGACGGGCCAGCAGCCGGAGGCTCAGGGACGACCTCGGCTACCGCCTGCTCTATCCCACCTACCGGGAAGGGTTGGCGTCCTGCAGCGGCGATTTCTTCTGAGCGCCGAAGATCGAGGGATCGATCAGGGTCGACAGACCTGTGTCCTTGCCGATCTTGTCCCAGTCGACCACGACCCAGGCGTTGCGGAAGGCGAGCCCCCCACCCAGCAGCAGCACGCCCAGCACCAGCAAGCGGACCATGAACCGACCCCGACAGCGCTCGTTGGCATGAAAACTACTGCGGATCGCCTCGTCATCGCCCTGGGGGATCCCGCCGGCATCGGCGCCGAAGTGACCCTCAAGGCCCTCGCCCGGCCGCGGCCCTCCGGTCAGGAGGTGGTGCTGGTGGGCTGCGGCCGCTGGCTCAGGGAGTGCCACCGCCAGCTGCTGGCCTGCAGCGACGCACCCCTGGCCGACCCGGAGGCGTTCGCCCTGGTGGACATCCCCCTGGCGGAGCCGGTGGTGCCGGGGGTGAGCAGCCCCGCCGCCGGGGCCGCCAGCTTCTCCTGGCTGAGCGAGGCCGTGGCGCTGGCGGGCGCCGGCGGCGGCGGAGCCCTGGTGACGGCCCCGATCGCCAAAGCCAGCTGGCAGGCGGCGGGCCATGCCTACCCCGGCCAGACCGAGCGGCTGGCGGAGCTGACCGGCGCCGCTGACGCCGCGATGCTGTTCACCGCCGTGGCCCCCGGCGGCGGCTGGCGGCTCAACACGCTCCTGGCCACCACCCACATCCCCCTGGCCGAGGTCAGCGCCCGGCTCGGCCCGGAGCTGGTGCACCGGCGGCTGGAGGCCCTGCTGAGCTTCTGTCGCCGCTTCCGGAGCCGGCCCCGCCTGGTGGTGGCGGGCCTGAACCCCCATGCGGGGGAAGGGGGCCACCTGGGACGGGAGGAGCAGGACTGGCTGATTCCCACCCTGGCGCGCTGGCGGAGCCAGCATCCGGAGGTGCGGCTGGAGGGTCCGGTGCCGCCGGACACCTGCTGGCTGGAGGCGGCGGCCGCCTGGAAAGGCCAGGCCGAAGGGGCGGACGGCTACCTGGCTCTCTACCACGACCAGGGGCTGATCCCGGTGAAGCTGCTGGCCTTCGATGCGGCCGTTAACACCACCCTTGGCCTGCCGTTCCTGCGCACCTCCCCCGACCACGGCACAGCCTTCGCGATCGCCGGCCGGGGCATTGCCCGGGCCGACAGCATGGCGGCGGCGATCAAGACCGCCTGGGACCTGGGGGTGCTCCCGTCCGGGACCAAGCTCAGCCCGCCTTGATCCGCATCAGCACCTGGCCGAACTCCACCGGCGTGCCGTTCTCCACCAGGATCTCCACCACCTCACCGCTGAATTCGGACTCCAGCTCGTTCATCAGCTTCATCGCCTCGAGGATGCAGACGGGCTGGCCGGCACTGATGCGGCTGCCCACCTCCACGAAGGGGGCCTCACCCGGTGCGGAGGAGCGGTAGAAGGTGCCCACCATCGGCGCGGTGATGGCCTGCAGATCGCTGCGCACCGAGACGGCAGGTGGCGGGGGCGCCGAAGGGCCGGGAGCGGGGCCGACCGGGGCCGGGGGGGCGGGCGCCGGCGGCGGTGCAGCAGCGGGAGCCTGCACCATGGTGACGGTGGCCGGCGCGGGGGACGGCAGGTTGCGGCGCACCTCCAGGCGGAAGTCGTCGCCCTCGAGACGGAGTTCCTGGATGTCGCTCTCCCCCAGCAGGGCCAGCAGCTGGCGCAGTTGGTCGTGATCGAGCTGCATGGCGATCAGGACTCCCGGCCGAGATAGCTGTCGGTGCGGGTGTCGACCTTGATCCTCTCGCCGATGCTGATGAACAGCGGCACCATCACCTGGGCGCCGGTTTCCACGATCGCGGGCTTGGTGCCGCCGGTGGCGGTGTCGCCCTTGACGCCGGGGTCGGTCTGGGTGACCTCGAGCACCACCGAGTTGGGCAGTTCCACCTCCAGGGGCTTGCCGTTCCAGGAGACGACGCTCACCTCCATGCCCTCCTTGAGGTACTTGCGGCCGTCACCGATCTGCTTGGCGGTCAGCCGGGTCTCCTCGTAGGAGGCCATGTCCATGAAGACGTAGTCGTCGCCTTCCATGTAGGTGTGCTGGAGGGTCGACTTCTCCAGCAGGGCCTGGGGCATGGTCTCCCCGGCGCGGAAGGTCTTCTCCACCACGTTGCCGCTCTGGACGCCCTTGAGCTTGGTGCGCACGAAGGCCGAACCCTTGCCGGGCTTGACGTGAAGGAATTCGACGACGCGCCAGACCTGGCCATCCAGCTCAATCGTGGTGCCGGTACGAAAGTCGTTGCTGGAGATCATTCCGGCGGATCGGATCGGGGGATTGTACGTCTGGCTACACGCCCGCCCGTGGACGGCGTTGGGGGAGGCCCGGGCCGGTTGTGCCAAAGTCCAGGCAGTCACAGGGGAAGCATGGACCGGCGACGCAGGCGCATCGGGTTCACCAGCACGCTGGCCACCCGGCTGTGGGCCGCCCTGATCCTTGTACTGACGCTGCTGCTGGCGGTCCCCGCCGCCTGGGCCTACCTGCCCCAGGGCAACGCCGTCAGCGATCCCACCGCCCTGCTGCGCAACGCCCTGCCGATGGAGCAGGGCGACCTGCAGGCCCTGCAGCACCGCCTCGAGGGCACCAGCGACGACCTGCGGGCCAAGCGCTGGAGCAGCCTGACCGGCTCCGTGCGCCGGGCCGAGTCCCAGCTCGGCGGCAGCCGGGAGCGGATCCTGGCCAGCTTCGATCCCGCCGCCCGGCCCAGCGCCGAAGCCCTGCTGACCGAGACGGAGATGCATCTGCAGGAGCTGGCGGCCGCCGGCGAGGCCCAGGATCGGGACCGCTTCCTGGCGGCCCGCCGGGAGGCCCTCGCCGACATCGGCCGGGCTGAGGCCCTGCTGGTGGGTCCCTTCCCGTTCACGATCCCGTCCGAGTTCGACGCCCTGCCGCGGCTCCTGGGCCGCGCCACGGTGCGGCTCACCACCACCAAGGGTGACCTGATCGCCGTCGTGGACGGTTACAACGCGCCCCTGACCGCCGGCGCCTTCGTGGATCTGGTGCAGCGCGGTTTCTACGACGGCCTGCCCTTCAACCGCGCCGAGGATTTCTACGTGCTCCAGACCGGCGACCCCGCCGGCCCGGCGACGGGCTTCGTGGACCCGATCAGCAAGCAGGAGCGCACGGTGCCCCTGGAGATCATGGTGCCCGGCCAGGAGGCTCCCTTCTACAACCAGACGTTCGAGGATCTGGGGATGTTCAAGGCCGAACCGGCGCTGCCCTTCGCCAGCAAGGGCACCCTGGGCTGGGCCCACTCCGACGAGGCCCTGGGCGACGGGTCCTCCCAGTTCTTCCTGTTCCTGTTCGAGCCGGAGCTGACCCCCGCCGGCCTCAACCTGATCGACGGGCGCTACGCCGCCTTCGGGTACGTGGTCGACGGCCTCGACGTGCTCGAGGAGCTCACCGCCGATGACGGCATCGTCAGGGCGACGGTGGTCGAGGGGGCCGACAACCTGCGCCCCCATGCCTGAGGGGCCCACCCTGGCGCAGCTGGGGGAGGGGGAGCTGATCCGGCGCCTCGGCGCCTTCGCCCCCCCGGGCCAGTTCGACGATGACGCCGCCCTGCTCGGGGCGGCCCGGCCGGGGGGGGATCCAGCGCTGGTCATCAACACCGACGTGCTGGTGGAGGACGTCCACTTCAGTGCGGCGACGATGGGCGCCGCCGACGTGGGCTGGCGGGCGGCCGCGGCCAACCTCTCCGATCTGGCGGCGATGGGCTGCCGCGGCGCGGTGGGGATCACCGTGGCCCTGGTGGCCCCGGGCCACACCCCCTGGGAATGGGTGGAGGGCGCCTACGGCGGCATGGTGGAGCTGCTGGGGGCCCACGGGGGGGTGCTGCTCGGGGGGGACTGCAGCGGCGGCCGCCAGCGCCTGCTGGCCATCACCGCCCTCGGCCGGCTGCCGGCTGCCGGTGGCGCGATCCGCCGCGGCGATGGCAAGCCTGGCGATGCCCTGGTGAGCACGGGCGCCCATGGACTCAGCCGCCTGGGCCTGGCCCTGCTCCGGGGAGAGCCGCTGCCGGCCCTGCCGCCTGCCTCCCGGGAGGGGGCGATCCGGGCCCACCGCAGGCCCGTGCCCCGCTTCGATGCGGTGGAAGCCCTGGGCGACTGCCGCCCGGCGGATCGGAACTGGCGGGTGGCCGGCTGTGACAGCAGTGACGGCCTGGGGGCGGCGGCCTCCTGCCTGGCCGTGGCCAGCGGCTGCACGGCCCTGCTGTCGCAGGCCGATGTGCCCCTGGCCCCGGAGCTGGCGGGCCATCCAGCGGGCCAGGACTGGTGCCTGTGGGGCGGGGAGGATTTCGAACTGGTGCTCGCCCTGGAGCCGGCCTGGGCCGGGGCCCTGGTGGAGCGGCTCCCCGGCGCGCGCTGGATCGGCGAACTGGTGGAACCCCGGCCCTGCGGGCCCCTGGGGTGGGTGGAGGGGGGAGAGCCTGTCACCCCCCGCGCCACCAGCTTCCGCCATTTCAGCTGACGGATTCAGCGGAATGGGCCCGGGTGCTCACTTCCAGTTGCGGGCCACCACCTCGGCGAGGTCGACGACGCGCTGGCTGTAGCCCCACTCGTTGTCGTACCAGGCGATGACCTTCACCATGTTGTCGCCCATGACCAGGGTGAGATCGGAATCGACGATCGCCGACTCGTCGGTGCCGGCGTGGTCGGTGGAGACAAGGGGGAGGTCGGAGTACTTGATGATCCCCTTCATGCCGTTCTCGGAGGCGGCCTTGAGGGTGGCGTTGACCTCCTCCCGGGTGGTGCTGCGGCTCACCTCGAGCACCAGGTCGACCACGGAGACGTTGGGGGTGGGCACCCGCAGGGCGATGCCGTTCAGCTTGCCCTTCATCGGGGGGTACACCAGGGCCACCGCCTTGGCGGCGCCGGTGGAGGTGGGCACGATGTTGACGGCCGCGGCCCGGGCGCGACGCAGATCGCGGTGGCTGGCATCGAGGATGCGCTGGTCACCCGTGTAGCTGTGGGTGGTGGTCATCGTCCCCTTGACGATGCCGAAGGCCTGATCAAGCACCTTCACCACCGGCGCCATGCAGTTGGTGGTGCAGCTGGCGTTGCTGATGATGGCGAAGTCGTCGTGGCGGTACTGATCGGCGTTGACGCCGACCACGAACGTGCCGACGCCGTCACCCTTGCCGGGGGCCGTGATCAGGACCTTGCTGGCACCGGCCTCGATGTGCTTCCCGGCCCCCTTCTCATCGATGAAGACACCGGTGGCCTCGATCACCAGATCGACGCCCCACTCCTTCCAGGGCAGGTTGAGGGGGTTGCGGTCGGAGAAGCACTTGATGTGCTTGCCGTTCACGACGATCGTGTCCTCGGTGTGGCTCACCTCCGCATTGCGGATGTGGCCGAGCATCGTGTCGTACTGGAGCAGGTGGGCGTTGGTCTTCGGATCGGAAGTGTCGTTCAGGCCGACCACTTCGATGCCGGTGTTCTCACCGCGGCTCAGCCAGCAGCGCATGAAATTCCGACCGATTCGGCCAAATCCGTTGATCGCAACGCGCAAGGTCATGGCGGAAAGCGGTGGAACCCGCTAGTGAGAGGGGATTTTGGCTGCCGATCATACAGAAATGGGTTCCTGCTCTTTTCCGCAGCCACTGGCCCCGGATCGGACGGTCGGCAAAGCGCAGTCTCTCGCAGAGGGGGGCGGGCCGATCTGCCGTTATTTTCGGCGTGGCCTGGAGTCGCCCTTGATCCCGAAGCTTGATCGCCGTCAGCCGCTGCACTTCATCGGGGCCGGGGGGATCGGCATGTCCGCCCTGGCAGGGATTCTGGCGGAGAGGGGCTTCCTGGTGAGCGGCTCCGACCCCCGCCCCAGTCCGGTGCTGGAGCGGCTGGGGAGCGCCGGGGTGCGGGTGTTCCAGCAGCAGACCGCCGCCACGATCAGCGCGGTGCTGGAGGGCCCGGAGCGGACAGGGGGCGTCGCGGAGAACGAAGCCGTGGGCGGAAGCGTGGTGGATCCCCTGGTGGTGATCAGCTCGGCGGTGCCCGCGACCAACGCGGAACTGGCCGAGGCCCGGCGGCGCGGGCTGGCGATCGTGCACCGCTCCGACGTGCTGGCGGCCCTGATCAACGGCCAGCCCTCGATCGCGGTGGCCGGCAGCCACGGCAAGACCACCACCAGCAGCCTGATCGCCACGCTCCTGGAGGCCGTCGGCGAGGACCCGACCGCCGTGATCGGGGGCATCGTGCCTGCCTTCGGCAGCAACGGCCGCCACGGCCGGGGGCGGCTGCTGGTGGCCGAGGCCGACGAGTCGGACGGCTCCCTGGTGAAGTTCAGGCCCCAGCTGGGGCTGCTCACCAACGTGGAGCTCGACCACACCGACCACTACCCCGACCTGGCCGCCCTGGTGGCCACCCTGCGGCACTTCGCCGGCGGCTGCACGACCCTGCTGGCCAACCGCGACTGCCCGGTGCTGCGGGAGCACTTCCAGGCCACCAGCTGGTGGTCGACCCAGAGCAGCGAGGGGGTGGACTTCGCCGCCATCCCCCTGGAGGAGCGGGGCGACGGCACGCTGGCCACCTGGCAGGAGCACGGTGAGGCGCTCGGCACCCTGGAGGTGCCCCTGCCCGGCCGCCACAACCTCAGCAACACCGTGGCCGCCATGGCGGCCTGCCGGCTCGAGGGCGTGCCCTTCGAGGACCTGCGCCGTGCCGTGGCAGGCCTGCGGCCCCCCGGACGCCGCTTCGACTGCCGCGGGCTCTGGCAGGACCGGGCGATCGTGGACGACTACGCCCACCACCCCAGCGAAGTGGCCGCCACCATCGCCATGGCCCGGCTGATGGTGGAGAGCGGCCGCAGCCCGCTGCCGCTGGTGCCCCGGCGGCTGGTGGCGGTGTTCCAGCCCCATCGCTACACCCGCACCGCCCAGTTCCTGGGCGACTTCGCCGCCACCCTCACCCAGGCCGATGCGGTGCTGCTGGCGCCCCTCTACGCGGCCGGTGAGGCGCCGATGGCGGGGATCTCCAGCCAGGCCCTGGCCGAGGCGGTGCAGTCCCTCGCCCCCGACCTGCCGGTGGCGGTGGCGACCAGCATGGAGGGGCTGGCGGAGGTGGTGGCCGGCGGCACCGGCCCCGGCGACCTGGTGCTGGCGATGGGGGCCGGCGATGTCAACAGCCTCTGGGACCGCCTGGGGGCCCTCGACGAACGGGGTCGCCCCACCGCGCTGGTGGCCTGAGGGGATGGCGACGGCCCCGCCCAGCCAGCCCCGGGCAGGGGTCGCCCTGCGGGACTACACCACCTGGAAGGTCGGCGGACCGGCCGCCTGGTTCGCCGAACCGGCCGACCAGGGGGAGCTGATCGCCCATGCCGCCTGGGCGGCGGTCGCGGGGCTCCCGTTCCGCTGCATCGGCGCGGGCTCCAACCTGCTGATCGCCGACGGTGGCCTCGACGGCCTCACCCTCTGCAACCGGCGGCTGCAGGGCAGCCGCCTGGATCCGGGCGAGGGCTGGGTGGAGGCCGAGGCGGGCGAACCGATCCCCACCCTGGCCCGCAAGGCGGCCCGCAGCGGCCTGCGGGGGCTGGAGTGGGCCGTCGGCATCCCCGGCACGGTGGGCGGGGCGGTGGTGATGAACGCCGGCGCCCAGGGGGGCTGCACCGCCGAGTGGCTGGTGTCGGTGCGGGTGCTGGATCCCCGCCGGCCCGACGCTCCGTTCGAGCTGGCGGCAGACGATCTGGCGTTCGCCTACCGCCACAGTCGCCTGCAGCAGGAGCCCCTGTTGGTTCTCTCGGCCCGCTTCCGGCTGGAACCGGGCCACGATCCGGCGCTGGTCACCGCCCGCACCAGCGCCAACCTGCAGAGCCGCACCAGCACCCAGCCCTACCAGCAGCCCAGCTGCGGCAGCGTGTTCCGCAATCCGGAGCCGCTCAAGGCCGGCCAGCTGATCGAATCCCTCGGCCTCAAGGGGCTGGCCATCGGCGATGCCCAGGTGTCCCCGATCCACGCCAATTTCATCGTCAACACCGGGGCCGCCACCGCCGCCGACATCGACGACCTGATCCGGCTGGTGCAGCGGCGGGTGCTGGAGGGGCGGGGGGTGCGGCTGCACCCGGAGGTCCAGCGGCTGGGGTTCTAGCCTGCTGCCAGACAACGACCCCCTGGCATGGCCGGCTTCGGACTTCCCAATTTCGGACAGCTGACCGAGGCCTTCCGCAAGGCCCAGCAGATTCAGCAGGACGCCCAGAAGCTCCAGGAGGAGCTCGATGCGATGGAACTGCAGGGCAGCGACCCCGAGGGCCGCGCCAGCGTCTGGCTCTCCGGCAACCAGCAGCCCCTGCGGGTCGAGCTGAGCCCCGAGCTGCTCGCCGAGCCGGTCGAGACGGTCGAGGCGGCCGTACTGGCGGCGCTCTGCAAGGCCTACGAGGTCTCCACCGGCACCATGCGCGAGCGCATGGAAACCCTCACCGGAGGTCTGGATCTGAATCTTCCGGGTCTGGGGAACTGAGGTCCCCGTCCAGGGCCGGCAGGCCCTGCTCCAGCCCCTGACGGCGGGTGCTGCGGGAGGAACGGCGCAGCTGGGGATCCAGCAGGGGTTCGAGCCGGTCACCCCGCTGACGCAGCCCCCGGTCCCCCTGGCGGCCGCGACAGCGGGCCGCCGCGGCCGCCTCCACCTCCTCGAGGCAGCGGCCGTAGATCCCCTGGCGGTCCCAGCCATCCCCCACCCCGCAGCCGGGGTCGCCCTGGTGGCGGCAGTCGGCGAAACGACAGGGGGAGACCCGGAGGCGGGCCAGCAGCTCCGGGAAAGCCGCCGCCAGCGTCTGGGGGTCGGCGGGAAGGGCGGGGGTGTTGAAGCCGGGGGAGTCGGCCACCAGGGCCCCTGGCGCCATGGGGAACAGTTCGACATGCCGGGTCGTGTGGCGTCCCCGCCGCAGGCGCCCGGAGACGGCGGCAACGCGCAGCTCCAGGGCCGGGGCCAGGGCATTGAGCAGGCTGCTCTTACCCACGCCGGAGGGGCCGCAGAGCGCGGCGATGCCCGGCGCGGCCAGCTGGCGGCGCAGCGCCTCCAGGCCCTTGCCGCTGCGGGTGGAGACTGCCGCCGTGGCGTAGCCCCAGCCCTCCAGCCGCCGGCACCAGGCAAGCACCTGGGCCGCCGGCAGCAGGTCGGCCTTGCTGAGCACCACCTGCACCGGCTGGCCGGTGGTCTCGGCGGTGATCAGGAACCGCGTCAGCTGCAGGGGGTCGAGGGCGGGTTCGGCCAGGGCCGCCATCACCACCACCCGGTTCACGTTGGCGACCGCCGGCCGCTGCAGCAGGCTGTGGCGGGGTTCGAGGCCCACCACCGCCCCCCGCCGGGCCCGCCAGTCGACGGCCGCCACCAGCACCCGATCGCCCACGCACACCTGCAGGCCGCTCTTGTCGAGGCGGGTGCGTCGGGTGCACAGCAGCCGGCCGTAGCCGCCGGGACCGGAGCCGTCGCTGCCCGGCTCGGCGGGGCCATCGAGGCTCACCAGGCAGTAGTTGGCCTGCAGCGCCACCACCCGACCCGGCAGCGGCTCAGGCCCCATCCCGTCGCACCAGAAGCCGCACCCCCTCGCCGGGGCCGAACGGCGAGGGCTCGACCCGCTGCACCGCGTGGCCCTCGCCACGCAGCCCCTCGGTCACCATCTGCTCCGGCTCCCCGCCGTCGAGATCGATCCGCAGCCAGCCCCCCGGCGGCAGGGGCTCGAGGGCCAGGCGGGCCCGGATGAAGTTCACCGGGCAGGGGGTTCCCCGCAGATCGAGGACCGCCGGGGACCCGCCCGGGCCGCTCAACCGAACAGGCCCCCGAACAGGCCGCTCTTGTGGTGGTGGCGGTGCCCCTTGCTGGAATGGTGACCCGCCAGTTGCTCAAGCAGCTGCCGCTCCTCGTTGTTGAGCTTGGTGGGCAGCTGCACCTTGATGGTGAACTGGTGGTTGCCGCGGGCCACCGGATTCCCCAGCCGGGGCACTCCCTTGCCCTGGAGGGTGATGACCGCCCCGGGCTGGGTGCCGGGGGGAATCTCCAGCGGCTCGTGGCCGTCGACGGTCTCGACCTCGATCGTGTCGCCCAGGATCGCCTGGAGGTAGTTGAGCGAGACCTCGGAGTGGATCGTCACCCCGTCGCGGCGCAGGTGGGGGTGGGACTGGACCGTGAGGAAGACGTAGAGATCGCCCGCCGGTCCGCCCCGCTGGCCGGCGTTGCCCTCCTGGCCGACCCGCAGGCGGGTGCCGGTGTCGACGCCGGCGGGGATGTTGATGCGCAGCTTCTTGCGCACCTGCTGCAGACCCTGGCCGCCGCAGGCGCTGCAGGGATCGGCGATCACCTGGCCGGAGCCGTCGCAGGTGGGGCAGGGCGCCACCTGGGTGAAGCTGCCGAAGGGGGTGCGGGTGGCGCGGCGCACCTGGCCGGCGCCGCCGCAGGTGCCGCAGGTGGTGGGGCCGCTGCCCGCCTTGGCCCCGGACCCGTTGCAGGTGGTGCAGGTCTCGAGGTGGCGGATCTGCACGTCCTTCTCGCTGCCGAAGACGGCCTCGCTGAAGCTGATGGTGAGATCCAGGCGCAGGTCGTCGCCCTGGCGGGGGCCGCGGCGGCGTGCCCCGGCCGCGGCGCCGGCGCCGGCGCCGCCGAAGCCGCTGAAGAAAGTCTCGAAGAGGTCGGCGAAGCCCCCCATGTCCCCCATGTCGGGCATGCCGCCGCCGCCACCCAGGCCGGCCTCACCGAACTGGTCGTAGCGGGCCCGGGCCTGGGGATCGCTGAGCACCTCATAGGCACGGCCGATCTCCTTGAAGCGGTCCTCCGCAGCCGGATCCTTGTTCACATCGGGGTGGTACTGGCGGGCCAGACGCCGGTAGGCCTTCTTGAGGCTGTCGGCATCCACGTCCCGGCTGACACCGAGCAGTTCGTAGTAGTCGGCCATCAGTCGGATGTCCCCTCGCTGGGAGGCGCCGACACGTCGGAGCGGGACCCACCGGCGGGGCCGGGACCCATCGACACCTTGACCAGGGCATGCCGCAGTACGCGGCCGTCGAGGTGGTAGCCCCGCTGCAGCTCCTCGATCACCACGTCCTCCGGATGCTCCTCACTGGGTTCGCGCAGGACGGCCTCGTGGAGCGAGGGGTCGAAGGGTTCCCCCTCCACCCGCATCGGCGAAACCCCCAGCTGCTTGAACACGTCAACCAGCTGTTTATAGAGGTTCTGGTAACTGCGATGCAGACTCTGGGCCTCCTCGCTCTGGGGATTGAGCTGCTGCCGGGCCCGGTCGAAGTTGTCGACCACCGGCAGGATCTCCGTGAGGGTGGTGCAGGTGATGTGCAGGCGCTGATCCTCCCTGTCGCGGGTCTGGCGCTTGCGGAAGTTGTCGAAGTCGGCGGCGATGCGCATGTACTGGCCCCGCAGGGACTCGTTCTCGCTGCGCAGGGCCGCCAGCTCAGCCTCCAGCTGGCTGACGCGATCGGCACCGCCGGCGGCGGTGGCGTCAGGTGCGACCTCTGCGGAGTCCCCATCGGAGGACGGGGGGTCCCCGCCGCCCTCGTGGTTCACCGGCAGGGTCTCGAGGGTCTCCTCCACCCGGGCCGCGTCGACCGCGCCCTCCCGGGGATCGATCCGTTCCTCATGGGGGGAAGTGAAGTCGCCGGTCATGCGTTCTGGCAGGGATGTCAGATGCCGTTATGTTGAATGCCCGGGAGCCCACTCCACAAGCGGTGGAAGCCCGCACCTCGGCCACGCTCCTGCCCCTGGCTTCGCTTCCGATCCTTCCCGTCGATGCCATCCGAAGGTCTCACCCAGCGCCCGCAGGTCACCGGTGCGGAGCACACCTCCCTGTTTCGCGATCTCGATCTGGGTCAGGCCGCCACCCCCCAGGGGCCGATCACGCTGGAAACGGAGGACCTCGAAGCCAGCAGTTCGGGTGAGGGGATCTCCCCGGTGATGAGCCTGGTGGATCGGATCCTGATTGAATCGCTCACCAGCGGCGCCAGCGACATCCACGTGGAGCCCCAGGAGGACGGCCTGCTGGTCCGCTTCCGCCAGGACGGGGTGCTGCGCAGCATCGACAAACTGCCCCGCACGCTGATTCCGGCGGTCACGTCCCGCTTCAAGATCATGGCCGACCTGGACATCGCCGAACGGCGGATGCCCCAGGACGGCCGGATCCGCCGCAACTTCCGCGGCCGCACCATGGACTTCCGGGTCAGCACCCTGCCCGGCCGCTACGGCGAGAAGGTGGTGCTGCGGCTGCTCGACAGCGGCGCCACCCAGCTGGGTCTGGACACCCTGATCACCGACGAGGAAGCCCGCTCCACCCTGCGGGAAATCGGCGCCAAGCCCTTCGGCATGATCCTCGTCACCGGGCCGACGGGCTCCGGCAAGTCGACCACCCTGTACGCCCTGCTCTCGGAGCGCAACGACCCCTCGATCAACATCTCCACCGTCGAGGATCCGATCGAATACACCCTCCAGGGCATCACCCAGACCCAGGTGAACCGGGAGAAGGGCTACGACTTCAGCTCCGCCCTGCGCGCCTTCATGCGGCAGGACCCGGACGTGCTGCTGGTGGGCGAGACCCGCGACCTGGAGACCGCCCGCACCGCCATCGAGGCGGCCCTGACGGGCCACCTTGTGCTCACCACCCTGCACTGCAACGACGCCGCCAGCGCCCTCGCCCGGCTCGACGAGATGGGCATGGAGCCCTTTCTGGTCAGCGCCTCGCTGCTGGGGATCGTCTCCCAGCGCCTGCTGCGCCGCCTGTGCAGCGAATGCCGGATCCCCTACCACCCCAACCACAGCGAACTGGCCCGCTTCGGCCTGGTGGCCTCCGACGAGACCGACATCTCCTTCTACCGCGCCAACACGGTGTTGCCCGGGTCGGAGGGCTGCTGCAGCTCCTGTCAGGGGCGCGGGTACAAGGGCCGGGTGGGGGTCTACGAGATCCTGCGCATGAACGAGACCCTCTCCGCCGCCGTGGCCAAGCGGGCGACGACCGAGGAACTGCGGCGCCTGGCCCTGGAGAGCGGCATGAAAACGCTGCTCGGCTACGGCCTCGATCTGGTGCGGGAAGGACTCAGCACCCTCGAGGAGGTGGAGCGCATGCTGCTCACCGATACGGGCCTGGAATCGGAACGGCGCGCCCGGGCCCTGAGCACCCTCACGTGCCGTAGCTGCGGGGCCGGCCTGGAGGACGAATGGTTGGAATGTCCCTACTGTCTGACCGTTAGGACCTGAGCAGGATGGATCTCCTCATCGAAGACCTGATGCAGGAACTGGTGAAGGCCGGCGGCAGCGACCTGCACCTGTCGGCGGGCAATCCGCCCTACGGCCGTTTCAGCGGCCAGCTGCGGCCGATCATTCAGGACGCCCAGCTCACCGAGGAGAGCTGCAACCGTCTGATCTTCTCCCTGCTCAACAACGCCCAGCGCAAGAACCTCGAGCAGAACTGGGAACTCGACTGTTCCTACGGCCTCAAGGGCGTGGCCCGGTTCCGCATCAACGTCTACCGCCAGCGGGGCACCTACGCGGCCTGCCTGCGGGCGCTCGGCAATTCCATCCCCAGCCTCGAGAAACTCGGCCTGCCCCCCATCGTCGAGGAGATCAGCAGCAAGCCCAAAGGTCTCGTCCTGGTCACCGGCCCGACGGGTTCCGGCAAGACCACCACCCTGGCGGCCCTGATCGAGCATATCAACGCCACCCGTTCGGAACACATCCTCACCATCGAGGATCCGATCGAGTTCACCTACCGGAACGACAAATCGATCATTCACCAGCGGGAACTCAATGAGGACACCCGCAGCTTCTCCAACGCCCTGCGGGAAGACCCCGATGTGATCCTGGTGGGGGAACTGCGCGACCTCGAGACGATCCAGCTGGCCATCACCGCCGCCGAGACCGGCCACCTCGTCTTCGGCACCCTGCACACCAGCTCCGCCGGACAGACCGTCGATCGCATGGTGGACGTCTTCCCGGCCGGCCAGCAGACCCAGATCCGGGTGCAGCTGAGCGGCAGCCTGCTGGCGGTGTTCTCCCAGACGCTCTGCAGGAGCGCCGTCCCCACCGGCAGCGGGGCCTTCGGCCGGGTGATGGCCCAGGAGATCATGATCAACACCCCCGCCATCGCCAACCTGATCCGGGAAGGCAAGAGCTCCCAGCTCTATTCCCAGATCCAGACCGGCGCCAGCCAGGGCATGCAGACGCTGGAGCGGGCACTCGCCAACCTGGTGGAGGAGGGACGGGTCACCCGCGAGGAGGCCCTGCTGAAGACCACCAAACCCGAGGAGCTGGTTCGACTGCTCGACCTCTGAGGAACGCCATGACCGCCTTCGTCGTCACCTACACCACCAGGTCCGGCCAGCGCCGGGAGATGACGCTGAACGCCGACAGCCCCTCGGTCGCCCGGCGGGAGCTGCGCCGCCGCGGCATCCTGGCCACCACCCTGGTGCGCAAGGAGACCGCCAAGATTCCCCAGGCCAGCACGAAGACGACGGCCTCCTCCTTCAGCGGCCTGGCCGACCTGCTGGAGGGGCCGGTGACGATCCGCGACAAGGCCCTGTTCGCCAACAAGCTCTCCGCCCTTGTGGATGCGGGCGTGCCGATCCTGCGCAGCCTCGACCTGATGCGGGTCCAGCAGCGCTCCAGGAAGATGCGCCAGGCCCTGGCCGGCATGACCCAGGACGTCAACCAGGGCGACAGCCTGGGCAACGCCATGCGCCGCTGGCCGAAGGTGTTCGACAACCTCAGCATCGCCCTGGTGGAGGCCGGTGAGGCCGGTGGCGTCCTGGACGACACCCTCAAGCGCCTGGCCAAGCTGCTAGAGGACAACGCCAAGCTCCAGAACCAGATCAAGGGGGCGATGAGCTATCCGGTCACGGTGCTGGTGATCGCCATCGCGGTGTTCCTGGGCATGACGATCTTCCTGATCCCCACCTTCTCGAGCGTCTTCGAGCAGCTGGGGGCGGAACTGCCCCTGTTCACCCAGATGATGCTGAATCTGAGTGAGTTCCTGCGTTCCTGGAAGGCCCTGATCCTGCTGGCGGCCCTGGTGGGCTTCGCCTTCTGGGTGGTCTCCACCTACAACACCCCGCTGGGCCGCCGCCAGATCGACGGCCTGCTGCTGAAGCTGCCCCTGTTCGGTGAGCTGCTGCAGAAATCGGCCAGCGCCCAGTTCTGCCGCACCCTCAGTTCCCTTTCCAAAGCCGGGGTTCCGATCCTTCTCTCCCTGGACATCGTGAGGGAAACGGCCACCAACTCCGTCATTTCCGATGCCATCATCTCCTCCAAGAACGAGGTGAGCGAGGGCATGCCGCTGAGTGCGGCCCTGCAGCTGAAGAACGTGTTTCCCGACATGTGCGTCAACATGCTGGCCATCGGTGAGGAAACCGGCGAGATGGACGCCATGCTCTCCAAGGTGGCCGACTTCTACGAAGATGAGGTCAGCACGATGGTGAAGGCCATGACCTCCATGCTGGAGCCGGCCATGATTGTGCTGGTGGGCATCATCGTGGGATCGGTGCTGCTGGCCATGTATCTGCCGATGTTCTCGATCTACGAGCACGTGCGCTGAGCCCTACGCGCCCGGGAGCTGGGCCGCCAGGGCCTGGCCCGCGAGCCAGCCTGAACTCCAGCAGTGCTGGAAGTTGAAACCGCCGGTCACCCCGTCCACGTCCAGCAGCTCCCCCACCAGGAACAGGCCCGGCCGCAGGCGGCTCTCCATCGAGGCCAGGTTGACCTCCGCCAGGGGGATGCCGCCGGCGGTGACGAACTCCTCGCCGAACGGACCACGCCCCGAGACCTGGTAGCGGCTGTCGCGCAGGGCCGTGACCAGGGCCTGCTCGCCGCGGCGGGGGAGGTCGGCCCAGCGCAGGCTGGCGTCGAGTCCGGCCAGGGCCAGCAGGTGCAGCCAGAGGCGGCGGCTGAGGTCGGGCCAGGGCCGCCAGTTGCCGAGCTGACGCCGGGCCTGCTCGCGGCGCGCTGCGGCGAACCAGCCCTCCAGTTCCGCCGGCCTGCGGCCGCCGGTCCAGTCGACCCGGAGCTCGGCCCGGTAGCGGCGCTCCCGCAGGGCCCGGGCGGCGAAGGCCGTGAGCCGCAGGGTGGCCGGGCCGCTGAGGCCCCAGTGGGTGATCAGCGCCGGCCCCCGCTGCCGCAGGGGCTTGCCGGCGGTGGCGGGCGCCGGGGGGGTGGCCGCGGCGTTGGCCGCCGGAGGGGCCAGCAGCAGCTCCAGCTGCACCGGATCCATGGCCACCCCGGCCAGGTCCACCAGGGGGTGGTCGGCCAGGGTGAGGGTGAACAGGGAGGGCACCGGCGCCACCAGGCCATGGCCCAGGGAGGTGGCGATGCGGTGGCCGCTGGGGTGGCTGCCGGTCGCCAGCACGAGGCGATCGGCGAGAAGTTCGGCCCCCGAGCGCAGCCGCAGCCGGAAGCCGCCGCCGGGCAGGGCCTCCGCCGCCTGCCCCGCCTCGGCGGTGTGGACCGCCACCCCGGCGGAGCTCGCCGCCCGGCGCAGGGTGTCGACCACCGAAGAGGAGCGGTTGGAGCGGGGGAACAGGCGCCCGTCGGGCTCCTCCACCAGCGACAGGCCATGGGCCATGAACCAGGCCACCGTGTCGCCGGGGGCAAAGCGCGCGAAGGGACCCCGCAGGACCTTGCCGCCGCGGGGGTAGTGATCCACCAGCAGCCGCGGATCCCAGCAGGCGTGGGTGACGTTGCAGCGGCCGCCGCCGCTGATCAGCACCTTGTGCAGCGGTTCCGGGGTGGACTCCAGCAGCAACACCCCCCCGGACAGCTGGCCGGCGGCCGCTTCGGCGGCCGCGATGGCGGCCATGAAGCCCGCCGGACCCCCTCCCACCACCACCACGGAGGCACGGCTGGGCAGCATGGGGCGATGGAGCACAACTACCGCTTCAGTGTGGCGCCCATGCTGGACTGCACCGATCGGCACTTCCGGGTGCTGATGCGGCAGGTCAGCAGGCACTGCCTGCTCTACACCGAGATGGTGGTGGCCCGGGCCCTGCACCACATCGCCGGTGACGGCTCCCCCTCCCGGATGGGGGAGCGGTGGCAGCGGCTGGAGCGGCTGCTGGGGTTCGACCCCAGCGAGCATCCCCTGGCCCTGCAGCTCGGCGGCGACGACCCGGTGCTGCTGGCGGAGGCCGCCCGGATGGGGGCCGACTGGGGCTACGACGAGATCAACCTCAACGTCGGCTGCCCGAGCGAGAAGGTGCAGCAGGGGCGATTCGGGGCCTCCCTGATGGCGGATCCGGATCGGGTGGCCCGCTGCGTGGCGGGGATGGCGGCGGCCACGCCGCTGCCGGTGACGGTGAAGCACCGCATCGGCATCGATGAGCGCGACTCCTACGAGGAACTGCTGGCCTTCGTCGACCGCCTGGCGGCGGCCGGCGCCGCCCGCTTCGCCGTGCACGCCCGCAAGGCCTGGCTGAACGGCCTCGATCCGAAGCAGAACCGCACCGTGCCGCCCCTGCGCTGGGACCTGGTGCACCGCCTCAAGCGGGAGCGGCCGCAGCTGACGATCGAACTCAACGGCGGGCTGGAGGAGCTGGGCCCCTGCCAGGAACAGCTGGCCCTGGTGGACGGGGTGATGGTGGGCCGGGCGGCCTACGCCCATCCGCTGCGCTGGGCGGCGGTGGACGGCCGGATCTTCGGCGAGACAGGCGGCGTCGAGGCCCGGGCCTCGACGGTGGTGAGGGGGGTGCTGCCCCACGCCGAACACTGGTGCGCCTCAGGAGGCCGCCTGTGGCCGATCGCCCGGCACCTGGTGCAGGTGGTGGAGGGGGTCAGCGGGGCGCGCCACTGGCGCGGCTGGCTGACCCGGGAAGCCGGCCAGGCACACGCCGGGCCCGCCGTGCTGGAGGCCGCCGCCCGCCGGCTGGAGGAACGGGGCCTGTGAAGGGGCCTCAGACCTCGGCGCCGCCGTACTCACCGCCGCCACCACCACTGCGGCGACGGCGGGAGCGGCCCTCCTCGAAGCCGTCGGAGGCGGCACCTGCAGCCCCGCCACCACCACCACCGCCGTAGCTGCGGTCCTCCCAGCCCCTGGCTCCGGAACCGCGGTCGGCGCCGTAACCGCCGCCGCCGCCGCCGTAACCGCCTCCGCCGCCGTAGCCACCACCACCGCCACCACGGCGGGGGCCACCGCCGCCGCCGCCGCCGCTGCGGGGTTCCGCCTTGTTGATGCGCAGGGGACGACCCATCAGCTCGGCGCCCTGGAGGGCATTGATGGCCCTGGTCTCGGTGTCGGCATCGGACATCTCGATGAAGGCGAAGCCGCGCTTGCGGCCGGTGTCGCGCTCCAGCGGCAGCGAACAGTTGACCACCTCGCCGAAGGGCGCGAACAGTTCTGCCACGTCTTCCTGCTCGGCGCGGAAGGGAAGATTGCCGACGAAAATACTCACTGACCGATGAGGGGGAACCGATGGGGCGCACAGGCGCCCGAGACCCACCAAGATTAGACGTAGACCCGCGATTCCAACGCCCGCCCGGCCAGCTCAGGGGGTGCGATCGAGGCGTTCCCGGGCCAGACGCAGCTGCTCGGCCACCCGCTCGAAGCCCGTACCGCCCTCACTGCGACGGGCCGCCACCACCTGCCGCGGGGCGATCGCCGCGTGGATGTCAGCCTCGAAGGCGGGATGGAGCTGCCGCCAGCGCTCCAGGGGCACGTCGGCCAGCAGCCGCTGCTCCAGCAGGCAGGCCTTCACCAGGCCGCCGACCAGCTGGTAGGCCTCGCGGAACGGCACCCCGCGGGCCACCAGATAGTCGGCCACATCGGTGGCATTGGAGTAATCGGCGGCCACGGCGGCCTCCAGCCGGGCGGGTCGGAAATCGAGCCCCTCCTCGAACAGCACGGCCATGGCCTCCAGGCAGTCGAGGCAGGTGCGCACCCCGTCGAAGAGCGCTTCCTTGTCCTCCTGGAAGTCCTTGTTGTAGGCGAGGGGCAGCCCCTTGATCATCGTCAGCAGCCCCATCAGGTGGCCGAAGACCCGGCCGCTCTTGCCGCGCACCAGTTCGGGCACATCGGGATTCTTCTTCTGGGGCATCAGGCTGCTGCCGGTGGCGCAGCGGTCGGTGAGCCCCACGAAGCCGAACTCCTCGCTGGCCCAGAGGATCACCTCCTCCGCCAGGCGGCTCAGGTGGGCCATCACCAGCGACAGGGCCGCCATCGTCTCGACGGCGAAGTCGCGGTCGCTGACCGCATCGAGGCTGTTGGCGTAGATGGCCTCGAAGCCGAGCTCGGCGGCGGTCTGGCGCCGGTCGATCGGCACCGGCGTTCCCGCCAGGGCCGCCGCCCCGAGGGGGCAGATGTTGACGCGACGGCGCGCGTCGGCCAGGCGCTGCCGGTCGCGCTCGGCCATCTCCACATAGGCGAGCAGGTGGTGGGCCAGGCAGACCGGCTGGGCCCGCTGCAGATGGGTGTAGCCGGGGATGAGGGTATCGGCATGGGCCTCGGCCGTCGCCAGAAGGGCCCGCTCGAAGCGCACCAGGGCCGCGTCGATGGCATCGATCCGGCGCCGCACCCACAGGCGCAGGTCGGTGCCCACCTGGTCGTTGCGGCTGCGGCCGGTGTGCAGCTTCTTGCCGAGGGGGCCGAGGCGTTCGATCAGGCGCCGTTCCACGGCGAAATGCACGTCCTCCGCCTCCAGGCCCGGCCTGAACGCCCCGGCGGCCGCCTCGGCGCGGATGGCCTCGAGCCCCTCGATCAGCCGCTCCGCCTCCAGCTCGCTGATCACGCCGCAGCGGCCCAGCATGCGGGCGTGGGCGACGGAACCGTCCAAGTCCTCCTGGAGCAGGGCGATGTCGAAACCGATCGAGGCGTTGAACCGCTCGATCGCCGGATGCAGGCCCTGCTCGAAGCGATCGCTCCAGGTGGTGGGGGAGGGGTTGGCGACCATCGGGGCATTCCGCTCAGCCCCTCAGCTTGCCATTCGTCTCAGGTGGTTCTCCTCAGGTGGGTGGCAGGGTGGGCAGCACCACCCCGTCCCGCACCTTCAGCACCACCATCGAGGCGTCGTCCTCGAGCCGGCGGTCGCTGCCGACGAAACGGTCGAGGCGCTCGAACAGCCGATCCAGGATCGCCTGGGCGTCGTGGGCGGCGCGGCAGGCCCCCTGGAAAGCCTTCACCAGCCGCTCCTCGTCGAAGCGCTCGCCGCTGAAGCCGCTGGCCTCGGTCACGCCGTCGGTGTAGTAAAGGATCACATCGCCAGGCTCCAGCTGCAGTTCGCCGCAGCCGTACTCGGCCTCGCTCTGCAGGCCGATCAGCAGGCCGGGGGTGTCGAGCCGCTCCACCCGGCCCGACTGGCGCCGCCAGACCAGGGGCGGGTTGTGGGCCGCGTTGGCGTAGCGCAGCAGGCGGGTGCGGGGGTCGTAGTCGGAATAGAAGAGGGTGACGAAGCGGTGCGAGTGGGCCAGGTCCTCCTGGGCCAGCTGGTTGAGGTCGTGGAGGATGCGGTCGGGGGGCAGTCCGCTGAGCACCTCGGCCCGCAGCATGCCCCGCAGCAGGGTCATCAGCAGGCCGGCCGGCACCCCCTTGCCCATGACGTCGCCCATCACCAGCGCCCAGGGGGCCTGCTCGCGGCGGTGGCCGGTGAGCTGGGGCCGGGTGGGGATGAAGTCGTAGTAGTCGCCGCCCACCTGGAAGGCGGGGCGGCAGAGGGCTGCCAGCTCGACGCCGTCGATCACGGGGCAGTGGTCGGGGAGCAGCTGGGACTGGACCTCGGCACCGATGCTCAACTGGCGGTCGAGCCGCTCGTGGCGGCGCCGGTCCTGTTGCAGCACCTCGTTCTCCAGGGCCACACCGGTGAGGTCGGCCACCAGCTGCAGGTGCCGGCGACGCACGTCGCTCCAGCTGTAGCCGCGGCGATCACTGAACACATAGAGCCGGCCCCGCTGGCGGCTGCGGGCCACCACCGAGGTGGCGAACACCTGGTGGGCCCCGAGCAGGCGCTGGATCAGGGGATCGAGCAGCACCGCGACGGCCTCGTCGCCCTCCTGGCTCTGGAACTGGCCATCGGGCAGGGCGGCCAGCTGGCGCAGCACCTCGGCGCTGCGCTCCCCGGGAGTGGCCTGGAGCTGCTCCCGCCACAGCCGACCGTCGGCATGGAACACCACCAGCAGGCTGCCTTCCCCCTCCACCAGGCGCGCCGCCACCAGCGGCACCAGCTCGAGGAAGCGCTTGAGGTTGGTGTAGCTGCGCAGGGCGA
The DNA here is from genome assembly GCF_014698445.1 of Microcystis elabens FACHB-917. Lineage (GTDB taxonomy): Bacteria > Cyanobacteriota > Cyanobacteriia > PCC-6307 > Cyanobiaceae > Cyanobium > Cyanobium elabens. The sequence goes on from NZ_JACJSZ010000003.1 coordinate 118,717, forward strand.
AGGAGAGGGACGCCAGCAGCTCCAGGTTGCGGCGCTGCTCACGACCGAGGCTGTCGAGGAGCTGGCGCAGAGAGGCCGCGGCGGTCAGTCCCTGGGCGGGAAGGGACGCCGTGGTGGGGGTGGGGAGGGGCTGCGAAGGCGGCAGGCTGCTCACCGAGCGGCCGCAAAGGACACGCAAGGTAGCAGCGGCGGACCGCTCCAGCAGGCGGGAAAGGCCTCAGGAGGCGAGCAGGGCCTCGACGAACTCGAAGCTGTTGAAGGGCCGCAGGTCGCGGATGCCCTCGCCGGCCCCGATGAAACGGATCGGCAGCCCCGCCTCCGAGGCCACCGCCAGGGCGACGCCGCCGCGGGCGCTGCCGTCGAGCTTGGTGAGCACCACACCCGTGAGGCCGGCGGCACTGGCGAAGGCCATCGCCTGGCGCAGGCCGTTCTGGCCCTGGCTGGCATCGAGCACCAGCAGCGATTCCACCGCCGCCTCCGGTGCCAGCTTGGTGATCGTGCGCCGCACCTTGCCCAGTTCCTCCATCAGGTTGTGCTTGGTCTGCAGCCGGCCGGCGGTGTCCACCAGCACCAGCTCGGTGCCCTTGGAGCGGGCGGCGCCGATGGCGTCATAGACGACCGCCGCGGGGTCGGCGTTGGCACTGGGGTTGGCGACCACGGCGACGCCGCTGCGCTCGCCCCAGACGCTCACCTGCTGCACCGCGGCGGCCCGGAAGGTGTCGGCGGCGGCGATCAGGCAGCTGTAGCCGCTGCGCACCGCCAGGTTGGCCAGCTTGCCGAGGGTGGTGGTCTTGCCGACCCCGTTGACCCCGACCAGCAGCCAGACGTTGAGCCGGTCGCGCTGGGGGGCCAGCAGGGCGGTGCCGCCGGAACGGATCGGCTCCTCCAGCAGGCCGACGAGCTGCTCCTTGAGGAAGCGGAGGCCCTCGGCCGGGTCGACCACCTCCTCGTTGAGGCGGCGCCGCAGGGCTTCGAGCACCTGGTCGGTGGCCTTCACCCCCACGTCGGCCCGCAGCAGGGTGGATTCGAGGTCGTCGAGCACCGCCGGGGTGAGGGGGTCGTCGCCGAGGTTCTCCAGCAGCTGGGAGACGAAACCCCGGCGGGTCTTCTCGAGGCCACGCCGCAGCCGTCCCAGCCAGTCGATCTCCTCGAGGGACACCTCCTCGACGCTGCGCCCCTGGGCCGCCAGCACCTCCGCCGACCAGGTGAAGGTGTCATCGAAGGCGCCCAGGCTTGGGTCGGCGGCATCGGGCTCCGCTGACGCGGGGGTGGCTGCGGTGGTCGCGGCGGCGACCGGCGGGGCGGGCGCGACCGACTCGGCGGGGGCGGTGATCTCCTGGAGGCGCTGCTGGCGCTGGGCCACGGCCTGCTCCAGCAGGGAGAGGCCGCTGGCCACGGGCGGGGCGGCGGCGGGTTCGGGCGCGGGCTCGGCAGGAGCGGGTGGGGCCTCCGGTGCCGCCGGCGGCTCGGGGGAAGGCGCCGGCTCGGCGGCAGCGGCCTGGCTGGCCGCCTCCTGCTGGGCCTTCAGCCGGGCATAGGCCTGGCGGGCCCAGGCCAGGGCGTCCTCGTCGACCCCCGGGCCTGCGGGGGCGGCAGGGGCAGGGGCGGGAGCGGGCGAAGCGGCGGCGGCGGCCGGCGCGGCCACCTGGGCCGCGGGCTCCGGTTCGACCGCGGGCTCCGGCTCGACCGCGGGCTCCGGCGAGGGGGCGGCGGCGGGCGCCGGGGCGGGCTGGGCCAGGGCCCGTTTGAACCAATCGAAGACCATCGCGTTCCTGGTCAGACCCGGGCGGCGGTGAAACGCCGCAGCACCCCATTGATCATGCGTCGCCCCTGCTCGTCGCTGTAGCGGTTGGCCAGCTCCACGGCCTCGCTGCAGGCCACGGCGGCGGGGGTGCCGAACTCCTCCAGGTCCACCACCGCCAGCCGCAGGATGTCCCGGTCGACCCGGGGCAGGCGGGTGAGGCGCCAGCCCTCCATCACCGCGTCGATGCGGCCGTCGAGGGCCTCCCGGTCGCGCAGCACGGCCCGGATGCGGCCGATGGCGTCCCGCTGCACCGCCTCCTGGTCGGCCAGCAGCAGCAGCCGCGGCAGCTCCAGGCTGGCGGAGAGACGGTTGAGAGCGGCCTCGGCGTGGGCGAGGCCCTCCTGCAGGTGGCGCCGCACCGTGGGCAGCTGCTTCTCCCCCTGGTCCTGCAGCTCGCTGTCAAGCAGCCGCTGCTGGGCCTGCTGGAGATCCTCGGCGGAGCGGTCGAGGGCCTCGCGCACGTGCTGGCTGAGGCTGGTGACGGCCTGCTGCAGCAGCCGGTCGAAGGAGCCGGAGGGGGCTGCGGCCCCGCTGCCGCGGTCGCTGACCTGACCCAGCATCAGCAGGGCCAGTTCACGGGCAAGGGTGCGACTCTGCATCAGGAGGGTTGGGGGGCGCGCAGCTGGGCCAGCAGGCTGGCGAAGCTGCGGTTGGAGGTGGGTTCCCGCTCGTCGGGGCTGACGATGCCGGCGGAGATGATCGTGCGGAAGGCGTCCTCGACGCTCAGCTCGATGTCCTTGACCAGACGCTCGGGCACCACCGCGTACCAGCCGGTGGTGGGGTTGGGAGCGGTGGGAATGAAGACGCTGAGCATGGTCTCTCCGAAATCGGCCTGGATGGCCGTGCCCAGCACGCCGGTGACGAAACCCACCGCATAGAGCCCCTCACGGGGATATTCGACCAGCACCACCCGCCGGAAGCGGGAGGAATTGCCCTGGAGGAAGGTTTCCAGCAGCTGCTTGAGGGTCTTGTAGACCGAGCCCGCCAGGGGGATGCGCAGCAGGGTGCCCTCACCGAACTCCAGCAGCCAGCGGCCGACGATGTTGCGGGCCATCAGACCGATCAGCAGGATGCCCAGGAGCGGCACCAGCAGACCCACCCCCAGGTTGATCAGGTCCTGGAGGAGGGGGTTGAGGGTGTTGAACGGGTTGAACTGCTTGGGGATCGAGGTGAGGAAGGCCAGGACGAAGCGGCTCACCGTGGTGGCGAGCCAGATCGTGGTGGCCAGAGGGATGACCACCAGCAGGCCGGCGATCAGATCGTTCTTGAGATCCTGCTGCAGCCGGTTGCCCAGGAGCTGATCGGAACTGGGACTACTGGATGGGACCAATGGACGGGGTCCGAAGGGGGGAAACCCTAACGGTAACGATCCAAGGGGGTCTTACAGGACACTGCCGAGGCAAAGGATCGTGAAGGCGATGATCAGCACCACGGCTCCGAGGGATCCGCCGTAGCGACGCTGGCTGAGGGTGACCTTGCTGGTCTGCTCGGTCTGCTTGAACTGGGTCTCGAGCTGGTCGAGCTGGCGATCGACGAAGGCCCGGGCCGACTGGGTCTTCTGCTCCTCGGTGGCGCCCGGGGGCACCTGGCCGGTGGCTTCGGCCTGCTTGATCAGCTGCTGGAGCAGGGCGGGATCCTTGCTCTGCTGGCGGGCCATCTCCAGCTGGCCGCGCTTGGCGGCCAGCTGCTGGTCGGCCTGCTGCTGCATCTGCTGGTCGCCACCGAAGGTGATCGGCAGCGAGGCGGTCAGCAGCACGGCCAGCAGACCGCTGATGATGCACACGGTCCAGAGGATGGGGGTGCGCTCCTCCGACGGGTCTTCCAGGCGGGAGGAGAGGTACATGAGCAGCAGCCCGATCAGACCCATCGGGGCCTGGCCGATCAGCCGCTCCACCACCAGCTGGCGGAAGGCCTCCTCCTGCCAGTCCCAGAGGGTGAGGACCGCGACAAGCTGCAGGACGAGCAGCACCACCAGGGTGAGGCCCATCCAGCGCAGCAGGGGACTGAAGCGGGAGGAGGAACTTGCTGCCACGCAGGGGGGGTCGGATTCGTGGGACTCTACCGGCAGCCCTTGAGCGCGCCCTCCTCCCCCGGCGCCCTGGCGGCGGCCCTGCGGGCCAGGGCCGAAGGGCTCGGCTTCGCGCCGGTGGGGCTGGCGGCGGTGCCGGGCAGTCCGCGGCTGGCCCTGCGCACGGCCGCCCTGGAACGGTGGCTGGCGGCGGGTCACCAGGCGGGGATGGGCTGGATGGAGGATCCCCGCCGCCGCCGGATCGAGGCGCTTCTGCCGGGGGTGCGCAGCATCCTTGCCGTGGGCTGGAACCACCACGTGGCCCCGCAGCAGGCGCCGGGCAGCCTGCGGGTGGCCCGCTACGGCTGGGGGCGTGATTACCACCGGGTGATCGATGGCCGCCTGCGGCAGCTGGGGCGCTGGCTGGAGGAGGTCGCGCCGGGCACCACCTGGCGCGCCTGCGTCGACAGCGCCCCCCTGCTCGACAAGGCCTGGGCGGAGGAGGCGGGCCTGGGCTGGATCGGCAAGAACGGCAACCTGATCGATCGCCGCCGGGGCTCCTGGATGCTGCTGGGCCACCTGCTCACCAGCCTCGACCTGCCGCCCGACCGTCCGGCCGCGTCCCTGTGCGGCGCCTGCGCCGCCTGCATCGACGCCTGCCCGACCGGAGCCCTCGACGCGCCGTTCGTGGTGGATGCCCGCCGCTGCATCGCCTACCACACGATCGAAAACCGCGACGGGGAGCTGCCGGCGGCGATCGCCGGGCGTCTGGAGGGCTGGGTGGCCGGCTGCGACATCTGCCAGGAGGTGTGTCCCTGGAACCGGCAGCCCCTGCCCGTCAGCAGCGACGCCGACGCGCAGCCGCGCCCCTGGCTGCTGGATCTGCGCGGCGAGGACGCCCTGGGCTGGAGCGACGGCGACTGGGACGAACGGCTGCGGGCCTCGGCCCTGCGGCGCATCCGACCGGCGATGTGGCGGCGCAACATCCGGGCGGCGCTGGCCGGCTGGGGACAACGGGGGACGGCTCCCTAGGCTGGGGGGATTCGGGGTGTTTCCGTGGTCCGGCGGTTCTGGCGACTGTTCTCCTCCCTCTGCCTGGCCATGCCGCTGACGGCCACCCCGCTGGTGGTCTCGGCGCTGCCGGCCCGGGCCCTGGTGCCGTTCGTCTACCTGCCGCAGGAGAAGGAACTGGAGGGGGCGGGGCTGGGCATCGCCCAGGCGGCGGCGCGGCTGCTGCGCCTCGGCCAGGCGGAGGATGCGGCCCGACTGGCGGAACTGACGGTGCGGCTGCTGCCGCAGGACCCCCGCGGCTGGGTGCTCCTGGCGGAGGCGGAGCTGCGCAGCAACGAGATGGAGAAGGCGAAGCTGGCCCTGGCCCGGGCCAAGGAGCTGGATCCCAACAACGCCGGCATCTGGTTCGCCGAGGGCTCCCTGGCGCTGCGGGACGGCAAGCCCCAGGACGCCATCGGCCTGCTGCGGCGCGGGCTGGAGCTGGATGGCCGCAACGCCGGTGCCTACTTCGACCTGGGCAATGCCCAGATCCTGCTGGGCAACCCCCAGGAGGCCCTGGGGTCGTTCGAGAAGGCCGCGGGGCTGCGCAAGGACTTCTGGGAGGCGATCAACAACCAGGGGCTGGTGCTGTACGAGAGCGGCCGGATCAACGACGCCATCGGTCGCTGGCAGCGGGTGCTGAAGATCAAGCCGGACATCGCCGAGACGTCCCTGGCCCTGGCGGCGGCCCTGTTCGAGCGCGGCCCGGCGGAGCGGGCCCAGGCCCTGAAGCTGGCCGAGACCGCTCTGGCGGAGGAGCCGAACTACGTCAAGGAGAAGTATCAGAAGGAGCAGCTGTGGGGGCCGAAGCTGCGGGCGGTGACCGCCCAGCTGCTGGCCCTGCCGGAACTGAAGGCGGCGGTGGAGCGGGCCCTGGCCAACGCCACCGACGCTGACGGCGGCAGCGGCGACGACTCCTGAGACCGTCTCCTGAGACGGTGTGCCCACGGGCACCATCTGTAGGCTGAGCGCCCTGAGCCGCTGCCCCCCAGGACCGGATGCCGGACGAGCGCGTCCAACCGATCGCCCTGCATCAGGAGATGCAGCGTTCGTACCTCGAATACGCGATGAGCGTGATCGTGGGACGGGCCCTGCCGGACGTGCGCGACGGACTCAAGCCGGTGCAGCGGCGCATCCTCTACGCGATGCACGAGCTGGGGCTGACCCCGGACCGGCCCTACCGCAAGTGCGCCCGGGTGGTGGGCGACGTGCTGGGCAAGTACCACCCCCACGGCGACCAGGCGGTCTACGACGCTTTGGTGCGCCTGGTGCAGACCTTCGCCAGCCGCCACCCGCTGCTGGACGGCCACGGCAACTTCGGCTCGGTGGACGACGATCCGCCGGCGGCGATGCGGTACACCGAAACCCGGCTGGCGCCGATCGCCAACGAGGCGATGCTCGATGAGATCGGGAGCGACACGGTCGATTTCGCCCCCAACTTCGACGGCTCGCAGCAGGAGCCGACGGTGCTGCCGGCCCAGCTGCCCTTCCTGCTGCTCAACGGCTGCACCGGCATCGCCGTGGGCATGGCCACCAGCATCCCCCCCCACAACCTCGGTGAAGTGGTGGAGGCGCTGATCGCCCTGATCCGCAGGCCCGACCTGCCGGACGAGAAGCTGCTGGCGATGGTGCCGGGCCCTGACTTCCCCACCGGCGGCGAGGTGCTGCTGGGAAGCGGTGTGCGCGACACCTATCTCACCGGCCGCGGCAGCATCCCGATGCGGGGCGTGGCCCACGTCGAGGAGGTGCAGCCCGGCAAGGGGCGCCACCGCCGCAGCGCCGTCGTCGTGACCGAACTGCCCTACCAGCTGAGCAAGGCGGGCTGGATCGAGAAGCTGGCCGAGCAGGTCAACGAGGGCAGGATCGGCGGCATCGCCGACATCCGCGACGAGAGCGACCGCGAGGGCATGCGGGTGGTGATCGAGCTGCGCCGCGACGCCGAACCGCAGAAGGTGCTGGAGGAACTGCAGCGCCGCACGGCCCTGCAGAGCAACTTCGGGTCCATCCTGCTGACCCTGGTGAACGGCCAGCCCCAGCAGCTGAGCCTGCGCCAGCTGCTGCAGCAGTTCCTGGAGTACCGGGAACTGACGATCATCCGGCGCACCAACCATGCGCTGAAGCGCTGCGAAGACCGGCTGGAGGTGGTGCAGGGGCTGATCAAGGCCCTCGACGACCTGCAGCGGGTGATCGCGATGATCAGCGAGGCGCGGGATGCCGCCACGGCCCGGGCCAGCCTGCAGGTGCACCTGGATCTGAGCGAGCGCCAGGCCGATGCGGTGCTGGCCATGCCGTTGCGGCGGCTCACCGGCCTGGAGCAGGAGGGGCTGCGCAAGGAGGCGGCGGATCTGGAGCAGGAGCGCACCCGGCTGCGGCACCTGCTCGACGACCGCACCGCCCTGCTCGACACGATGGTGAGCGAGCTGAAGGGGCTGAAGAAGCGCTATGCCACCCCCCGCCGCACCCGGCTGGTGGAGGGGGGCGACGCCCTGGTGGCCCAGCGGGCGGCGGCGGTGCGGCCCAGCACCGAACTGCAGCGGCAGCAGGCCTTCGAGGCCCTGGCCGGCGATGGCCGGCTGCTGATCCAGACCGACGGGGCGGTGCGGATCGTGACGCCCCAGATGCTGGGGCGGCTGCACCTGGATCAGGCGGCGGAGCTGGGGGACCTGCCGCCACCGGCACGGCTGATCCTGCCGGTGGCCGAGCAACCGGCCCTGCTGGCCTTCAGCGCCGGCGGCAAGGTGGCGCTGCTGCGCTGGGAGTTCGCCGGCCAGCAGCCGGGGAAGCTGGAGCGCTTCCTGCCCGACAGCCTGCACGGGGAGACGGTGGTGCAGGTGCTGCCCTTGCCGCAGCCCGCCAGCGGCAGCCTCGGGCTGCTGAGCACCGACGGGCGCTTCAAGCGGCTGCCGATCGAGGACTTCCTGGAGCTCTCGGGCCGGCCCGCCACGGTGCTGAAGCTCAAGGAGGGGGTGGCCCTGCAGCGGGTGGTGCCCTGCCGGGAAGGGGAGGATCTGGTGGTGGCCACCAGCACCGGACGGGTACTGCGGCTGGCCATCAACGACACCAACCTGCCGGTGCTGGGCCGCACCGCCCAGGGGCCGATGCTGCTGCGGCTGCTGCCCGGCGAACGTGTGGTGGGGGCGGCGCGGGCGGCGGCGGGGGGCTCCGTGCTGCTGGCCAGCCGCCGCGGCCAGGTGAAGCGGCTGCAGCTCGAGAGCCTGCGGCCCTGCCAGCGGGGGGCGATGGGCCAGATCGGCCTGCGCTTCCTGGAGCGCGACGACGCCCTGGTGGACCTGCAGGCGGGTGACGCCGGGGTGATCGGCCTGACGCTGGAGGGAGCCGAGGGCCGCAGCCTGCGCCTGGCCGCCGACCAGCTGCCGGCGGAGGACTGCGGCGGCTCCGGCCTGGCGCTGCCGCTGAAGGCCGGCGATGCGGTGCGGGAACTGGTGCCGCTGCTCGGGGGGGCCTAGGTGCGCTCTCCCACCAGGTTGTTCATGGCTGCAGCCGGGGGAACTGATCCGCCTTCATAACCATGGCGTCATCCCGACGGATGGCAGCGGCGATGCGGTGGAGCCAGGTGGCGGTGATCGGCTCGCTGTAGCCGTCGGGATCGCCGCAGGCCAGGTTGCCGGCCTGGATCCGCTCCCGCATCCACTCCAGGGCCCCATCAAGGCCCGGGCGGCGAACGTAGAAGACCCCGACAGCCAGATGGGCGCGTCGTCGTCGCCGAGGGGCAGCTCCTGCTTCACGCCTCAGAGCCCCCGGCAGTCGACACGCAGATAGCGCAGGGCGATGCGGGCCTCATCTCGCAGGCGGGACGCGTCCGGGAAGCGGATCAGCAGGTCGGTGAAGCGCGGATCGGCCCCCAGCGCCCAGAGGATCCGGGCCGAGAGCGCGTAGCCCAGGCCGCGGTCGCGGCGATCGCCGGTGGAGCCGTGGCGCCGGAGGGGGAGGGCCGGGCGGCGGCGGCGAGGGAGGCGGGGGTGAGCGGCGGGGCGACCGTCCCGGGCCGATGGCGACGGCGATGGGTCATGGGGTGGAACGGTCGAAGCACCAGGCCCCTCGGCAGCGATCTGTCCTGGGGTTCCAGGTCGCCCGGTTGTCAGGTCTTGTTGAACCAGGGCTCCAGCAGCCCATAGAGCCGCAATTTGAGAATGCAGCCCCGGCCCATCATCGTCTGCACCCAGTTGGCGGCGTTGCCCGCCGGGGCCTTGGGCCCGAACCAGATCGTGGCGCCGCCATCGGCGTTGCGCTGCAGTCCGGTGGCGTTGCTGTCGATCCCGGCCGACTTCTGATCGGTGGGCAGCAGCGAACGGGTCTGGTTGTCGTAGACGCTGAAGGCCCAGAAATCCTTGGCGGGAATGGGCCCGGGCAGGGTCACCTTGTAGGTGCGCCCGCCATCGAGGAAGGTGCCGCCCCCATCGCGGAAGGTGAGGCCGTAGGCCGAACCGGTGCCCGGCCTCGCCTCGCTCATCGCCGGCGTGATGCCGGTGGCGAGGTAGAAGAACATCGCCCTGGCATCCAGTAGCCGCTCCGATCCGGAGAGGAGCTGGTAGCTCCCCCCACCAACGGGGTGAGCCACTGGCAGTCCTTGAAGATCCGGGTGCGGGGATCCCGCGAGGCGAAGGTATTGGAGCGGGCATAGGCGTTGCCAACCGCGACGGCGTCAGTGAGGGTCTGCCTGAGGCGCGCATCCGGCGCGAACGGCTGGCCCTTGCGGATGCCGATCGCGGCGTGAAGACCCACCGTGTCGGGGTCCACCCAGTCGGCGGGTTCGTTCTGCACCGCGGCGTTGAGCTCCTCGTGGAAGCTGAAGTCGTTGGTGCTGATGGTGTTGAACTGCAGGCCGGAGAGATTGACGAACGTCATCGGCGGGGGCACGGTCGCCTCCGACAGCGGGAACACCGCCGCGTTGGAGCGGACATTGGCCGTCGCCGCGGCAAGGTCGCCCTTCTCGACGAAGACGCGATAGAAGATCACCACCCGATTGGTGCGCGGCCGGACCACGTGGTAGCCCGCGGCGGGCAGCACACCCGTGAAGCCCGGGGGCACGAAGAGATAGACACCGCCGGCGCCCGTGGCGGCACCCGCACGACCATCGGCCCGTCCATGAGGTTGAGGCACTGGAGGACGTAGACGGTGGTGGTGTTGGGCGTCAGGAACAGCGAGTGGGCATCCATCAGCCGCTCGGTGATGCCGATGCCGCTGTTCGCCTTCACACCCGCCTGCTCTAGGCCGTTGCAGATAGCCAACACCGACGTGGCCGACATGCCCCGCAGGAAGGCCTCGATGCCGCAGCTGAAATCGATCTGGTCATAGGCGAGCCGCACCGTCTCCGGATCTGCCGCCCCATCCTTGAAGCGCAGGGTGCCGACGCGGGTTCTGACGGTGTTCGGTGTGGTGATCTTCGCCGGAACCTCGGGAGCGTGTCTGGGGGTCTGCGCGAAACCAGCCCCCGGAGCGAGCGCGAGCGTCGCCGCTACGGCCGCCCCCAGACAGCGGCACTCCCGCAACATCAGCGGTTTTTGCAGCTGGCGTTGCGGCTGTTTCAGCCTGGGAGACGACGTTTCAGGCCTTCCCGGTCAGACTGGAAATCACCGCTGAACCGGTCAATGTCCGCTTCCGGGTCTCAGGATTCTCGGCACACCGTATAGTACTTCTAAACGAATCCAAAGGGATACGCTTTCGATGACAACAGACGCAGATCTGTGTCGGCTTGCCCTTCATCGAAAAGCCTGAGTCCTGAGCCAGGAAGGATCGGGATAACGGTGATTGTCAGCTCGGTGATCAGTCCGGCCTTCAGGAAGCCCTGGATGGTGCGCCCGCCGTCGATGCAGGGATGGCGGTAGCCGGCTTCAGCCGTTCGTTCCACCACTTCGTGTGGCGTGGCAGAGATCACCGGGACCGAGTCCGGCACTCCGGCAGGACGGCCGCCGAGGGTGCTGCTCAGCACATAAACCGGCAGGTTTCCGTAGAGCAATTCGGGAAAGCTGAGTACCGTGTCGAAGGTGGCCCGTCCCATGACGATCGCATCGACGGTCATCACAATGAGAAACGGCGGTGATCATCCCAGGCAGCAAGTCTGATCCAGGCAGAATCCTGAACAAAAGCTGTAGTCCGGAGTGACCTATCTACCGTAAGCCGCTGGCCAATCGCGACAAAGGGCTAGTCCAACAACTGGATAAGATCGCGGCTTACGCGCGATCTATCCTTGTTCGTTAGACGGTAGGGCCAGGGCAAGACAAGGCTGCTCTTGCTCGAAGCACATCAACAAGTGTGCGCTTAGCCAGCTCATATGCTTTGGCCAGCGTCTCATCTGGAAGACTTCCATCGTGAACTAAAGCGCTTCTCTGGTCATACGCCCATACAGCCTCTTTGGCTTTCTGACTGAGTTCTTCAGGTGGCAAGTACGAAAGTGAGCTAACCACCAAGTTTCGTATTCTTGATCGCAACGAACTTTCCCGACGGAAGGCGATCTCGCGCTTAAGCGACTCTAGTGATTCCCATTCGTCTGAATCATCGTCATATCTTGCGATCTCACTGTTGACTTCGGCCTCAAACTTATCTAGCAACCCCTGGGCAATGGCGTGCTTTGGACTTGGCTGAGTAAGCACTTCGAGAGACATTACTACTGTTAGAAACTTGGCACGTAGCGAAGGCTCTCTATGGGAATCAGAGTAGAGTTGCAATGAAGTGCGAAAGCGTTCGTTGACATACAGAGTCTCGATTGCCTTGGACTTCATGCCTTCAACCAGGACGTTTGCAATCGACTCGGCATTTTCAATGATCTTAGCTTTAGCATCACCGCCACCTATGAATCCGTAGTTCTTTCCAATCTGAACTACACATGGGTAGCCATCTATCCCCATGGCATGCAAGGGCGTTCCGGGATCCGGCATTCCAAATGAACTTGCTACATTCTTTGCGGCTATCAATGGGTCCTCTGGATAGTGCACATGGCTCCAGGACATGTTGGCGCTGAAACCAGAACCCCTGATAATAGTTACCCAAGCCAAGGCTCCCCACACCCGTGGAAGATACTCTTCGGCTTTTATTCTGGAGTCAGAAGGGCCTATCACTAAGATAACGTAAGGAGGACGCCACTTGAGTGAGAGGGTGAGATTGTCTACGCTGAGAGCCAGATCATTGGTCGTCTCCTGAAGAGGATTGTTTGGTCTATATGGGAACCTAAGCTCAAAAGCCATGTCTGTCTGCGAAAAGCACTTTCAGTGTCGGACGTCTAACACTGCCCTTGAGTGGTAGAACGCGATCTAATGTCGCCAGAAATAATCTTATGCTGGCCTATCCACTCCAAGGGCTTGTTCGAAGCGCCCCGCGCAACTAACATCATCTGTCTGCCTAAGGTTTACTTTTGGGGTAGCAATTATGTAAATATTCCGTATCAAGTGCTGGTAGATCGTATTTTATAAACCTTTCTATTGGCCCGATTGATGAGCCTCTGCGGAAACTAGCACATGCTTCCTCCCTTCGCCCTTGAAGGAACAGAATTTCCCCGTACTCAACGTGTAGACTAGCTTGTATTGGATCGTGCTCGATTGCTAGCTGAGCATCGAGCAGAGCTCCTGGAGAATCACCACTCCACTGTTTGGCTCGTGCACGATTACTTAATGGAATGCCGACCTCTTTATACTCGCTTAGTGCTATAGCCTGGTCGTAGTCGGCAATTGCACTGCGGTAGTCTTTTAAAACCGCCTTTACGTAACCTCGTTCATTATAGGGAGCATACCACTGAGGACTGCCTGCAATTACGTGATCCAAGTCTGCAAGTGCTGCACTATAGTCCTTCAGGAGTATATACATTAAGGCTCTATTGTAGCGGTGGGTTACTTTTTTCGGATCTAGGGTAATTGCCACGGTATAATCCGCAAGGGCCCCAGAAAAATTATCTAGTTGTTCATTGGCGTAGGCACGACTAACATATGCATTCAAGTCATTTGGATCAAGCTGTATTACTTTATTGAAATCAGCTATCGCGCCTCGGTAGTCTTTAGTTGCCAGTCTAAGGAGGCCTCGATTACCGAAGGCTGGAACACTGCTGGGGTCGAGTCTAATGGCTTTATTATAATCTGAGAGTGCAGCATCGTAATACCTAAGCCTTTGCTGTATATTACCGCTACGAACAAGGCCTAATGCGTTGAATGGGTCTAGCCGAAGTGCTTCCTGACAATCAGTTTTTGCATCTACTAGCCTTCCAAGACTCAACTGTGCATGGCATCGATGTACCCAGAGCTGTGCAAGCTTAGGATTCCTTTGAATTGCTTTGTCACAAGCCGTAATGACTTCAGCCCAGCTATCTTCACTTTTTTTCCTGGAACATAGTTCTGCTTCCGTTAATGCACTGAGGGGTTGTCCCTCGCCCTGCGATAGTATTGGTTTGCTCACAGCCGGGGCTGAACATTGAAAAAATAACAGTATTATATAGAGTATAAGTGATGACTTGCCGGCAGGGATCCACGGAGGAGGGGGAAGATGCCTCATCGCCAATATTTGAGTCGTTGATTTGTTAATATAAATGAGTTTTTTGAAAAGTCTGATCACGATTAAGAAAAGTTGCTTTTGAGTTTTTCTGAATGCTTGCAGTGAATAGCTAAATGAATCTTCGTGCTTTCATTTAATTATCATCCTCAGCAAGTTGTCAATAGTTAGTGGAGGCTGAGTCGGCGGGACACCCATTCCACCGCTAGGAAACATTGGCGGTTGTTGAGGCCATGGCTGTGGGCTGGTTTGCTGGGGAAAACTAATTTGCTGATTTTGCTGTAAGCATATAGACTGATACATCTCGTCGGCGAGAGTGTTATAAGGAATCGGCGAAAAAATACCGCCATCTCGAGACGAAGTAATTAGTCGGCTCCCGCAGTCAAGAGTGACTGTATCGTTGAAGTCACCGGCTTGTACCCAAAATCTCCTGAACTGAGCATAGTGGTCAAAGGGCTTAATAAATACAGTGTACCCTGGTCGGCCAGCAAACTGATAGTGAAGTCTGCACCACCCACTTTGATCACATATTCCGTCAGCTCTCAACAGGCTCGGTTGTAAACATAGAACTAATCCACCGCTAATCCTAATCAGAAGTTTCCTTAGGTTAATTTGCATTTGGTGGCGCACTTGTATCTAATCGGACTCTATTCAAAAAAATTCTGTGCGCAAGCGACTGATACATTATGTTGCATATTGTGTTTCGAGGTGGTGGCGGGATAGTTCTGCGCAAAATATTATGCTTCTGAATATCTCGCCATGGCGTATATATATGATGCATAGCCTATGCGTAATATGCTCCTGATCCAGGCAGCTTCTGCAAAGACGCAATGCCTCGAACGCTGCCCTTGAGTGGCAGGCGAAAAGCTTGGGGTGTCGAAGCCTAGAGCTTATGGCGGCCTGTCCACTCGAAGGGCTTGTTCGAAGTGTGGTGCTTCTGGAGACAATTAACGCGGTCATTTGCCAAATAAAGAATCTACTATGTAAATCAGTGCGGAGGCATGGTTGCCTTGTGCGACAGTGAGGTGGGTGCGCCACCTATGCCACTGTTGAGCAGTGCCGCCGTTCAAATGCCTGGCAAATCCCCTGCTTGAAGAAAGGGCGGTAGGCGGCTGCGCAGCATGAGCGCGAGCGGCGCTCCTTTTATGGTGCTCAGTAACATCCAAGCTCAGGGACCAGGGCTTCCGGAACTGGCAGTTCAGGCAGGTGGGGCAGAACTTACGAGACTTCCACGGCGCCACCCTTGAAGTTGCACCTGACCCGATCGACGACTGAGCATAATCCGCCACGCCATGCCCATGATGGTGATCCCGCAGGCCGACTGTTTGTCCCGACATCCACCGATGCATAAAGAAGACCCGAAAGCTGCTCGCCTGGCTGAGCTTCGAGTGCAACCGAACAAAGGTTGCAGCGAGCTTCGAGGGCTGAAGCATGGCATCCCGGAGCAACTGGTGGTGTCATGCACTTGAAGCCGTTACCGGGCGCAGTGATTGCCCAAGAGGAAAAACTGAGTGAAGGCTGAGAGCTGCCCAGCAGGGCGGATTAGACAGCTGTGGTGCGGATCAGCTCAGGCTTTGAGGACTTGATGATCTTCCGGAGCTTGCGGCTGTAGCAGAAAACTGCTCCGAGGCCGAGGATGGGAAGGGGGCCGGGGGCCGCCGTTGTTGTATAGGTAAGTCTTGTTGGACAAGGACTGTTACATGGCCCCACAGAACCTTTATTTGATGCAGCTTCGGCCCCAAATCTTGTAACTGATGAGGTAAGGTTTCCTTCTTTATCAACACTAGCCGTTAATTTTACACTCTTTTTGCTTCCATCAGGTAACGTGACTTCGATGTCATCAGCGGTATAGGTTACTTTCCCATCTTTGTCCTTCTTTGCAGCAATGTCGCCTTTTACATTTTGTGGCGACGTTTGGCCGTCAGTTGATATTGAAATATCAATTTTTCCTTTACCCGTTATATCATCAATCGTAAGTTTTCCTGGTATTACTTTTCCGTCATTGTCTTTAGGAAGACCGAAGCCTTTGCCCTTATATTCGTCCGGAACGCCCCATCTATCAGCCCATTTGCCAGTTAGCTCGGTAATCGTTACATCTGGATCTAAGATAGCATCAAAAGGGAACAAGGCATTGCCTGAGTAATTAATGGTAGATAGTTCCCCGCGGTAAGAACCTTGTAACACGCCAGAAAAGTTTCCAGAGAAATCGCCAGAATTTTCTTGTGTTAAACTATGAAGTCCACTATAGTCTTGAGACGAATTGGGCTCAAAAGGCCCTCCATTTTCTATAGTTAACAGAATCGCAGTCCAAGTCGTATCTACGATGAAGCTTTGTAAATTGCCATATGTTAGGTTGGCTTCAGTAAGCGTTAATGCCGAGGCTGGAGTAACAGGCACTAAAGCGGTGGTAGCAACCAATAGAGACGTGCAAAGCGATCTTGATGTAAACATCATGGATGTTATCAAAAATCTCCATAACAGTAACTGATTCAGGGGCCGCCTTCGGTAACCGCGGATACCTCGCAACACTTTGATAGTATTATTCAGTGGATCACATGGGAACAGTCCGTCAGCACGATGGGGGTCCAAGCCACGCAGACTGCCTCATTGCTCCGATCCCTCGAACGCTGCCCTTGAGTGGCAGGCAGGGAGCCGCTGGTGGCGAAGCTTTGAGCTGATGGTGGCCTGCCCACTCGAAGGGCCTGTTCGAAGTGTTGTGCTTTTAGATACAATTAACGCGATCATTTGCCATATGAGGAATCTACTATATAAATCAGTGCAAAGGCATATCTGCCTTGTGTCAAAGTGAGGTAGTTATGCCACCAATGCCAATGTTGAGCAGTTCCTCTGTTCAAATGACTGGCAAATCTCCTTCTTGAAAACAGGCCGTTAGACGGCTGCGCAGCATGAGCGCGAGCGTGGTTCTTTTTGGTGTTCAGTACCATCCAAGCTCAGGGACCAGGGCTTCCGAAACTAGCAGTTCAGGCAGGTGGGGCAGAACTTGCGAGACTTTCACAGCGCTACCCCTTGAGTGAGGGCTGAGATCTGTCCAGCAGGGCGGATCAGACAACTGTGGTGCGGATGGACTCAGTCTTTGAGACCTTGATACGCTTCCGAAGTTTATGGCTGTAGCCGAAAGCTGCTCCGAGGCCGAGGATGGGTAGCGGGGCTGGAACGGCTGGAACGTTAGTGACTCTTAGACTTGACACTGGATGGTCAGAACCGCATGTAGAAATACCTGTACATTGGACATCGCTAAAATTCATCCAGCCAGCGATAGTTTGATCTGCGCTTGCTTCAGAGAAATACTCGATACCAGCTATAGGGCCTCGCTTATCACGAACGAATACACCAAAGAAGTTCTGTGGCTGAGCACCAAGTGGAACAGGGTTTGCCGAAAGATCCAGTGTCAAACTAAATGAACCATTAACATTATCAACGACAAAGCTTGGAATCGCACCCGTGCGTGGATTATAATGATCTTCCTCTATAATGCCCGGATCTTCATTGATCGGCATCAAGCCGCCCGGCATTCCAGGCGCGAGTCGTATATATGTTCCACTTTCGCTAAAATCACCAAAATAAAGGGGCGTAGGCCATATTTCAAAGCTATTAGGATCAAATGTTCCCCCCCAAGATATTGAACTTATCCCTGCTGCGGGTGGGTCAGCCATGAGCAGAAAACAAGCTACCTTCCAAAAACCCGGAGCAAGCTTTGTGCAATGCTTAGTTGCATCTACGCTTGCCTTACCTTCTTTTACTAGAACTGCGTGAGCAGGGTTACTTATGGCCGTAAAGACCATAACAGAAGATAGAAACAGAAAAATGTTCCGAAAAATCATGACTGTCCAATCAGAATTCACCAATTTTATTAGGGATATTCGGCTGTAGTTGGGGATGTCACAAAAATTTGCATCTCGATCCTTCGAACGCTCAAGATCAGCGGCGAGCACAAGATGGTCGACTTGGACACTCTACTGATCTCGTCCGCTGGATCTTGATGTTGGGCTGCTCGTCAACTACCAGGATGACAAAAAGCTCTTAACTTCGCCTTTGGCCTTGTCAATACTGCTGCGCCGAAACTCCTCTCCCAAGTCAAGGCCACATGCATGAATAAAGTTAATGTCAGAAACTCCCATGAACTGGAATGCATACCTTAGCCCAGGCTCTTGTGCATCCCATCCGTGGTAGGGCGAGTTTGAGCCATACTCAACGCCGCGAGCGGTGATAAATAGAACCTTTTTCTCTTTTGCAAGCCCTTGGTAGCATCCGTGATCAGATGTAAATGTTCGACCAAAGCGAACAAGATTATCGATGTAGGCTTTAAAGCTGGATGGGATTCCGAAATTATACATCGGAACGCTGTATAAACATCTGTCTGCGGCAAGGAACTCGTCTACCAATATGTCGGACAGTTCAAGCACTTGACGCGCCTCCGCGGTCAATGCATCCCTTGGGGTAAAATCTGCGGCAATCCATTCTTCTGTGATATGAGGTATATACGTGTTCCTCAGGTCGCGATATATAACATGATCGTCAGGATGGTTCTCCTTCCATGCTGCAATGAAGGTGCTGGCAAGTAGTCGCGAGCTGGAATTCTCGCCGCGAGGACTTGAGTCAATGTGCAGTAGCGTTCCCATGGACTAGCGTTGGGCCTGCTCAGGACAACGCAAACCTCGCGCCATCCGACGCAAAAGTCAATTGGTTTCCATTTGGTAACTACCTAATCCGTCCAATGATCAAGCAGATGTGCTGCCCGCTTGAATTATTAATTGGTCATATTTCGGCACAGTGGACGATCTACATCTTGTGGATCCTAAGCTCCCATGGCGAATTGCACTTTGGTGAACTGAAGCGCAAGGTTGATGGAATATCCACAAAGGTCCTTGCAGATAGATTGCGCTTGCTGGAATCCATTCAGCTTATCGACCGTCAAGTTGAGCAAGGCACGGTTCCTAGAGTCGCATATAGATTGACTGAGCGCGGGAAACAGCTTTCTGAGGTTCTTGACAGCCTTTATGAATATGCGGTGGAATGGTATGGAAATGAGAATACATCTCCCCTGTAGGTTTCAGCAGAAAAACTATGTTTCCGCTCTGACTCTGTGGTTTGCCGGCGTTAGTCAGCCCAACACTTTATTGGGTGGTTCCGTGAACCACGGTCCGTCCTCCGCTCTTTTCCGTGAACCACAGTTGTTGCCAATGGCCCATCAGACAAGAATCCTTTCCTGCACAGCGATCTTAGTTGGAAGGCCAAGTCTTTCGACCGTGGTTCACGGGTCCGATAACCACATGTAGCCATGACTACATCAAGTCTGCTGGACTGCAGACACCGAGTGGCCCCCTATTCAGAACATGGGTGTAGATCATGGTGGTGCTCACGTCCTGATGGCCGAGCAGTTCCTGGATCGTGCGGATGTCCTGGCCCCGTTCCAGCAGGTGGGTCGCGAAGGAGTGGCGGAAGGTATGGCAACTGGCCGCCTTGGTGACGCCCGCCTCGGCCACGGCCCGCTTCACGGCCTTCTGCACCACGCTCGGATCGAGGTGGTGGCGGCCCTGGGTTCCTGAGTCTCGGTCTCGCCAACGGTTCTGTTGGGGAAACACCCACTGCCACGCCCACTCCCGATCCGCGTTCGGATACTTCCTCGCCAGGGCACAGGGCATCAGCACCCGGCCCCAGCCCGCCGCCAGATCACCCTGATGCAGGTGGCGCACCTTCCGCAGATGCTCCTGCAGCTCGGGCAGAAGGCTCTTGGGCAGCAGCGTCAGCCGGTCCTTGCCGCCCTTCCCGTCACGCACCGTGAGCTCACGCCTTTGAACATCCAGGTCTTTCACCCGGAGGCGCAAGGCTTCCATCAACCGGAGCCCGCTGCCATACAGCAGCCCCACCACCAGGGCCGCCTCGCCCTCCAGCCGGTGTCGCACCGCCCGCACCTCCTCTTCGCTGAGCACCACCGGCAGCCGGCGCCTTGTCCGCGCCCGCACCACACCCTCCAGCTTCAGATCCCGCTCCAGCAGCTCCCGGTACAGAAACAGCAGCGCCGCCAGTGCCTGGTTCTGGGTGGAGGCGCTCACCTGCAGTTCCACCGCCAGGTGGCTCAGGAAGGCGTTCACCTCGGCGCTGCCCATCTCGCGCGGGTGGCGCCTGCTGTGAAACCGGAGGAATCGCCGCAGCCACTGCTCATAGGTGTTCACGGTGCGGCGGGCGTAATGGCGCACCTGCAGCTCCTCGCGGTAGCGCTGGATCAGGCCTGGGGCACGGCTGGCGTCGGCCATGGGCTCGAGACTATGGGGGGTTTCTTGAGGGTTCCCCAGCCGGGACCACTCCCCATCCCCACGCGTCCTAAACTGTACAGAACCCATGTACAGAAGCCTTCCATGCCGCGCGTTTCGGTGACCCACCTGCGCCAGAACCTGCCGGCCTGGCTCAAGCGCGTTCAGGCCGGGGAAGCCATTCAGGTCACATCACACGGGCGGGTGATCGCCCGCATCGAGCCGGAACACGACCCGGCCGAGGAAGCCCGCCGCTGGCTGGAAGGGCTGGGCGGCAGCGTCACCCTGGGGGATGTGGTCGCCCCGATCGCCGCTGGCGACGCCGATCTCGAGGGCGCCGGTGATGCTGACCATCTGTGACACCCATGTCCTGCTGTTCTGGGCCCATGAGCCGGCCCGGCTCTCCCGCCGCGCCGCGGCGGCACTGGAGCAGGGGCGCGCCCAGGGTCAGCTGGCCATCGCCGACATCAGTCTCTGGGAGCTGGCCCTGCTGCACGAACGCGGACGCCTGAGCCTGCCGGACGCCGTGCCCCCGGCCCTCTACCTGCGCCGCCTGCTCGAAGCCCTGCGGCTGGAGGTGCTGCCGATCACCGCCGAGATCGCCCTGCTCTCCCGTGGCCCCCAGTTCCGCCACGGCGACCCGGCCGACCGGCTCATCGGCGCCACGGCCCTGCAGGGCCGCCGGCCCCTGATCAGCGCCGACGAGAAGCTCCGCGCCATTCCGGAGCTGGAGACGATCTGGTGAGCGCCCCCTACCGGCCCGACGCCTCCCCCCTCACCATCCGCCCCCTGCAGAGCGCCGACATCCCCACCGTCACCGGCTGGGCCCGGCGGGAGGGCTTCGCGCCGGGGGTGGGCGATGTGGCCATCTACCGCCAGACCGATCGCCAGGGCCTCTGGGTGGGCTGGCTCGGCGACGAGCCGGTGGGGTGCATCGCCGGGGTCCGCTACAACGCCGCCTACGGCTTCATCGGCCTGTTCCTGGTGGTGCCCGCCCAGCGGGGCCGGGGCTACGGGGTGCAGCTGTGGCAGCAGGCGCTGGCCCATCTGGCCGACGTGCCCTGCATCGGCCTGGAGGCCGCCCCCGACCGGATCGACGACTACGCCGGCTGGGGCTTCGCGCCCGCCTCCCCCACCACCCGCTGGCAGCGACTCGTCGCCACAGGCAACCCAGTCCCGCCGCCCGCCACGCCGGAGCCCCCCTGGTGCCTGCTGGAGGGCGGCGCCATCCCGGCCGCCGCCGTGCAGCGCTTCGATGCCGAGCGGGAACCCTCGCCCCGCCCCCACTTCCTGCGCCAGTGGCTGCGGCATCCGGCCGGCACGGTGCTGGCCCTGGTGGATCGGGCCGGCGCCTGTCATGGCTTCGGCCGGGTGCGGCCCTGCCTCCTTTCCGATGGCGAGGGCTGGCGCGTCGGGCCCCTGGTGGCGGACAGCCCCGCCGCCGCCCGGGCCCTGCTGGAGGGCCTGCTGCAGCGCCATCCCGGCAAGGTGCTGATCGATGCCCCGGGCGCCAATGCCGCCGCCGCGCCGCTGCTGTCGTCGCTGGGCTTCACCCCGGCCTCCCGCACCCAGCGCATGTACCGGGGGGTGCCTCCGGCGGTGTCGCTGGCGGACGTGTACGGGCTGGCCTGCCTCGAGCTGGGCTGATCGCCGGCGCGCCCCCAGCCCAGCGATGGCTCCCCTACCTTCGATGCCATGCCGTCGCGCCCCACCTCCCCCGTCCCCGGCCTGGTGCTGCTGTCGCTGGCCCTGGCGGCGCCTCTGGCGGCCCGGCGCCTGCAGGCCGCGCCGATCCCCCTGATGGAGCCGGCGGGCATGGAGCTGCTGGTGGCCAGCGGCGAGCGGGCCGACTACGGCCCACTGGCCGAGCAGTTCCTCACCCAGGCCAACCTCGCCTACTGCGGTGTGGCCAGCGCAGCCATGGTGCTCAACAGCCTGGCCGTGCCCGCCCCCGCCGTGCCGGGCTACGGCCGTTACCGCTTCTGGACCCAGGAGAACGTCTTCGAGGTGCCGGCCGGCCGCACGGTGGTGAGCGCCGAAGTGGTGCGGCGCCAGGGCATGACCCTGGCCGAGCTGACCGGCCTGCTGGCGGCCCACGGGGTGGCGGCCGAAGCGATCCACGGCGACCAGCTCAGCCTCGAGCAGTTCCGCGCCCTGCTGCGGGCCAACCTCAGCCAGCCCGGCGACCGCCTGCTGGCCAACTACCTGCGCCCCTCCCTCGGCCAGGCCGGCGGCGGCCACATCGCTCCGCTGGCCGCCTTCCATGCCCTCTCCGACCGGGTGCTGATCCTCGATGTGGCCCGCTACCGCTACCCCTCGGTGTGGGTGCCGGTGGCCGACCTCTGGAAGGCGATCCGCACCCTTGATTCCACCTCGGGCCGCAGCCGCGGCCTGGTCACGATCCGGCGGCTGTCGGCGCCGCAGCAGCATCCACCGCCTCCAGGAAGCGTTCCGCCACCCGGTCCCAGCTGAACGGGCCCACGTGCCCGCGGCCGCAGGCGCGGCAGCGGGCCTGCAGCACGGGATCGGTGAGCAACTTGAGCAGAGCCTCGGCCAGGGCCGCCGGATCCCGCGGCGGCACCAGCAGCCCGGCGCGGCCGTGGGGAACCACCTCGGGGATCGCCGTGGCCGTGGTGCTCACCACCGGCAGGCCGCTGGCCATCGCCTCGAGGAACACGATGCCGAAACCCTCCTGGATCGAGGGCAGGCAGAACAGGGCGCTGCGGCGGTACCAGGCCCGCACGTCGCCGTCGTCGGCAAGGGCCCCGAGCAGCTGAACCACCGCCCCCAGCTCCAGGCGCTCCACCAGCTCCCGCAGCGCCCGGTGCTCCGGCCCGTCGCCGATCACCACCAGCCGGGCGCTGGGCAGCCGCTGGTGCACGGCCGCAAACGCCGTGATCAGATCGGCCACCCGCTTGCGCGGGTACTGGCGCGCCACGCACAGCACCGTGTGGGGCTCGCGGGCCCCATCCAGGGCAGCCAGGGCGGCGGGGTCGTCGCCGGCGGGATTCCAGAGGCCGGTGTCGATCCCCTCCGGCACCAGCCGCAGCCGCTCGGGCGGCACCCCGTAGTGGGCTTCGATGCGCTCGCAGCAGTAGCGGCTTGTGGAGAGCACCAGGGGCGCCCGGCGGGCATTGAGCCGCTCCAGCCGCGACAGTCCCCACAGCATCCGCCGTGGCCAGCCGCTCTCGCAGCGCGACTCCTCCGCCAGCACCCCCTTGATGCAGCACACGTAGGGCACCGGGCAGCGGTGCGCCACCCGCACGCCGTCGATGTCGAAGCCCACCACCAGGTCGTAGCGGCCTGATGCGGCGGCCAGGCGCTTGGGCAGGGTGAGGTTGAACCAAAGGCGGCGCAGCAGCAGGTTGCGGGGCCAGGCCCCCTCGGGCACCAGCCGCTCCACCGTGTGGCCCCGGGCGATCAGGGCTCCGGCCAGGCCGCCGATAGCGGCCGCCGTGCCGCTGCCCTCGGCCACCTCCTGCAGCCAGGAATCCAGGAAGGCGATGCGCATGCTGGGGCCGGCCGCCGGGCCTACACCCGCGCCGCCAGACCGGTGGGCTCGAGCATCAGCTTGCTGTTGCGCACCTCCTCGTCCATCTCGATCGGGTAGGTGCCGTCGAAGCAGGCGGTGCAGAAGTGGCTCGAATGGGCCTGGGCCGCCTCCACCATGCCGCCCTTGGAGAGGTAGGCCAGGGAATCCACCCCCAGGTGCCGCTCGATCTCCGCCAGCGTCAGCCGCGCCGCGATCAGGTGGTCCTGGGTGTCGGTGTCGATGCCGTAGAAGCAGGGGTGGGTGACCGGGGGCGAGCTGATCCGCATGTGCACCTCGGTGGCGCCCGCCTCCCGCAGCGCGGCCACCAGCTTGCGGCTGGTGGTGCCGCGCACGATCGAGTCGTCGATCACCACCACCCGCTTGCCGGACAGCACATCGGGCAGGGGGTTGAGCTTCACCCGGATCCCCGCCTCCCGCATCGCCTGGGTGGGTTGGATGAAGGTGCGGCCCACGTAGCGGTTCTTGATCAACCCGTCGGCGAAGGGGATGCCACTCATATGCGAGTAGCCGATCGCCGCCGGGATGCCGGAATCGGGGACACCGATCACGATGTCGGCCTCAACGGGCATCTCCCGGGCCAGCACCTCGCCAATCCGCACCCGGTAGCTGTAGAGCGACTCGCCGAAGAAGCGGCTGTCAGGCCGGGCGAAGTAGATCATCTCGAACACGCAGAGCTTGGGCGGCTCCTGGCACCAGCGCTGCCGTTCGGGGATCGGGTCGGCCTGCCGGAAGTGGATCAGCTCGCCCGGCTGAACGTCATCCACAAAACTGGCGCCAATGATGTCGAGGCCGCAGGTCTCGCTGCAGGCCACCCACTGGCCCTGTTCCGGCTCCCCCAGCAGCCCGAACACCAGCGGACGGATGCCGTGGCCGTCGCGCAGGGCGAACAGCCCGTCGGGGGTGCCGATCACCAGGCTGAAGGCACCGCGGCAGCGGGACGCCGCCGCCCGGATCGCCGCGTTCCAGCCCAGGCCGGAATCCACCGCCTCCTGCAGCGCGAAGGCGATCAGCTCCGAGTCGGCGGTGGAGGTGAACTCCCCGGCCAGGTGCGCGAGCGAGTCCCTCAGCTCCGCCGCGTTCACCAGGTTGCCGTTATGGGCCAGGGCCAGCGGCCCCAGGCGGGTCATCAGCACCACCGGCTGGGCGTTGCAGACCTTGCTGCTGCCGGTGGTGGAATAGCGGTTGTGGCCGATCGCCAGCTGGCCGGGCATCCGCTCCAGCACCTCCTGGTCAAACACCTGGCTCACCAGGCCCATGTCCTTGTGCAGCCGCACCTTCACATCGTCGAAGACGGCGATGCCCGCCGACTCCTGGCCCCGGTGCTGCAGGGCATAGAGCCCGAAATAGGTGAGGTTCGCCACCGCCTGGCCCGGCGCCAGCACGGCGAACACGCCGCAGGCCTCCTCCGGCTTGTCGGGGAGGTCGCTGTCGGGGCCCCCGGGGGCTTCGGGAGTGGTGGTCAACCGACCCTGCGCATCGCTTGCATCGGCGCAGGGCACGGGGCTTCTGACCACAGGGAGGTGTCCATCTTGGCCCATCACCTGTCGGGCGGGGGGCCGGCCTTGGCCTGGCGGGCGGGGATCGCCTGCTCGTAGGTCTCGCGCATGTGCTCCACCGTCAGTGCCAGCAGGGGCTCGCCACCCAGCGCCACCACCAGGCGGGCGTCCGCCGTCACCGTGCCCAGGCGCTCGGCCGGCACGGCCCCTCCGCCGTCCGCCGCCGCCAGGGCCGCACCCCAGGCGGACTCCTGCTCCGGCGCCACGCTCACCACCAGCCGGGCGCCGCCCTCGGCGAACAACAGCCGGTCGGGACGCCCCTCACCGGCGGGCAGCTCCACCGCGGCCCCCAGGCCGGAGGCGATGCAGCTCTCCGCCAGCGCCACTGCCAGGCCGCCGTCGGAAAGATCGTGGGCCGAGCGCACCAGGCCGGCGGCGATAGCGGCCCGCAGGAAGCCCTGCACCCGGCCCTCCAGGGCCAGGTCCGTCAGCGGCGGGCGGCCCGTGAGCCGCCCATGCACCACCTCCAGGTAGCTGCTGCCCCCCAGCCCGATCCGTTCGTCGCCGTGCTCATCGAGCGGCACCCCCAGCAGCCAGACGGCATCGCCGGCCTGGCGCCAGGCCAGCCCGGTCACATGGGCCAGGTCGTGCACCAGCCCCACCATGCCCACCACCGGGGTGGGGTGGATCGGCTGCATGCGGCCGTCCGGCAGGCGGGTCTCGTTGTACAGCGAGACGTTGCCGCCGGTGACCGGCGTGGCCAGGGCGCTGCAGGCCGCCGAGAGGCCCCGGCAGGCCATCGCCAGCTGCCAGTAGCCGGTGGCGGTGTCGGGGGAGGGGAAGTTGAGGTTGTCGGTGACCGCCAGGGGTTCGGCGCCCGTGCAGGAGAGGTTGCGGGCCGCCTCCGCCACCGCCGCCATGGCGCCCCGCTCCGGATCGAGGGCCACCCAGCGGTTGGGGCAGTCCACCGTGGCCGCCACCCCGCGGGTCGCCGCCCCCATCGCCCCCGGGCCCTGCTGGGGCCGCAGCCGCACCACCGCCGCATCGGCGCTGCCGGGCAGCACCACGGTGTTGGCCTGCACCTGGTGGTCGTACTGGCGGTACACCCAGCGCTTGCTGGCGATGGTGGGGTCATCGAGCAGGCGCAGCAGCACGTCGGCCCAGCCCATCAGCCCCTGCTCCATCGTCACCCCCGCGGCCGTGGCCGGGGGCAGCTCCGCTTCGCACCAGCCCCAGTGGGTCTGGATCTCGGCCGGGGGCTCGGCCAGCAGCTCGTGGTGGTTGATCGGCGTGTCGTCCGCCAGGGCGCTGGCGGGCACCTCGGCGGCCACCTCCCCGTGCTGCAGCACCCGCACCACGTTCTCCTGCAGCACCCGGCCCACCACCGCCGCCTGGAGCCCCCAGCGGCGGAAGCGCTCCATCAGCGGCTCCTCCCGCCCCGCCGCCACCACGAACAGCATCCGCTCCTGGGATTCGCTCAGCAGGAACTCGTAGGCGCTCATGCCGGCCTCGCGGGCGGGCACCCGATCCAGGTCCAGCTCGATGCCCAGGCCCCCCTTGGCGGCCATCTCCGAGCAGCTGCAGGTGAGGCCGGCGGCGCCCATGTCCTGGGCCGCCACCACATCGCCGCTCTGGAAGGCCTCCAGGCAGGCCTCGATCAGCCCCTTCTCCAGGAACGGATCGCCCACCTGGACGGCGGGCCGGTC
This sequence comes from Microcystis elabens FACHB-917, assembly GCF_014698445.1. Taxonomy (GTDB): domain Bacteria; phylum Cyanobacteriota; class Cyanobacteriia; order PCC-6307; family Cyanobiaceae; genus Cyanobium; species Cyanobium elabens. Next base: position 145,099 of record NZ_JACJSZ010000003.1, read on the forward strand.
GTCGAGGGAAGCCTCGGTGAGCTCGGCGCTCGCAAAGCTGGCGCCCCCCATGCCGTCGCGGCCCGTGGTGCTGCCCACGTACACCACCGGGTTGCCCACGCCCACCGCCCCGGAGCAGACGATGTCGTCGGTCTCCATCAGCCCCAGGGCCATGGCATTCACCAGAGGGTTGCCGCCGTAGCTGGGGTCGAAGGCCACCTCACCGCCCACCGTCGGCACGCCGACGCAGTTGCCGTAATGGGCGATGCCGGCCACCACCCCCTCCATCAGGCCCACGTTGCGCTCGTCCTCCAGCGGCCCGAAGCGCAGGGCGTTGAGCAGGGCGATCGGCCGCGCCCCCATGGTGAAGATGTCCCGCAGGATGCCGCCCACGCCGGTGGCCGCCCCCTGGAAGGGCTCCACCGCTGAGGGGTGGTTGTGGCTCTCGATCTTGAAGGCCAGCCGCTGGCCCTCGCCCAGGTCCACCACGCCGGCGTTCTCCCCCGGCCCCACCAGGATGCGCGGCCCGCTGGTGGGGAACTGGCCCAGCAGGGGGCGGGAGTTGCGGTAGCAGCAGTGCTCCGACCACATCACCCCGAACATGCCCAGTTCGGCCCGGTTGGGGGCGCGGCCGAGGCGACGGCAGATCTCGTCATGGTCGGTCTGGCTCAGGTTCTCCTTCTTCAGGGCCTCGGGCACCGAGAAGGACGGGGTCGAGGCAGGAACCACCGGGGGGCGCGGCAACGGCCCTCCAGTATCAGATCCAGGGGTCGTCGTCCCCATGGCCATGGGGTTCCCGGCCCCGGTAGCGGTCGCGGGGCGGCTCCCGGAGCTCCTCCTCCTCCTCAAGCCAGTCCTCGAGCGGGTCGGGGCCGTCGCGATCGTGTCCGTCGCGGTCGTCGATGGCGCGATCATCGCTGGCGCGGTCGGCGGCGGCCCGCTCGCGCTCGGGCCAGGGCCTCTCCTCGCGGAAGGCCTCCGGCCAGGGGGGCTCCTCCAGCCAGCCCTCCAGCCGCTCCTCGACGCGGCCGCCCACCTCCTGCACCTGCTCCTTCCAGCGCCGCGAGCGGCGCAGCAACTGCTGGCGCACACTGGCGCGGGCCACCGGCAGGTCATCCAGCCCCCGCAGGGCGGTGAACACCCGGCCGGGCTGCTGGTCGACGATCCGGTCGGGGCTCAGGCGCCAGCGGCTGGTGCCCGGCAGCCGCGGATCGCTGCGGGCCACGAGATAGTGCAGGATGCGGCCGCTGCGCAGCTCCACAGCGGCGTCGGCCACCATCCCCAGGGGCACGTCGTCGGCGCCGGTGAGGGCGGCATCGAACAGGGTGGGCAGCCGTTCCAGAGTGGCGGCGTCGGTCTCCGCCGGCACCCCCTTCACGAACACCTCCTGCTCCCCCAGCCCCCGCAGCTGGTCCAGCCGCCAGACGAGCCGCTTCTGGGCGAAGGCCGAGGGCCGGCTGGCCCAGCCCAGCAGCCGGTGCACCGGCGGGTGCATCCAGGCCAGCAACCCGGCACCCCGCTCGAGGCCCTGATCGCACCGCACCTGTCGCCGCAGCAGATCGCTCAGCAGCAGCTGGTCGGGAAGACCCACAGGCTCAGCTGGTGCGGATCTGGACCGGCATCACCAGGTAGGTGAAGACCTCATCGGCGCCCACCGGCGCCAGCACGGCCGGGGTGGTGGCGGCGTTGCACTGCAGCACCACCTGGTCGGAGCCCATGGCCTTGAGGCCGTCGAGCAGGTAGCGGACGTTGAAGGCGATTTCGATCGCCTCCCCTTCGATCGTGGCCGCCAGCGATTCGGAACCGCTGCCCACGTCCTGGGCGTCGGCCCGGATCGTCACCGTGCCGGCGGCCGGGTCGGAGCTGATCTTGACCACGTTGTTGTGCTGGTCGGCCAGCACGGCCACCCGCTCGAGGGCGGCGATGAAGGCGCGTCGATCGAGCACAAGGCTGCGCTGGAACGATGGCGGGATCAGCTGGCGGTAGTTGGGGTAGGTGCCATCGAGGCTGCGGCTGGTGAGCACCTGGTCGGCGGAGAGGACCACCACCTGGCCGCGTTCGCAGAACAGGCTCAGGGGCTCCTGGGAGCCGCGGCCCGAGAGGATCCGCTCCAGCTCCCGCAGGGAACGGGCCGGCACCGTGACAGCGAAGTCCTCGCCCTCGGCGGCAGGCGCATCGGGGCCGACGGCTTCCACGGCGTGGGGGAGGCGCTGCACCGCCAGGCGGTGGCCGTCGGTGGCGGCGCACTCCAGGCCCTCGCCGTCCAGGCGCAGGTGAACGCCCGTCAGCAGCTGCTTGCTCTCATCGGGGCTGCTGGCGAACAGGGTGGCCCGCAGGCCCTTCACCAGGGCCTCGGCATGGAAGCGGATCGGCGTGCCGCTCTGGGCCAGGGGCAGATCCGGGTAGTCGTCGGCGGGCATGCCCCGCATCCGGTAGCTGCCGGAGAGGTTGGTCAGCTCCAGCTGCTCCTCGCCCTCGGGGCAGCTGAGGCTGATGGGGCTGTCGGTGGCCAGGCGGGCCACGATCTCACCGAACATCTTCGCCGGCAGGGTGATGGCGCCGCTGGTCTCGACGGCGGCGGGCAGGCTGGTCTGGATGCCGAGGCTGAGGTCGAAGCCGGTGAGGCTGAGGCGGCCGGTGCCGGCATCGGCGGTGAGCAGCACGTTGGCCAGCACCGGGTGGGTGGGGCGGGTCGCCACCGCCCGGCTGACCAGCTGGAGGCTGGCGCTGAGTTCAGCCTGGGAGCAGACCAGCTTCATGGCGGGGGCCGGCCAGGGCAGCGCGGCGTTCGTGAGGACCCACGGTTTCACAGGGCGCGCCAAAGCGCAACGGGTGGTCTCCCGACGGTTCAGAGGATCAATCAAGGATTGAGAAGAAGAAAAACAGCCCGTCGTCGTAGGGGCGGGGGAAAACGGGTAAATCGGCTCACTCCCCTTGTCCTCACTGGGCTTTTCGGGCTTGATGCCTGGGGAAAGGACGCCGCAACGGGGCCGTTTCCAGGGGTTTTCCACCGATTCCCGCGTCTGGGGAATCCGTCGGCCGCCCACGCGGGTTTTCCCTCCCCGTCCCTTCCCGGCCGGTGGTGGGGAATGTCCCAGGATTTCCCCAGACGGTTGGCGCACCGTCAGGCTCCGAGATGTCCTGGCGGGTGGCTCAGAAGCCCATCACGCGCGCGACGGTCTCGGTGTCGGGGGCGATGCCGGTGTGGAAGCTGGCGTCGTTGTTCTCGATCGCCGTGGTGGGGTCCTTGAGGCCGTTGCCGGTGAGCACGCACACCACCGTGGCGCCGGCCGGCACCTCCTCCCGCCGCTTGATCAGGCCCGCCACCGAGGCGGCGCTGGCCGGCTCGCAGAAGACCCCCTCCCCCTGGCCCAGCAGCTTGTAGGCCTCGATGATCTCGGCGTCCGTCACCGCCATGAAGTCGCCGTTGCTCTCGCTGCGGGCGTTGAGGGCGTTCTCCTTGTTCACCGGATTGCCGATGCGGATCGCGGTGGCGATGGTGTCCGGCTGCTCCACCGTGTGCCCCAGCACCATGGGCGCGCTGCCGGCGGCCTGGAAGCCCATCATCCGCGGCAGCACCGTGCTGTGACCCGCCTGGCGGTACTCCTTGAACCCCATCCAGTAGGCGCTGATGTTGCCGGCGTTGCCCACCGGGATGCACAGCCAGTCGGGGGCCTCGCCGAGGGCGTCGACCACCTCGAAGGCCGCCGTCTTCTGTCCCTGCAGCCGGTAGGGGTTGAGGGAGTTCACCAGGGTGACCGGATAGCGGTCGGCCACGTCGCGCACGATCGCCAGGGCCCGGTCGAAATTGCCCTGCACCGCCAGCACCTCGGCGCCGTACAGCAGGGCCTGGGCCAGCTTGCCCTGGGCCACGTAGCCATCGGGGATCAGCACGAAGGCCCGCATGCCGCCGCGGCGGGCATAGGCGGCGGCCGCGGCCGAGGTGTTGCCGGTGCTGGCGCAGATCACCGCCTCCGAGCCGGCCTCCTTCGCCTTGGAGATGGCCATGGTCATGCCCCGGTCCTTGAAGGAGCCGGTGGGGTTGAGGCCGTCGTACTTGAGGAACACCTTCACGCCCCGGCCCACCCGCTCGGCGATCACCGGCGCCGGGATCAGCGGCGTGGCCCCCTCCCGCAGGGTCACCACCGGGGTGGCATCGCTGACGGGCAGCCAGCTGCGGTAGGCCTCGATCAGCCCCGGCCAGTCCTGCATGGTGGGCTGCCGGCCCAGACGCCTGAGGGCTCTCAGCAGGGGCACGGGGGACAGCGGCGTTGCTGAGTCAATGTAGGGCTCCGGTCCTGGGCGTCAGGGGGCGGGGGCGCTCGGCGCCGGCTTGGCGGGTGCAGGGGCCGCCTGCGGTTCGCTGCCCCGCAGCCCGTCCAGCGGTGATTCGGAGAAGAAGCGCACCAGCTCGCCGATCGAGGAGGCCTTCGAGACCAACCCCAGCAGCGCCGGGATGCTCACCTCCAGTTCCCGGGTGGGGTAGGACCGCAGGAAGGTGATCGCCGACAGCGACCCCTTGCCCTCGTAGGTGCCCAGCACCATGGCGGCGCGCAGGGCGGGCACGCCGGCCTCCGGAGCCCGCAGCGGGAACAGGATCCGGGCCAGGCGGGCCAGGATCGCCTCGCCGATGCGGGTGTTGAGCAGTCGGCTCATCAGCACGATCGGCAGCCGCACCGATTCGTTCAGCAGCTTGCTCACCTGCCTGGGGTCCTGGCGGCCCAGGCGCAGCACGTCCCGAAGCAGGCCCCGGGCCTCCCCGGTGGTGGCCAGATGTTCCAGATCGGCCACGGGGATCGAGCGCCGGAAGGCCCCGCTGGTGAACACCAGGTTCTCGGTGGCCATGGCCGCGGGAGTCGAGCAGCAGAGTCCCAGGCCCAGCACAGCGGCCAGGATCCTTCGCCGCTTGTTCACGCTTGTCTCCCGGTGGGTGAGGTCGACTCTACGGATCTCAGGCCCCGGAAACGCCGGCCGCCTGGCGCACCGCCGGCGTCACCAGCACATCGCGCAGCAGGTGCACCACGCCCCGCTCCGCCAGCCCCCTGGCCACCTGCAGCCCCATGCGCCGCAGATCCGGCTCCCCCAGCACCCGCGGCAGGCGCTTCAGCAGCAGCGCCGGCTCGAAGCCCGGCAGGTCGCGCAGGATGGCCAGCAGCTGCTGGATGGGCTCCAGGTCCAGCAGCGGCGCCGGTGCCGGTGTGGGCGGCTGGGCCCGCAGCCCCGGCGGCAGCAGACGGGGCGGCAGCCGCCGGCCGAGGCGCAGGGTGGTGTTCCAGGCCAGGGCATCCATCCGCTGCACCACCGCATCGACCAGCTGCTGTCGCAGCAGGCCGCCGTTGGGGGAGAAGAGGAAATCGAGCAACTGGTCGAGCAGGCCGTCGAGGTCGAGCTGCTCCTGCAGCGAGGCGCTGGCCACCAGGCTCTCCAGCCGCTGCCAGCGGAACTCCTCCCCGTCGTAGAGCATCTCCCGCAGGCTGCGGCGCAGCTCGGGATCGGGATCCTCCATCAGCCGGCGGGCGAAGTAGGGGTAGGCGGCGCCGAGGATCTTGAAGTCGGGGTCGACACTCAGGGCGATGCCTTCGAGGGTGACCAGGGAGCGGATGATCAGGGCGTAGTACGGCGGCACCTGGAAAGGGAAGCGATACATCACCCCCGAGAGGTCATCGGTGACCGCCTTGAAGTCCATGCGGCTCACCCCCATCTCCAGGGCCTGGCCGAACACCGTCTCGAAGGCCGGCACGATCGGCTCCAGGTCGACCGCCTCGCCCAGGAAGCCGAGCTGCACGAAATCCTTGGAGAGGGCGCTGAAATTGCGGTTCACCAGGTGTACCACCGCCTGGATCAGCCCGGTGCGCGCCTCCCGCGACACCTCGCTCATCATGCCGAAATCCAGGTAGGCCAGGCGTCCGTCCGGCAGGGCCAGCAGGTTGCCCGGGTGGGGATCGGCGTGGAAGAAACCGTGCTCCAGCAGCTGCTGCAGGCTGCAGTTCACCCCCACCTCCACCATCTGGTCGGGGTCGATCCCCAGGGCGCGCACCGCGTCGAGGTTGGTGAGCTTGACGCCATCGATCCACTCCATCGTCAGCACCCGGCGGCTGGTGGCCTGGCGGTGGATGGCGGGGACGGCGATGCGGGGGTTGTGGCTGTGGAGGCGGGCGAAGGTCTCGGCGTTGGTGGCTTCGTTGAGGTAGTCCATCTCCTCGAAGACCCGCTTGCCGAGTTCATCGATCAGCCCCACCAGATCGCTGCGGATCAGCCCCACGTTGCGGTTCAGCCAGGCGGCGATGTTGCGGACGATGTAGAGGTCGAGGGTGATCTGCTCCCGCAGGCCCGGCCGCTGCACTTTCACTGCCACCCGTTCGCCGCTCATCAGCACGCCCCGGTGCACCTGGCCGAGGGAGGCGGCGGAGATCGGCTCCGTCTCCAGCGAGGCGAAGATCGTCTCCACCGGAGCGCCGAGGTCCTCCTCGATGCAGGCCATCGCCAGGGCGCTGTCGAAGCCCGGCAGCTGGTCCTGCAGCTGGGCCAGCTCCTCCAGCAGCACCGGCGGAATGATGTCGGGACGGGTGGAGAGGGCCTGGCCCGCCTTGATGAAGGCCGGACCCAGCGCCACCAGCAGCTCGGCGCACTCCCGGGCCCGCTCCCGCGCCCGGGCGGGACTGGCCAGCTGGCCGGTGAACCAGTCGATGCCCACCCCCAGCAGATAGAGGCCGATCGGCACCAGGGTCTGCCAGACGCGCCGGGCCAGGCGCATCGGGTGGCCGGCGTAGATCCGGGTGATGGCGGCCGGGTCGTAGCTGAGCAGGCCCGCCGCCTCCAGGAAGTCCCCCATCTCGACGCCCATCTCGACGGTGGCGCCCGGGCGCTCGGCGCTCGGGGCAGGGACTGGGGGGGAGGAGACCATGGCTGGGATGCACCGCCGCGGCGCCGGCTGGCGGAACCCCCTTCTAAACGAAAGTCACAGCCGCTACGGTCGGGCCACGTACCGATCGCTCGCCGGAGGCCTGGGTGCTCACGGGTCTGCGCCTCGAGAACATTGCCCTGATCGAGCACCTCGAGCTGGTGTTCTCGGCCGGCTTCACCGTGCTCACCGGCGAGACCGGCGCCGGCAAGTCGATCCTGCTCGACGCCCTCGACGCCCTGCTCGGCGGAGCCCAGGGCAGCCAGGGGGCCCGCCTGCTGCGCCGGGGCGCCGAGCGGGGCCGCATCGAGGCCAGCTTCCAGCTGGCTCCCCCCGTGCGCGACTGGCTGGAGCGCCAGGAGCTCGACGCCGAGGACGATGAGCTCCTGCTCAGCCGCGACTGGCGCCTCCAGGACGACCGCCTCACCAGCCGCCACCGGCTCAACGGGGTGGTGGTGAGCCGCAGCCAGGTGCTGGAGCTGCGCCCCCTGCTGCTCGACCTCACCGTGCAGGGCCAGACCCAGCAGCTGGGCCGCCCCGGCGAGCAGCGCCGCTGGCTGGATCGCTTCGCCGGCGAGGAACTGGCCGTCCTCCTGGAGGCCACCCGCGCCGCCTGGCAGGGCTGGAAGGGGGAGGCCGACGCCCTGGCGCGGGCCCGCGCCGACCGGGACCGTTTCGCCCGGGATCGGGAGCGGCAGGAGGAGCTGCTGGCGGAGCTGGAGGCGGCGGAGCTGGAGGACCCGGCCGAGCGCCAGCGGCTCCAGGGCGAGCAGGACCGCCTGGCCCACGGGGTGCGCCTGCAGGAGGGGGTGATGACCCTGATCGGCCGCCTGGTGGAGGGGGCCGAGGGGGCCCCGTCGGTGCTGGACCACCTGGCGGCCTGCGACCAGGAGCTGCAGACCATGGCCGGCCTCGATGCCGGGGTGGCGCCGCTGCACGGGGCCTGCGCCGAGGCCCTGGCCGGTCTGCAGGACCTGGCCCGGGATCTGGATCGCTACGGCTCCCTGCTGGAGAGCGACCCCGACAGCCTGGCCCTGCTGCAGGAGCGCATGGCCCAGCTCAAGGCCCTGGAGCGCCGCCACGGCCAGACCCTGGCCGAACTGATCGACCTGCGCGACGCGCTGCGCGATCAGCTGGCCGGGGCGGATGCCGAGGCCGCCCTGGCGGACCTGGAGGCCGTCGAGGCCGCCGCCCGCCAGCGGCGCGACCGGGCCAACGCCGCGCTGACACAGGGACGCAGCGCCGCCGCCCGCCGCCTGGAGGAGCAGCTGATGGCGGCCCTGCGCCCGATGGGGCTGGCCAACGTGCGCTTCGCCGTCGCCATCGCCGCCGCCGAGCCCGGCGAGGAGGGGGCCGACGCGGTGCAGTTCCTGTTCTCCGCCAACCCGGGCCAGCCGCCGGCACCCCTGGCGGAGGTGGCCTCCGGTGGGGAGATGAGCCGCTTCCTGCTGGCGCTCAAGACCTGCCTGGCTGCGGCCGACCCTCACGTCACTCTGATGTTCGATGAGATCGATGCGGGGGTGAGCGGCCGCGTCAGCGGTGCCATGGCCCAGCTGCTGCGGCGCCTCGCCGAGCGGCGCCAGGTGTTCTGCATCACCCACCAGCCCCTGGTGGCCGCCGCGGCCCAGCACCACTTCCGGGTCAGCAAGAGCGTCGAGGCCGGACTCACCCACACGCGGGTGTCCCACCTGCGGGACACTCGCGAGCGCCAGGCGGAGCTGGCGGAACTGGCCGGCGGCGATTCCGGCGAGGCCCACAGCTACGCCGCCAGCCTGCTGGGCTCAGGGGCCTCCCCGCAGCCGGGCGCGGCCGAGCAGACCCGCCACCAGCAGGGCCCCCGCCGTGGTGAGCGGCAGCCACAGCCCCAGGCCGATGCTGGTCAGCAGGAGCAGCGGCAGCACCAGGCTGCGGCATGATCCCGCGTCCGTGTCGGGCCAGAACGCCGGCACCGGGGCGGCCTCCGTTGAGTGGGGCCGCGAGCGTCAGAAGGGAAGTGAGCTGCCGAGCCGGCCCAGTTCAGAGGCTTCTGCCACCGCCACCAGCTTCGCCAGGCCGCGGTTGCTGTGCTGCTGCTTCCACTGTGGCTGCGGAGGAAGGCATTGAAGGCCACCTCCCAGCAACGGCCTTCACTCAGGAATCCATCATTGCCGAGGCACGGATCAAGCGATTCCAGAGTGGGAAGCCCTATCGGCTGAAGACGATTCCAGTGGCCTCACATCTATGAATCGATCTTCATCCAGCCCATTAAACGTATGGTCTCGCCTGAAACGTATCGTCGACGCAATTACGCCATGTGAATGGCCGGACTGTTGATCATTGATCCACGATCCACGGGTTCATCCAGGCACCAGGTGAATCGCGCACTGCGGGCCTGCTGCCCCTGCCAGTCTTCGATCCGCGCTCAGCAGCGGACAGCCGAGCGCTTCCGCCAGAGCCACGTAGGTGGCGTCGTAGGCGGTGAGATTGTCTCTCAGGCCTCAGATCCGGGCCAACAGTGCGGTGCAGCCATGGCGCCGGATCCCGAGATGGACCGGCTGCGAGGACAGGCTCTGCCGCGCCGGCCCATCGTTGAGGAGGGCGGCCACCACGGCGGAGGCATCGGCCACGATCACCGGGCGTCCCTCTCCGCATGGAGGGTGGCCACGATCTCGTCGGAGGGCACGCCCAGGTGGGGCAGTGCGGCCAGAAGCTCGGCCGCATTGGCCCGTCGGGAGGCCTCGGCGAGTTCCCTCACGGCGAATGAGCTCAGGGGCAGGCCCGCCTCGGCCGCCAGCCGTTCGAGCCGCTCGATCACGTCATCGGGGACGTTACGAAGGTAGAGCGTCCGCATGTTGATGCCTGTGTGCTTGCAGGCTGCCATCAACGTAGCCGCTCAGGATGGTTCAGTCTGGGCTCGCCCCTTCGACTCAGGATTCCGTGGGGAACGCCAGCGCCGGATCAGGGAGCCTGATCGGCTTCGGCCGTGAGATCGCCGGCGATCCCCGGCTGGCCTGCGAGCGCGAGTGGCTCGTCACCAACGGCCTGGGCGGCTACGCCATGGGCACGGTGTCAGGGGCGCCGAGTCGCAGCTACCACGGTCTGCTGATCGCAGCCCTCTCTCCGCCGGTGGAGCGCACCCTGCTGGTGAGCCAGCTGGAGGCTTCAGCGGCGGCGCCCGACGGGAGCATCACCGCCCTCGGGTACCGGCAGATCGAGGGCTTTGCCCTGGAGGGCACCATCCCCTGCTGGCGATTTGCCGTGGCGGACGCGCTCCTGGAGAAAAGGGTGTGGATGGCCCAGGGCGCGAACACCACCTACGTGAGCGTCCGGCTGGTGCGCGGCGGCCCCCTCGCGCTCACCCTGACCGCCTGCGTGCAGCACCGCTCGCACCACGGCGGCGAGCGGCCGCGGCTCGAGCTGGTGCCGCGGCCGATGGGGGTGGAGGTGCGGCCGGCGGCGGCAGCGCCGTTCTTTCTCGGCAGCGACCGCGGTGACTGGCGGCTGGAGGACCCCCCGTCCTGGGTGGAGGGGATCCCCCTGGCGGCGGAGGCGGAACGGGGCCTGGCGAGCACGGCCGAGCACCTGCGGGCGGCCACCCTCAGCATCACCCTCGGCGATCAGCACCCGGGCGTCACCGTCGTGGCCAGCACCCATCGGGACGCCGGCGCCGATGGCGAGCAGGCCCTGGCCGGGCGCCGCGCCCACGACCAGGAGCTGCTGCGCCGCTGGGAGGCCGCCCAGCCCACCCTGGCGCCGGCGGCACCCGCCTGGATCCGCCAGCTGGTGCTGGCGGCCGATGCCTTCATGGTGGAGCGGCCCCTGCCGGCGAGCGGGGCCGCACCGGCGGCCATGGGCGCCTCGATGATCGCCGGGTACCCCTGGTTCAACGACTGGGGCCGCGACACGATGATCAGCCTGGCCGGGCTCACCCTGGCGACCGGGCGCTGCGTGTGGGCCGAGCGGATCCTGCGCACCTACGCCGCCCATGTCAGCCACGGGCTGATCCCCAACAGCTTCCCGGACCGGGCCGACCGGCCCCTGGATCAAGGCGCCTACAACACGGTGGACGCCACGCTCTGGTTCTTCCAGGCCCTGGCGGAACACCGGGCCGCCAGCGGCAGCGACGCCCTGGTGCGGGAGCTGTTCCCCCGGCTGGAGGCGATCCTTGAGCACCACGTGGCCGGCACCTGGTTCGGCATCCGCATGGATCCGGCCGATGGCCTGCTGGCTGCCGGCGAGGGGGAGACCCAGCTCACCTGGATGGATGCCAGGCCCGGCGAGCGGGCCATCACCCCCCGCCACGGCAAGGCGGTGGAGGTCAATGCCCTGTGGGTGAACGCCCTGCGCGCCATGGCGGGCTTCGCCCGGCTCACAGGGGCCGATCCGGGCCGCTGGCGGGCCCTGGCCGATCGGGCTGCGGCGGGCTTCCAGCGCTTCTGGAACCCCCGGATGGGCTGCTGCTTCGATGTCATCGACGGACCCTCCGGTTCCCCGGATGACCGGCTGCGGCCCAACCAGCTGCTGGCCCTGTCGCTGCCCGAACCGCTGCTCAGCCGCGACCAGGCCGCCGGCGTGCTCGACCTCTGCGGCCGGCGCCTTCTCACCCGCCACGGGCTGCGCACCCTGGATCCCGCCGATCCCGACTACCGGGGCCACTACGGCGGTGACGCCCGGCGGCGGGACGGGGCCTACCACCAGGGCACGGTGTGGGCCTGGTGGCTCGGGCCCTTCGCCCTGGCCCATCTCCGCCTGCACGGGGATGGGCCCCGGTCCCTTTCCTACCTGGAGCCCATGGCCGAGCACCTGGGCGCGGCGGGACTGGGCAGCATCAGCGAGATCTTTGATGGCGATCCCCCCCATGCCCCGCGGGGTTGCATCGCCCAGGCCTGGTCGGTGGCGCAGCTGCTTTCGGCCTGGACGGCGATCAGTGGTGGAACCCTGAAGCGGTCGCCTCGCTGAGGGCGCCGTGGCCGGAGTGGCTGGCGATGAAGTCGAGCGACTGAAGGATGTCCGCCAGCAGCAGATCGGCCAGATCCCGGCTGACGCCATGGCGCACCAGGATCCGTTGCACGGTGATCCCTTCTCAGTGGGCCGGCAGGCTGTAGGCCGGCACCTGCCAGCCCCGCACCCGCAGGCGATCGGCGAGGCCGTAGAGGTTGAAGGACACGTCGCTGCCCTCCCGGATCTTCCAGGTGAGAGCGGGAATGCCCGTCCGGTCATCACCGTCGAACAGGATCTCGAACGGGCCCATCGCACCGATCTCCCGGCCCAGGCGCAGGAAGTTGTAGCACTGACACACCACCTTGCCCCCCGGCCTGGAGAAGTTGAGGGTGAGATCGCGCATGTTGCCCCCCAGGTAGTTCACCCAGAACACCATCTCCTCGGGCAGATCGGCGGTCTGCCGCCACAGCACCCAGCCCACCCCCAGGGGCGCCAGGAAGTCGCCGCTGGCGGCATCCACGTGGACGGGGATGTCGAGGCCGGTGCGGGCCTGCAGGTCATCGAGGGCGGCCGCCAGCTGCTGCACGGGTTCGTACTGGCCGGTGAAGGTGACCCCCAGGGTGGGCATCACGCCGATGGTGTTCGCGTCGCAGTGGCGCAGGGCCGCTTCCGGGCTGAGGATCAGCCGATCCGGCTCCATCGGGATCTCGCGGTGCTCGATGTCCCAGTAGCGGCAGAACTTGTGCCAGCAGATCTGCACCGGCCCGGTCACCAGGTTGGGCCTGTCGCTGGGTTGTCCCTGCCCCTGGCGCCGGGCTTCCCAGCGGCGCTTCATCGCCAGGCCGCCGAGCATGGCGGCCTCGCTGGAGCCGGTGGTGGAGCAGCCGATGGCGCCCTGGATCGCGGGGGCGTGCCAGAGATCGGCCACCATGCGGGCGCAGCGGGCTTCGATCTCGGCGGTCTGGGGATATTTGTCCTTGTCCTCGATGTTCTTGTCGATGCATAGATCCATCAGGGCATGGACCTCCTCCTCCACCCAGGTCTGTCAGAAGGTGGCCAGGTTCTGGCGGGAATTGCCATCCAGCATCAGTTCGTCGCGGATCGCGACGAACACGGCGCGGGGATTGTGCTCCTGGCTGGGGAAATGGCTCTTTGGCAGAGTGACCGAGAGATCGGTGGAGGAGTAGATGTCGTCCTCCAGGGAGTGTCGGGCCGCCGCGCTGCTGGGGGTGGTCATCGAACGGGACGGCGCCGATCGGAGAACATCAGGTTAGGTGGGCTGCGATGAAGACCCCACCCCCTCCCCCACGCAGCGACGGGCAGCGGATGCTCGGCATCATCGCCAGCTGCGCCGCCGCCTTCACGGTCTTCGGGCTGCTGCAGGATGCGCCCGGAGAGATTCTGACTGGCTGGGCCCGCATCCTCACGACGCGGGACGCCCTGATCACCGACTATTTCGGCATTGGTGGCATGGGGGCGGCCTTCGTGAATTCCGGGCTGTTGACGGCCATCGCCTGCGGGATCTATCGCCTGACGCGGGCGCCCGTTTCCGGAGCCTCCGTCGCCAGCCTGTTCATCGTGATGGGTTTCGGACTCTTCGGCAAGAATGTCTTCAACGTATGGCCGCTGATCATGGGCGTATGGCTGTATGGGAAGGTTCGCCAGCAGCCGTTTTCAAGCCATGTCGACATCGCGTTCTTTGGTTGTGCGTTGTCACCGATCTTTTCGGAGGTGCTGTTCAGCACGTCCCTTCCCATCCGGATCTCCGCTCCGCTTGCCCTGATCACCAGCCTTCTCCTCGGGTTCATCCTTTCCCCTGTCGCCGGCCAGCTGTTCAAGGCCCATTCCGGCTTCAGTCTCTATAACGTCGGGTTCACCGCAGGGGTGCTGGGGACCCTGATCGTTGCGCTGTTCAAATCCTATGGATTTGTTCCGGATCCGGTGATGATCTGGACATCGCAGAGCAGAGGCCTGCTGTGCGGTTTCGTCGTCGCACTGCTCCTGGCGCTGACGATCGCGGCCCTGATGCTGGATCGACAGGCCCTGTCGAAATTCCGTTCGTTGATCAGGCTGTCCGGTCAGGCTCCGACGGATGTTCTTGCCCGCTTCGGCCCAGGAGCGACATTGCTCAACATGGGCCTCTGCGGCCTGTTGGGTCTTGCTGTTGTGATGCTCACCGGAGCCGACCTGAACGGTCCGACGATCGGAGGAATTCTCACCATCGCCGGTTTTGGTGCCTTCGGGAAGCATCCCTTCAATGTGGCCCCGATCATGGCCGGGGTGCTTCTCGGCTCCATCGCCAAGCCCTGGGCGATCCAGGAGCCGGAGACCATCCTGGCCACGCTGTTCGGGACCACCCTGGCCCCGATCGCCGGCCAGTTCGGCTGGCTCTGGGGCCTCGTGGCCGGTTTCCTGCATTCCTCGGCCTCGCGCAGTGTCGGCTTCAACCACGCGGGTCTGAATCTCTACAACAACGGCTTTGCCGCCGGGCTTGTCGCCGCTGTCCTGGCGCCCGTGATCGTCGCCTCCCGGATGGCCCCGACGGCGCCCGGGGATCCTCCCCGGAGTGGCGAAGACCCGTGAGTCCCTGCGGCGGCATGTTCACCACTGCGGAAGCCTTCGCCCGCTTCGATGCCCTGCCCCCGGTGGAGATCGACGACCTGCTGGGGTCCTGGACGGGGGAGAGCGTCCCCACCGGCCACCCTCTCGACGGTGCCCTGGAGGCCTTCCACTGGCATGGCAAGCGCTTCGATAGCGCCGAGGAGGTCCATCCGCTGGTGTTCGACGGGCTCGGCGGCGGCCTGATCTGCCTGGAACCGAGGGCGATGGGGCCGGGGCTGCGCCTGAGCGGGCGGGTGCCGATCCCCACCTCGCCGCTGGCCGGTCGTCTGTTCCAGCTGCTGCTGCCCCTGCTGAGCACCCGGCGCTCCCGGGCCCGGCTGCGGATGACCCGCTACCGCGGCGTGGTGAGCGCCACCATGCAATACGACCACCTGCCCATCAACGATGTCTTCCGCAAGGTGGACGACGACACCGTGCTGGGGGTGATGGACCTCAAGGGGATGGAGACGCCGTTCTTCTTCCTGCTGCGCCGGGAAGGACCGGGCCCGTCACATTCCGTTACGATTTCAACGATGGAGGACGGCTCCGGCTGACGGCTCTCCCCCAACCGCTTTCCCCTCCCTGATCCCCATGCGCTGGACCGCCGCCGCCATCCCCGACCAGTCCGGCCGGATCGCCCTGGTCACCGGCGCCAACAGTGGCCTGGGTCTGGAAACGGCCCGGGCCCTGGCGGCCCGTGGGGCCACTGTGCTGCTGGCCTGCCGTTCCCATGCGAAGGCGGAGCAGGCCCGAGAGGAGTTGCTCACCACCGCGGCCTCCACCGGCGCCCTCGACCTGCTGACCCTGGACCTCGCCGACCTGGGCAGCGTGACGGCTGCCGCCGCCACCGTCGCCGAGCGCTACGGGCGCCTTGATCTGCTGATCAACAACGCCGGCGTCATGGCGCCGCCCCGGACCCTCACCCGCCAGGGCTTCGAGCTCCAGTTCGGCACCAACCACCTGGGCCACTTCGCCCTCACCCTCGCCCTGCTGCCCCTGCTGCGCGACCGGCCCGGCGCCCGGGTGGTCACCGTCACCTCCGGGGCCCAGTACTTCGGCCGGATCGCCTTCGACGACCTGCAGGGCGAGCGCCGCTACGACCGCTGGCGCGCCTATGGCCAGAGCAAGCTGGCCAATGTGATGTTCGCCCTCGAACTGCAGCGGCGCCTCGCCGACCAGGGCAGCCCCGTCCTGTCCCTGGCGGCCCACCCCGGCTTCGCCCGCACCAACCTGCAGCCCGCCTCGATCGAAGCCACCGGCTCCTGGATCGAGCCGATCGCCTACCGGCTGATGGATCCGCTCTTCCAGAGCGCCGCCATGGGAGCCCTGCCCCAGCTGTTCGCCGCCACCGCGCCCGAGGCCAGGCCTGGCGGCCACTACGGTCCCGACCAGTGGGGCGGCCTGCGGGGCTGGCCCACGGAGGTGCGCATCGCCCCGGCCGCCCTCGATGCCGACCAGTGCCGGCGCCTCTGGGACGTCAGCCTGGAGCTCTGCGCCGCCGCCGCCCCGCTGCCGGCCCTGGCCTGAGCCTCCCCCTGGGCCATCCCCCGTAGACTCATCGGCTGCCGAGCGCTCCCCATGCCCCGTGCCCGCGTCGGATCCTCCAGCAACAGCGCGGCCCCCGGCAACGGCACCTCCGGCAAGTTCCCGGAGGACGCCGCCCCCTCTCCCGAGACGGCCCTGCGCACCCTGAACGGGGGCAGCCTCGAGGACGTGATCCGGGTCCGCGGCGCTCGCCAGCACAACCTGCGCAACGTCGATCTCACCATCCCGCGCAACCGCATGGTGGTGTTCACCGGGGTGAGCGGCAGCGGCAAGAGCTCCCTGGCCTTCGACACGATCTTCGCCGAGGGCCAGCGGCGCTACGTGGAGAGCCTCTCCGCCTACGCCCGCCAGTTCCTCGGCCAGGTGGACAAGCCGGATGTGGATGCGATCGAGGGGCTCTCGCCCGCCATCTCGATCGACCAGAAGTCCACCAGCCACAACCCCCGCTCCACCGTCGGCACGGTGACGGAGATCCAGGACTATCTGCGCCTGCTGTTCGGCCGCGCCGGCGAACCCCACTGCCCCCAGTGCGACCGCTCGATCAAGCCCCAGTCCATCGACGAGATGGTGGACCAGATCCTCACCCTGCCCGATGGCACCCGCTACCAGCTGCTGGCGCCGGTGGTGCGGGGCAAGAAGGGCACCCACGTGAAGCTGCTCGCCGGCCTGGTGGCGGAGGGCTTCGCCCGGGTGCGGATCAACGGCGAGGTGCGCGAGCTGGCCGACAACATCGAGCTCGACAAGAACCACGCCCACCACATCGAGGTGGTGGTCGACCGGCTGGTGGCCCGCGAGGGCATCAACGAGCGCCTCACCGATTCCCTGCGCACCGCCCTCAAGCGGGGCGAGGGCCTGGCCCTGGTGGAGGTGGTGCCCAAGGCCGACGAACCCCTCCCCGAGGGCGTGGAGCGTGAGCGGCTGTATTCGGAGAACTTCGCCTGCCCCGCGCACGGCGCCGTCATGGAGGAGCTCTCGCCCCGCCTGTTCTCCTTCAACAGCCCCTACGGCGCCTGCCCCGACTGCCACGGCATCGGCCATCTGCGCAAGTTCACCGTGGAGCGGGTGGTGCCCGATCCCTCCCTGCCGGTGTACGCCGCCATCGCCCCCTGGAGCGACAAGGAGAACAGCTACTACTTCTCACTGCTGTTCAGCGTCGGCGAGGCCTTCGGCTTCGAGCTCAAGACCCCCTGGAACCAGCTCAGCGACGCCCAGCGCACGGTGCTGCTGCACGGCAGCCAGGAGCCGATCGCCATCAAGGCCGACAGCCGCTATCGCAAGAGCGAGGGCTATGTGCGGCCCTTCGAGGGCATCCTGCCGATCCTGGAGCGTCAGCTGCGCGATGCCAGCGGCGAATCGATGCGCCAGAAGCTGGAGAAGTACCTGGAGCTGGTGCCCTGCCAAAGCTGCCACGGCCTGCGGCTGCGGCCGGAAGCCCTGGCGGTGCGGGTGGGCCCCTACGCCATCCACGAGCTCACCTCCGTGAGCGTGGCCGACAGCCTGGCGCGGATCGAGGCCCTGATGGGGGTGGGGGCCCATGAGGGGGCCCAGCCCCTGCTCAGCAGCCGCCAGATCCAGATCGGCGACCTGGTGCTGCGGGAGATCCGCATGCGGCTGAAGTTCCTGCTCGATGTGGGCCTCGATTACCTCAGCCTCGACCGGCCCGCCATGACCCTCTCGGGCGGCGAGGCCCAGCGGATCCGCCTGGCCACCCAGATCGGCGCCGGCCTCACTGGCGTGCTCTACGTGCTCGACGAGCCCAGCATCGGCCTGCACCAGCGCGACAACGACCGCCTGCTGGCCACCCTCACCAAGCTGCGCGATCTGGGCAACACCCTGATCGTGGTGGAGCACGACGAGGACACGATCCGCGCCGCCGACCACCTGGTCGACATCGGTCCAGGCGCCGGCGTCCACGGCGGCCACATCGTCGCCGAGGGCTCCCTCGAGAACCTGCTGGCCGCCGAGGCCTCCCTCACCGGGGCCTACCTGAGCGGTCGCCGCTCCATCCCCACCCCCGCCGAGCGCCGCGATGCCGGCAGCCGGCGCCTCACCCTGGTGAACTGCTGCCGCAACAACCTCCAGGGCATCGACGTGGAGATCCCCCTCGGCCGGCTGGTGTGCGTCACCGGGGTGAGCGGCAGCGGCAAGAGCACCCTGGTGAACGAGCTGCTGCACCCGGCCCTGGAGAACCGCCTCGGCCTGAAGGTGCCCTTCCCCGCCGGGCTCGAGGAGCTGCGGGGCATCAAGGCGATCGACAAGGTGATCGTCATCGACCAGTCGCCGATCGGCCGCACGCCCCGCTCCAACCCTGCCACCTACACCGGTGCCTTCGATCCCATCCGCCAGGTGTTCGCCGCCACGGTGGAGGCCAAGGCCCGCGGCTATCAGGTGGGCCAGTTCAGCTTCAACGTCAAGGGCGGCCGTTGCGAGGCCTGCAGCGGCCAGGGGGTGAACGTGATCGAGATGAACTTCCTCCCCGACGTCTACGTCCAGTGCGATGTCTGCAAGGGGGCCCGCTACAACCGCGAGACCTTGCAGGTGACCTTCCGGGGGCACACCATCGCCGACGTGCTGGAGATGACCGTGGAGCAGGCCGCCGAGGTGTTCGCCGCCATTCCCCAGGCCGGCGACCGCCTCAGCACGCTGGTGGACGTGGGTCTCGGCTACATCAAGCTGGGCCAGCCCGCCCCCACCCTCTCCGGCGGTGAGGCCCAGCGGGTGAAGCTGGCCACCGAGCTCTCCCGCCGCGCCACCGGCAAGACCCTTTACCTGATCGACGAACCCACCACGGGCCTCAGCTTCTACGACGTCCACAAGCTGATGGACGTGATGCAGCGCCTCGTCGACAAGGGCAATTCGATCCTGGTGATCGAGCACAACCTCGATGTGATCCGCTGCGCCGACTGGCTGATCGACCTGGGGCCGGAAGGCGGCGACAGGGGCGGCCGGATCGTGGCCGTCGGCACCCCTGAGGCCGTGGCCCGGGACCCCGCCAGCCACACCGGCCGCTACCTGCGGCACGTGCTGGAGCAGCATCCCCCCATTCCCCTCGCGGCCTGACCCATGGCTGAACTCACCCCCGCCCAGGCGGCCCTGCTGCGCATCGTCTGCACCGTCGCCTGGGCCGACGGCGAATGCTCCAGGGCCGAGCGGGAGCTGCTGGCCGAGCAGGTGGCCGCCCATCTGCATGGCGGCAGCCCCGACAGCCTCGGCGAAGCGCAGCTGGAGGCCTTCCTGGCCGAGCGTCTGCCGGTGTCCGGCCTGGACGATCTGGTCACCCAGCTCCCTGGCTCCGACGACCGCCAGCTCGCCCTGAAGCTCAGCTACATGATGGTGCGGGTGGGCCGGCGTTCACCGGCGGAGGCCAGCATCAATGCCCAGGAACGGGTGGCCTACCGCCATCTGGTTGAACTGCTGGGCCTCGAGGACACCAGGATTCAGGACATCGAGTGGGCGGCGGAGGCCGATCTGCCGAAGAAGGAGGGGCTGGCCCAGCTGCTCGCCGAGCTCACCGCCGGCTGGTGCACCCCGGATGACGGCCGGGGCCCCGCCGCCTGAGGGGCCTCAGGGCAGCGGCTCCTCGCCGCTGCCGCTCAGGTGGGCCTGGTTGCTGTCGGGCATCCAGTAGCTGAGGTCGTTGTGCCAGTAGAGCCGGCCGGGCACCCGCCGGGTGCTCAGCCTGGTCTTGCCGAGGGCGGACATCAGCTGGGTCATCTCGATCGGCGAGAGGTCGGTGACCATGTCGTTGCCGGCGATCTCCAGCAGGGCCGGCAGCTTGGCGATCGTGGCCGGCTGGGCCAGTTTGCTGAACACCTGGGCCATCACCTGGCGCTGCCGTTCCATCCGGCCCAGGTCGCCCTGCTCGTCGTGACGGAAGCGCAGGAACCCTTCAAGTTCCTTCCCCTTCAGCAGTTGCCTGCCGGGGTAGAGGTCGATGTAGAGGCCCTGGGCGTTGTCGACGTAATACATGCGCTTGGGCACATCCACCTCGACGCCCCCGAGGGCTTCGGCCACCTTGTTCACCGCGTCCAGATTCACCTTCAGGTAGCGCTCCACCGGGGTGGAGAGCAGGTGGCCCACTTCCTCCTTGGCGGTCTGGATGCCGCCGAGGGCGAAGAGGGAGTTGGCCTTCACCACCCCCAGCTGGGGCGAGTCGATGAAGGTGTCCCGCGGCACCTGGGTGATGTGGGTGATGTCGCCATCGAGTCGCACGGTGAACATCACGTCGGTGTTTTCGCCCACCGCGTCACGACCGAGCACCAGGATCGGCCGGTTCTCGATCGAGAGGGGATTCAGCACCGCCCCGATGCTGCGGGGGGCGGGGATCAGGCCGGCCAGATACGGGGCGAGCCGTGACGGCAGGGGCCCGGCCAGCAGGGCACCGACGGCCACGCCGATGCCGAAGGTGACCAGGGGCCGGCGCCGGGACCGTTGCGGGGCGGGGGGCCGCTGCTTCCGATCGTGCCCGGTGCCGGTGTTCTCAGGCAGCGACACCGCCCCGAGTTCCCTCTTCTGCCGGGCTTTCCGGGAGCGAGAAAGCCTCGACGGTGAATGGGCCTGAGTCATTGAGCTATCCGCAGGGGCGCACCATAGGGCTCGAAGCGGCGAAAAACCAGTGGTGGCGACGGTTTATCGGCTGGTCTGCACCCGCACGAGCGCGGCGGCCCCGTCGGCGCGCCCGCGGGCGTCCGCTTCATCGTCGCCGCGGGCCAGGGCCACCCCCAGGCGTCGCCAGGGCCGGACCTCCGGTTTGCCGAAGATCAGCACCTGGGTGTCCGGCACCGCCAGGGCCTGCTCCAGCCCCAGGTAGGTAGGGGCTCCCGCTCCTGCCGCAAGGTCCGGTCCGGCCAGGATCACCCGCGAGGCCGCTGCTCCGAGGCTGCGGATCTCCGGGATCGGCAGCCCCAGCACCGCCCGCAGGTGCAGCTCGAATTCGCTCAGGTTCTGGCCCACCAGCGTCACCAGGCCGGTGTCATGGGGCCGGGGCGAGAGCTCGGAGAAGACCACCTCCTCGGCGCCGGGCTCGCCGCAGAGGAAGAACTCCACCCCGAACAGGCCGGCGCCGCCCAGGTCGTCGGTCACGGCCCTGGCCATTGCCTGGGCCGCCGCCAGCTGCTCCGCCCCCAGCCGGGCCGGTTGCCAGCTGCACTGGTAGTCGCCCCGCTCCTGGATGTGGCCGATCGGCGGGCAGAACAGGGTGGGGCCCTGCCACTGGCGCACCGTCAGCAGGGTGATCTCCAGGCCGAAGCGCAGGAACTCCTCCACGATCACCCGCGCCCCCTCGCCCCGGGCACCAGCCATGGCCGCCTCCCAGGCGGCTTCGATCCCGTCCGGGCCGTGCACCACGCTCTGCCCCTTGCCCGAGGAGCTCATCACCGGCTTCACCACCACGGGCCAGCCCAGGGGCGCCGCCGCCGCCGCCAGTTCGGCGGCGCTCTCGGCATAGGCGAAGCGGGCGGTGCGCAGCCCCAGCCCGCCGGCGGCCAGGTCGCGGATGCGGTCGCGGTTCATGGTCACCGCCGTGGCCCGGGCGGTGGGGATCACCGTGAGGCCTTCGGCCTCCAGCTCGGCCAGGGCATCCACCGCCAGGGCCTCGATCTCCGGGATCACCAGATCGGGCCGGTGGCGCCGTACCACCGCCTTGAGGGCGTCGGGGTCGGCCATGGCCACCACTTCGCTCACCTGCGCCACCGCCATGGCGGGGGCCTCGGCGTAGCGGTCGACGGCGATGACGCGGCAGCCGAGCCGCTGGGCGGCGATGGCCACCTCCTTGCCCAGTTCGCCGCTGCCCAGCAGCATCACCGTCCGCGGAAAGGCCGTCCGCGGGACGGGGGAAGGGCCTGGTGCCATGGCGGGGGTGCGGATCCGGCGATCCTGACGCGGCACCCGCCCCTTCCCCTAACGTGCCGCGATGGCTGCGGCTCTCCCCGTGCTTCTCCAGGGCCCTGACCCCCTCCTGACCGGCACCACCTCCGCGAGCACGTTCGCCTTCAGCACCGCCGGCGATGCGGCCAACGGCCTGCTGCCCTTCGGCTGGAGCGTGGCCGACTTCCAGACCTGGACACTGGTCTACCTGGGGGTGTCGTCGCTGGCGTTCGTGCTGGTGTGGCTGGTGGGCTACCTGCGCCGCTGAGCGCCGCCCTCAGGCGCCTGGCCCCACCAGCAGGGTGAGCTGGCTTTCGGCCGATTCCTCGCTCACGAAGCCGTAGGCCCCGAACACCGCCGGATCGGGATGGGTGATGCGCTGCCCCTCCGGATGACGTTCCACCTTGAAGCCTTCCCCGGCCATGCGGCGCATCAGCGCCGCCGCCTCCTCGAACCGCGCCGCCATGGCCTCCAGGCTGGCGCAGTCGGCGGTGAGGCCCGTTTCCTTCCAGGTGAAATACGCCATGGCCGGGGGTGCGACGGATCAGGGGGCGGGTCAGCCGCTCAGGGCAGCAGCACCAGCCCCACCAGCACCAGTATCAGGCTGGCGCCCCAGAGACCGAGCACCACCTGCTGCTCCGGCAACCCACCGAGTTCGAAATGGTGGTGCAGCGGCGCCATGCGGAACAGGCGACGCCCCTGGCCGTCGAGGTCCTTGGTGGCCTTGAACACCCCCACCTGCAGGATCACCGAGAGGGATTCGGCCAGGAACACCCCGCCCATCAGCAGCAGCGGCCAGAGGCTGTCGGTGAGCAGGGCCACCGAGGAGAGGGCCGCCCCCATGGCCAGCGAGCCGGTGTCGCCCATGAACACCCGGGCCGGGTGGCGGTTCTGGCTGAGGAAGCCCAGCCAGCAGCCCGCCATGGCGGTGCAGAAGGCGGCCAGCACCGGATCGCCCCCGTGCCCCCGCAGCATCAGCTGAAGCCCCATGCCGGTGAACACCACGGCGCCGCAGCCGGCGGCCAGGCCGTCAAGACCGTCGGTGAGGTTGGTGGCGTTGCTCTCGGCCAGGAAGACGAACAGGGCCAGAGGCCAGATCAGCAGGCCGAGGGTCAGCACCCGGCCGAAGGGCAGACCCAGGTCGCCGGGCACGCCGCCCCCCAGCCAGCCGCCCTGGTGGGCCCAGATCAGAAAACCCACCGCGGCCAGGGCCTGCAGCAGCAGCTTGCCCCGGGGGCTCAGGCCGGTGTTGGTGCGGCGGGTGAGGCTGCGCCAGTCATCGACGGCGCCGATCGCCATGTAGGCCAGGGTGACCGCCGCCACCGCCAGCGGTCGGGGGTCCTCCGGACTGATCAATCCCCCCACCAGGACCCCCACGGGCACCACCAGCAGGCCGCCCATGGTGGGGGTGCCGGCCTTGCTGTGGTGGGCCTGGGGCCCCTCATCGCGGATCACCTGGCCGATCTTGAGGGCCCGCAGCCGCGGCACCCCCAGGGCCGCCACCCCGGCGCTGACCAGGGACGCCACCACCAGCGGCACGGTCAGCATGGAATTGGCCACCAGGACATCGCTGGCCACGCAGGCGGCCAGCAGGATCAGGGCGAGCAGGGCCGCCGGCAGGCGGCCGTCGCGGGAGGCCATCGGAAACGCTTCAAGGTGGAGCCGGCGCGGGCCGTCAGTCCTCCCAGTCTTCCTCCGTGGGCTCGTCGGCCGGGTTGTAGTCCTCCTTCTCGCCCATCAGCGCCGACAGTTCCTCCTCCTCCACCGTGCTTACATCGGTGCTGGCGGTTTCCTCGTCGGCGACCAGGCGGCCGCTGGCCTCCAGCAGGCTCAGCAGGTCGGGCTCATCCCGCAGCGGCAGCACCGGCGCCGGCTCGTTGCGCCGGTAGCGGGTCAGGGAGGGGTTGATGGTGTCGAGAATGCTCATGCCGTCAGGCTGGGTCGTCAAGGACCGACTCTCGACTCTATCGCGCCGCCCCCATGACCCCATCCAAGCTCCTGGAGGTGGGCCGTCTCTGGTCGGCGGCCCTCCTGCTCAGCACCCTGCTGGCCGCCGCCGGCCTGCGCTGGCCCCAGCCCCTGCCGGTCCAGCCGGCGGTGGTGGTGGCCCTGGTGCTGGGGCCGCCCCTGCTGATGGCCCTGGCGGTGCTGCTGCGCTGGCGCCTGCCGGCGGAAGGTCCGCCGGCGGACCAGGGGGGAGAATGACTCCCTGGCGCCAGAATCGGGCGCCACAGCGCAGGAGCGTCACCGATGGCGGAGTTGGGGCAGCAGGGGGCGGGGGCTGAACCGCGGACGGGTGCGCCACGGGCCGAGCGGGTGGTGCTCGCCTATTCCGGCGGCGTCGACACCAGCGTCTGCATCCCCTACCTGATGCGCGAGTGGGGGGTGAAGGAGGTGATCACCTTCGCCGCCGACCTGGGTCAGGGCGACGAGCTTGAGCCGATCCGCCTCAAGGCCCTGGCGGCCGGTGCCAGTCAGTCGCTGGTGGACGATCTGATCGATCCCTTCATCCGTGAGTTCGCCTTCCCCGCCATCCGGGCCAATGCCCTCTACGAGGGGCGCTACCCCCTCTCCACGGCCCTGGCCCGGCCCCTGATCGCCCGCCGGCTGGTGGAGGTGGCCCGGGAGGTGGGGGCCGATGCGGTGGCCCACGGCTGCACCGGCAAGGGCAACGACCAGGTGCGCTTCGACGTCGCCATCGGCGCCCTGGCCCCGGACCTCAAGGTGCTGGCCCCGGCGCGGGAATGGGGCATGAGCCGGGAGGAGACGATCGCCTACGGCGAGCGCTGCGACATCCCGGCGCCGGTGAGCAAGACGTCCCCCTACTCCATCGACCTCAACCTGCTGGGTCGCAGCATCGAGGCCGGCCCCCTGGAGGATCCGATGGTGGAACCGCCCGAGGAGGTGTTCGCCATGACCCGGTCGGTGGCGGAGGCCCCGGCCGAGGGGCAGGTGGTGGAGATCGCCTTCGAACGGGGCAACCCGGTGGCCATCGACGGCGAGCGCCTCGATCCGGTGGCCCTGATCCGGCGGGCCAACGCCCTGGCGGGGGCCCACGGCTTCGGCCGCCTCGACATGATCGAGAACCGGGTGGTGGGCATCAAGAGCCGGGAGATCTACGAAACCCCGGGCCTGCTGCTGCTGATCCGCGCCCACCAGGAGCTGGAGAGCCTCACCCTGGCCGCCGACGTGCTCCGTTACAAGCGCCAGATCGAGATGAGCTGGGCGGACCTGGTGTACCAGGGCCTCTGGTTCGGTCCTCTCAAGGATGCCCTCGACGGCTTCCTCGACCGTACCCAGGCCACGGTCAACGGCCTGGTGCGGATCCGCCTGCAGAAGGGCAGCGCCACCGTGGTGGGGCGCTCCAGCGCCGGCGACAGCCTCTATGTCCCCGACATGGCCACCTACGGCGCCGAAGACCTGTTCGACCACCGGGCTGCCGAGGGCTTCATCTATGTGTGGGGGATGCCGACGCGGTTATGGGCCGCCCGTCGTCGTGGCGACTGACCGATCGGAGCGGCTGGCGGCATGGGAGCCGCCCAGCCGCAGGGCCCGCCTCAGGGCCTGGCCCCAGCCCGGTTTCCTGGCCACGGTGGGCAGCAGCAGGGGCTGGGGGCGGCCTGCGCCGGGGGGAGCGGCGTCGGCCGCGGCGGGGTTGAGGCTGTAGAGCCGGTCCCGCAGGGCCTGATTGTCGGCGAGAAGGTGCTTCTGGTGCTCCATCACCGTGGCCAGGCGCTGCTGGAACTTGCGCTCGAAGATTTCCGGCAGGTCCTCCAGCATCTCGTGCAGGGCCTTGAGTTCGTCCCGGGCGGCGGCGAGCTCCATCTCGAGCTGCTGGGCGCCGGGGGCGGTGGCGGTGGTGGTGATGGCCAGGCTGGCGGTGCTGGCGGCAGGATCAGGCTCCTCGGCCATGGGCTGAGCGGCCGGGGCGGATGGTTCCGGGGGGGCGGGAACCTTGCCGAAGCTGAAGCTGGTGGGTGGCGGCACCGGCACGGGGGCCAACGGCTGGCCCGGCGTCAGCACACTCGCCGCGGGCGGCGCCGTGCCGGAGATGCGGGTGGAGGACAGGAAGGCCGGCCCGGAAGGCAGGACACGCGACGGTGTCCTGCCTTCCGGGCCGGCCTCCTCACCGTCCGTGGACCTGTCCCTCGCCGTCATCACCTGCCTCCCATTGGGCGGACTGTAGGCCCAGTGTTCAGCGAAGAACAAGCCGGCTCAAGCCGTAGCCGGCTCCGTGGGAGCCACCTCGACCGCCGCGCCGGGGACGCTGCGGGGGGGGGGCATCGGACCGTCCTGGATCACGGTCAGGTAGCGGATCACGTCCTCGGAGAGCCGCATCGCCCGCTCGAGCAGGGCCACCTGCTGGCCGTCGCCGCTGTGGTTGAGCTGCACATAGATGCCCTCCCGATGCTTGGCGATCGGGTAGGCGAGGCGGCGCTTGCCGCGCATCTGGGTATCGAGGACTTCGGCCCCGGCCTCGACGACGATGTCGCGGTACTTGGCGACGTGGGTCTCGACCTCCTCCTCCGGGATGTCCGGACGGAGGATGTACATCGTTTCGTAATAGGGCTGCGTCATGGTCGCCTGTGGAGGGGCTGATGGACCTCTGGGCCCGTCAGCGACGGATCCACGACCCTATCGCAGCGCCGTGGCCCACCCGCAGCACCGTGGCCCCGCTCAGTAGAGCTGCATCCGCACTGCCTCGGAGACGGTGGGGATGTCGGCCTCCTTGCCCCGCAGGCTCTGGATCACCGAGAACAGCACCAGTAGCAGGGTGCCCAGGAAGATCGTGTTGGAGAGGGTGCGGACGGCGAAGCCGGCCCCGAGGGGCGCCAGCACCGTGTCGAAGGCCAGGGCAAGGAGCACCAGCACGATGTCGATCAGGATCGCCTGCAGCACGTTGAAGCGGATCGGGTAGGGCACGCGGGGGTTGCGCACCACCAGCAGGAACAGGAGCAGGAACAGCACCAGGCCGCCGAAGGGGATGACCTGCTCCAGGACCACCAGGGGCAGGGCCGGCAGCGCCAGCCACTGCAGCGGCGGGAACATGGCGAACAGGGCCTGGCCGAAGCGCAGGGCGTCGCTCAGCGGCAGCAGGTAGGCGAGGGCTCCCAGCAGCCGCTGCCAGATCGGAGGACCTTCCATGGGGGCGCTGCCGGAGGTGCGGACGGTTCCCGCAGGCTAGGGGTCCCCCAGCCGGGCCAGGGCGGCCTCCCGCATGGCGCTGACGGGCACGTCCCGCTGTCCGCACCAGAGCCGCAGGGAGGCGGCCCCCTGCTGCACCAGCATCTCCAGGCCGTCGATGGTGCGGCAGCCCCGTTCGCCGGCCTGGCGCAGGAGGGTCGTGGGCCGCGGCGTGTAGATCAGGTCGTAGATGGTGGCGGCCGGTCGCAGCAGGGCCACCTGCGCAGGATCCAGGGGCGAACGCGCCGCCGCCGCCGGATCCCGGCCGGAGGCCATGCCCAGGGGCGTGGTGTTCACCACCAGGTCGGCGCCCGCCAGCGCCCCGGCCAGGGGGTCCGGCCGGCCGGCCTCCCCGGGACCCCAGACCAGGGGCTCCAGGCCGGGGGCCCAGCCGGCGCAGGAGGAGACGAAACCGTCCAGGTGGGTGCGGTCGCGGCCTGCGACCCGGATGCGGCCCAGGCCCAGCTCCACCAGCCCCGCCACCACCGCCCGGGCGCTGCCGCCGCAGCCCAGCACCAGGGCCTCCCGCTCCCCCCAGGGGTCGCCGCCGGCATCCGCCGCGGCTCCCGGTGACCGCAGCGGCGCCAGGAACCCTTCCACATCGGTGTTGGCGCCAAGCCAGCCGCCGCCGTCCCGTCGCGCCAGGGTGTTCACCGCCCCCAGCCGCCGGGCCAGGGGCGTCAGTTCGTCCGCCAGCCCGGCCGCGGCCTGCTTGTGGGGCAGGGTGACGTTGAGGCCGCGGCAGTCGATCGCCTCCAGGCCCCGCAGCACCACGGCCAGGTCCGCCGCCGCCACCGGCAGGGCCAGGTAGGCCCAGTCGAGCCCCAGGGCGGCGATGGCCGCGTTGTGCATCGCCGGCGAGAGGGAGTGGCGCACCGGGTCCCCAAGCACCCCCGCTAGGGCGGTGCCGCCACCGATCGCCGATGCCGCCTGCGGGGTCGCCATGGGCTTGCGGGAGCAGTTGCCGCCCGACCGTAGATCCCTCGTACGGCAGCGGTTCGGGAACCACCCCTCGCCTGGGTGAACCCTGGATGCGGAAGATGGCATCAGTCAGATTTTCATCCACACCTGGAGGTGGTCATCCATGGGCAAGGTCGTCGGTATTGACCTCGGCACCACGAACAGCTGCGTCGCCGTGATGGAGGGCGGCAAGCCCACGGTGATCGCCAACGCCGAGGGCTTCCGCACGACGCCCTCGGTGGTGGCCTACACGAAGAACCAGGACAAGCTGGTCGGACAGATCGCCAAGCGTCAGGCGGTCATGAATCCCGAGAACACCTTCTATTCCGTCAAGCGCTTCATCGGCCGCCGGGTGGATGAGGTGAACGAGGAGTCGAAGGAAGTCAGCTACGGCGTCGAGAAGGCGGGCTCGAACGTCAAGCTCAAGTGCCCGGTGCTCAGCAAGCAGTTCGCCCCCGAGGAGATCTCGGCCGAGGTGCTGCGCAAGCTCGCCGAAGATGCCGGCAAGTACCTGGGCGAAACCGTCACCCAGGCGGTGATCACCGTCCCCGCCTACTTCAACGATTCCCAGCGCCAGGCCACCAAGGACGCCGGCAAGATCGCCGGTCTCGAGGTGCTGCGCATCATCAACGAGCCCACGGCGGCGGCCCTGGCCTACGGCCTGGATCGCAAGAGCAACGAGCGCATCCTCGTCTTCGACCTCGGCGGCGGCACCTTCGACGTCTCCGTGCTGGAGGTGGGTGACGGCGTCTTCGAGGTGCTCTCCACCAGCGGTGACACCCACCTCGGCGGCGACGACTTCGACAAGGTGATCGTCGACTTTCTGGCCGACAGCTTCAAGGCCAACGAGGGCATCGACCTGCGCCAGGACAAGCAGGCCCTGCAACGCCTCACCGAGGCGGCCGAGAAGGCCAAGATCGAACTCTCCAGCGCCACCCAGGCCGAGATCAATCTGCCCTTCATCACCGCCACCCCCGAGGGTCCCAAACATCTCGACCTCACCCTCACCCGGGCGAAGTTCGAGGAGCTGGCCTCCAAGCTGATCGACCGCTGCCGGGTGCCGGTGGAGCAGGCCCTCAAGGACGCCAAGCTCTCCACCAGCGAACTCGACGAGATCGTGATGGTGGGCGGCTCCACCCGCATCCCCGCGGTGCTGGAGCTGGTCAAGCGGATCACCGGCAAGACCCCCAACCAGACCGTCAACCCCGATGAGGTGGTGGCGGTGGGCGCCGCCATCCAGGGCGGTGTGCTGGCCGGCGAGGTGAAGGACATCCTGCTGCTCGACGTCACCCCCCTCTCCCTCGGTGTGGAGACCCTCGGTGGCGTGATGACCAAGATGATCACCCGCAACACCACCATCCCAACCAAGAAGGCGGAGGTGTACTCCACCGCCGTCGACGGCCAGACGAACGTCGAGATCCACGTGCTCCAGGGCGAGCGCGAGATGGCCTCCGACAACAAGTCGCTGGGCACCTTCCGCCTCGACGGCATCCCGCCGGCCCCCCGTGGCGTCCCCCAGATCGAGGTCACCTTCGACATCGACGCCAACGGCATCCTCAGCGTCACCGCCAAGGACAAGGGAAGCGGCAAGGAGCAGAGCATCTCGATCACCGGCGCCTCCACCCTCAGCGACACCGAAGTCGACAAGATGGTGAAGGATGCGGAGGCCAATGCCGCCGCCGACAAGGAGAAGCGGGAGAAGATCGACCTGAGGAACCAGGCCGAGACCCTCCTCTACCAGTCGGAGAAGCAGCTGGGCGAGCTGGGCGACAAGGTGGGCGCCGAGGACAAGGCCAAGGTGGAGGGCTTCGCCAAGGACCTCAAGGAGGCCCTCGAGAACGACGACTCCCCGGCCATCAAGGCCAGCCTCGAGGAGCTGCAGAAGGCCCTCTATGCCGCCGGTGCCTCCGTGTACCAGCAGGCCGGGACCGACGGTGCCGCCGCGGGTGCCGCCCCCGGGGGCAACGGCAGCGGCGCCGCTGCCGCCGATGACGTCATCGACGCCGAGTTCACCGAGAGCAAGTGATCCTCCGGCCAAGCGCCGTGGATCGTTCAGCCGCCGCCCCCCTCACCAGGGGGCTTTTTCATGGCTGCCGCCCGGTTCAGGCCCCGGTGTGGGACGGGCCTCGATCTGCCCGGCCACCCAGGCGGCTGTGGCCGGCGCCAGCAGGATGCCGTTGCGGTAGTGGCCGCTCGCCAGCAGCAGCCCCGGTGCCACCGTCTCCAACAGGGGAGCCGGCCGGCCGAGGGGTCGGGGACGCAGGCCCTGCCACCGCCGCCGCACCCGTGCCCTCCGCAGCCACTCCGGTGCCGCCCCGCCCAGGCTGCGCAGCTCCCGGAGCTGGTCCGGGTCGGCGCGGAGGCCCGGCTCCAGGGTCGCCCCCAGCCACAGGCGCCGGCCCCCCTCCAGGTCGGGACGGGGCACCAGGTTGAGGCCCCGCCACACCACCACCCCGGGCCACTGGTGAGGCAGCGGGGCGTCCAGCTCCATCTCAAGGGCCTGGCCCAGCACCGGCTCCACGGTTCCGCGGCCATCCGCCACCGCCCCGGCCACCCCCGCCGAGGCCGTCAGCAGCGCGCCGCTGGCGGTTCCGGCCGCCAGCACCACCCATGCCGCCCGCTCGGCGCCGCCGCCCGCCAGGTCGACCCGCCAGCCGCTGCCATCGGGCCGCAGGGCCACGGCCGTCTCCGCACGCAGGGTCAGCCCCCGTTCGCGGCCGTCCGCCGTCAGGGCGGCCAGGGCCGACCCCGGATCCAGCTGGCCATCGCGGCCGGAGTGAAGCCCCGCCAGGGACGGCTGGGGCAGGTCGGGCTGGAGCGGCTCCAGCCGCTGCCGGTCCCAGGTCTCCAGGGGCAGGCCCAGGGCCCGTCTGCGCGCCCCCAGCGCCGCGAGCCGTTCCGCCTCGGCCCCATCCGCCGCCAGCAGCAGCACCCCGGAGCGGTGGGGAATCGGGTGGCCTCGTCGGGCCAGGTCGTGGCGCCACCGGGACCAGAGCTCAAGGCTCTGCTGTCGCAGCTCCCAGGCCCGGCCCCGCTCGCGGTGGAAGCTGTCGGCCATCAGCACCCCGAGGGCGGCCAGGCTGCCGCTGCGCTCGGGGTGTTCACTCGCTGGCGATCCCAGGGCCGGATCAAGCAGCAGCACCATGTGGCCGCGGCACTGCAGCCACCAGGCGGTGGTCAGGCCCACGATGCCCCCCCCCACCACGATCACGGCGGTGCCGGTAGGGGGCAACGGAGACCTTCCCGCCTCGGGAGGGGTTGCTGGGCCCGCGGGGGTGAGGATCAGGCGTCGTCGCCGCTGGCGACCGGCTGGGGCGCGGGGGTGGTGGGCGAGGGGGCCGGCGGCACGGCGTTGGAGATCCTGGCTTCGGCGGCGAAGCCTTCGGCCAGGGCGATGGCCTCGGCCGGGATCACCTCGGCGTAGGAGCTGAAGCCGGTGGCCACCTTGATGTAGTCCTTGCGCAGGTTCTCGCCGTCCTGGAGACGGGCGGCCTCATCGAGCTTGGCCAGGGAGGCCTTCAGCTTGGTGGCCCGCCTGGTGGCCTCGGCCCGGTCGGCCGGCAGCAGGCACTGGTTGATGTAGAGCATCTGGCGACCCAGATCCTGCATCGGGCCATGGATCAGGTTGCGGGTGAAGACCCAGTTGCGCTCGTTGACCAGATCGGCCAGTTCCGGCAGGCGATCCTTCGCGGCCAGGAACCCTTCGGCCTGGCGGGCGATCAGGGTCATGTCCTCGGGGCTGATCGTCGGCGGCTTGCGGGTCTGTTCGCCCGAGCAGGCCACCAGGGAAACGCTGAGCAGCAGGGCCACGGCGACCAGGCTGAGGCGGCGGAGGACACCCTTCAGGGAGAGGGGCGCAGGGATCGACGCGACGGCCATGGGACGGTGCGGTGACGTGGCTGACGCCGTGACTTTACCGGCCCGCCTGCGCCACCATGACGGTTCCGACCGCTCCGTCCCGGAATCAGCGATGCGTTCCCCCACGGCGATCCTGCAGCTGATCTGCCCCGATCGGCCGGGGCTGGTGAGCGAGCTTTCGGGCTGGGTGGCCGCCAACGGCGGCAACATCCTCCACGCCGACCACCACACCGATGCGGGGGCGGGGCTGTTCCTCAGCCGGATCGAATGGGCCCTGGAGGGGTTCGGCCTGCCCCGGGAGGCGATCGTTCCGGCGGTGGCGGCCCTGGCGGGTCGCCTCGGCGGCGAGGGCCAGGTCCATTTCTCCGACGCCCTGCCCCGGGTGGCGATCTTCGCCAGCCGGCAGGACCACTGCCTGGTCGATCTCCTCTGGCGCACCCGCTCCGGCGAGCTGCCGATGCAGGTGCCCCTGGTGGTCTCCAACCACCCGGACCTGGCCGGGCTGGCGGTTGATTCCGGCGCCCGTTTCATGCACCTGCCGATCACGGCCGCCACCCGGGCGGAGGTGGAGCAGGCCCAGCTGGCCCTGCTGGAGGAGGAGCGGATCGAGCTGGTGGTGCTGGCCAAGTACATGCAGGTGCTGAGCCCCGCGTTCCTGGCCCGCTTCTCCCAGGTGATCAACATCCACCACTCCTTCCTGCCGGCCTTCCAGGGGGCCCAGCCGTACCACCGCGCCTGGGAGAGGGGGGTCAAGCTGATCGGCGCCACGGCCCACTTCGTCACCGAGGAGCTGGACGGGGGACCGATCATCGAGCAGGCCACCATGCACGTCGGTCACCGCGACGAGGTGGAGGACCTGATCCGCAAGGGCCGCGACACCGAACGGCTGGCCCTGGCCCGGGCGGTGCGCCTGTTTCTACGGCGACAGGTGATGGTCTACCGGGGCCGGACCGCCGTGTTTGATTGATCCTTCCTCCTGGACCCGCCGCCGGTCCTCCGCTGCCGCCACCGCTCCGGTGATCCGTTTGTCCGCCCTCGACGAGCGCCTGATGGCGCCCAAGCCGGCCGCCGCCACGCCCCTGGGCTGGCGCTGCTTCCAGCTGGGGATGGTTCTGCTGGCCAGCAGTGCCTTCCTGGCGGGCCTGGCCCTGCTGCTGGCCCTGATCCTGGGCAGCCGCGGCCGCCGTCCGTTCCTGGCCGACCGGGCCAATCTCGTGCTGCTGGTGGCGGCGGTGCTGATGGTGCTGGGCTGCTTCCGGGCCGCCAGCAATGAGCTGGCCTGGCTGGGGCTGGCCAACTGGCTGCCCTTCTTCTGGGGGTTCTGGGGTTTCCAGGTGTATCTCGGAACACCCGCTGCCCGCCGCCGGGTGGCCATGGCCGTGGTGGCCGGCACGGTGCCGGTGATCCTGACGGGGCTGGGCCAGATCTGGTGGGGGTGGAGCGGTCCGTTCCAGGCCCTGGGGGGCCTGATCATCTGGCACATCAAGGCAGGCGGCAATCCGCCGGAGCGGCTGGCGGGCTTGTTCGACTACGCCAACATCGCCGGGGCCTGGCTGGTGCTGGCCTGGCCGTTCGCCCTGGCGGCCCTGCTGGAGGGGAGCCTCGGCTGGCGCCGCCGGGGGGTGGTGCTGCTGATCGCCGTCGGCCTGGTGGCGGCCGTCTTCCTCACCGATTCCCGCAATGCCTGGGGGGCCCTGATGCTGGCGGTGCCCGTGGTGGCCGGGCCGGGCAGCTGGCTGTGGCTGCTGCCGGTCCTGCTGGTGGTGCTGGCGGTGATCGGCCTGGCCACTCTGCCCTGGGTGCCGGCCGGCCCGCAGGAACTGGCCCGCCAGCTGCTGCCCGAGGCGATCTGGGGCCGGCTGATCGACCTCGAGAGCGGTGGCCAGCGGCCCCTGGCGATCACGCGCCTCGCCCAGTGGCGGGAGGCCCTGGGGCTGATCGCCGAACGGCCCTGGCTGGGCTGGGGCGCCGCCGCCTTCAGCATCATCTACCCGATGCGCACCGGCTTCTGGCACGGCCATCCCCACAACCTGCCGATCGATCTGGCGATGAGCCACGGGGTGCCGGTCGCCGTGCTGGTGGTGGGCCTGGTGCTGTGGCTGCTGCTCCGGGCCGGTGTGCTGGGCATGGCCGGCGGTGCCCTGTACGACCGGGCCTGGTGGGCGGCGGCCCTGGTGCTGGTGGCCCTGCACGCCACCGACATCCCCCTCTACGACAGCCGGGTCAATGTGGCGGGCTGGGTGCTGCTGGCCGGCCTGCGCGCCTGGCGAGCCGAGGATCAGAGCGGCACCTGAATGCCCGTCAGGGCGTTGGGGCCGAGGCCGTAGAGGCTGCCGTCGAAGTGCAGAGGTTGCTGGAAGCTGCCGCTGGTGGTGTTGCCGAGCCGGGTGGGCCGGAAGGCGAACACGTCTTCGTTTGCAGCGCTCAGCCCGTTGGAGCTTGCGTTGCCCCTGGTGGTGAGGAACAGCCGGCCGTCGGACGCTGCCGACATGGCGGTGATGTTCTCGGCGCTACTGCTGATGCCCACATCGCTCATGTCGGCGTAGAGGCGCCAGCTGCCGCGGGTGTTCTGGCCAAGGCTGGTGGGGGTGAAGCGCAGGATGTCTTGGGCTTTGAAGCTGCTCACACCGGGCACGCTGCCGCTGCCACGGGTGGAGATCAGCCAGGAGCCATCCGGCAGACCCGTCACCGCGTCGACCGCCTCACCGTTGGTGGTCAGGCCCACGTCGCTGCCGTCGAACAACATCGACACGTCGAAGCCTCCACTGGCGTTGCGGTTGAGGCGGGCCAGATCCGAATCGTCAAAGGCAATGCCGCCCAGGTTGACCGGCTTCTGGAAGGCCACCACCAGCTCGTCGTCGCTGAGGATGTGGAAATCGCGCAGCGCGGCGCCGGCCATGCCGCTGGCGTTGCCGTTCAGCCACACCGAGAAATTGCTGCCGTCGAAGCCGATGATGTCGTTGGCGCGGGCCGTGAGGCCTCCCATCACCGAGGCGGAGGCGGTGGTGATCGAGCTGGCCAGGCTGAACAGGAGGACCGGCGGTGTCGGCGGCAGGATGCTGAGCTCATCGGCGCTGGAGTCGCTGCCGGTGTTGCCGGCGGCATCGGTGGCGGTGACGACCACGTCGTAGGTGGCGCCGGGGGAGAGGGCATCGCTCCACTGCAGCGACCAGGTGCCGTTGCCGTTGTTCATCGCGCTGCGGCTGAGGCCGCCGATGCTGACGCTCACCGCGGCAGCCGCCTCGCTGATGCTGCCGCTGAGCAGGGGGGTGGTGCTTTCGGTGGCGAGCGGGTTGACGGTGACCAGGGGCGGGTCGGTGTCGATGTTGAGGCTGAAGGGACTGGAGAGGTCGCCGATCCTGCCGCTGGCGGTGTCGACCACGCGGGCGGTGTAGGAGAAGGCATTGGTGCCGGCCGCCTCCTGGAAGGAGAAGCTCCAGCTGGTGGGATCGGCGAGGCTGGGTTCGGCAGTGCCGAGCTCGATGCCGTCGCGGTAGAAGGTGATCGTCTGACCAGCGTCGAGTGGCTGGCTGAGGCTGCCCTGGAAGCTGAGGGTGGTGGTGTTGGTGAGGGAGCCGCTGGTCAGGCCGTTCACCGAGCTGATCGTCACATCGGCGAGGCTGATGAGGATGCTGAGCTCATCGGCGCTGGAGTCGCTGCCGGTGTTGCCGGCGGCATCGGTGGCGGTGACGACCACGTCGTAGGTGGCGCCGGGGGAGAGGGCATCGCTCCACTGCAGCGACCAGGTGCCGTTGCCGTTGTTCATCGCGCTGCGGCTGAGGCCGCCGATGCTGACGCTCACCGCGGCAGCCGCCTCGCTGATGCTGCCGCTGAGCAGGGGGGTGGTGCTTTCGGTGGCGAGCGGGTTGACGGTGACCAGGGGCGGGTCGGTGTCGATGCTGAGGCTGAAGGGACTGGAGAGGTCGCCGATCCTGCCGCTGGCGGTGTCGACCACGCGGGCGGTGTAGGAGAAGGCATTGGTGCCGGCCGCCTCCTGGAAGGAGAAGCTCCAGCTGGTGGGATCGGCGAGGCTGGGTTCGGCAGTGCCGAGCTCGATGCCGTCGCGGTAGAAGGTGATCGTCTGACCAGCGTCGAGTGGCTGGCTGAGGCTGCCCTGGAAGCTGAGGGTGGTGGTGTTGGTGAGGGAGCCGCTGGTCAGGCCGTTCACCGAGCTGATCGTCACATCGGCGAGCACCGGGCCTAGCAGGCTGTTGACGATGTCGGTGTAGCTGAACGAAACGCTGTCGAAGACCAGGTACTCCACGGAGTTCCAGACCTGATCGACATCGAGGCTGCCGGCGATGCGCGAGAACAGCAGCGAGTCGCCGAGGAGTTCGTAGCGGAACAGATCGATCGATACGCTGAAGTAGAGCCAGTCGTTGCCGGCATCGCCGTAGTAGATATCGGAGCCGAGGCTATCGTAGAAGCTGTCATCTCCCCCGTTGCCTCGGAATGTGTTGGCAGCATCATTGCCGTAGAAGCTATCGTTGCCGCTACCACCATTTGCGGCTTCGATGATGGTTCCTTCGGCGATCGTGAGGTTGCCGATCTTGCCGCCGATACTGGACACAGAAGGCACCGAGGCGTCCAGTCGCGACGGGGCGAGATTGATCAGCTGATTGGCGCCGAAATTACTGACATCCAGGATGTCATGGCCACCGCCATCGACCAGCGTGTAGGCCGTGACACCGGCGTAGGTGCTGAACAGATTCCAGATCTGACTCACCGAAGCGCTGATGTTGGTTCCGACGCCGTAGACGGTGTCGCCCAGGAAAGCATTGTCCGTGCTGTAGCCCTGTCCGCCGTAAAGGTCATTCAGTGCAATCCAGTCAACCGCCATCGGCGTCTGCAGCCAGGCGAAGGAGGCACCGGTTGTGGTGTTCTCCGCCTGATCCCAGTAGGACATCATCGTGACCTGCCAGGAATCGTTGGCAAACTGGGCCGACGTGGCGTAGCTCAGGGGAGTGCCGGTGTAGTTGTACTGACCCTGATGGCCGAGGCCAAGGGCATGCCCAATCTCGTGAAAGATGGTCTGGGGCGTGTAGGTATTGTAATTTGAGCGGCCGCCGTCCCAGGAAGCCTGGACATTCACAACGCTGTAATCGATGATGACGACCTTGCGTGTGCTATCCGCATACCAGCCGGAAGCCATGTAGGCATAGGCACCGCTGTCATTGTCGGTGAAGCGGATATCGCCCCCCGACCCTGTGACCTCCCGGAAGTTGATGCCGGTCACAGCGGAATACAGCTTGAACACCTCGCGGGTCAGCGCCCGGCGATCGGCGGAGAGGCCATTGCCATCATCGGCCCAGCCCGTGACGTTGTAGGTGATGACACCATTCTTGGCACCGGTGCCGCTGCTGGTGAGGTTGAATCGGCGCGCATAGGTTCCGGCTTCCAGCCAGAAATCCCGCGTCAGATAGTTCGCCAGGGTCTGCAGGCTGGCGGCAGGCATGGCGCTGGTGCCCCCTGTGGAGCCGCCTGTCACCGTGGAACCGCTTCGGCCCTGCGGGAAGCGGGCAGCGCCGCTGCAGGCCATGCAGATGCAGCGACCGGCGTGGATGCGGCTGTCAATGGCGTCGAGATCGACCGACGCCTCCGCCTCGAGCGGGGCCCCCTTGCCGGCAGCATCCGCAACGCCGGTGACCAAGGACAGAGCCAGGGTCAAGGGGTCGTGTGAGAGCCAGGCGGTGGGAAGGGGCTGAGCGGCGCCAGTGGACATCAGCGGCGCGATCGCCTCAACCACAGGGCTGGCTTGGACCCTGGGCAAGGCGGCGGGTTCACCACGGCTGGTGAGGACCGCACCTTCAAGGTCCTCCAGGATGGAATTCAGTGGGTGCCGATCAATCTTCGCCATGGTCAGAAAGGAATCAGTGTGGGAGGGGACACTCCGGCGAACTGCAGCGGATCCGGAGCTGGGGAGTGGCAGCATCATTGCCGCCGAAAACGAAGAGCAGGAGCGCTTGACAATGTATACGTATCGTTCACGAACGATTCAGGCATCCGGAAGGAGCAAACCTGAACCCGTGAATGAAGCCGCCAAACGGGATGAAGCGATGATCTGGAGACCACCGAGCCAGGCCTGTCACAGGTGTCGTGAAGCAGAAAAGCGGTCGCAGAAAACCAGTGATCAAGGTGATCACGTGATGCCTCAAGGGATCGTTGTTGGCTGGTGGCCACAACCACGCAGGCCAGGCGGTGGTCCGGATAACGGAAATGTCGTCATGGGGTATCACCTCAGGAGAGGGGGTGTTCCCAGGTCCAAGATTCCGGAGGAGCGGTCTGGGAGTTGCAAACTTTCTGATTGTAAGGATGAGGGCAACTTCGGGCGCGTTTCAGTGAGGATTCGGCACATGGCGCGCCGGGCCACTTCGAGACCATGCGATCCTTCAGGCCGGCGCTACAGACGGATCACTCGTGGGCAGCGGCCCGTCCCCGGCTTGCACCGCACCAAGCGCTTCACGGCGATGCCGCAGGAGCGTGTCACGCGGCAGCGGCCCCTCCAGGTGATCCCAGGGGAGCACGCGCCGGCCCTCCCAGCCGGCATGGATGACGTCGTCCCAGGCAGGGGGGCCTGGAAGGTCTCCAGCGAGGCCGGCCAGATCCACCGTCTGATCACCCGCCAGCACGGCCCGATAGGCCTGTTTCCAGCCACCCAGGCTCTCGTGGCGGCCGCGGACGGCGGCGATCACGGGCGCCAGACGGCGGTCACTGCGGGACAGCAGCGCCTGGATCACGCTCCAGCCGTAGCTCTCGGGACGCAGCTCGATGCCCTTCGGTTTGAGGCGCTTCGCCAGAAGCTTCAGCCGCTTCTCCGCCTCCGGCCGCACCCCCTCCCACTGGAAAGGCGTGTGCGCCTTGGGAACGAAGGTGCTCACCCCCAGGGATAGGCGCAGGCCCGGCGTGGCCTTCTTGAGAGCCAGCAGCAGCTCCGCGGTGACCTCGACATCGGCCTCCTCCTCGCTGGGCAGGCCGACCATGCCATACAGCTTCAGGCCGGTGAGACCACCTTCCCGCGCAAAGCGGGCAGCGGCGTAGATCTCCTCGGTGGCGAGTTTCTTGTTCACCAGCTCGCGCATGCGGTCGCTGCCGCTCTCGATCGCGATCGTGAGCGAGCGGCTGCCGCGTTTCGCCAGGATGCGGCCGAGCTCCGGCGTCACGGTGGCGGCCCGCACCGAGCTGACGCTGAGGCGCAAGTCCTCGAACCGGTCCTGATCGAGCCAGCTGAGCAGGTCGGCGAACTGGGGGTGCTGGGTGACCGAGGCCCCCAGCAGGCCCAGGCGCCGTGTCACCGCCAGGCCCGTTTCCACCGCCGGGATCAGCCCGTCGTCGAGGGAGGCGGTGCGGAAGGGCAGGGTTAGGTAGCTGGCCAGGCAGAAGCGGCACAGCTCCGGGCAGCTGCGGGCCACCTCTACCATATGGATCGAGGGCCAGGCCGCCTCCGGCGTGATCACCGCCGAGTGGCTGAGGGTGTTGCCGCGCCAGGTCTGCTTGGCGATGGTGGCGGGCACCGCGGCGGCGGGCTCCATCCCGAGCAGGGTCCCATCGCTGTCGTAGCGGGGGACATACAGCCCAGGCACGTAGACCCCCGG
The DNA here is from genome assembly GCF_014698445.1 of Microcystis elabens FACHB-917. Lineage (GTDB taxonomy): Bacteria > Cyanobacteriota > Cyanobacteriia > PCC-6307 > Cyanobiaceae > Cyanobium > Cyanobium elabens. The sequence goes on from NZ_JACJSZ010000003.1 coordinate 184,504, forward strand.
AACCATGGCCAGCTGCCGCAGGCGCTCGGCGCGGGGCAGGGGACGGGCCGCCTGGAGCGCGTCGATGAAGGCGGGCAGCAGCAGCTCGCCGTCGCCCAGCAGCACCACGTCGAAGAAGGGGGCCAGGGGCTCGGGGTTGGCGGTGAGCACTGGGCCGCCGCCGAACACGATCGGATCACTCTCCTGGCGCTGGTGACTCCACAGGGGGATGCCCTGGCGCTCCAGCAGGTCGAGCAGCACCGGTCCGTCCAGCTCCCAGCTGAGCGAGAGGCCGAACAGGTCGCACTGGCGGTGCGGCGGGTCCCCCTGGTCGGTGAACAGCCGGCGCACGTCAAGGTCGGCGCGGCGCGCCAGGGTGGCCCACACCACCTGGTACCCCAGGCTGGTGATCCCCACGCTGTAGCTGCTCGGGAACGCCAGCACCGTGCGCAGGGCATCGGCGGCCGGCATGGCGGGCCGGAACAGCAGCGTTTCCTGGTTCAGGGGGGTGGCGGGTGGCGAACAACAAGCGTGTCACCTCCTGTGACGCATTGGCGTCTCCCTAGAGTCGTTCGCTCCCTGAAGGCCCCCCATGCCCACGCTGCCCAGCGTCGTCGAGATCATCCTCGGCATCCTGGTGCTGTTCGGCGGCGGCGAACTGTTTGTGGCGGGATCGGTCGCCCTGTCGCTGCTGCTCGGCATCCCCCAGCTGGTGATCGGCCTGACGGTGGTGTCCCTCGGCACCAGCGCCCCGGAACTGTTCGTGAGCCTGCTCTCCACCCTGCAGGGCGATGCCGACCTGGCCGTCAGCAACGTGGTGGGCAGCAACATCTTCAACATCCTCGTGGTGCTGGGCGCCAGTGCCGCCATCGTTCCCCTGCGCGTCAGGAGCCGGCTGGTCCGCCGCGACGTGCCCCTGCTGCTGGGCATCTCGATGGCCGTGTGGGGCATGGCCTCGGCGGGCCGGATCACCTGGCAGGCGGGGCTGGCGCTGCTGTTCGCCCTGGTGGCCAACGTCGTCTGGGAGATGCGCACCGCCTCCGAGGATCCCCCCGAGCCCGCGGAGGAGATCGAGGAGGGACGGGCCACGCCGCCTGTGGCCATCCTCAAGCTCGCCGCCGGCCTGGCCCTGCTGGTGTTCGGCTCCCAGCTGCTGGTGCGCGGGGCCACCACCGCCGCCGTGGCCCTGGGGGTGAGCCAGACGGTGATCGGCCTGACGATCGTGGCCGCCGGCACATCGATGCCCGAGCTGGTCACCTCACTGGTGGCCGCCTACCGGGGGCGGGCCGACCTGGCCATCGGCAACGTGGTGGGCAGCAACCTGCTCAACCAGGTGGTGATCCTGGGGTTGTGCGCCGTGGTGTCCGGCGGCAAGGGGCTGGCGGTGGACCCGGTGATGATCAGCCGCGACCTGCCGATCATGGTGGCCACCACCCTGGCCTGCCTGCCGATCTTCTGGACCAACGGCGTGATCACCCGCCTGGAGGGCTGGCTGCTGCTGGGTCTCTACGGGCTCTACCTGGTGGAGCAGGTCCTGGCCGCCACCGCCGGCGGCGAAGTCATGGACAACGCCTATCGGTTCGTGGTGCTGGTGGCGGTGCTGCCCCTGCTGATGGTGTTCCTGGTCTGGCAGGTGCTGCGCTGGAGGCAGCAGCGCAAGCTCCTGGCCGTTCAGGGCGGCGAATAGAAGGACGGCAGGCCTTGCTTTTGTGGTCGCGCCGATAGGCCCTTGCGGCCAGCGGCGGTAGCGTTTTGCCATGGTCTCCGCCTCCGCACAGCCGTTCGTGCCGCCCGCGATTCCCTGGCGTGAGCCCCGGGGGCTGGCGGCGCTGCCGGATCTCGGCCCCGGCCTGGATCCGGGGGCCTGTGCCCTGGCCCTGGCGCGGCTCTGTGCTGACTCCGATGTGAGGGCGGTGCTGGTGTTCGGCTCGCGGGCCCGGGGCGAGGCACGCCCTGATTCGGACCTGGACCTGGCCGTGATCGTGGACTGCCCACAACTCCCCCCCGCCGAGAAGGCCTCCTGCTGGCAGCGCCTTCGAGCGGCCCTCGGGCCCCTCGGCGTCAGGGTGGACCTGGTGCTGGCCGGTGCCGACGACGCCGAACGGTTGAGTGGCTCCCGCTGGCACGTGTTCGGCGATGTGGCCCGCGAGGGGAAGGTGCTCTATGTCGCCGGCTGAGGACGCAGCGCTGCTGTTGGCGATCGTGCGCCGCCATCTGCGTACGTTGCGGATCGGACTCGATCCTGGGTATCCGGAGGAGGACTGGGGCTTCACTGCCCAGCAGGTGGTGGAGAAGCTGCTCAAGGCCTGGATCGTTCTGAGCGATCGCCGACCACCGCGGGTGCACGATCTGAGCGACCTGGCTGCTGTGGCAGGTCAACCCCTGGAGCCCCGCCTGGCGGCGCTGCAGGAATTCGCCGTGGAGGCCCGCTACGAGGCAGGCCCCTTCCCGCTGCCGGCCGAGCGATCGGAGCTGCTGGGCTTGCTCGAGGTGGAGTTGGAACGCTGCGAGCGGGCCGTGGTGGGGTTGGGTTGATCGGCTAAGCCCGTGGGGGATGGGAGGACAGAGCCGCTTGCTGCGCTCAGTCCCTGTTGTTCTGCGCCGCGGCAACAAGTGAAGCGGCGAAGGCTGTGCCTGTGAATGGTTCATCCCGTCTCAGGCTGCGGGCCATTGGGGTGAGCTGGAAGACGGTGGAGGCAAAGATCCAGGGCAGGGTCAAGGCACCCTGGGCGTGACGATGCCCCTCCCAATCGATCAGACCGCGTCGCACCAAGTTCAGGAATAGGGCTCTCGTCTCACGCCGGCCAATCCCCAGCGATTCCTGCACATGGCGGGGCGTCGCGCCGCCGTTCTCTACCAACACGATGACCTCGAGGTCGTCAAAGCTCAGGGTTTGGGAAAAGGGGCGTTCCATGGGTCGTCCGTGGCCATGCCGGGCTGCGGGTGTTTTCATCATGACGCTCCGGGGCTGAAAGGAACAACATCCGCTTCACATGGGCATGGGAGTGGCGGGGAATCGTGGAAAGGTATTCAGCAGTCTATTGATGCCGAGTCCCACACGCCCGCCCGGTCTGATCCAGCGCTACCGCGAGGAGCTGCAGGCGCGCCATTACGCCCGCCGCACCGTGAACACCTATGAGCAATGGCTGAGGCGGTTCCTGCGCTTCCACCAACGGCGCCATCCGCGAGAGATGGGCAGCGAGGAGGTGAATGCCTTTCTCACCCATCTGGCGGAGGAGGGTCAGGTCAGTGCCTCGACGCAGAACCAGGCGCTTTCGGCGCTGCTGTTTCTGTACCGCGAGCTGCTGGGGCGGGATCTGGGTCTGGTGGGGGTGGTGCGGGTACGCACGAAGAGACGGTTACCGATCGTGTTGAGCGAGGCGGAGGTGAGAGCCGTAAGACAGGAGCTGGAGGGCGATCCAGCCCTGGTGGTGGGGTTGCTGTATGGGAGTGAGCTGCGACTGATGGAAGCGTTGCGTTGAAGAGTGCAGGATCTGGATGGCGAACGCTGGGAGCGTACCGGAAGGAATGGCAAAGGCGGCAAGGATCGCCGCACGTCATTCCCCTGCAACAGTTCGAGGCAATGATGCATCATCTCCAGACTGTTCGTGAAATGCATCAGCAGGATCTGCTTGCGGGTTGCGGATCGGTAATCCTGCCGCATGCGTTGGCGAAAGAATATCGGCACGCTGAGCGGGAATGGGGTTGGCAATGGGTCTTTCCCCAGAGGAATCGCTGGAAGGACGCCGACAGTGGAAAAGAAGGCCGCCATCATCAGGATCCAAGTGTGGTACAAAAAAGGCAGTGAAGCAAACCGTAAAATGCGCCGGCCTCACCAACCGACAGGTTGCCACACGTTCGTCCATTTGTTCGCAACCCATCTGCTGGAGCGCGGGCAAGATATCCGAACCATTCAGGACTGATGGGCCACTCGGATCTCGACACCACCATGATCTACACCCACGTCCTCAAGCGCGGCCCGATGGGAGTCATCAGCCCAGCCGACCTGCTGCGGCAGCCGCACCATGTGGATACCGGGTCCATTAACCACTGTCCGTTATGGACACAATTGCCTGAAAGCGGTTGTGGCAGCGAAGATCTCGCTTGCTGGGCGGAGGTGGTTCACGGAAAGGAGCAGAGCCGGCAGGGTGGTTCACGGAAACCATCCAAGTAGCGTTGAACTAAGCCGCTACGCGGCAGATTCCAACAGCCAATTATAACCCATCTCCCTTCGAGAGCGGCCATTGCGTCGCCGATACGACCAGCCGACTGCGGCTGAGTGCGGCGGTTGGCTGCGCCTCAATGCCACAGAGCCAGCAGAGAAAGACACTGAGGAATGCGCATCCATCGATGTGCTGTGTCCCTTTATCTTTCCTTCTGGAGGTATGACCCATGGATCC
>NZ_JACJSZ010000030.1 GCF_014698445.1 Microcystis elabens FACHB-917
TTGGAGCTGGAGGGTGTGCTGATCCAGGCGGATGCCCTGCACACGCAGCAACCGTTTTTCAACTCCTGCAGGAGCAGGGGGCCGACTTCCTGCTGACGGTGAAAGCCAACCAGAAGACGTTGCACCGCCAGATCCGCAGCCAGTTCCAGGGAACGCGCAAGATCCCTTTCGTGGCAACGGATCACGAGGTCGGCCACGGCCGCGAGATCACGTGGACATTGCGGGCAAAAGAGGCCCCAGAGCACATCCGCTCGGCCTGGAGCGGCACCAGCTGGATCGTCGAGGTGGTCACCGAGGGCCGCAGGGATGGCCAGCCCTTCCGTGCCACCCACCTGTTTCTCACCAGCCTGCGCACCACGCCAGAAGCCCTGCTGCGTCTGGTGCGGGACCGCTGGAGCCTGGAAGGCTGGCACTGGATCCGCGATACCCAGCTCCATGAGGACGCCCATCGCTACCGGGGCAACGGCGCCGGTGCGCTGGCCTCGCTGCGGACGGCAGCCCTGAATCTGCTGCGGCTGGATGGATTTCAGTCGATCCGCTCCGGATTGCAGGCGGTGTGTCACGACATCACGGCGCTGCTGGCGTTGGCGAGGCGCCAGCCGGAAGCCAAGCCCTGCTGATACTTTGAATCAGCCCTGGGTGGAGATGCAACGAAGCATCGATGACAACATCAGTCAGATCAGAGTATTGGCACGTCGTTACACCTGTTGCTCTGGAATCTGCACCACAGCCATTCTCACCACCGTCAGCACCACCACCCCTCCAGCAAACCCGAACGCCCCATGCCTCACCAAAGACTGGCGATCCTCCAGCTACTACTACCCGGCCATGGATCTGACCTCCACAACCACACCCTTTCCCAATACCACCACCCCATCCGAACCGCTTGCGGTGGATCAGCTCTGCCGGAATAACGACAACTTCATGACTCCTTTTCAGACATCCGTCAACGCCGTCCCGATTGATCGGCTGGTTGCCGCCGGTGTAACGCGGACAACCGAAATCCGAGACAATAAGATCCTACGCGTCATCTTCACTGACACCATCAATGATCGTGTGGCCCGGCAGGTTTACATCCGGCCAACCATGGCCAGCTACTGCACCTGAACCGTCCTGTACCCATGCCAGCGCGACCGATCCGATCATCAGCCACTGCGGCCTACACCATCACAGAACTGATGGTCACGATCGCGATCATTGGCATTCTCGGATCTGTGGCTTTAACGGCCTCTCTGAGTTTCAACCGCAATGAGCAGGCCTATGCCGCCACCCAGGGCCTTCTCGGTTGGCTTGAAGCCGTAGCGGCCCAGTCTGGCAATGTCGGCCCCTGCAGGGTTTCGTTCACCACGGGCAACAATCTTCCGCCGGGAGCCACGGTTGCCAGCCTGGCCCCCAACAGTGACCCCCGCTGCGCACCGCAGGACTTCCAGCTGCCCGGAACCGGCACCATCGGCACCTACAACGTCGCCACGACGTTCAACCCGAACAGCAGCTCAACCCTGGTGTTTTCCCGTCGTGCGGGTGTGGTCGCCGGCGGGGTGCGGGCCACCATCAGGATCGTGGCCAACAATGGCGCCCCCGTGCGATGCGTGAGGGTCGAACTCGCCTCCATGGTGGGAGGCATCCGCGCCAGCAGCGGCAATGTGGCCGACGACTGTGACACCTGGGACTGATCATGCTCCCACCGACCCCAGCCCGCGCTGCCTCCAAGACCACGGCTGCAGGCTTCACGCTTGTCGAGCTTCTCACCGCCACCACGCTTTTGGTGCTCACCATGGCTGTGGTCACCGTTCTCACCATTCAGCAGATCCGCCTCACCGACACCATCAGCATCACCGCCACCCTGGATCGGCGTTTCCGGAAGCTCTCCACTCTGTTGCGTGAAGAGTTCAGGGAAGCCTGCCTTCTGCGCGCTGATACCGACCCTCGCACCACCGCCACATCCCCGGATACCCCCTGCAACCCCGTGCGAGTCTCCCCCTGCGGCAATCTCAGCACCGGAGTCAGCACCCCAGCCACAGGCAGTGATGTGCGGCTGCTGATTCCGATCAACACCACCGACTACCGGGTGGTTCGTTTCTATCTCGATGGCACCGATCTGAGGCGTGACGGCCCTGCCATCAACGAAGATGGCACCCTCAGTACGACCGTCTCCAATGATCAGACTGTAGCCACCAACATTTCTGCCTTTATTACAAAGGTCTCACCCGACTGCAGCTGGGCCACGCTCGACATCACCATGAGCATTCCAGGCACATCCACCACCCAGACCCGCACTCTCAGCCTGTATTCAGGTGCCGATCTCCCCATGCGGGAGCTGTGAACAGGCTGGGCCGCTCATCCACCCTGGGCTGCCGCCCACTCAGGCCCCTGCCCTGCCTGGTGTCCTCAGGGTCTGGTCGAAATACTGATCCAGCATGGTGCCGGGCAGCAGCGGTCCTTCGCGGAACGCCAGCCCGACCAACGTGTTGTAGCCGCCGGCGTTCACCCACTGAACCCGCGCCGGCAGGGTCATGCTCTGGTGCTTCTCGTAGTCGCTGATGTCGAGCACCACCTCCTCGTTGGCCGTCACCTCGAGGGGTCCCCGGCGCACGACGCAGGCCCCCGTTCGGCTGATGTTGTTCAACGTCACATACATTGTGCGGCCGGAAGACAGGCCCATGCTGGCGGACACTCCCGGGGGCAGTACGTAACGCAGTGCGCCGCGCCTCTCAGCAGGCTGATGCTGATTTGCTGTCTGCTCCGGTGACATCCTCTCGATCGTCAACGGTTAACTCGTCACTTTAACGCCTTCTTTCCAGGATCTGACAGCTCCGGCCAGCGGCACGGCCCTGGCCAGCGGCACGGCAGCAGGGCGGCTGCCGCAGAATGGAGCCAACGATGGATGCGGCCGACGGCATGGGTGTACTGACGGCGCTGGCGATCCTGGCGGGCCTGATCGTGGTGCACGAGGCCGGCCACTTCTTCGCCGCCACCTGGCAGGGCATCCGGGTCAGCGGCTTCTCGATCGGCTTCGGGCCCGCCCTGATCCAGTGGCGGCGCCGCGGCGTGCTGTTCGCGATCCGCGCCATCCCCCTGGGCGGATTCGTGTCCTTCCCCGACGACGAGGAAGACAGCACCATCGCCGCCGACGATCCCGATCTGATGGGCAACCGGCCCCTGCACCAGCGGGCCCTGGTGATCGCCGCCGGCGTCATCGCCAACCTGCTGCTGGCCTGGAGCGTGCTGCTGGCCCAGGGCCTGGTGCTCGGCATCCCCTCTGGCTTCAGCACCACCCCCGGTGTGGTGGTGGCCGCCGTGCAGCCCGGCCAGGCGGCCGCCGGCTCCGGCCTGCTGCCCGGCGATCGCATCGTGGCGGTCGATGGCATCCCCCTCGCCGGCGGCCAGGAGGCGGTGCTGGCCCTGGTGGAGCGCATCAAGGACGCCCCAGGCCGCACCCTGCGCCTGCAGGCCGACCGCAACGGCACCCTCCTCCAGCTGCCCCTCACCCCCACCGGCAGCGGCGGCATCGGCCGCATCGGCGCCCAGCTGCAGCCCAACGGCAGCGAGTCCTTCCGGCCGCCCACCAGCCCGCTGGAGCCGATCCGGCAGGCCAGCCACGACTTCATCGTCCTCACCCGCCGCACCGTCGAGGGCTTCGCCACCCTGCTCACCCACTTCGGCGAAACCGCCCCCCAGGTGTCCGGGCCGGTGAAGATCGTCGAGATGGGCGCTTCGCTGGCCAGCCAGGGCGGCAGCAGCCTGTTCCTGTTCACCGCCCTGATCTCGATCAACCTGGCGGTGCTCAACGCCCTGCCCCTGCCCCTGCTCGACGGTGGCCAGTTCGCCCTGCTGCTGCTGGAAGGCGTGAGGGGCCGCCCCCTCTCCGACCGCTACCAGATGGCCTTCATGCAGTCGGGCTTCGTCTTCCTGGTGGGCCTCTCCCTGGTGCTGATCGTCAAGGACACCAGCCAGCTGCCCGCCATCCAGCAGCTGCTCAGCCGCTGAGGTGCCCCGCTTCCCAAGCCCCCGCACCCGGGCGCCGCTGATCCTCGAGCGCCTCGGCGTCCTCTACCCGGAGGCCACCTGCTCCCTCGACTGGCGCACCCCCTGGGAGCTGCTGGTGGCCACCATGCTCTCGGCCCAGTGCACCGACGAGCGGGTCAACAAGGTGACCCCGGCCCTGTTCGAGCGCTTCCCCGATGCCGCCGCCGCCGCCGCCGTCGAGAGCGAGGCGGTCGAGCCCTTTGTGCAGTCGACCGGCTTCTACCGCAACAAGGCCAAGCACATCGTGGCCGCCTCCCGCCTGCTGATGGAACGCCACGGGGGCGCCGTGCCGGCGTCGATGGAGGAGCTGCTGACCCTGCCGGGGGTGGCCCGCAAGACCGCCAACGTGGTGCTGGCCCACGCCTTCGGCATCAACGCCGGCGTCACCGTCGACACCCATGTCAAGCGCCTGGCCAACCGCCTGCGGCTCACCCGCCACAGTGACCCGAAGAAGATCGAACCCGATCTGATGAAGCTGGTGCCGCGGCCGGACTGGGAGAACCTCTCGATCCGGCTGATCTTCCACGGACGGGCCGTCTGCGTGGCCCGCAGGCCCCGCTGCGCCGGCTGCAGCCTGTCCGATCTCTGCCCCAGCCACCCGGGCCTCTGACCATGGGAGGCCAGGGCGGGCCAGGCGGTACGATGGCCGGCTGACGTTTCCCTCTCCTCCGGCCGCATGGCGAAGAAGTCGATGATCGCGCGTGACGTGAAGCGCCGCAGGATCGTGGAGCGCTTCGCGGCGCGCCGTGCCGCCCTCAAGGAGGCCTTCGATGCGGCCGGCGATCCGATGGAGCGCCTGGAGATCCACCGCAAGCTGCAGTCGCTGCCCCGCAACAGCGCCCCCAATCGCATCCGCAACCGCTGCTGGGCCACCGGCAAGCCCCGCGGCTACTACCGCGATTTCGGCCTCTGCCGCAACCAGCTGCGCGAGCGGGCCCACAAGGGCGAGCTCCCCGGCGTGGTCAAGTCGAGCTGGTGAACAGCGGGCTTCGGCCCTTTCGCCGCAACGGCTTTCCCCCACCTCAGGCGCCCCGCGAGGGCGCCTTCTTCATGGCCCGGAAGGGCGGATGCGAGAATGGTCAGCGACAACAAAACGGACATAACGCCCAGTGCAAGGACACACTCAGTCGATCTCCTTCGATGGTCGGGAGATCCGGCTGACCAACGGCCGATTTGCGCCCCAGGCCGGGGGCTCGGTGATGGTGGAATGCGGTGATACGGCAATTCTGGTCACCGCCACCCGCTCGAAAGGGCGCGAAGGCATCGATTTCCTCCCCCTGATCTGCGACTACGAAGAACGCCTTTACGCCGCCGGTCGCATCCCCGGCAGCTTCATGCGGCGCGAGAGCCGCCCGCCGGAGCGGGCCACCCTGGCGGCCCGTCTGATCGACCGGCCGATGCGGCCCCTGTTCCCCGGCTGGCTGCGGGACGACCTGCAGATCGTCGCCACCTGCATGTCCCTCGATGAGCGGGTTCCGCCCGACGTGCTCGCCGTCACCGGCGCCTCGATGGCCACCCTGCTGGCGAAGATTCCCTTCATGGGCCCCATGGCCGCCGTGCGCGTCGGCCTGCTCGGCGACGACTTCGTCCTCAACCCCAGCTTCCGCGAGATCGAGCGCAGCGAGCTCGATCTCGTGTTGGCCGGCACCCCCTCCGGCGTGGTGATGGTGGAGGCGGGCGCCAATCAGCTGCCCGAACTGGACGTGATCGAGGCCATCGACTTCGGCTACGAGGCCGTCGGTGAACTGATCCGCGCCCAGCTGGCCCTGCTCAAGGAGCTCGGCATCGAGCAGGTGCTGCCGGAGGAGCGCAGCGAAGACCCCGCCCTGCCCGCCTACCTGGAGACGGAATGCGCACAGGGCATCGGCGAGGTGCTCAAGCAGTTCGAGCAGACCAAGACCGAACGGGACGAGAAGCTCGATGCCATCAAGGCCGAGGTGGCCGAGAAGATCGCCGCCCTCGACGGCGAGGATCCGATCAAGGTGGCCGTGAGCGGCAACGGCAAGCTGCTCGGCAACACCTACAAGAGCCTCACCAAGAAGCTGATGCGCCAGCAGATCCTCGTCGAGGGCAAGCGGGTGGATGGCCGCAGCCTCGACGAGGTGCGCCCCATCCAGGCCGCCGCCGGCGTGCTGCCCAAGCGTGTGCACGGCTCGGGCCTGTTCCAGCGCGGGCTCACCCAGGTGCTCTCCTGCGCCACCCTCGGCACCCCGAGCGACGCCCAGGAGATGGACGACCTCAATCCGAACAGCGAGAAGACCTACCTCCACCACTACAACTTCCCCCCCTACTCGGTCGGTGAGACCCGGCCGATGCGTTCCCCCGGTCGCCGCGAGATCGGCCACGGCGCCCTGGCCGAGCGGGCCCTGATCCCCGTGCTGCCCTCCAAGGAGAGCTTCCCCTACGTGCTGCGGGTGGTGTCGGAGTGCCTCAGCTCCAACGGCTCCACCTCGATGGGCTCGGTGTGCGGCAGCACCCTGGCCCTGATGGACGCCGGCGTTCCCCTGGCGGCCCCGGTGAGCGGCGCGGCCATGGGTCTGATCAAGGAGGGAGAGGAGGTGCGCATCCTCACCGACATCCAGGGCATCGAGGACTTCCTCGGCGACATGGACTTCAAGGTGGCCGGCACCGAGAAGGGCATCACCGCCCTGCAGATGGACATGAAGATCACCGGCCTGGAGGTGAAAACGATTGCCGAAGCCATCAATCAGGCCCGCCCGGCCCGGCTGCACATCCTCGGCAAGATGCTCGAGGCCATCGACAAGCCCCGCGACGTCCTCTCCCCCCACGCCCCGCGCCTGCTCAGCTTCCGCATCGATCCGGAACTGATCGGCACCGTGATCGGTCCCGGCGGCCGCACCATCAAGGGCATCACCGAGCGCACCAACACCAAGATCGACATCGAGGACGGCGGCATCGTCACGATCGCCAGCCATGACGGCGCCGCCGCCGAAGAGGCCCAGCGCATCATCGAGGGCCTCACCCGTCGCGTCAGCGAAGGGGAGGTGTTCAACGGCTCGGTCACCCGGGTGATCCCGATCGGCGCCTTCGTGGAGATCCTGCCCGGCAAGGAGGGGATGATCCACATCTCCCAGCTCTCCGAAGCCCGGGTCGAGAAGGTCGAGGACGTCGTCAACGTCGGCGACCAGGTGACGGTGCGGGTGCGGGAGATCGACAACCGCGGCCGCATCAACCTCACCCTGCGGGGCGTTCCCCAGCAGGAGCCGGCGGCGGTCTGATCGCTGCGGGGGCCCGGCCGGACGGCCGGGCCCTCCCCCCCAGAACTGGTTGGCAACTGGTTGAAACCTGCCGATGAAGACCGTCGGGGCCTTCGAGGCCAAGACCCACCTCTCCAGCCTGTGGAGGAGGTGGCCAGGGGTGAGGAGATCCTGATCACCCGCCACGGGAGACCGCACGACTGGTCCCCGTTGCGTCCAGTGGCCGAGAGCGGCGCCTGGAGGCCATCAGCCATCTCCGCAGCTTCGCCGACGGCCGGCACCTCAACGGCCTTTCGATCCGTGCGTTGCGGGACGAAGGCCGCCGGTGCTGAGGTTCGTCGCCGAGGCCGACATCCGGGCACCGGCGCCGTTTCTCTGGGAGTTGGCGAACGTGCTGCTGATGGCCGAAAGGCGCGGCCGGATCACCGCGGCGGATCGGTGCCGCTTCCTCGACCTGGTGGTGCAGCTTGACCTGGGCATCGATCCTGCTGATCCCAGCGTCGTCTGGCACGACGCGGCCTATCTGGAACTGGAGATGCGTGGAGGAGTCCCCCTGGCCAGTCGCGACAACGCCCTTCTGGAGGCCGCACGAACCTGCGGGTTGACGCTGCTCGCCTGCTGAATCAGGTGGCTTTGCATCACACCGCGAAACCCGGGTCGATCGCCGCCATCGCCGCCGCCGCCCGGCGGCAGAGGTCGGCGTGGGCCGGGCCGTGGCTGGCGATCAGGCAGCCCGCCTGGCGCACATCGCCGCTGTTGTAGAGCAGAGGCCGGCCATCGGCATGGCTGAAGGCACCGCCGGCGGCCACCAGCACCGCCTCCGGGGCGGCCATGTCCCAGTCCTTGGGGGCGCTGCGGCCCGACAGGGAGAGGTAGAGGTCGGCCTCCCCGCGCAGGATCGTGGCCACCTTGCCGCCGACGCTGCCGATCGCCAGGCTGCGGGCGGGCCGCAGCTCGGCCAGCAGCTGCTCCAGCCGTCCGTCGCGGTGGTTCCGGCTGGCCACCAGCACTAGCTCCTCGCCGCGGCCGCTGAGGCTGGCGGGGGTGCGCTCGCCGGCCCGGTTCTCGCGCCAGGCCTCCCCCGCCGCGCCGGCCTCGCCCGCCCCCACCAGCCCGAACCAGAGTTCCTCGGGCTCCGGCAGCAGCACCACCCCCAGCACCGGCCGCTGGCCCTGTACCAGAGCCAGATGGACGGCGTACTCGCCGGTGCCCTGCAGGAAGTCCTTGGTGCCATCGAGGGGATCGAGGATCCACAGCCACTCGGCCGCCAGGGGCCGGCCCGGCACCAGCACCTCGGACGCGGTCTCCTCGCTCAGCAGGGTCCAGCCGGCGGCCGGGAAGGCCGCGGCCAGGCCTTCCAGCAGCCAGCGGTTCACCGCCAGATCCGCCGCCGACACCGGCCCCTCGCCGCCGTGGTCGACGCTCATGGCCGGCGGAAAGCCGTAGGGGGGCTGCTCGCCGCGGGCATAGGCCCGCAGGATGTCGGCCGCCCCCCAGGCCAGCCGGCGCAGTTCCGCCAGCAGGGGCTCACGGCCGATGCCGTCGGGCAGGGCGAAGGAAGACGGCATCATGGAGAGTTGAAAACGGCATTGTGCAGGATCCGGTGCAGGAGCACGAACCCGCCGCCGGCGTTCTCTATCTGGTGGGCACCCCCATCGGCAACCTCGACGACCTCTCCCCCCGCGCCCGCCGTGTGCTGGCGGCGGCCGACCGGGTCGCCTGCGAAGACACCCGCCGCAGCGGCCTGCTGCTGCATCAGCTCGGTATCCGGGCGCCGCTGCTGAGCTTCCACCAGCACAACCAGACGGCCCGCATCCCCCAGCTGCTGGCGGCCCTGGAGGCGGGCGAAGCCATCGCCGTGATCAGTGATGCCGGCCTGCCGGGGGTGTCGGATCCGGGCCAGGAGCTGGCGGCCGCCGCCCGCGCCGCCGGCCGCCCGGTGATCTGTGTGCCCGGCCCCAGCGCCGTCACCACCGCCCTGGTGAGCAGCGGCCTGCCCACGGGCCGCTTCTGCTTCGAGGGGTTCCTGCCGCCGAAGGCTGGTCCCCGGCGCCAGCGCCTGGAAGCCCTGGCGGGGGAGGAGCGCACCCTCGTGCTGTTCGAGGCGCCCCACCGGCTGCTGGCCCTGCTCGAGGACCTGCTGGCGGTGCTGGGCGACAGGCCCCTGCAGGTGGCGCGGGAGCTCACCAAGCGCCACGAGGAGCAGGTGGGTCCGACGGTGGCGGCGGCCCTGGAGCACTTCCGCCGCACGCCGCCCCAGGGGGAGTGCACCCTGGTGCTGGGCGGCGCCCCCCCGGCGGCGGCCCCCGTCTGGGACGAGGCCGACCTGCGCTCCGCCCTCGAGGGGCTGGTGGCGGGCGGCCTCAGCAACCGGGAGGCCGCCCGCACCCTGGCCGAGCGCAGCGGCCACAGCCGCCGGGACCTCTATGCCCTGCTGCACCGCGAGCCGTCAGACTGAGCGGACCGGTCCTGCGACGCCCCATGCTCCTGCGCCTGCGCCTCCTGTGCGGCAGCCTGCTGGGCGGCACCCTGCTGCTGACCCTGCTCTGCCTCGGGGCCCAGAACCTGGAGGTGAGGCCCCAGCTGCGCTTCGGCTTCACCCGCAGCGCCCCGCTGCCCGCGGGCTTCATCGTGGGGGTGGCCCTGGTGCTGGGGGTGATCAGCGGCGGTGCCACGGCGGCGCTGCTGCTGCCCGGCGCTCCCCCAGGCGACGAGGGCTGAGCCGTCAGCCGTGAGCAGTCAGCTGCCGGGCAGGGCGTAGAGGGAACCCTCGATCACCACCCGGCTGATGCCCTGGGCGAGCAGGTAGGGGGCAGTGAGTTCGAACACCTTGAGGTCGGGCAGCTTGATCACCCGCTGGGTGCGGCCGCACTGGCGCTTGGCCTGGCGGGGATTGAGGAACACCACCAGGGCCTGGCGCTCCAGCTCCGCGGCGGGCAGGCGGCCCAGTTCCGGGAACTCGCTCAGGGGCCGCGCCTGCAGTTCCACGGTCTTGTCGACCAGCATGTAGGCAGAGGAGGGCAGGGCGGCTGTGGCCAGGGGCTGGAGCCGGCCGTCGCCAGCAGCCGGGGCACCGTCGTCGAGCAGCACCACGGGAATGGGCTGGAACGGGTCGGCCGCCCCATCGGGTCCGTCGTCGGCACCCTCATCGTCGCCGTCGTCGTCGCCGTCACTGGTGAGCAGGTCGTCGTCATCGGCGCCGAAATCGTCGGCATCCTCGATGGCGAGCACCGCCGGACCATCCTCCGCCACCGTCTCGGGCTTCTCCGCCGCCGGCTCAGCCTTCCCCGCTGCCGACACCCGCAGGCGCCGGGGCGGAGCGGGCATGCTCCTGGCCGGGATGGCGGGCTGCGGCTCCGGATCGGGGGTGCTGATGGGCAGGGCCGTCTGCAGGGTTGGCGGGTCATCGGCCGCCTCGGCCTCACCTGTCGCCGTCCGGCTGCGCCGGCGCGAGCGCTCCGCCTTGAGGCGCCCGTACTCCTCATCGCCGAGCGCCAGGCGAACCACCCGGATGACGGTGTTGGCGCTGCAGCCGTAGCTGTCCGCCAGCTCCTGGCTGCTGGAACCCTCCCGGAAGCGCCCAACCAGCTCTGATTTCTGGCTGTCGCTGAGCCGGGTGGCGGCCATGGAACAGTTCAGGCGAGCTCGTCCACTGTACGGGGGGCACCGGTGTGGCCGGGCCGTCGAACGCTGGCACAATGCCCTCCATGCTCCCTTAGCTCAGCTGGATAGAGCAGCTGCCTTCTAAGCAGCCGGTCGATGGTTCGAATCCATCAGGGGGCGTTTCAGTCAGGGGCTTGATTTTGCCCCGGAATCCAGTCAGGGCAACGGCTTTCAGCGTGGAAGCCGCTGACTGCCCCTGGCCACCCGTGCCAAGCTCTGAGGGCAAACTGCTTACACTTCCGCTCACACCTGTGAGCAGTTTCGACCCGCGGCTGGTGGGCAGGCCCCACCCACGGCAGCGGCTGCAGCCACTGCGAGCCCCCTTGCTGCAGGCAAGGCCTAAACCCGGCACCGAAGGCAGCCGATGACAGCAGTGACGCCATGTAACGAACCGTCCCGCCGCCATCCGTACTAGCCACAACGTCGCTTCAGCACCGAGACGCCGCGAAGACCCAGCACCGCCTGGGTGTTCCACCAACGCGCTGCGTCCATCTCGCCGTGGCGGGCCACCACCAGGCGGAGCTTGAAGAGGCGCTTGAAGTCGATGGTGGGGGGCATCAGGGGGGATGACTTCAGGAAGGTGGCAGATCAGCGATGGACGGGGGGAGCGGGGCGTGCCAGGGGTGCCGTATGGGTGGATTGTTCCTGTGCTGGGCGGCGAGCAGTGGCGCGGCCATCACTCCGCCACCTCCGGCTCCAGCTCCAAACCCGGATAAAGGAAGGCGCGGCTGATGCGCTGGCAGTCGCCGGGGCTCACGGAGGCTTCGCGCAGGCTGGCCTCCCAGCTGCTGGCCACGGTGGTGAAGATCTGCGTGGCGATCGCTTCGGCTTCGGTCGGCTGCAGCAGAAACCGGCCCGCCGCGGCCAGGATCGCCCGGCGGTTGGCCCAGCGGCTGGGGCTGCGCTCCACCAGGCCGCAGGCCATCGCCAGGTCGCGGCGGGTCTCGGCCTGCAGGGGGGCCGGCGTGAGGTCGTAGGCGGGGCTGAGCTGCCAGCTGCGGGAGCGGGCCAGCAGCGCATGGTTGCGGGGATGGTCGTCGATGTTCGAGACCGCCGCGTTGAAGCAGATCCGGCCGAACAGCTCCTGCAGGTCCGCCGCCGGCTGGGCGCTGACGCGGCGGAGCTCATCGGCCAGCAGCAGATACGACCACTTGGCCCGATCGGTAGCGCTGTCTTCGGCCTGAAGCAGGGTGAGGGCACTGATCATGCGATGGCGTCTGTATCCCGCCTCGCTCCAGTCGCGATCAAAGCGCTTCACCAGCAGCACATCGGCATCGCCGACGCGTGTGAGGCGACTCTCCGCCACCTGCAGCCCGCAGCGCCGGGCCAGCAGCAGCAGGCCGTGCTCCACGCGCGGCTGGTTCCAGCTGTCGGAAGGCGCTGGGAACTTGGCCAGCCAGAGAGCCTGATCGGCCTCCACGGTGGCCTTGGGGCGGGCGCCGCCCATGGAGGTTCCGGCCTGGCCGATCAGCTCCTCCACCTGCTCCAGGGCCGAGCCTGCTCGATGGGGTTCCTCGCGGAGGATCGCATCGGCCGCCTGCTTGATCCGCTCCAGATCGAGCGTGCGGTGAAAACGACGCTGCGGCGCCGGCGGTTCTACGCCGCGGCCGAAGCCCACCGCACCGCAGCGGTCATCCGGCCCGAGCAGCAGCAGATCGAAATCGCTGGGCTCCCCCATCCCGCCATGGCGAGCGATCACCCGCCGGCCCCAGTGATCCGGCAGGGCATCGCGCAGCGCCCCGAAGAAGCCCCCCAGCCGGGCGGTCTCGAAGGGGCCCTGGCGCAGCCTCAGCTGCACGGGATCGAGCTCCACCGCGTCGGCTCGCTCCCGGTAGCGGCGGCCGTAGACGAACGTGCCCACCGGTTGGCCTTGGCGATCGCGGCTCTGCGAAAACCGGCCCGCCGTGACGAACTCCGTGCCGCCCGGTGGGACCACGTAGACGTAGCACTCGAGATCCGATGGCATGACAGGCGAGCGCCAGGGCTGGGCAAGGTGAATGGGCGAGGCTGATCAGAAGTCGTCGTCGAAACGCTGGCGGCGGGGGGCCTGGCCCGGTTGGCGGGCCGCCTCCAGGGCCTTGCCCTCGCCATCCCGATCGGGATCGGCCACCGCCTCCAGCTGATCGAGCAGCCCCAGCACCCAGAGGGCACCGAGGTAGGCGGCGATCGAGGTGCCGGGCTTGCCGCGCTCCACATCGGCCACGGTGAAGCGGCTCACGCCCAGCCGCTCGGCCACATCCTCCAGCCGCCAGCGGCGCCGCAGCCGGGCGGTGCGGATGTTGCGCCCCAGCCGCTGCAGGGCCTGCTCCAGGGCCGCCGGGGGCTGCTGAACGAGGGGACTGAGCTGGGGCAAGCCGTCGGCCAGAGCAGGAGGGTGAGTGATGACAGCTTAAACGGCTTATGAGTTGCCTGATGGCATCATGATCTGCCATGGCAGGGCGATGCCGGGGCTCTGTCCTGGGGTGCTGGCGATTGCATCAGGCTTCGCCATTCGGCTCGTCCAGATCGGCCAGGCTGGGGTTCCGTTCCGTGGCCCCCATCGGTGCCCCGTCCCCCCGCCCTCACCAACCAGACCCTGATCGCCCTGGGCCCCGAGTGCCTGGCGGAGCTGCTGCTGGAGCTGGCCGGCAGCGATCCGGCGATCAAGCGCCGCATCCGCCTGGCTGTTGCCAACGCCACCAGTCCCCAGGACGCCGTTGCCCAGGTGCGCCAGCGCCTGGCCACCATCGCCCGCGCGCGGAGCTTTCTGGAGCGTGAGCAGCGCCGGGCGGTGCTCAAGGAGCTCACCCTGCAGCTGGAGGCGATCACCGGGCCGATCGCCCAGGCGGAGCCCGCGGCCGCCCGGGAGCTGCTGTGGCAGTTCCTGGAGCTGGGCAACAACGTGCTGGGCCGCTGCGATGACAGCAGCGGGCTGTTTGGTGATCTGTTTCGCCAGGCGATGGGCCAGCTGGGCCGGCTCACCGAGGCGGCACCGCCTGACCCTGCCACCTTGGCGGAGCAGGTGTTCGAGGCCTTCTGCGACAACGGCTATGGCGTCTTCGACGGAGTGATCGCGCAGCTGAAGCAGGCGCTGGGGCCGGAGGGTCTGGCGCTGCTCAAGTCGCGGTTCGAGCAGCTGGCCGAGCAGCCGGTTCCCGTGCCGCCGCGGCAGGAGTGGCAGCAGGTGGGCTGGGGCTCCGGCGGCCCCACCTACGCCCATGAGCGCGAGGAAGGCTCGCGCCAGTGGACCGTGAAGCTGGGCCTTCAGGACGTGGCCACGGCGATGGGCGATGTCGATGCCTACATCGCCCAGTACACGCCCGAGCAGCAGCGCTTCCCGCGCATCGCCACCGGCATCGCCCGGCGACTGCTGGCGGTTGGGCGGCCGGAAGACGCGCTGGCATTCCTCACCAACGCAACGCCCGATCGCAGCCGCTGGCCGGAGATGGAGTGGGAGGACACCCACATCGACACCCTGGAAGCCCTGGCCCGGCAGGACGAGGCCCAGGCCGCCCGTTGGAGCCTGTTCACGCGCTGCCTTCGCTCGGATGTGCTGCGGGAGTACCTCGATCGCCTGCCGGCCTTTGAGGATGGGCCGGCGGAGCAGCGGGCGATCGAGCAGGCCCTGGCCCATCCTTCGGTGGCTCAGGCGCTGAGCTTCCTGATCCATTGGCCCTCCAGCCTCGGCCGGGCCTCAGAGCTCGTGCTCAAGCGCCGCAGCCAGCTCGATGGAGACCACTACACCCTGCTGGGGGCCGCCGCCGAGAAGCTGAGCCAGGCGCATCCACTCGCGGCGACCATCGCCTTGCGATCGATGGTGGACTTCACCCTGGCCAATGCCCGCTCCAGCCGCTACGGCCATGCCGCCCACCATCTGCGGAGCTGCGAGCCGCTCAGTCACCGCATCGCCGATTGGGGGGAGATCCCGAGCCACGACGCTTACCTGGCTGGAATCCGCCAGAACCATGCCCGCAAGAGCGGCTTCTGGAAGCGGATGCAGGAGCTGGGGATGCCGCAACGAGGCTGAGGGCTGACGACGGCACGGGCACAGTGGCCAGGCCGTCAGGTCGGCAACGCTTCGGATGCGGGGGCATCAGCAGGATCCCTGCGGCGATCAAGCCTTTCCGCCAGCCAGACCTTGATGATCGACTGGCGTGTCACCCCCAGACGTGAGGCTTCCTGGTCGAGCTGCTCGACCATCCAGATCGGGAAATCGACGTTGACACGCCTCTGCTCCAGCCGGGGGCGACGGGCGGCGGACAGGTCAAGCGCATCGATCACGGACTCCCCCTCCTCGAAGCGTCGATCGAATTCAGAGCTGTTCATAGAGCTGCACCTCCTCGGGGCGGGAGCGGCGGACGGAGATCAGACGGATGACCTGCAGGCGGTAGGTGATCACGGCGGTCCAATGACGCCCGTGAAGACAGGCGACGACCAGGAAGCGAGATTCATCGCTGGTGCGGGCCGGAGTCTCCACCCAGCAGGTGGCATCGGCCTTGGCGGCGAGGGCCTTCTTGTTCCCTTCTTCTGCGAGCAGGGCGACCGCCCGTGATCTCTCGCACCGGCACCGGCACCGGCAGGGCGTGGGCACTCTGAGGAGCGCCATGGCAACAGCGATGGGTCCACACCTGGACTAGCCTCACCGCGGGAGCGGAGCCCTCCATGCGAACTGTCAACGTTCACGAGGCCAAAACCCAGTTCTCCAGGCTGATCGATGCCGCCCATGCCGGCGAGACGATTCTGGTAGCCAAGGACGGCAAGCCCTGGGCGCGGCTGGTGCCCCTAGAGCCCGCTGAGCCCCGCCGCCAGCCCGGAGTTCTGCGTGGGCTCCTCCAGCTTCCCTCCACCGAAGAGCTGCTGGCTCCCCTGCCCCCTGAGGAGCTTGATGCTTTTGACGCTCCTTTGCCCGTTTGATGGCCCCATCCCTCCTGCTGGACACCCATGCCCTGCTCTGGTGGTTGGCGGAGCCGGAGAAGCTTTCGATGCCCGCCCAGGCGGCCATCGCTGATCCAGCGGCCAAGGTTTTTGTGAGTGCTGCCTCAGGCTGGGAGCTCGCCACCAAAGCGCGCCTGGGCAAACTTCCCGGCGCCGAAAGGCTGCTGCTGCAGGATCTGCCTTCCCTCCTGCAAAACCAGGGTTTTCAACCGTTGGCCGTGCAGTTGCGTCATGGCGTCCACGCCGGTGGCTACCCGCAGGCCCACCGGGATCCCTTCGATCGGCTTCTGGCGGCCCAAGCGGAATTGGAGGGCCTGCAACTGGTGAGCCTCGACCCGGCCCTGGCCTCCTTCCCCTGCCGGCTGCTCTGGTGAACACGACAACCTCCGTCGAAGGACGCATGGACATTCTCATTCATGGCCTCGGCCCGGTTCTCGATCTTGGAGATCTCGGCCTGCTTGACGTTGAGGTTCCTGGCCAGCGTGTCCTGGGTGAGGGAAAAGCCTTGCGCAGTTCCGCCAGGGTCATGTCCTGACGCAGCTGCTGTTAGCGCTGCTCGATGCGCTCCCGGCACTCAGGGCTGAAGTCCTTGGTGAGTTCAGAGAAGGAGCGGGTCATGGCTTGGGCTGGGTGTTCAGGCTGTTGAGGTGATTGACACACGCAGGGGGTCGCCATGGGACTGAATGCGTCATTCGCGCATGTGGCAGCGAGCTCAACGACGGCTGTCCCATCGTTCTGCTCCTGCTCGCTGAGCTGGTACCACCAGTCCTCGCAGACAGCGTTCTGGCAGACATGCCACATCCAGTATTCCCTCTATGGAATATTCACGGGCGGCGGTGAGGCTGAGGTGGCGGTTGAGCGATTGACTGTTGAACTGGGTTAGGGCGTAGATCTTGAGAATTCCGGAGTTGAGGCAGTTGCTGATCGGGGTGTCGATCAGGCAGTACTTGCCGCCCAGCGGCACGGCCGGTTTTGGCCGGGTGAGGGTGAATGCGGCAGACGAGTGCCGACATCGCCTCCGAGGATGAGTACCAGAAGACGCCTTACGGGCCGAGCTCTCGCTTGAGGTGGAAGTAGAGGTGGTTCGGATCCTTGTACTGCCGGGGCAGGCAGTGATGCAGCGTCTCCAGGCGGTGCCAGCAGACGGTCCGCTGGATCTGCTGGATGGTTTTCTCTTCCCGGACCAGGATCCGCAGGGCCTTGCAGTACAGCGGATAACTCGCTTGCAACTCGCCGATCGTGGGGGCGGTGGTGAAGGTTGCCTGGCTCATGGCAGCAGCACCATTGCGGACGCATCGAATCATCAAGCAGCCGCCCGGTTAGGCGAAGCCCCCGCTTGGGGGCAATTGATCCCCACTCGCGGTGTGTCGAGGTGAAGGTCTTGCAGGTGTGGTACGCGTGCTGGAGCAGAGAGCGACCTTTTGCCGCCACGGCGCCCCTGCCTGGAATCCTGACCGATTCCAGGCCTTCTTCATGGGTCCCCTTCCTGCCACTGGCCAGGAAGGGCGGCAGGACCATGCCCCGGCGGTTGCCTCTGGCTGGGAGCGTAATGAGCCAGCAGAACCCCTGGGGATGGAGAGGCCTGCCAGTGAGCTGGTTGCGGTTCAGTCGTCGTAGACGCGGCAGTTGATGTCGGAGGGGTTGAGATCGCAGAACACCTCAAACGGTGATGGAGCCTCAGCCTCCTCGGGGTGGCGCTGCTGGAACTCCTCCAGTTCCCTGATCTGCTGCTGGATCTTGCTGGCGTTCGCTTGCTCTCCATTGGCCTGGGCCTGGGCCTGGGCGAGGGCGGATCGATAGGTCTTGAGCTGGTCTGTGATGGCGGTAACAGCACACGGCCCCAGCGGGGCCCGAATAGGCCCGGTGAATGTAACCCTCCCTGATCCCTGGACGGGATACCCGACCCGCCGATCGCCGGGCGACATCGACCGTCATACAGGTGGTTCTACTCATTCTCCGGATCTGCATCGTGTCGGCACCTGTTGATCCGGCAGGGTGGTGCGGCCCCCGCAGGATCGAATCCATGGCCGACACTCCCTATCTGGTTGCCCTGGCTCTGGTGGTGTCTGAGGGCAAGCGCGCTCTGCCGCTCACCGGTAAATCCCAGGCAGCCGACGCTGCCGGTGCCGTTGATCCCGGAGAAGACGGACGCACCCTGGCACTGGAACTGCTGCTGCGCCTCTGGCAGCGCAGCGAGGAGGCCCCCCTGCAACGGGCCGCTGGGGAGGCGAGCCTGCTGCTGGTGGAACTTCCGCTGGAGGGAATGAGCGAGCAGCTCCCCCTGCTCAAGGCGAACTGGATTTCGGGCGGTGAGACGGCGGCGTTTCTTACCGGCCTGGAGGGCCTGTCGACCAGGGCCTGGCGGATCACAATCGCGAAGTATGAGCCGGTCAGCTTCATCCCATGGCCCTGATCGTCCCTTGCAGCGGCGTCCCCTTGGCGGTGGCCAGGCCTCCCCGGATGGGGACTGGGCCTCCGGCACCCTGACCCACCAGGCTGATCAGCGAACCGGTCCAGCCTGGACCCCATTCCCCACAATTCTGCCATGGCCACCTACAAGGTCACGCTCATCAATGCCAACGAGGGGCTCAATCGCACCATTGACTGCGCCGACAACCAGTCCATTTACGATGCGGCGGCGGATCAGGACATTGATCTGCCGGTGTCCTGCCGTGCTGGCTCCTGTTCATCCTGCGCCGGAAAGTTGATCAGTGGCACCGTGAACCAGGAAGACCAGTCCTTCCTCGATGAAGACCAGATCGCGGCCGGATTCGTGCTCACCTGCGTGGCCTTCCCTACATCGGATTGCAGCATCGAAACCCATGCCGAGGAAAGCCTCTATTGATGGCTGGCCGGCGCCCTCGCCTCACCCGCCCCAGGTTGGAACTCCGCTGCCGCTGGGGTCGCAGGGATGTTCTGATGTCCGCAGTCATCCGGCCCCGCAAGGGCCTTCAACTGATCGAGGGGCATGGTTCGCGATCCAGGCTGCCCTGGCGCAGGGCGGCAACATCCTGATCCACCTGGGCCAGACGCTCCATCACCAGGGCCAGGTCGAGGGCCGTGAGTTCACCATCGGCACCCCATTTCAGACAGGTGCGCCCCAGGCAGCTGCTGGCGTTGATGGTGGTGGTGGGGTTCGCCATGGAAAGCTTCTGGGTATCGGTGGTTCCAGTGTCGAGCGTGAGCGCCTGGCTCTGATGCCCCCAACGGGGGGTAATCACAGCCCATCTGGTGAGGATCGACGAGCGACCGTCAGGATGTCGCCCCCAGCCGCGACGCCCCATCGATCACCACCGGGCCGCCAAGGCCATCACGGAGCCCCCGATGCCGTCAGGGAACGGCCGTCGGGAACAGCCGCCGGTTGCGGTTGGCGATCGCCACCAGCGACAGCATCACCGGCACCTCCACCAGCACCCCCACCACGGTGGCCAGGGCCGCTCCGGAATCGATACCGAACAGGCTGATGGCCACCGCCACCGCCAGCTCGAAGAAGTTGGAGGCGCCGATCATGGCGCCGGGGGCGGCGATGGCATGGGGCTGGCGCCAGAGCCGCATCCACTGGGCCGTGATCCAGAAGATCAGGTAGGTCTGCAGGATCAGGGGGATGGCGATCAGGGCAATGGCCAGGGGGTTGGCAAGGATCGCGCCCGCCTGCACCAGAAACAGCACCAGCACGGTGGCGATCAGGCTCACGATCGCCAGTGGCTTGAGCCGCGCTTCCAGGCGCGCGATCCGCCCGGGGCTGCGCAGCAGCACACGGGTGATCCAGCCTGCCGCCAGTGGCACCACCACGAACAGGCCCACCGCCGTGACCAATGTGTCCCAGGGGACCAGCACCTGGCTCACGCCGAGCAGCAGGGCGGCGATCGGCGCAAAGGCGAACACCATGATCAGGTCGTTGATCGCCACCTGCACCAGGGTGTAGTTGGGGTCGCCATTGCTGAGGCGGCTCCACACAAACACCATCGCCGTGCACGGGGCCACGCCGAGCAGGATCATGCCGGCGATGTACTGATCGCCCAGAGCGGCCGGGATCCAGGCAGCGAACAGGCCGCGGATGAACAGCCAGGCGATGGCGGTCATCGTGAGCGGCTTGATCAGCCAGTTCACCACCACGGTGACGATCAGGCCCTTCGGCTGGCGGCGCAGGCTGGAGTGGGGGCCGCCGGCCAGGGCGCCGAAATCCACCGCCAGCATCATGGGGTAGATCATTCCCCAGATCAGCAGGGCGATCGGCAGGTTGATACGGGCCACCTGCAGCGCCTCGATCGCCGCCGCCGCACCGGGAAACAGGGCGCCGATGGCCACGCCGGCCATGATCGCCAGCGTGATCCAGAGGCTGAGAAACCGTTCAAAGATGCCCATGGCCGATCAACAGCAGGGCCTGGCGGGAACGGTGCAGCCGGCGGCCAGCTCCGCCAGCCAGCCGCGCAGACGTTCCAGCGCTTCGGGCTGCAGCCGGTAGTAGATCCAGCGGCCGCTCTGGCGATCGGCCAGCAGCCCCGCCTCCTTGAGCACCTTGAGGTGAAAGGAGAGCTTCGACTGGGCCAGGCCGAGCTGCTCGGTGAGCTCGCACACGCAGCGCTCGCCGCCGCCGAGCGCCTCGATCACCTGCAAGCGGATCGGATCGGCCAGGGCCTTGAGCAGCGCTCGGGCCTGATCTGAATCCAGCGCTGCAGGCGCCAGCAAGGGGGCGAGAGGCACGGGGCGCCGAGGCACAATCGATCAAATCTAGTTGGTGGGAGCCCCCCCCCCCCCCCCCCCCCCCCCGGCAGGTGCCAGGTCCATCCCGCACCGTCGCCCTGCCTAGACTGAGGATCCACTGCTGCCGGGGAGATGGCCATCGCCCCCTCCGCCGCCCAAACCCAGACCGCCGGCGTGACGCATGTTGGCCCGCCTGCTCTGCTGCTGCATCCAGAGCTACGGCTGTCGCCGGAGCAGTTCGCCCTGGTGTGCGAGGCCAACCCAGAAGCAGTGCTTGAACTGGCGGCCGATGGCCAGCTGATCTCCATGACTCCCACCGGAGGCGAAACGGGCGCCCGCAACACACTCCTCAGCACCCGCCTCCAGATCTGGGCCCTCAGCCAAGGGGGCTGGAGGGTGTTCGACAGCTCCACCGGCTTCCGCCTGCCCGACGGCTCCGTGCTCAGCCCCGATGCGGCGGTGGTGCGGCTGGAGCGCTGGCAGGCCCTGAGCGCCGAGCAACGCCGCGGCTTCCCGCCCCTCTGCCCCGACTTGGTGGTGGAACTGGCGAGCCCTTTAGATGAGGGCCCCCGGGGAGCCGAAGCCCTGCGCCGCAAGCTGGACGCCTACCTGGCCAACGGCGCCCAGCTGGGCTGGCTGCTGTTCCCCGAGCAGCGGGCCGTGGAGATCTGGCGACCGGGCGCCGCACCCGAGCGCCTGGAGCCAGCTGAGGTGCTGGAGGGCGGCGATCTGCTGCCGGGGCTGCGGCTGGAGTTGGAAGAGATCTGGGCAGGTTGATTGCGAGCCCAGAACTATGCAGTCTCTGCATTAAATCCCAGGCTCTGGCAGGGGAATGGGCGAACACAGCCCCCCACCAGGCAGACTGCTCCAGCTCAGCCAGCCCAGCCCATCCATGCCCGATCAGGAGCTGCTCGACGATTTCCTCGAAGCTCTTGAGCAGGCCGGCAGCCCGGTGAAAAACCCCATGCTGCGCGAGGCCCTGGGCTGGGATGAAACCCAATACGAAGCGGTGAAAGCCGAGCTCGTGGCCCGCCGGATCGTGGTGCGCGGCCGGGGCCGCAGCGACACAGTGAGCCTGGTGGGAGCAGAGCCGGCTGCCAAGCCCGCCACAGCCAGCCGCAACGGCAAGGCTGCCGCAGCGGAACCGAAGGACAAATCGCTGGAATCCTGGATCTGGGATGCGGCCTGCTCGATCCGCGGCGCCAAGGATGCGGCCAAATACAAGGACTACATCCTGCCGCTGATTTTTACCAAGCGGCTGTGCGATGTGTTCGACGACGAGCTCAACCGCATCGCCGAACAGGTGGGCAGCCGCGCCAAGGCGTTCCAGCTTGTGCAGCTGGACCACAAGCTGGTGCGCTTCTACCTGCCGCTGAGGCCGGACGATCCGGAGCAGCCGGTGTGGAGCGTGATCCGCCAGCTGGCCGATCGCATCGGTGAAGGCGTCACCAGCCAGCTGCGGGCGATCGCGCGCGAGAACCCACGCCTGCAGGGCATCATCGACCGGGTGGACTTCAACGCCACCACCCACGGCCAGCGCGACCTGGACGACGACCGCCTCTCCAACCTGATCGAGGCGATCAGCAACAAGCGGCTGGGCCTGAAGGATGTGGAGTCCGACATCATTGGCAAGAGCTACGAATACCTGATCCGCAAGTTCGCCGAAGGCAGCGGCCAGAGCGCCGGCGAGTTCTACACGCCACCGGAGGCGGGCGAGATCATCTCCAAGGTGCTGCAGCCGGAGCCGGGCATGGAGATCTACGACCCCTGCTGCGGCTCAGGCGGCCTGCTGGTGAAGTGCGAGGTGGCGATGGAGGAGCGCGCCAGGGGTGAGAACGGCGGAGACGACGCAACAACGACGGTGGCGCCATTGAAGCTCTACGGCCAGGAGTACGTGCCGGAAACCTGGGCGATGGCCAACATGAACATGATCATCCACGACCTCGAAGGCGAGATCGAGATCGGCGACACGTTTAAGAACCCGAAGTTTCGGGTGGGTGGCGGCCGCCTGCGCACGTTTGACCGGGTGGTGGCCAACCCGATGTGGAACCAGGACTGGTTTACGGAGACGGACTACGACAGCGACGAACTGGGCCGCTTCCCGGCCGGTGCGGGCTTTCAGGGCAAGCAATCGGCCGATTGGGGCTGGATCCAGCACATCGCCGCCAGCCTCAACGAGCGCGGCCGCGGTGCCGTGGTGCTCGACACGGGCGCCGCCTCCCGCGGCTCCGGCAATGCGGGCCAGAACAAGGAGAAGAGCGTGCGCCAGTGGTTCGTGGAGCAGGACTGGATCGAGAGCTTGCTCTACCTGCCGGAAAACCCTCCTCTACAACACCACCGCCCCGGGCATCGTGGTGTTTCTGCACAAGGCCAAGCCGGCACAACGGCAAGGCAAGCTGCTGCTGGTGAACGCCAGCCAGGTGTTTGAGAAGGGCGATCCCAAGAACTACATCCCCGCCGCCGGCATCCACCGCATCGCCGAAGCCTTGATCCACTGGCGGGAGGAGGAGAAGTTCAGCCGCGTGGTGGAGATGGAGGAGCTGGCCAAAAACGACTTCAACATCTCCCCCAGCCGCTACATCCACACCAGCGACGCCGCCACCTACCGGCGGATCGCCGAGATCGTGAAGGAGCTGGATGCGATTGAAGCTGAAGCCCGCGAAGCCGATCGGGCGCTGTGGGAGATTCTGGGGAGGTTGGGGGTATGAGTGCGTGGTCAACCTGCGAAGTGGCGGACTCATTCATGCCAACGCGAGTCAATCGTCAGCACCAGATACCTGCAAAAGACATCGCTGCCGAAGGAACCCACCCTGTCATCGACCAAGGACAGTCATTTATCTCAGGCTATTGCGACGAAGCCGACAAGCTGATCGACTTTGATTTACCGCTGATTGTCTTTGGCGACCACACACGCTGCTTTAAGTTTGTCGACTTCCCCTTTGTCCTGGGCGCAGATGGCACAAAGGTGCTGTCACCCAGGCGCGACCTTTATGATCCAAAGTTTTATTACTATGCCCTTCTGTCACTGAACCTGCCCAGTCGTGGCTATAACCGTCATTTCAAACTCCTGAAAGAACAGAAGATACCCCTACCTCCACTGCAGGAGCAGAAGCAAATCTCTCATATCCTCACGATTGTACAGCGCGCGATTGAAGCGCAAGAGCGAATCATTCAGACCACCACGGAGCTGAAGCAGGCGCTCATGCAGAAGCTGTTCAGCGAGGGGCTGCGGGGGGAGCCTCAGAAGGAGACGGAGATTGGGCTGGTGCCGGAGAGCTGGGAGGTGGTGGAGCTGGTATCTATTTTGCGGGAGCCTCTTCGAAATGGGCATTCAGCCAAGGCGATCTCAGATGAGAATGGAATTCGAACACTGACTCTCACTGCTGTTACACAGCAAGATTTCTCCATTGAAAATACCAAAGTAACTTGCGCCGATCCCCAACGCGTTAAGGAGATGTGGCTCAAACAGGTGACATCTTCATCGAGCGAGCCAATACCGCTGAGTACGTAGGCCTCGCAGCTCTTTATGAGGGAGTAGAAGATTTTGCCATTTTCCCCGATCTACTTATCCGCATTCGCGTTGACAACGAAAAAATGCGACCAAAAGTCCTGATCGAGTGGCTTCTCGCGGAAACATCCCGTAGATACTACAAGAAGAATGCAAGGTCGACAGCTGGGAACTTCCCCAAAATTGACCAAGGAACTGTTGAGAAGACACTGATCCCAGTGCCCTCACCTGAAGAACAGAAAGAGCTGGAAGACGCTTTTCGCACATTGGACAATAAACTACGAGAACATACGTCTTATAAATCTGCCCTCAAAAGCCTCTTCGATACTCTGCTACATCAAGTGATGACTGCAAAGATTCGTGTCGAAGGCTCGACTTTCCCTGATTATACAATCTCTATCAAGCCATGATTACAAGCCTCAACTTGATTCGAAACATCGGCCGTTTTGACTCTTTTACGACGACGACACAGCTTGCACCATTGACACTCATCTACGCAGAGAACGGACGTGGCAAAACGACACTATCAGCAATTCTAAGATCGCTTGGGACAGGTGATCCTGTCCCAATTAGCGAACGACGCAGACTCGCCGCACAACACCAACCTCATGCGATTTTAACCTGTACAGGGGCTCAACCAAATGCCATCTTTCAGAATGGAGCTTGGAACCGTACTCTGCCTGAAGTGCTGGTCTTCGATGATGTCTTCGTAGATCAGAATGTTTACTCTGGCCTCGTTGTGGGGAGCGTCCATCGGCAAAATCTTCACGAACTGATCTTAGGGTCACAAGGAGTGACGCTAAATCAGCAACTCCAAACTCTCATCGCTCGGATTGAACAACACAATGCGGATCTTCGGCGCCTCGGTAGCCTAATCCCAGCCGCTGAACGTGGCGCATTGTCTGTGGATGAGTTTTGTGCTTTACCGGCGATTGCCAATATTGACCAAGAGATTAAAGCTGCTGAACAGAATCTTGCCGCGAGCCGTCAGCAAGATCCGATTCGAAACACGCCAGACCTGTCTCTACTAGACCTTCCTGAATTTAATCTCGCTGCATTAGAAGTTGTTTTAAGCTCTGGATTGGCTGATCTTGACGCCGCCGCCGCCGCTAGCGTTCAATCACATCTGCAAAGTATAGGAATAAACGCAGAACACTGGGTTTCCGACGGTATGGCACGCCAGAATACCGTTTCTGATGCTGGGAGAAACGCCTGTGTTTTTTGTGCGCAGGATCTTCCAGGCTCACCGGTGTTCTCTCATCACCGCGCATTTTTTGGGAAAGGCTATCGCGAACATCAGCAAAGTATTCAGGCCGCTGCGGCACACTTCAATCAAACGCACTCGCCAAGTGCTACTCTGCAGTTTGAGCGTTCATTTCGATTATTAACTGAAGGATGTGATTTTTGGGTAGCTTTTGGAGAGATCCCCGTCTTCAGTCTCGACACTGTTGCAGTGACGGCCGAATGGACTGCAGTTCGTGGTCAGATTGCGACTCTACTTGCTCAAAAACTGGCAACACCATTGGATGCTGTTTCAATTCCTCTAGAAACGAGAGCAGCGGTTGATGCCTTCACCATGCGGCAGAGGGAGATTTCGGCACTGAATAGTCAAGTTTCTGCAACAAATCAGACGATCGCAGCGATTAAGCAGCAGGCGGCCACAGCAAATACGGCGACTACTGTGGTTGGGCTTTCCCGGTTGAACGCAACAAAAGCACGTCACGCTCCTGCGACCAATGCCCTGTGTCAAAGCTACCTTTCTGAAAAACAGGCAAAGGCTGCAACCGAACAGCACCGAGATCAGGCAAGACAAGCGCTTGAACAGTATCGAATTCAAGTTCCTCCCTCATACGAGACAGCGATAAACAGATACCTTCGCTGCTTCAATGCCAACTATCATTTGGAAAGAGTTCAGGCAGTAAACACACGCGGCGGGCCTGCCTGTACATACAATGTTGTGGTCGATTATACTCCTGTGCCGGTAGCCGGCGGCAGTCCACAGCCTGGCAAGCACTCTTTCCGAAATGTGTTAAGTGCCGGTGACCGTAATACACTCGCTATCGCCTTCTTCCTTGCCTCAATCGATTTGGATCCGAGCCCGGCCACCAAGGTTGCCATTATCGACGATCCCGTTTCGAGTCTTGATGAGCATCGTTCCCTGACAACCGTCCAAGAGGTGCGTCGACTGCTCACACAGGTTGCTCAGGTGGTGGTTCTTTCTCACAGTAAACCATTTCTTTGTCGGACTTGGGAAAGCATCACAGCTGCACAGAAAGTAGCGCTGCAGGTTGTGAGACATAGTTCTAGTTCCATCGTCACTACTTGGGATGTCAATGCCGATTCAGAGACTGAAAATGATCGCAGGCATGAGATTTTGCGTGACTACTTAGCTACTGGTGGACAGAATGAGCGTGAGGTCGCAGCGGCTATCAGGCCCTGTCTTGAGGCATTCTTCCGAGTTGCTTATCCTGAACACTTTCCAGCAGGTCAACTTCTTGGCCCATTCCGAGGGATATGTGCTCAACGAGTGGGGACTTCCCAGCAGATCTTGTCACAAGCAGCCATCGACGAACTCAGGGACCTTGTGGACTACGGGAATCTCTTTCATCACGACACGAACCCCTCTTGGGCGACGGAGACAATTAACAGCACTCAGCTTGAGGGCTTCGTTCGTAGAACACTTGACTTCGCTTAACGCCCTTAATCGGAAAATCAATCATGACCACTCTATGCGAGCACAAAACTGTCCATCCCCCAAATCCCGTCTACGGTGAGGTAACAGTCTTAACCGCATTAGTCCGGCTTAAAGCTAAACAGGCTAAGTACGATCTAAGCTCGCGCAATGAGTTAAAGAGCGAAATAATAGACATTTGTACCACGGGAAAGCCTGGTGCTGCGCTCGCTGCTCAACTAAAAAGTCGATGAAAGCGGCAAGAATGATGACCGGCCCTATTCTCCCATCCCCCGATTATCCCAGCTAGCTGGTTTCCATTAAGGCCCGCATCCAATCCGCCCGGATCTCCGCCACCCGCGCCGCCAACCGTGGACTGATCCTGCTCTACTGGGACCTCGGCCGCGGCATCGTTGAGAAGCAGCAGGCCTTGGGATGGGGAAAATCAGTGGTGGAGCGATTGTCCGCCGATCTGCAGGCGGAGTTTCCAGGCGCCAGGGGCTTCTCCGCCAACAACCTCTAGCTGATGCGGCAGTTTTATTCGGAATACAGCGCTTCTGAGGTTTTGATTGCCGCCCCTCTTGAGGCTGGCCTGCTGGAAGCTTCAGATCTTGAACAGCCTGTTCAAGATCTCCCGGATCGCGATCAGCGCAGAACCACTTTACACCCACGAACAGGATTATATTGATTGATGCTATCCTTCAGAGATGCCAGTCATCAGTCGCTTCCTCGGGATTGCCATCGCCATCCTGTATCGGGATCATGATCCACCCCACTTCCATGCCATCTATGGTGAGTATGAAATCACAGTCACCATTGCTGATGGCGTCGTCACAGGCCAATTTCCAAGACGAGCGCCTTCTCACGTGCTGGAGTGGTATCAGCAGCATCGCGACGAGTTGATGCTGGATTGGGAGCGAGCACGATGTCGCGAGCCCCTGTTTCCGATTGCACCGCTTGAGTAGTTCTTTCCCTGGAGGCTTTCATGCTTCACGTCACCTCGGCTCAAGTCACTTCAGGTCATTGTCTCGTCCTTCAGTTTGACGATGGCACCCATGGCGAAGTCAACCTGTCCGCTGAGCTCACAGGCCCCATCTTCGAAGAGCTTCTGGATCCTGAAAACTTCAAACAGGCCTACGTGGATCCCGAGCTTCGCACCGTCTGCTGGCCGAATGGTGCCGACTTCGCGCCGGAGTTTCTGAAACGTCTGGTCCTGGCCAAGCAGCTCGTCTGAAACCGCCAAATCTTGAACAGCTTGTTCAAGATATTCCCCTGCCGATGCGCTGGGCCAGCCTGGCTGGATCCGCAATAAGCTATGGGCTGAGTCAGAGCGGCTGTGCGCCCCATGACATCAGCCCATCGGGCTCCATAGATGCCCACCCCCGGCGAGCACAAAACCGTTCAGTCCCGCATCCTCGCCTATGCCGAGGCGATCGGTTGGACTGTGGTGCCTCGGGCTCAGGCTGAACAACGGCGCGGATTTGCCTCCACCAGCTCGCCCGCCGAACCCGCCACCAGCACTGCCCTGTACTTCGCCGACCTGCTGGAAGCCCAGGTTCGCGCCTTCAATCCCCGCTACAACGACGAACCCGGTGCCCTGCTGCGCCGGCTGCGGCAATTTCAGGCCACCATCCACGGCAACCGCGACTTTGTGGAATTGCTGCGCAACCGCGGCACCTTTGTGGACCAGGCCGAGCAGCGCGAACGCGACCTGATCCTGATCGATTACGACGACGCCTCCAGGCCAGCAGAGGCGCGCCGCAATGTCTACGAAGTCACCGAAGAGTGGGCCTTTCACAACGGCCACTACGGCACCCGCGAAGACGTTGTTTTTTTGATCAACGGCATCCCGGTGCTGGTGATCGAATGCAAGAACGCCGATAAACAGGAGGCCATCGCCCTCGGTGTCGATCAAATCCGCCGCTATCACCAGGAAACGCCAGAGCTGTTCATCAGCCAGCAGCTGTTCACATCCACCGATGCGATCGGCTTTGTCTATGGCGTGAGCTGGAACACCGTGCGCCGCAATCTGTTCTCCTGGAAGCACGACCAGGTGGGCAACTTCGAATCCAAGATCCAGAGCTTCTGCGCCATCCCCCAGCTGCTTGGCTTTCTGCAGCACTACATCGTGTTCGCCGAGAAAGACGAAGAACTCAATAAATACATCCTGCGTCAGCATCAGACCGCCGCCGTGGAGGCCGTGCTCGAACGCGCCCTCTGCTCCACGCGCACGCGCGGGCTGATCTGGCACACCCAGGGCAGCGGCAAGACCTACACGATGATCAAGGCCGCCGAGCTGCTGTTCCGCCTGCCCGTCGCCGACAAGCCCACCGTGCTGTTGATGATCGACCGCAACGAGCTGGAAGATCAACTGCTCAAGAACCTTACCGCCCTCGGCCTGGGCAATGTAGAGCACGCCAGCAGCATCGCCCGCCTCAATCAGCTGCTCGCCTCCGACTACCGCGGCATCATCGTGTCGATGATCCACAAGTTCCGTGACATGCCGGCGGATCTCAACACCCGCCGCAACATCTACGTGCTGATCGATGAGGCGCATCGCACCACCGGCGGCGATCTCGGCACCTACCTGATGGCAGGCCTGCCCAATGCCACCTTCATCGGCTTCAGCGGCACCCCGGTGGATCTCACCGCCTACGGCAGAGGCACCTTCAAAACCTTCGGCAAGGACGACCGCAAGGGCTACCTACACAAATACTCGATCTCCGAAAGTATCGCCGACGGCACCACCTTGCCCCTCTACTACCAGCTCGCTCCCAGCGCGCTGCTCGTTCCTCACGACACGCTTGATGCCGAATTCCTCTTGCTAGCCGAAGCCGAAGGCATCGCCGACATCGAGGAGCTTAACAAGATCCTGGAACGAGCCGTCAACCTCAAGAACTTCCTCAAGGGCCAGCCCCGCATCCAGCAGGTGGCCCGCTTTGTGGTGAACCACTTCCTCAGCAACGTCGACCCGCTCGGCTTCAAGGCCTTCCTGGTGGCGGTGGACCGCGAAGCCTGCGCTCTCTACAAGCAGGCCCTCGATGCGATCTTCACCGAGCTGGGCCTGCCCACCGACACCGCCCAGGTGGTGTTCACCGGCAAAAACAACGACAAGCCGCTCCTGAAGCAGTACCACCTCGATCCCAAGCAGGAACGCCAGATCCGCAAGAGTTTCGGCAAACTCGATCAGCTGCTCAAGATCCTGATCGTCACCGAGAAACTGCTCACCGGCTTCGATGCACCGGTGCTGTATGCGATGTATCTCGATAAACCCCTGCGCGATCACACCCTGCTGCAGGCCATCGCCCGCGTGAACCACCCCTATGAAAACGAAGCGCTGGAGATGGTGAAGCCCCATGGCTTCGTGCTCGATTTTGTGGGCATCTTCGACAAGCTGGAAAAAGCCCTGGCGTCCGACAGCGATGAGATCAACGCCATCGTCAAAGACATCAAGCTACTCAAGCTGTTGTTCCAAAACAAGATGGAGCAGCACGCGCCCGCCTATCTCAGCCTGATCCGCCACAACTTCAACGACCGTGACGTTGACGCGCTGATCGAGCACTTCCGCGATCCCGAGCGCCGCAAGGCCTTCTTCAAGGAGGTGAAGGAGATCGAGATGCTCTACGAGATCATCTCCCCCGATCCCTTCCTGCGCCCCTTCATCGAGGCCTACACCAGCCTCTGTGCCATCTACGCCGTGGTGCGAAAGGCCTATGCCCGCACGGTCACGGTGGATCGTGAATTCCAGCGCAAAACCAGTGCGCTGGTGCAGGAGCACATCAGCACCCCCGGCATCGGCGAGCCCGCTGAGCTCGTGGCCATCACCAGCGACACGATCCAGCTGATCAAGTCGCGCCAGGGTGGAATGTCCCGCAAGGTGATCAACCTGGTGAAGAGCATCGAGAGGGCCGCCCAGGACCAGAGCGACGACCCCTACCTGGTCGCCATGGCCGAGCGGGCCCGCACCGTGCAGGAGAACTTCGAGCAGCGGCAAACCAACACCAGCGAAGCGCTCGACCAGCTGCTCGCCGAACTGCGCGACAACGACGCCCGCAAACAGGAGCAGGCCGCCAAGGGCTTCGATGGCCTCACCTTCTTCGTGTATCGCACCCTGCTCGGCGCCCACATCGCTGATCCGGAAGCCGTGAGCACGCGAATCCGAGACGCCTTCCTGGCCCATCCCAATTGGAAAACCAGCGAATCGGCCCTGCGCGAACTGCGCCAGCAGGTCACCTTTGCCCTCGTCAGCGCCTGCGACAAGCTGGAGCAGGTCACCCCCCTGGTGGAGGAGCTGTTCACCGTGCTGGCCAAGCGCGATCGGCTGACATGACCCTCTGCGCCAAGCAGGCCTTCAAGCAGCGCGTGCGTCACTGGGCCCGCCAGCTCGATGTGCCCATTGCCTGGCTGGCCGTGCGGCCGATGCGCCAGAAGTGGGCCTCCTGTTCCACCAGCGGCCACCTCCACTTCAGCGCCGATCTGCTCAGCCTCGATCCCACCCTCTGGGACTACGTGATCGTGCACGAGCTGCTGCACTTCAGCGTGCCCAACCACGGCCGGCTCTGGAAAGCTCTGATGCGCGCCCACCTCGGCGATTGGGAAGCCGCGGAACAGCGGTTGCAGCACGAGGCCAGGCAATGAGCCAGCAGATCCTGATCATCGCAGGCCCGAATGGTGCCGGCAAAACCACATTTGCTCGCTCATTTCTGCCGCGAGAGGCAGGTTGTCTGCGCTTCATCAATGCCGATCTGATTGCCGCCGGCCTCTCGCCCTTTGCTCCCGAAACGGCAGCGCTGAAAGCAGGCCGCCTGATGCTCAGCGAGATCGAGGATTGCGTCAAGAAAACCGAGGGTTTTGCCCTGGAAACCACCCTCTCAGGAACAGGCTATCAACGCAAGATCCGCCAATGGCGATCACTTGACTACTCGGTGAGCCTCTACTTCCTCAGCCTGCCCAACCCCGAGCTGGCCATCTCCCGCGTGAAGGAACGGGTGCGGCAAGGGGGGCATTCGATCCCAGAAGAGGTGATCCGTCGCCGCTTTGCCGCAGGTCTTCGCAACTTTGAAACCATCTATAAAAAAGAGGTGGATGACTGGATCAAGTTCAACAACATGGGCGATCAACCCATCTTGTTAGAATGGGGCGAAGAAGTACGGCCATGAAAGACATCAGCGAAGCCACCAATCCAGCCCTGCGGGGCTCCCTTGCTGCCTTGCGGCGTGCGGCCGAAGAGGCGCGCCGCATCGCCATCCAAACCGGTACTGATCTGATTGTGTTCCGCAATGGGGAGATCACCCGCATCCCTCCCCAGGCTCTCGCCGAGCCAGCAACCCCTGCCGCGCCTGCCAACGCTCAAGCGGCATCGCCAGATCAGCAGCCTCCGGCTCGCTTTCCAGCTTTCGCAGCAGCCGTTGATCCTGAGTGAGCAAGACAGCCGATCGCTGCTCCGCCAAGGCCAGATATAGGCAGTCGTAGACGGGATGATCGAGCTGGCGGCACCAGCGCTGCGCAGAGCTCAGCAGGGCGGCGGCGGGCACCAGCTCGCTGAACAGGGCGGGGGCCAGTTCGGCGATCGCCGCGAACTGGGCCTCCGTGATCGCCCCGATCCGCTGGGTCTTCCAGCCGGCGTTGAGCAGTTCCACCAGCACCAGATCCGGTGCGATCAGGTCGGCCGCTGGTGTTGCCTCCAGCAGCGCCACCGACCAGGCACTGCCCTCCACTTCCGCAAACCACCCGAAGGCCACCGAGGCATCCACCACCCAGCGACGAGGCTCAGCGCTGCTCACGGGCCTCGCGAATCAGGCCGTCCACAGCCAGGTGGCGCCCCAGCGGCGGGGTCTCGCGGCGCAGAGCAGCAAGCCGTTGACGCACATCGACGTGTTGCTGGGCCGCGGCCATGAGCAGCTCCCGCAGGCTCTGCTCCAGCGATACCCCACGCAAACGAGCCCTCGCCCGCAGGGCCTCCACCACCCGCTCATCCAGCTGGCGGATCAATACCTGGGCCATCCCAGACACTCACGTGCTAGCACCAATGATAGCAATGCGTGACGGCTTTGCCCCCTTAACCCCTCCATAAATCCCATCAACTCTCCTTGATGAAAAATTGGACCCAGCTGCAACCTGGGCATGAGAGTGGGCATCAACGGCTTCGGCCGCATCGGTCGGCTGGTGTTCCGCGCCCTTTGGGGGCGGCCGGGGATCGAGCTGGCGCACATCAACGACAAGGCCGGCGATGCACACGCCGCCGCCCACCTGCTGGAGTTCGACTCGGTACACGGCCGCTGGCCCCACGCGGTGAGCGCCAGCGGGGACACCATCCAGGTGGACTCCCAGGCGATCGGCTACTCCCAGACCGGCAACCCTGCCGGCGTGCCCTGGCGCGATGCCGGCGTGGAGCTGGTGCTGGAGTGCAGCGGCAAGATCAAATCTCCTGAAACGCTGGAGCCCTACATCGCCGCGCTGGGCGTGGAGCGGGTGATCGTGGCCTGCCCGGTGAAGGGGGCCGTTGCCGGCGAGGAGGTGCTCAACATCGTGTTCGGCATCAATCACGGCCTCTATGAG
Source organism: Microcystis elabens FACHB-917 (assembly GCF_014698445.1). Classification (GTDB taxonomy): domain Bacteria; phylum Cyanobacteriota; class Cyanobacteriia; order PCC-6307; family Cyanobiaceae; genus Cyanobium; species Cyanobium elabens. The sequence continues at coordinate 33,263 of NZ_JACJSZ010000030.1, forward strand.
CCCCCCCGCCACCGGGTGATCACCGCCGCCTCCTGCACCACCAACTGCCTGGCGCCGGTGGTGAAGGTGGTGCACGAGCGCTTCGGCATCCGCCATGGCTCGATCACCACCCTGCACAACATCACCAACACCCAGGTGGTGATCGACGGCTTCAAGAGCGATCTGCGCCGTGCCCGCTCCTGCACCCAGAGCCTGATCCCCACCACCACCGGCTCGGCCAAGGCCATCGGCCTGATCTTTCCGGAACTCCAGGGCAAGCTCAATGGCCATGCCGTGCGCGTGCCCCTGCTCAATGCCTCGCTCACCGATGCGGTGTTCGAACTGGAGCGCCCGGTGACGGTGGAGGAGGCGAACGACGCCTTCGCCGCCGCTGCCGCCGGGCCGCTGCTGGGGATCCTGGGCTACGAGGAGCGGCCCCTGGTGTCGGTGGATTATCTCAACGACAGCCGCAGTTCGATCGTCGATGGCCTCTCGACGATGGTCGTCAACGGCACCCAGCTCAAGGTGTACGCCTGGTACGACAACGAGTGGGGCTACAGCTGCCGCATGGCCGATCTGGCCTGCCATGTGGTGGCTCAGGAGGCCGCGTGATGCGCAGCCTTTCCCCCCTGCAGCAGTACGCGATCATCACCGCCAACAACTGGTCGTTCACCGTCACCGACGGGGCGCTGCGCATGCTCGTGGTGTTCCACTTTCTGCAGCTCGGCTACACCACCCTGGAGATCGCCTTCCTGTTCCTCTTCTATGAGTTCTTCGGGATTCTCACCAACCTCTACGGCGGCTGGCTCGGGGCCCGCTTCGGCCTGAAGCTCACCCTCTGGATCGGCACCCTGCTGCAGATCGGCGCCCTGCTGCTGCTGGTGCCGGTGGTCGACACCTGGCCCAGGGCCCTCTCGGTGGGATGGGTGATGGTGGCCCAGGCGATCAGCGGCATCGCCAAGGACCTCGAGAAGATGAGCGCCAAGAGCGCCATCCGGGTGGTGGTCCCGGAAACCCCGGAGGATCAGGCCAAGGGCGAGCAGCAGCTGTTCCGCTGGGTGGCCATCCTCACCGGCGCCAAGAACGGCCTCAAGGGCCTGGGCTTCTTCGTGGGCGGCCTCCTTCTCTACGCGGTGGGCTTCAACAGAGCCGTGCTGGTGATGGCGGCCTGGCTGGCGCTGGCCTTTCTGGTGACGCTGCTGCTGCCGCGGGACATCGGCCGGATGAAGACCAAACCGGCCTTCAAGGCCCTGTTCTCCAAGAGCGAGGGCATCAACGTGCTCTCCCTGGCCCGCTTCTTCCTCTTCGGCGCCCGTGACGTCTGGTTCGTGGTGGCTCTACCGGTGTTTCTGCAGCAGGCCCTGGGCTGGCGCTTCTGGGAGGTGGGCGGCTTCATGGGCCTGTGGGTGATCGGCTACGGCATCGTTCAGGGCACCGCCCCCAGCCTGCGCCGCGCCTGGGGCCAGACCCGGCCGCCTGGGCCCAGCGCCGTGCAGTTCTGGGCCGCCCTGCTCACCGCCATCCCCGCCCTGATGGCAATCACCCTCTGGCGCCAGGTGGGCAACCCCGGGCTCACGGTGGTGGTCGGTCTGGCGGTGTTCGGGGTGATCTTCGCCATGAACTCCTCGATCCACAGCTACATGATCCTGGCCTACACCGAGGCCGAGGATGTCAGTCTCAACGTGGGCTTCTATTACATGGCCAACGCCGCCGGCCGCCTGGTGGGCACCCTGCTCTCGGGCGGCCTTTTCCTGGTGGGCGGGCTGCAGATCTGCCTGTGGGCCTCGGCCCTGATGGTGGGCCTGGCCGCTCTCGTGAGCCTGCGGCTGCCGCAGCCACCGCGGCAGGCCGAGCCCCGAACCCTGGCCATCGGCTGAGCGCCGACCCCAGGCCGCAGCCCACGACGGCAGGGCTGGCGTCGCCATGCTGGACGGCCCCGTTCCGCCTGCCATGCCTGTGAGCGCCACGCCCCGGCAGAGGTTGCTGGAGGCGAACGGCGGCTGCTGGGAAGGCCTGTTCCACCGGCTCGGACCCGATGGCCGCGAGATCGAGCGCTTCCCCACCCGGCTGCGGGTGAGCGATGAGGACGGCACGATCGAGGCCACTGGAGCCTGGGCATGGACCGCATGGGTCCCTGGCCCTGGATCGCCGAGCTCTGTGTCGTCCACGGCGAGCGTCGCCGGGGCATCGTGCTGCGCCATGGCATGGAGAGGCTCGAGAGCTTCACCTACCTCAGGGAATGGCGGCCCGGCCTCGCCGACGGCGGCCCCGACACGCCGCTGGCGCCTGGACGACGACGTGGAGATGGTGATCGCCCCTGCGCCTGGCGGCCAGCCTGGGTCCGTGCGCGTGACGCTCCACTGGCAGCCCGCCGCCGGCCCCCCGTGCCGGATCGGGCGCCGCTACACCCCCTACGGTCTGCTAGAGCCGCTGCCGCCGGACTGATGGGCCCCCCGCTGGTGTATCACCCGGCCTACGCGGTTCCCCTGCCCAGCGGCCATCGCTTCCCGATGCAGAAATTCCGGCTGCTGAAGGAGCGGCTGGAGCAGCTCGATCTGGCCCGCCCGGGGCAGATCCACCAGCCCCTGCCGGCGCCGCGCCACTGGCTGGACCAGGTGCATGGGCGCGCCTATCACGAGGCCTTCTCCCGCGGGCTGCTGAGCCCGCAGGAGCTGCGGCGCATCGGCCTGCCCGTCTCGTGGCCGCTGGTGCGTCGCAGCTGGCTGGCGGTGGGCGGCACCGTGCTCACGGCCCGGCTGGCCCTGCGCCATGGCCTGGCCTGCCACCTGGCCGGCGGCACCCACCACGCCTTCCCCCTGCACGGCAGCGGCTTCTGCGTCTTCAACGACTGCGCCGTGGCGGCCCGGGTGCTGCTGGCCGAGGGCCTGGTGCGGCAGGTGCTGGTGGTGGATCTGGACGTGCACCAGGGCGACGGCACGGCGGCGATCTTCACCGGCGACCCCCGGGTGTTCACCTTCTCGATGCACGCGGCGAGCAATTTCCCCCTGCACAAGCAGACGGGCGACCTCGATCTGGCCCTGGAGGACGGCGTCGGGGATGACGCCTACCTGCACACCCTGGAGCGGACCCTGCCGGATCTGCTGGATCGGGTGCGTCCGGATCTGGTGCTTTACAACGCCGGCGTCGATCCCCACCGGAACGACCGCCTCGGCCGGCTGGAGCTGAGCGATGGGGGTCTGTACCGGCGCGACCGTCTGGTGATCGATGCCGCCCTGCGCCGTCGTCTGCCGGTGGCCACCGTCATCGGCGGGGGCTACGACGACCTGGCGGCGCTGGTGGAGCGCCACACGCTGGTGGTGCGGGCCGCCGCTGGGCTGGCCCGGATCCACGCCACCGGCACCGAGCGGTCACGTCCGGTCACAGATGGCCCTCGCCCCGGTCAGGACTGAGTCATACGGGGGCGTTTTCCTGGTGGGGCAACGGAGCTTCCGCCATGATCAGCCGTTCTTCCCGCCTGCTGCACGCCGCCCTGGTCGTGGCCTGCGGCGCCGGGATCGTCTACGCCCCGGTCCAGGCCCAGACCTCCCTGACGGTGCCTCTCGGGCAGTCCGGCTATTACGGTCGGATCACCATCGGCAGCCTGACCCCGCCGCCGGTGCTCGGCGTCGGCCCGGTGATCGCCAGGCCGCCCTTGGGCAGCGACCGCTGGCGCCAGACCGCGATCGAGCCCCTCTACCTGCGGGTGCCCCCCAGCAGGCCCGCGACTGGGGGCGTTACTGCGGGCTTTACCAGGCCTGCACCGTGCCGGTCCGGTTCGTCCCGGGCGACTGGGACGACGACGACGATTGAGGGGCGAGGGGATGGGCCGGCACTGCGGAGGCCATCGCCCTCAGCGGCGGCCGAGCAGATCCTCCCAGGTGGGTGGATGCTGCTGCGAAGGGTCGTGGCGGGGTGGCCGGGCGGCCAGGGGACAGCAGGGATAGGACTGGGTGGCTCTGCCGGAGGCGACGGAGCTGGCCTTGGGACGGATGGTGGCGGACGGCCGCCTGGAAAGGGTGTTCATGGGAACCGTGGATGGGGGGATATGGATCTCGCACCGGGAGACGGCCGTCCCCCCCGCTGGGGGGGGGGAATCGCACACGGCAATCGTTTTGGGTCCGGATGGACCGTGGGACCTGGTGGACCGACCCCAGGAAGCGCGGGGCGGCTCGGTGCTGGTTCCGGCGAAGGCGAACAACAGGGCCGCCGGCTTCTGCCGAATCCACCAACACTAGCTGATGTTCCGGACAGTGTGGATCGACGGACCTAGGCCCTCCATGCCAGGGGTGTGTCGTGCCTCTCCATGTCCCAGGATCAGCATTCCGAAGGGAAGCGTGCCGCGACCCGCCACCATGTCCCGGTGGGCGTCTCGGTCAGCCTCACCCTGGCCACGAAGCAGTCGGTGTTCGTCAATCTCCGCGACGCCGTCAATCTCCGCGACGTCAGCGAACACGGGGCCTGCGTCCTGCGTCAGGGCAGCATGGACATCAAGGAGGACGACACCATCATCTTCGAAGCCCGCAACTACGACGCGGGCTCGAAACTGACCCTCCGCTCCAAGGTGCTCTGGGTGCGCAACACCGGATTCAACACCTACGTGGGGCTCGCATTCGTTGGCGCTTCGCTCTCCCAGGACGCCCTCACCAGACTCGTCGCCTGAGCTCTGACCTGACCGGAGCTGATCAGCCGCCATCGCTGCCGGACCCGAGGTCCTGATCGGGCAGGCGGCCGTCGGTGAGCGTTCGGCTGAGGATGGCGCCGCGGAAGTTCGCCCCACGCAGATCGGCGTCCCTGAAATTCGCCGCCGTCAGATCGGAGCGGCTGAAATCAGCCTGGGCCAGATCGGCACCATGGCAGTCGGCATGGCACAGCACCGTGTCGGAGAAATTGGCGCCACGCCAGCGGCTGAACGGGATCCTGAGCCCCTTCAGATCCGATCCCTGAAGATCGAAAGCCGTCCTGCCAGATCCCATCGGCGGAGAAGGTCTCCAGGGCCCGAAGCCGGCCCAGGCTGTTGGAGGCGCCGGCCTGACCCTGGGCCATCAGGAGCTCGAACATCTCCTGATGTTCCTTCTCCCTGCGCCCGGCCTCGAGCAGATAGAAGATGGCCGTCGTGACGATGCTGAACGACTCGACCGTGCCGATGCTGATGATCTCCAGAACGTTGCTGGTCAGACAATCCGGCTGGCCAGCGTTGGCATGGCAGTGCTCAAAACGGTTGACAACCGCCAGCAACCCGAAGGAGAGCACGGCGTCCACCAGCACCCGGAACGGGAAGGAGCGATCCAGTAGCCGGAAGAACGGCGATGCGCGCCGCCGCTTCTGGCGGGCGTACCAGCTGGAGGAGGGGGAGGGCCTGCCCATCGGGCTTTCCGAAGCAGGGAGCCTACCCAGCCGCACCGCGCCGCCATGAAAAAACCCTCTGCTTGCGCAGGGGGTCGGAGGGTTCCAGGTGATCCGGAGGGAGGGATCAGCCGATCGCCGGGGCGGTCAGGGCCACCGGGGTGGCGCTGGCGGCAGCCAGGTCGAGGGGGAAGTTGTGAGCATTGCGCTCGTGCATCACTTCCATGCCGAGACCGGCACGGTTGAGCACATCGGCCCAGGTGTTGATCACCCGTCCCTGACCATCAAGGATGGACTGGTTGAAGTTGAAGCCATTCAGGTTGAAGGCCATCGTGCTCACGCCCAGGGCGGTGAACCAGATGCCGATCACGGGCCAGGCCGCCAGGAAGAAGTGCAGGCTGCGGCTGTTGTTGAA
>NZ_JACJSZ010000031.1 GCF_014698445.1 Microcystis elabens FACHB-917
CTTCCGCGACGGCCAGCAGCTCTACCCGATCGAGGCCCTGGCAGCCGACGGCGAGCAGAAGCGCAGCATCACCATGGAGTTCCGCCGCTCCACGCCGGAAGACGACAGCAATCCCGCCAGCCAGGCCGTCGCCGAGTGGTTCTGATGGAGCACACCGCCTCTGCCCCCAGCCGCGGCCTGCTTAAGGTGGTCGTGGCCCTCACCCCCCTGGCCGGCTCGATCCTCTTCCCGCTGGTGGTCCCGCTCCTCATGCTGCGGGTCAGCATCTCGGCCGGCGTGATCGCCGCGGTGGTGATCGGCAGCCTCTGGTTCGCCGCCATGCTGCGCACCTCGGAGATGCCCGGCCACCACTGAGGCGCCACCGGGCCGACGCCCTGTCCATCGCCGGGAAGGCTGAAGCAGCGGATTCCGCCGCTCCCTCCAGCCCGTGGCCCCTCTCGTGTTCCCCAACAGCCTTCGGCCCACCCCGCGTCTCCGGCCGGCCCGGCGCCCCGTGGCCGCCCTGACGGCGGCCCTGCTGCTCGGAGGCTGCGGCCCCGCGCCGGCCGCCCTGAGCGGCGGCATCCCCCGGGCCCTGCCCCTGCCCCCGGGCATCCGGGTGGCCTTCAACCACCGCGGCGACATCCGCTACCGCAGCCCGGTCAGCGGCCAGTGGCGCCAGGGGGATGACCTGGAGGCCCTGCTGCTGGAAAGCATCCGCGAGGCCCGCGTCGAGATCCTGGTGGCGGTTCAGGAGCTCTCCCTGCCGGCGGTGGCGGAGGCCCTGGCGGAACGCCACCGCCGGGGGGTGCGGGTGCGGGTGGTCCTCGAGAACCTCTACAGCACCCCCTGGAGCCGCCAGCATCCGGTGGATCTGCCGCCCCACCAGCGGCAGCGCCAGCAGCAGCTGGCCGCCCTCGGCCAGGGGGACGCCGTCGCGGTGCTGGAGCGGGCCGGGGTGCCCCTGCTCGACGACACCGCCGACGGCAGCCGCGGCAGCGGCCTGATGCACCACAAGTTCCTGGTGGTCGACGGCCGCACGGTGGTGACCGGCTCGGCCAATTTCAGCCCCTCCTGCATCCACGGCGATGCGGACGGACCGGCCACGCGCGGCAACGTCAACCACCTGCTGCGCTTCGACAGCCCCGCCCTGGCCGGGCTGTTCGCCGCCGAGTTCGCCCGGCTCTGGGGCGATGGCCCAGGCGGCCGGCCCGACAGCCGCTTCGGCATCGCCAAGGAGGGCGGCGGCGCCCAGGTGGTCGATGTGGCCGGCACGCCGGTGGAGGTGCTGTTCGCCCCCCACCGCCGCCGCGACCCCAACCACGGCCTGGCCTGGCTGGAGAACCGGCTGGCCGGCGCCGGCCGGCGCCTTGATCTGGCCCTGTTCGTCTTCTCGGGCCAGAACCTTGCCGACCGGCTCCAGCAGCTCCATGCCCGGGGCGTGAAGATCCGCCTGCTGGCGGATCCGGGCTTCGCGAACCGGGCTTTCAGCGAGACCCTTGACCTGCTCGGGGTGACCCTGCCCGACCAGGACTGCCGCATCGAAGCGGACAACCGTGCCTGGAGCACCCCCCTGGAAGGGGTGGGCACACCCCGGCTGGCGGCCGGCGACAAGCTGCACCACAAGTTCGCCGTGATCGATGGCCGCGAGGTGATCACCGGCAGCTTCAACTGGAGCCCAAGTGCCGCCTTCCAGAACGACGAGACCCTGCTGCTGATCCGCTCCCCCCTTCTGGCGCGCCACTTCGAGGCGGAGATCGACCGGCTCTGGCGCGGCGCCGAACTGGGCATCGGCGGCCGGCTGGCCCGCCGCATGGAGCAGCGGCGGCGCCGCTGCGGCAGCGGCCAGGAACGGTCGTCAGCGGCGGCCATGACGGCGCCGTCTACGATTCGGTAACGCCCAGCACACACTCCATGGTCCCGGCGTCCGTCTCCGTCTCCTCCCCCAGCACCAGCTCCCGCGAGGTCAGCCCGCGCCTGGACGCCATCAACCTGATGCTGCGGGACCTGCACACCCGCCACGACGAGATCCGCCACCGGGCCGCCTTCCGGGGCTGCACCAGTGAGCTGCTGACCCTGCAGCAGGAACTGGTCGACTACCTGCTCAGCAAGAAGCACGCCCTGCAGGGAGCGGAGAACGCCAGCCCCGAAGAGGGCCTCAACTACAACTCCTTCACCTGATCGCCCCCTCCCCAGCAGCCCCCACCCGTGCCACCGCCGCCCGGGTCCTGGTGGTGGGGGCCGGCCCCGCTGGAGCCGCCCTGGCCCTGCTCCTGGCCCGCCGCGGCCTCCCGGTCGACCTGATCGAGGCGACCTGCCCGGGCCGTGGCAGCCGGCCGTTCCGCGGCGAGGGGCTGATGCCCAGCGGTCTGGCGGCCCTGGCCGCCATGGGCCTCCAGCCCCTGCCGGCGGCGGTGCGGCAACGCCCCCTCACGGCCTGGAGCTTCTTCCTCGATGGCCAGGCCCTGTTCGAGGTGGCCGAGCCCATGGACAGCGCTGCCCCCTGCACCCTGATCGACCAGGACTGCCTGCTCGCCGAGCTGGTGGAGCAGGCGGGCCGCCAGCCGGGATTCCGGTTCCACCGGGGCCGAGCCGCCGCCGATCTCCTGCTGGAGGACGGCCGTGTGGCGGGGGTGCGTCTGGCGGACGGCATGGCCCTGGAGGCGGCGTTGGTGGTGGCCTGCGACGGCCGCGATTCGCTGCTGCGCCGCCGGGGCGGCCTGACGCTGGAGCGTGCTCCCAGCCCCCTCGACGTGCTCTGGTTCCGACTGGAGCCACCGGGGGCCGACGCGGTGCTCGACTGGCTGGCCGGCCGCTTCGTCACGGTGGTGGGCGCCTCAGGCAGCTATGCCCTGTTCCCCTCGGCCCGCGGCGGTGTCCAGCTGGGCTGGGCGATCGCGCCGGAGCCGCCGCCGGCGCCCACCCCGGCCGGCCCCGATGCCTGGGCGGAGCTCTGGGCCGGCGATGCTCCCGAGGCCCTGGCCCGGCGGCTGCGGGACCTGCCGGCGGCGGCCGTCCAGGGGCCGCTGCGGCTGCCGGTGCGGGTCGGGCTCTGCCCCCGCTGGCAGCGGCCCGGCCTGCTGCTGCTCGGCGATGCCGCCCATCCGATGAGCCCGCTGCGGGCCCAGGGAATCAACATGGCCCTGCGCGATGCCGTGGTGGCCGCACGGCACCTCGGGCCCGTCCTGCTGGAGGGCAGGCCCGACGCCATTGACGCCGCAGCCGCCGCGGTCGCCGCCGAACGGCGGCCGGAAATCCGCCGGATCCAGGCGCTGCAGGAGCAGGAGGCCCGCCGGGCGGATCTGCTGCGCCGCCGGCACCGCCTGCGGGGTCTGCTGGCCCGCACCGCCCGCTGGAGCGGCCCCCTGCTGGCCCGCCGCTGGCTGGCTTCCCAGCGGCCGCTGCGCGACGGCACCGCGGCGATCGCCGGGGATCCCGGGGCGGCGGCGATGATTGGGTGACCTCCCCGCCCGCCATGGACCGGTCCCCAGACGCCATCTCCCCGGCCCGCAGCCGGCTCGCTGCGGCCTGGCCGCACCTGGCCCTGCTGGCGAGCCTGCCCCTGGCGGGGGCCTCACCGCTGCGGGCCGCCCCGGAGCCGCCCCCCTTTCCACCCTCCTCCGAGTTCCGCTCCCTGCAGCTGATCACCCTGGCCTGCAGCCGCGAGAACACCGCCGAATCCTGCGAGAAGGCCCGCAGCCTGGCCAACCCCCTGCTCGACCACCCGCGCCTGCCGGCGAGCTGCAAGGACGTGCTCTGGACGATCCGCCAGCGGTCGGTGGTGGCGGCCACGAACAGCTTCGAGCGGCGCGAGCCGATCGACGGCGCCGCCCGCCGCCTCACGTCCGTGTGCCGGATGCAGCTGCCGGTGGCCAAGCCGGCGGAGAACGCCCCGCCGAGGCCCCAGGGGGGCCTCAACCTGATCAATCCCAATCAAAACTGAAGCGCTGACCGGGGAGCAGCCGCTGCAGCTCGTCGGCCAGTGCGGCCATCATCCGGCGGCTGACCTGGGGATGGTGGCGGAGCTCCTTCACCAGATCCGCCACATCGGTGCTGGTGAGGCCATGGCTGCTGATCCGGGCCTTCACCCGCTGGCGGAACTGCTCCAGCAGCAGGGCCTGCTCCGCAGAAAGGGGCCCGTCGTCCGAGGGGTGCTGCACCTCCATGGTGGGGCGGGGTCAGGGTCAGGGCTGGGGCATGGCCGGGTCGGGGCTGCCGGCGGCGGAAGCCTGGGTGGCGGCCTCATCGATCAGCGCCAGGAGCTGGGTCGCCGTGTCGCGCATGAAGGCCAGGCTCATGGGGGTGACGACGGCGGCCTTGTCGGCCAGCTGGCAGAGGGGGTTGCGCTCCCCCTGGGCCTCGCAGCTGCTCGAGAGCCCCAGCAGGGCATTGGTGAGCTTGCCCCGCAAACAGGATTCAGCGCCTGCACCCGCCAGCACCGCCTCAGCGGCGGTGTGGGTGCGGCGCACAGCCTCGGAGTACGGGGGGGCCTCCGGGGCGCCCATGACGGCCGCCCGCACCGCGGTCGGGCTGAGCAGGATCTGCCCGGAGCCGGCGACGACGGCGGCGGCAAGCACGGCGGCCATCGGCAGGGCCGGGGCGAGCGACCGGTGAGCCATGGGGGGCAGGCAAATCAGACCCATGCTAGCGAGACCGTCCGGCGTCGCCATCGACGTCTCGGGTGCTGCAGAGGGCAGGACCGCCAGAGTCGCCGGAGGTAGCTTGGGGCTCCCCGACCCAAGGACGCCGGCCATGGCGATGACGACCGCGCTGCGTCAGGTGGCGCTGGAGCGACCCTTCGACAACCAGAAGCCCGGCACCTCCGGCCTGCGCAAGAGCACCCGGCAGTTCCAGACCCCCCACTACCTGGAGAGCTTCATCGAGGCGGCGCTGCGGGTGGTGCCCGGCATCGCCGGCGGCACCCTGGTGGTCGGCGGTGACGGCCGCTACGGCAACCTGGCGGCGATCTCCGTCATCGCCCGCATGGCCGCGGCCCACGGGGTCAGCCGCCTGATCACCACCACCGGCGGCATCCTCTCCACCCCGGCCGCCTCCCATCTGATCCGCAGCCACGGGGCCGTGGCCGGGATCATCCTCTCGGCCAGCCACAACCCCGGCGGCCTCGACGGCGACTTCGGCGTCAAGATCAACGGAGCCAACGGCGGGCCGGCGCCGGAATCGGTCACCGATGCCATCCATGCCGTCACCCTCAGCCTGGAGGGCTATCGCATCCTCGATGCCGATCCGCTCCATCTGGACGCCCCCGGCACGACGACCATCGGCGCCATGACCGTCGACGTGATCGACGGCGTCGATGATTACGTGGCGCTGATGCAGAAGCTGTTCGACTTCGACCGCATCGCATCCCTGCTGCGGGGCGACTTCCGCATCGCCTTCGATGCCATGCACGCGGTCACCGGCCCCTACGCCACCCGCCTGCTCGAGGGGCTGCTGGGGGCCCCGGCCGGCACGGTGCGCAACGGCCTGCCGCTGGAGGACTTCGGCGGCGGCCACCCCGACCCCAACCTCACCTATGCCCACGAGCTCGCCGACCTGCTGCTGGCCGGCGACGCCTTCGACTTCGGCGCCGCCTGCGACGGCGATGGCGACCGCAACATGATCCTGGGGCGCCGCTGCTTCGTGAATCCCAGCGACAGCCTGGCCGTGCTCACCGCCAACGCCACCCTGGCCCCCGGCTACGCGGAAGGCCTGGCCGGCGTGGCCCGCTCCATGCCCACCAGCGCCGCGGCCGACGTGGTGGCCGACGCCCTGGGCATCCCCTGCTTCGAGACACCCACGGGCTGGAAGTTCTTCGGCAACCTGCTCGATGCCGGCCGCATCACCCTCTGCGGTGAGGAGAGCTTCGGCACCGGCAGCAACCACATCCGCGAGAAGGACGGCCTCTGGGCGGTGCTCTTCTGGCTGCAGATCCTGGCGGTGCGCGGCTGCTCGGTGGCAGAGGTGATGGCGGGCCACTGGAGCCGCTTCGGCCGCCACTACTACTCCCGCCACGATTACGAAGCGGTGGCCAGCGACGCCGCCCACGGCCTCTACGACCGGGTCGCCGGGATGCTCGCCGCCCTGCCGGGCCAGGGGTTCGCCGGCCGCACGATCCGCGCCGCCGACGATTTCGGCTACACCGACCCGGTGGACGGTTCGATCAGCACGGGCCAGGGCCTGCGGGTGCTGCTCGACGACGGCAGCCGGGTGGTGCTGCGGCTCTCGGGCACCGGCACCAAGGGGGCCACCCTGCGGGTCTACCTGGAGAGCTACGTCCCCCCCGGCGGTGCCCTCGACCTCAACCCCCAATCGGCGCTGAAGGATCTGATCGAGGCCATCGACGCCCTGGCGGAGATCCGGCAGCGCACCGGCATGGAGCGCCCCACCGTGATCACCTGAGCGCCCTGGCGCCATGAGGCCCCCAGGCGTCCTCCCCTGGCTGGCGGCGGCCTGGGTCTGCGGAGCCGCCGGGCCCCTGCGGGCCCAGGAGCCGCCGGCGCCGGACCCCCAGGCCGCCATCGAAGCGCTGGAGGCGACCCGCTTCGCCCCCACCACCACGGTGAACCTGCAGATCAACGGGGTGCTGGGCGCCGTGCAGTACGCCGGCAGCGCGGTGGAGCGGGACGGCAACAACGCCGATGGGGCGCCGCTGCTGAACGGGGTCAGCTTCAACCACGAAGCCCGGCTCACCATCGACACCAGCTTCACGGGCCAGGACCTGTTCCGGATCCGGCTGCGGACGGGCGACTTCGCCCCTTCGGCCTTCTTCTCCAACCCGCCCGCCCCCCTCACCCGGCTGGATGTGGCCTTCCAGGAGCCGGCCTGCAGCGCCGGGGACGAGGGGTGTCCGGCCCGTCTGGTCAGCATCAACCGCGCCTACCTGCAGGTGCCGCTCGGCCCCGAGATCCGCCTCAGCCTCGGTCCGCGGATCATGCAGCTCGACATGCTGCCGGTCTGGCCCAGCGTCTACACCGCCTCCCCGATCCTCGACCTGTTCCAGTACGCCGGCTCACCGGGCACCTACGGCAAACGGCTCGGTGGCGGCTTCGGGCTCTGGTGGCAGCCCCGGGGCGGCCTGAGGGGGGTGAGCCTGGGCTATGCCTACGTGGCCGGCCGGGCCGGCGGCAGCGCCCGGGGGGGCGGCCTGTTTGGCGGGGCGTCCTCCCAGACCAGCACCCTGCAGCTGGCCCTGACCCGGCCCCAGTGGAACATCACCGCAGCCTGGACCCTCAGCGGGCCCCAGGTGCGGCTGCGGGGGACGCCCCTGGCCAGCCAGCTGGCGGCGGGCGCCGCTGAGGGGAGCCTGGGATCCTGGTCGCTGGCGGGATACTGGCAGCCCCGCCGCTCTGGCTGGCTGCCCTCGATCAGCGCCGGCTGGGGGCAGGACAGCTTCCGCTTCGGCTCCTACCCGGTGGCTGGCCTCTCGGCGGTGCGCAGCCGCTCCTGGTACACCGGCCTGATCTGGAGCGACGTGCTGGCGGCGGGCAACAGCCTGGGCGTTGCCGTCGGCTCCCCCGCCCACGTCAGCGCCATCCGCACGCCGGGCCCGGGCTCCATCGACGACGGGGGCCTGGCCATGGAGCTGTACTACCGGATCCAGGTCAGTGATGACCTCGCGGTCTCCCCGGCGGTGTTCTGGCTGAGCCGGCCGCGCGGCGCCCTCACCGGCAGCACGGATCTCTCCCAGGCCCTGGGCGATCCCCAGGCCACCGCCGGCGCCAGCCTGGGGGTCTGGGCCGCCCTGGTGCGGACGACGCTGCGCTTCTGAGGCCGGCCCGTCAGCCGAGCCAGTTGAGGAAGCGCTGGATGATCATGGCGTTGCTGATGTCCACGAAGAACCCGGACACCAGCGGGAGCACGATGAAGGCCCGGTGGGCAGGGCCGTACCGCTTGACGACCGCCGACATGTTCGCCATCGCCGTGGGGGTGGCACCGAGGGCGAAGCCACAGAAGCCGGCGGCGATGACGGCCGCTTCGTAATCCCTCCCCATCACCCGGAACACCACCAGAAGGGCGAACAGGAAGGTGACCACGAACTGGGCGGCGAGGATGGCCAGGATCGGACCGGCCAGGGAGGCGATCGTCCAGAGCTGCAGGCTCATCAGCGACATCGTCAGAAAGATGCCCAGGGAGATGTCCGAGACGATGGCCAGGGATCGGGGGGGAGCCAGAGCGCGAAGCCTGAGCACACGAGGCACGGTGTTGGTGAGAAAGATCGCGGCGAACAGGCAGCACACGAACAGCGGCAGGTTGCTGCCGGCGGCCTGCAGGACTTCGTAGAGCACCTCCCCGAGCCCCAGGCTCATGTTGAGCCAGAACAGGGTGCGCAGCAGGCTGAAGTACGTCACCGTCTCCTGCTCACCCTCATCGGCGCCGCCCGCCTCGACCACGGAGACCTCCGCAGGCTGGAGCCGGTGGCGGCGGATGAGCAGCCGGGCGACAGGCCCCCCCATCAGGGAGGCCAGGACGAGGCCGAAGGTGGCGCAGGCGATGCTGATCTCCAGGGCGTTGCTGATGCCGTAGGTGTCGGCGAAGCGCGGCGCCCAGGCAATGGCCGTGCCATGGCCCCCCAGCTTCGACACCGACCCCCCCAGCAGACCCACCAGGGGATTGAGGCCCAGCAGCGAGGCGATCCCGACACCGGTCAGGTTCTGGAGGACCATGAAGCCGACGGTGGTGCCCACCAGGATCAGCAGCGGCCAGCCCCCGGAGAGCAGGGTCTTGATGTCGGCATTGAGGCCGATGGCCGCGAAGAAGTAGAGGAGCAGGAAATCCCTCGTCTGCAGGTTGAAACTGATCTCCGCGCCGTTGACGGCATGGATCAGCGCCAGCAGCAGGCACACGAGCAGGCCGCTGGTGACCGGCTCGGGAATGTTGAATTCCCGCAGGACCGCCACCTTCCGGTTCAGCCAGCGACCGATCGCCAGCACGACGATGGCGATGTTGAAGGTCGCGAAGCTCTCGAACTGCATGGCGGCGGGGATCGGGGGGCGGACTTCAGGTGCAGCCCTGAACGGAGATCCGGTAGCTGAATCCGAGGGCCGCCGGTGTGGTGGAGGAGCCCACCCGGAAGTTCATCAAGCGGGTGCGCTTGCCGGGAACGGCCTGGAAGGGCCCGAACATGCGTCCCGTGCCGGGTTCGAAGCTGGGGGTTTCGTTGATCACCTGCAGGCTGCTGCCGTCGGTGAAGACCATGAAGCCCGAGACCGGGAAGGTGGCGCGCTCGGTGGAGGCCGACGTGAAGAAGAAGCGGTAGCTGCGGAAATCGCGATCGACGACGAAGTCGGTGTTCCAGTTGGTGCGGCCGACGAGCCGGTCGGGCCCGATCCGCTTCGACACCACCGGGTTGCCGTCGCCCCCCAGGGGCATCAGGAAGCGACAACCAGCCTGGGCGGCCGGAACACCGGTGGCCACGGTGGCGGCCAGAGCCGCCAGGAGGACCGGAACGGCCGGGCGGATCGACGTCATGGGCAGGGGGGCAGCGGCCGACGCCCAAGCATGGCGTATGGCTCGGTGGCCGCCAGGCCGCTGACGATCACCGGGCCGGACGTCGCTCACCATCCCCGGTCCGGACGGGAGGCGAACAGGTTGAGACCCAGCCGCTCGGAGAGGAACCGGGCCGTGAGCTGGCCGCGCACGCTGTTGCCCGCCTCATCCAGCGGCGGTGCGTAGGTGGCCAGCCCCCCCTTGCCGGGCGCCACGGTGATCATGCCGCCGGCCACCCCGCTCTTGCCGGGCAGGCCGGTGGCGTAGAGCCAGTCGCCGGAGGTCTCGTAGAGCCCCGCCGTGACCATCACCGCCAGTACGTGCTGGCAGTGGATCGCATCGATCACCTGCTCCCCGGTGACGGGCTGGCGCCCACCGTTGGCCAGGGTGGCGGCCATCACCGCAAGGTCGGCGGCGGTGACACTGAGGGAACATTGGCGAGTGTAGAGATCGGTGGCTTCGTCGGGGTCCCACCAGATGCGGTCGTGGTCGCTGAGAAGCGTCGCCAGCCCGGCGTTGCGTCGGTTGGAGGCCAGCTCCGACGCGCAGACGGACGCATCGATCTCCAGCCGCCGGCCGGCGAAGCGGGAGAAGCCGCCCTGGATGAAGGCCCACTTCGCCTCGACACTGTCGCCGGGCGCCAGGCTGGTGGCGGCGATCGCCCCGGCGTTCACCATCGGGTTGGATAGCCCCTCACCGCTGCGCTCCACCGCCAGAACGGAGTTGAAGGGCAGACCGGTGCTGTTGACGCCGAGCTTGTCGCGGGCCTCCTCCTCACCGATGGCCTGGCAGATCAGGGCGAACAGGAACGGCTTGGAGATGCTCTGGATGCTGAAGGCCACCCGGGCCTCCCCCGCCTCGAACAGCGCCCCGCCGCAGCTGGAGACGCAGAGGCCGAAGTGGTCGGGATCCGCCGCCGCCAGGGCCGGGATGTAATCGGCCACCCGGCCTTCCCGTACCGGCGCGAAGCGGTGATGGGCCTCCGCCACCAGGTCCTGCACCACCTCGGCGGTGGGCAGGTGACCGTTCGACACCCATTCGGAGACGGACCACATGGCGGGAAGCGGTGCTGCTGGCGGGCTCAGGCGGGCAAGGACTGCTCCCAGGGGAAGCTGGGCAGGCGGTGCAGCGCCTCCCGCTGGGCGTCGCTCCAGGTCTCGACCATGGCGGCCAGTTCCGGCGCGTCGGCCCCGAAGGTCAGCCGATGGGCGATGGCCAGGGTGTCGGCGGGAAGGATGGCCAGCTCGAACGGGGGACCCACCGTGAGATTGGAGCGCTGGGTGAGCACTTCCGAGATCAGGCAGAGGCGGGCCCCATCCTCCAGGGAGAGGTTGGTATGACCCACGTTATCGAGGGGTGGTTTTCCGTATTTCGACTCGCCGATCTGCAGGTAGGGCGTTTCGCGCGTGGCCATGATGGCGTTGCCCTCGGGGTAGACCAGATACAGCCCATGGGCTTCGCCGGCGATCTGGCCGCCCAGGATGAAGGAGGCACCGGCACTGGATCCCCCCATCTGCAGCGCCGGTCCGTTCTCCTGCTGCACCGCCACGCTCACCCGGCCGATGTAGGCAGCGGCCTCGAACAGGTAATCGCAGGAGCGCAGATCCCTGACACCGGAGGTGGAGGGGTCGTGGGCCCGGTCGAGATCGCGGCGGATCCAGCTGACCACCGCCTGGGTGGTGGCCAGGTTGCCGGCGGCGAGAAGCACGAACAGCCGATCAGGCGCCGGCTGGAAGACATACATCTTGCTGTAGCTTGAAATATAATCAACACCTGCATTCGTGCGCGAATCGGAGACCATGACCAGGCCCCTCTCCAGCCAATAACCGATGCAGTACGTCATCGTGGAGCCAAAAATCGAGCAGGTTCAGGTTAGCTCACCGCTCAACATCGAATGCATGAAACCACCGGAACCCGCCATCCTGGCCAGGCCTCCCTGTCGCGACGATCCGGCCCTCAGGGGGCTGTGGGGGGCGCAATCGCCGGAGCGGTGGAATCGCTGACGTTGGCGCAGAGATCGAGAACGATCTGCTGACCGAGCGACCGCCCCAGCGGCACCGACCAGGGCTCCCAGGCCCCGTTGACCAACCAGGCCTGGCGAAGGCTGCTGCAGTGCACCGCCACCGCGGTGGCCTGGGCCCGGATCGGCCCCACGTCCGCCTGGGTGGGCTGCACCAGGGTGACCCGCACGCCACCGGGATGGAGCTTCCAGCCGCCCCAGTCAACGAGCGTGTTGCCGTAGAAGCGCCAGCGGACCGCCTCTCCCTGGCGCGGCGGCACCGGCGCAGGCGACGCGGTGGTGGACGGGGCCGTCACGGCCGGGGGGGTGGTCGGGGGCGGAGCAGCGGTGGCCGACGACGAGGGCGTGGCGGGGGTCACCGGATTCGGGGCGGGTGCAGGCTTGGCCGCGGCCGCGGCAGCGGGCTTGGCTGGCGAGGGTGCCTTCGCGGTGGGCTTGGCGGTCGCCGTCGAGGAGGCTGGAGGCAGCTTCAGCCAGGCACCCACCTTGAGCTGGTAGGGCTTGAGCCCGGGGTTGGCCTTCTGAAACGCCTCCATGGTGGTGCGATGGCGCTCCGCCAGGAGAGCCAGGGTCTCCCCGGCGCGCACCTGCACGTGACCTTTCGATGGTGGCAGTTTCAGCTGCTGGCCGATCTGCAGCTCCTCGGGCTTGGTGATCCTGTTCAGACGGATCAACTCCTGCACGCTCACCCCATAGCGGGCGGCGATGGCCTCCAGCGTGTCGCCCTGGACGACCTTCACACTGCGGGCGGGCGGGGCCGTCTGGCCGAAGACCGCTGGACTGGGGGCAAGACCGGTGAGGGAGAGGAAAAGGGCGGCAAGCACAGCCCCGGTCGCCGTTGCGTATCGACCCATGATGGCCTCTCTTCCTGCAGATGAAAGCTACCAGAAGCGGCAGCCATCCCGGATTCAGCACCATCAGAACGCGACTGATGGTCGCCCCGATGGTTGAACACAACCTCGCGAAAATTCATCAACTCGCGATAGAACAACCCAACGGGCCACCGGCCATCAACGGGCGGCGGCAGCGACCAGCAAGGGCAGAGCGGGCGGCGTCATTGGGGTGATCGCCGGCTGTCTCCGTTGCCGGCGTGCCGCTGCATCGATCAGCGAAGCCAGGGCCAGCGCCCCGTCGATCACGACCAGCACGGCCCAGACCAGCAGCAGCAGCAACTCCGCGACGAGTGATCTCTCCGTGGGCGGGCACGGAGACACCGTGGCCGGCGGCTACGGGAGCAGCATCGGGCGGATCCTCATTTTCCTGTGAGATCCTCACGGCCCGGCCAGGCCGCCGCAATGGAGAGCCGGGGGAGCTCCATGTTTCGTCACACCGAGCCGGCGGGCGGCTCCGGGGCAGGGGCCAGTTCCGTCCCCTCGGCGTCGGCTTCGCCGAACCAGCGGGCCTCCAGGGCCTTCACCACCACATAGAAGGGGGGCACCACCCCCAGCGACAGCACGGTGGCCACCAGCAGACCGCCGAAGATCACCGTGCCCAGGGACTGCTGGCTGTTGGCCCCCGCCGTGGTGGCCACCACTAGGGGAAGGAAACCGGCCAGGGCGGCGATGGCCGTCATGAGGATCGGCCGTAGCCGGGATTCGGCCGAGGCGATGGCGGCCTCGGCGGCCGTCATGCCCTCCTTCATGTGCTGCTCGGCCACCTCGACGATCAGGATGCCGTTCTTGGCCGCCAGACCGATCAGGGTCACCAGGCCCACCTGGGCGTAGATGTTGAGGTCGATCGAGCGCAGGGCCAGGAACACCAGGGCGCCGAGCATGGCCAGCGGCACCGTCATCAGGATGATCACCGGGGTCACGTAGCTCTCGTACTGGGCCGAGAGCACCAGATAGACCACCAGGATCCCCAGGCCGAACACCAGCACACTGGCGTTGCCCGCCGACAGCTGCAGGGCCGCCAGACCGGTGAAGGCATAGCCGATGTTGTTGAACTCCTGGGCATGGAACAGGTTCTGGATCAGCGTCAACGCCTGGCCGGAACTCTTGCCGACCGCCTCGGCTCCCTGGATCAGGATGGTGCGATAGAGGTTGAAATGGCTGATCACCGGCGGTGCGCTGGTGAGTTCGGCGGTGGCGAATTCCGACACCTGGACCATCTTGTCGTCGTTGCTGCGTACGTAGTAACCAAGGACATCCTCGAGGGACTTCCTGTTGTCGGCCGCCGCCTGCACATAGATGTTCCTGACCTGGCCGCTCTCGTAGGTGAGGCCGGAGTAATTACTGCCCGCCAGCACGGCGATGGTCTGCATGGCCTGTTGGAAGTCGACATTGAGGGCCCCCAGGATCGAGCGGTCGATCTTCAGCCCGAACGCGGGAGCACTGGGGATGAACTGGGTGTAGAGGGTGGAGAAGCCGCCGCTGGCCGTGCCGGCCTGGATCAGCTGCCTGGCCTGGTCATCGAGCTGGTTGAAGGTGAACGCCCCGTTGCTGAGGTCGTTGAACTGGAAGTAGAAGCCGCCCTGGGCTGAGAAGCCCGGAATCGCCGGCGGTTGGGCCGCCACCGCCATGCCGGAACTGATCTGGCTGAGCTTGGCGTTGATCCTGTTGACGATCGCCGGCGCCTTCTGGTCGACGCCGCTGCGCTCCTCGAGGGGTTTGAAGCCGAAGAAGAACACCCCCTGATCCGGGCTGGCGCCGTTGAAGCCATAGCCGCTCACCACCGAACCGGCGATGATCTCCGGCTCCGCATCGAGCACCTTGGCCACCTCCAGGGCGGTGCCCTGGGTCTGGCTGAGGGAGGCACCGTTCTGGAGCTGGAAGATGCCCATGCCGTAGCCCTGGTCCTCTTCGGGAATGAAGGCGGAAGGAAGGGCGGTGAAGGCGAACAGGGTGAGGGCGATGCCGCCGCCCAGCCCCACCAGGATCCAGCGGCGTCGGTCGATCAGTCCCCCCACCAGGGACGCATAGAAACGCTCCAGGCGGGTGAAGAAGGCGTTGAAGCGGCTGAAGATCCAGACCAGATTCGCGCCGGCCAGCACACCGCCGACCACGCCGATCCCATAGGTGATGCTGCCGAAGGAGGCGGCGCTGAAGCGGCCGAAGGCCAGGCCCACCACCACCCCGCCGATGATGCCCACCAGCCGGCCAGGGGGCGCTGATTTCTGGCTCCGCAGCAGCAGGGCCGAGAGCATGGGGGAGAAGGTGAGGGCGTTGAAGGCGGAGATCGCGATCGAGAAGGCGATGGTGAGAGCGAACTGGCGATAGATGATGCCGATGCCGCCGGGATAGAAGGCCACCGGCACGAACACGGCCATCAGCACCAGGGCGGTGGCCACCAGGGCGCCGAACAGCTCCCCCATGCATTCCATCGCGGCCTGGCGGGGGCGCATCCCCTTCTCCAGGTTCTTCTCCACCGCCTCGATCACCACGATGGCGTCATCCACCACCAGGCCGGTGGCCAGCACCAGGCCCAGCAGGGTGAGCTGGTTGATCGAGAACCCGAAGATCTTCACGAAGGCGAAGGTGCCGACCAGGGAGATGGGAATCGCCAGACTGGGCACCACGGTCGCCCGCCAGTCCTGAAGAAACAGGAACAGGATCAGCAACACCAGCACGATGGCCAGGCCGAGGGCATCCACCACCCCCTCCACGGCCGACTCGATGAACTGGCCGATGTTGTAGATCTCGAACACCTTGACGCCCGGGGGGACGGTCTGGGTGAACTGGTTCATCACCTGCACCACCTGGTTCGAGACGTCGAGGGCATTGCTCTCGGGGGTCTGGAAGACGGCCACCGTGATCGAGGGGTGGCCCTCGATGCTCACCGCCTGCTGGGCGAAGGTGTTGGTGCCGTAGGTGGCTTCGCCGACATCCTTGAGACGCAGCAGGTTGCCGGTGGAGGTGCGGCCGACGATCAGGTTGTTGAGCTCCTCGACGGACACCAGGTTGCCGTTGTTCTCCACCAGGATCGGGTAGGCGAACTTCTGGTTGCCCGCGGCCGGCGGTCCGCCCACCAGGCCCCCAATGGCGACGCTGTTCTGGCTGGCCACCGCATTGACCACCTGATCCGCCGTGAGGTTGTTGGCGGAGAGTTTGTTGGCATCGACGAACAACCAGAAGGCCGGATTGCTGCCGCCGAGCAGGTTGACGGTGGCCACGCCGGGCACCCGCTCCAGCTGGAAGTACAGATTCTGATAGATGAGGCCGTTGAGATAGGAGGCATCGAACTGGCCTTCCGTTGAGGTGACCTGATAGGCCAGCAGGATCGACGGGGTGCTCTGCATCACCGAAACCCCGGTGGCCTGCACCTGCTGGGGCAGCTGGGGCATCGCCAGAGAGACACGGTTCTGCACGTTCACCTGGTCGATGTCGATGTCCGTCCCCTGATTGAAATAGACCTGAATCGTGCTGGCACCAGACATCGTGCTGGTAGAAGAGATGTAATTTGCGCCAGGAACGCCGTTGATCTGCTGCTCGATCGGGTTGGTCACCGCCTGCTCGGTGACCAGGGAATTGGCACCTCCGTAGTTGGAGGTCACCTGAATCAGGGGTGGGGCGATATTCGGAAGATTCTCGATCGAGAGGGTGGGGATGGCGATCAGCCCCACCAGCACGATCAGGATGCTGCAGACGGTGGTCAGAACCGGCCGCTTGATGAAGTTATCGGAGAACGACATCGCAGTTCAGCTCGCCGCCGGGGCTGTGTCCGGGGCCGCCTGGGCCGGGGCCCGCCGCACCGGCATGCCGGAGCGCAGCAGGGCCGTGTTGCTCACCACCACCTCATCGCCCTTGCTCAGGCCGGAGAGCACCGGATAGGCATTGTTCTGCAGCTTGCCCAGCTTCACCGCCGTCTGCACCACCACCGGCGTGGTGCCGGGGAGCTTCTCCAGCTTCTGCTTCTGGGCGGGCAGCAGCTGATCGGAGGCCTTGATCTGGGGCAGCACCGTGGAAAGGGGCAGCACCCGGTACACGAAGGGCTGCTGGGCCTGCATCATCACCGCCTCCACCGGCACCGCCAGTTGGTCGCTGGTACCGGTGATGATGCGGTTGCGCACGTACTGACCGGTCTTCAGCACCCCGGTGAGATTGGGGAACTCGGCCTTTACCAGCACCGTGTTGGGCTGGGTCGTGGACTGCTGGGCGGCATTGGCGAAGTAGGGGGAGACGAACACCACCCGGCCCGTTCCCCGCACCGGCGGATTGCCCTGGCTCTCCACCTCCACCGGCTGACCGATCCTCACCTGACTCGACTGGGTGGCCGGCACATCCATCAGGGTCCAGAGGGAGGCGTTGTTGACGATTCCCGTGATCGCCTGGCCCTGGCGCACGTAGTCCCCCAGCTTGACCGAATCGAGGTTGCCGATCTGGCCATCGATGGGGGCGGTGACGAACTTGTAGCCGAGGGTGGCGGCGCTGGAGCGGGCCTGGTCACGACTCTGGATCGCCTGGGTGATGTAGTAATCCCGATCCTTGGTCGAGACGGCCCCCTGCTCGTTGAGGAACACGTAACGCTCGGCATTGACCCGATCCTTGAGCGCCTCGGCCCGATCGGAATCCAGGGTCGCCGACTCCTGCACGTTGTCGAGCACCAGGATCGGCTGGCCTGCCTTCACCTGCTGGCCCTCCCTGGCCAGGATCCGCACCACCCGGCCATCCGACTGGGGCCGCATCACCACGTTGGAGGTGGACTCGATGGTGCTGATGGTCTCGATGCCCGGCGTGAAGCGGAACTCCCCGACCGTCACCGTCTGGACCATCAGGGGGGGCCTGGCCTCAGGGGTGGCGGAACCGCAGGCGGCCAGGAGCCACGCCAGGGGGAGGAGCGGGGAGAGGGCCTGCCAGCGCACCGGATCGGCTGCATATCTCTGCAACGTACCGGAAAAGCCCCCCGCCACCCACTGGTCCGGAGCGCCATGCGGCCCCGCAGCGGGGCGGTCAGTGGCGCGGTCCGGGCCCGCCGCCGCGGCCATGGTGCCGGTGGTAGTCCGGCTCCGGGTTCGATTCCTGCAGCTGGCGCACCGCCTCCACCGCCATGCCGGCCACCACACCGAAGCCGCCCAGCACCACGGTGCTCCAGAACAGGGCCTGGGGGGTGACCCGCAGGGGGGTGTGGGCCACGATCGAGCGCAGAAACGTGGCGATGGCCAGACCCACCAGACCGGTGAGCATCCCTGCGCAGAGCACCCGGCGACCGCTCAGCGGTGGGCAGGGGGCCGGCATCAGGACCCCACGCCGGTGGAGGCTTCGGCCTGGGCGGGTGGCGTTCTGGCGGTGAGCTGCTTCATGACGACGTAGAACACGGGCACCACGAACAGGGACAGCACCGTGGCCACGGCCAGGCCCCCGAAGACCACCGTACCCAGGGAGGCCTGGCTGCGGGCACCGGCGCCGCTGGCCAGCACCAGCGGCAGGAAGCCGAAAAGGGAGGAGATGGCGGTCATCAGGATCGGCCGGAAGCGGGACTGGGCCGAGGCCCGCGCCGCCTCCACGGCGGAGGCGCCCTCCTGCATGCGCTGGTTGGCGAGATCGACGATCAAGATGCCGTTCTTGGCCGCTAGACCGATCAGCATCACCAGGCCCACCTGGGCGTAGATGTTGAGCACCTCACCCCGCAGGGCCAGAAAGGCCAGGGCCCCTAGCATGGCGGTCGGCACCGTCATCAGAATGATCAACGGGTCGCTGTAGCTCTCGTACTGGGCCGAAAGCACCAGGTACACCGTGAGGATGCCGAGGGCGAAGATGACGATCGCCAGTGCCCCGGCCTTCACCTCCTCCCGGGAGATGCCGGTCCAGTCGTAGCCGACGCCGCTGATGGAGAGGTTGTCGAAGATGTCCTGGATGTCCTTGATCGCCTGGCCGGAGCTGCGGCCCGGCAGGGCCGATCCCTCCACCTTGATCGAGCGGAACAGGTTGAAACGGGGAATCACCGACGGGCCTGTGATCGGCTCCACAGAGATGAATTCCGACAGCGGGATCTGATCACCGCTGGCATTGGCCACATAGAGGGACTTCAGCTGCTCCGGATTGGCCCGGTAGCGCTCATCGGCCTGGACGAAGATGCGACGCACCCTGCCGGCATCGAAGGTGTCGTTGACATAGAACGAGCCGATGTTGAAGCTGAAGGTCTGCATCGCCGTTCCGTAATCCACCCCGAGGGCCGCCATGCGATCGCGGTCGACCTGGATCTGCAGCTGTGGCGCTTCCGGCGAGAACTGGGTGAAGACCCGATCGAACAGCCCGCTCTGGTTGGCATTGCCGACCAGCTGGGTGGCTGCCGCGAAGAAGTCGGCGGGGGTGAGGGCTCCACCGCTGCGGTTGAGCATCTGCATCTCGAAGCCGGCCCCCGTGCCGTACCCGGGGATGGCGGGAGGTTCGATCACGATGATGCGGGCCTCCTGGATCACCGAGAGCTTGCGGTTCAGCCGCTGGGTGATCGCCGCCACCGACTGGTCATCGGAGCTGCGGTCGTCCCAGTTGCTGGTGCCGAAGAAGAACAGGCCACGGTTGGGGGCGTTGCCATCGAGGCTGGCGCCGCTGAACACGGCAGCGCTGGTGATGTCCTTCTCACTGCGCAGGATCTCGGCCACCCGCCGGTTGATGCGGCGGGTCGTCTCCAGGGAGGCACCGTCGGGGGCCTGGACGATGCCGATGGCGTAGCCCTGATCCTCCACGGGGACGAAGCCCGTGGGGATCGAGGTGAAGGCGAAGCCTGTGAGCACGATGCCAACGGCCAGCAGGGCCATGATCAGGCGGCGCTTGCCCAGCACCCAGGCCAGCCCGGCGTGGTAACGCCGTTCGATGCCGAAATAGATCACGTTGAAGCGGCGGAAGATCGCCAGGGCACCGAAACCCAGCACCGCGCCGATGGCCGTGTAGATCAGCACCACCAGGGGGCTGTTGACCGCCCCCAGCAGCAGGGCCGCGGCGGCGCCACCGATGGCGAAGGGCAGCCGCAGGGGCAGACCGGTGAGCAGGTGCATCCCGTAGCCGATCGCCGCCGCCAGCGCCAGGATTCCCAGGGCCAGCAGGGTGCCGCCGCCACTGGCCAGCAGACCGTACACGAAGCCGATGAACACACCAGCGATGGCATAGGTGCGGCGGCTGGGGGACTCGCCCTCCCTGGCCAGCAACAGCGCCGAGAGCATCGGCGAGAAGGTGAGGGCGTTGAAGGTGGAGATCACGATCGAGAAGATGATCGTGGCGGCGAACTGCTTGTAGATCGTCCCTGTGGCCCCGGGAAAGAACAGCACCGGCACGAACACCGCGAACAGGACCAGGGAAGTGGCGATCACCGCCCCGAACAGCTCGTCCATGGTGGATCTGGCGCTCTCCAGGGCGGTAAGGCCGGTGGCCTTCTTGGTGGAGGTGTCCTCGATCACGGTGATGGCGTCATCCACCACCAGCCCGGTGGCCAGCACCAGGCCGAACAGGGTGAGCTGGTTGAGGGTGAAACCGAAGGCCTTCACGAACATGAACGTGCCCACCAGGGCCACCGGGATGGCTATGGCCGGCACCAGGGTGGCCTTCCAGTTCTGCAGGAACAGGAACAGGATCAGCACCACCAGCACCACCGCCTCCCGCAGGGCGGTGGAGACGCCCTCGATGGAGGCCTCGACGAACTCGGTGTTGTCGTAGATCTTCTGGATCGTCATGCCGGCCGGCATGGTCTCGGCGAATTCCTTGATCACCTCCTCCACACCGCTGGAGACATCAAGGGCATTGCTGCCGGTGAGCTGGTACACGGCCATGCCCACCGAGGGAACGCCACGCAGGTCGGTGGCCTCGATGTCAAAGGATTCACCCCCGAGCGTGACCCGGCCCACATCCTGCAGGCGCACCAGACCTCCGTCGGCCGTGGTGCGCAGGATCATCGAGCCGAATTCCTCGGTGGTCCGCAGCCGCCCCTGCAACTGCACCGTGAGGGTGAACTGCTGACCCTCGGGAGAGGGGGCGCCACCGATGCGGCCCACGGGCACCAGCCGGTTCTGACTGCGCAGGGCCGCGACCACGTCGGCGGCGGAGAGTTTGTTGGCGGCCAGACGATCCGGATCCAGCCAGAGGCGGAAGGCCAGCTGCCGGTTGCCGAAATAGGTGAGCTCACCGACACCGGGCACGCGCCGCACGGCATCGGTGAGGTTCTGATCCAGCAGGCCGCTGATCGTCTCGAGGCTGAACTGTTTCTTGGGATCCTCGCTGGTGAAGTTGTAGACGAGCAGGATCGAGTTCGAGGCCTTGTTCACCGTGATGCCGGACTGGCGCACCTCCTCCGGCAGGCTCGGCTGGGCCAGGGACACCCGGTTCTGAACATTCACCTGGTTGATGTCGCCATCGCTGCCGCTGGCGAAGGTGACGGAGATGGAGCTGGAACCGTCGGCGGCGCTGGTGGAGGTGATGAACTCCATGTTCTCCACCCCGTTGATCTGCTGCTCGAGGACGCTGGTGACGCCCTGCTCGACGCTGAGAGCGTCGGCACCCACGTAGCGGGAGGTGACCCGCACCGTGGGCGGAGCGATGTCCGGCAGGTTCTCGATCGGCAGGAGCGGGATCGCGATCAGTCCGGCGATCACGATCAGCAGGCTGCACACCGTGGTGAGCACCGGCCTGAGAATGAACGTGTTCGAAGGGGACATCAGGCGGGGCTCAGTTCACCTTGACGGGCGCGCCGTTGCGGAGGTTGATCAGGTTGGTGGTGATCACGCGGGCCCCGGGCTGGAGGCCCTGGAGCACCGGATAGCGGTTGTTCTGCAGGGGGCCCAGCTGCAGCGGTGTCTGCAGGGCGAAGTTGGTGCCGGCGGGAAGCTTGCGGGCCGCCGCCAGGTCGGCACGGCCGGGGCGCCGCTCCAGGTCGGCCAAGCTGCCCACCTCGTAGACGAAGCTCTGGCCGGAGATCTGGGTGACGGCCGCAAAGGGGACCGAAAGCTCCTGGCGGCTGTCGAGCACCAGGCGGGTGCGGGTGCGCAGGCCGGTTCGCAGCTGGCCCGCCGGGTTGGCGAACTCGGCCTTGGCCAGCAGGGACTGGGTGCCGGCCACCACCCCGGGGTCGAGGGAGCCCACCACGCTCTGGGCCATGGGCTTGTTGGTGGCCGGATCCATGAGGATCACCGTCTGTCCCACCCGCAGGCGGTTGGAGAACACCGCCGGCACGTCCACCCGGGCCATGAGCCGGTCGTTGCGGATGAGAGTGGTGAAGGGATCACCGGCGGTGATCACATCCCCCAGCTTCACCTGCACGTCCCCGATGGTGCCGGCGATGGGGGCCTTGAGGTCACGGAAGGCCAGGTCGGCCCGGCGCGCCACCAGATCCTGCCGTGAGGAGATGTAGCGCTGGCGGAACTCATCCCGCTGGAAGGCGCTGGCCGCCCCCTGGCGCACCAGATACTCGTAGCGCTCGTAGTTGAGCTTGTTGGTCTGGACCTCCGCCTCCAGGCGGGCCACATCGGCGCGGGCCTGGGCCTGGTCGAGCACCAGCAGGATCTGGCCGGCGGCCACCTTGTCGCCCTGGCCCACCAGGAGCCGCTCGATGCGTCCGCCGGCCTGGGCCGCCAGGCGGACCTCCTCGATGGCCTCGAGGGTGCTGACGGTGTCGACGTTGTCGGTGAAGGGGGCCAGGGTGGCAGGCTCGGCGCGCACCGAGAGCGGCGGCCGGGCGGGCGGGGCCTCCGCCTGGCAGGCCCCCAGGAGGGAGGCGCCCAGAAAGGCAACGGCGGCGGCCGGGAAGGTGTGGCCGGAGCGTCGCAGGCGCCCCATGGCAGCCCCGGGACGAGGCGGCCGGCTCGGAAGGCCGATCACGGGTTCAGCGACGGACAGGGCGTTCGCCAGACCGTACCGCTCCGGAGGCTCCCGCGGCGAGATGATGGGGCGGTGAGTGATCTGTTCTGGCATCAGGGCGAGCAGGCCCGGCGCAGGATCGCCCCGCTGGCGGATCGGCTGCGGCCGCGCCGCCTCGACGACTTCGTCGGCCAGGCGGCGATCCTGGGCCCGGGGAGGCTGCTGCGCCGCGCCATCGCCGCCGACCGCGTCGGCAACCTGATCCTGCACGGCCCCCCCGGGACCGGCAAGACCACCCTGGCGCGGATCATCGCCGGCAGCACCCGCGCCCACTTCAGCAGCCTCAACGCCGTGCTCGCGGGCGTGAAGGACCTGCGCGCCGAGGTGGACGCCGCCCGCCAGCGGCTCGAGCACCACGGCCTGCGCACGATCCTTTTCATCGACGAGGTGCACCGTTTCAACAGCGCCCAGCAGGACGCCCTGCTGCCCTGGGTGGAGAACGGCACCGTCACCCTGATCGGCGCCACCACCGAAAACCCCTGCTTCGAGGTCAACAAGGCCCTGGTCAGCCGCTCCCGCCTGTTCCGCCTGCAGCCCCTTGAGCCGGCCGACCTGCGCCTCCTGCTGGAACGGGCCCTGACCGATCCCGAACACGGCTACGGCCAGCGCCGCATCGAGCTCGCCGAGGAGGCGGGCGCCCACCTGCTGGACGTGGCGGGGGGCGATGCCCGCAGCCTGCTCAACGCCCTCGAACTGGCGGTGGAGACCACCGAGGCCGATGACGACGGGGTGATCCGCATCGACCTGGCCATCGCCGAGGAATCGATCCAGCAGCGGGCGGTGCTCTACGACAAGCAGGGCGACGCCCACTTCGACACGATCAGCGCCTTCATCAAGTCGATCCGGGGCTCCGACCCGGATGCGGCCCTCTTCTGGCTGGCGCGGATGGTGGAGGCCGGTGAGAACCCGCGCTTCATTCTGCGGCGGCTGCTGATCTCCGCCGGCGAGGACATCGGCCTGGCCGATCCCCAGGCGATGGTGGTGGTGGAGGCCTGCGCCGCCGCCTTCGACCGGGTGGGGCTGCCGGAGGGGCTCTACCCCCTGGCCCACGCCACCCTCTACCTGGCCGGCACCGAGAAGAGCAACAGCAGCCTGGGCTTCTTCGATGCGGTGAAGGCGGTGCGCGAAGCCCGGCGCCAGCAGGTGCCCGCCCATCTGCGGGACGCCAACCGGGACGGACAGGCCTTCGGCGATGGGGTGGGCTACCGCTATCCCCACGCCTATGCCGACCACTGGGTGGCCCAGCAGTACCTGCCCCAGGCGCTGCAGGGGGAGGTGTTCTGGCAGCCGGGGGCCCTGGGCTGGGAAGGGGGGCTGCGCCGACGGCTGCAGCAGCGCCGGGCCGCCCAGCTGGCCGCCGCCGCCGAGACGGCCGCTGACGACCGGGGCGACCTGCTCAGCAGCAGCCCGGACGACCCGCTGCTGAACCGCTGGCTGCAGCGCCAGGCCGGGGCGGAGGGCGAACGGCTCGACCGCCTGCGGCGCCGCTTCTGGGAGGACGCCGCCATCGGCCGCCTCGACCGGGTGCTGGTGCTCGAGGCCCACTCCCTGCTCTGGGCCCTCGATCCGCTCGAGGCGGCCAGCGAGGGGGAGGTGGTGCTGGCCACCCCGACCACGGCCGTGCGCGATCGCCTGCAGGCCCAGCTGCAGCTGCTGGATCAGCTGCGCCGTCCCCGTCTGCTGGCCGCCGCGCCGGAGCGGCCCGAACCGCTCGAGGCCCAGCTGGAGCCCTGGCCCCGCGCCGAGGGGCGCTTCGAATGGATCGCGGCGCGCCAGCCCTGGCGGAGCTGCACGGCGGAGCAGCGGCGGGCCTGGCTGGAGCGGCTCACGGCGCTGGCAGCCCCCGGCGCCCGGGCCCGCCTGCTCTTCACCCATCCCTTGCTGGGGCCGGCGGGCAGCCTCCGCGCCCTCCTCGGCGGCGGCGGGGCTGGTGAGGCCCAGGACGCTCTCGACACCGCGGCCTCCCGGGAAAGGGCGTGGCAAGCGGGGGAGGTGGAACTGGCCGACCGGGTGCAGGAGGACCTCGAACCCCTCGGCTGGGTCGTGCAGCGACGCTTCTGGGAGGAACCGCTCGAGCTGCCCCTGGGCGACGCCGTGCTGGAGCGCTGGTTCGGCCACCAGGCCAGCTACCGCAGACACCTGGCCACGGTGCTGCCGGCCGCCGGCCAGCGACTCCTCGAAGCCCTGTTCCGGCAGCGGCGCGGGGCCACGCTGCCCCAGCCCCTGGGGCACACCCTGCTGCTGGCCCGAAGCGACGCAGGGCCATGACGGGGTCGCCCCGGGGAAGGGCGCCATGAAAAAGCCCCGGCAAGGCCGGGGCGACAGGGCTCATGAGGTGGTTGGGAAGACGATCTCCCCTGAGGACTCACCAGAGGCCGCGAACGGGCTGATCCATCATCGGAGCCGGAGCGGGGCCAGGGGTGTCGCGGACCATGGCCACGGGATCGGCCATCTGGTTGGCCTGGATACAGGCGGGCAGGAAGACGTACCAGGACAGCAGCGAGGTGCACTGGGCGGTGCCGGCCTGGCAACGACCTTCCGCACAGATGTTCTGAGCACCGGTGTAGGTGTTGCAGAAATCGGCCAGACGGAAATCGGTGGGGAGGGCCTTCATGATGCCGGCCGAGGAGATCGAACCATCCCTGGCATCCATGATGATGGCCGACCGCAGAGCCTGAACCGCGTAGGTGTTCATGCTGTAGTACGGAAAATAGCTGTTGGTGGCGTTCTTGAGGAACTTCACACCCGCATCGGAATAGAGGAAGCGGGACACCCCCACAAGATTGACCGAGTAGGTCTTGGTCATGCCCGCCTTGACCTCATCGGAGGTCCAGCCGGAGCGGGCCAGACCGCCTTCCAGGCCACGATCGGTGATGTCTCCGGAACCGAGGAAGGTGTCGAAGGCGGCCTGATTGGTGGACCAGACGGCAGCGCCGGTGTTCCAGCGGACGGGAAGATCGTTGTCCACGGCCGCGGAGGCGGGAAGCACGGAGACCGTGACGGCCGTTCCCACAAAGAGACAGGTGAGAATTCTCTTGAACACGGGAGGCGTTGTTGACTTCGTGATCAACATAAGCATCGAAGGTCTTTCTGCCTACATATCCAGGACACTTTCTTTGCCTCTCCACACGTCGGGACGTCGCCCCCTCTCCCGGGCCTGGCGTGTGGGACCCGGAACCTGCGGCGGGCCCCGGAGGCAGACCCCACCCAGGCGGCTGCTCCTAGGGTGAAGTGGTTGTCATTCGCCCCAAGGTTCGATCCATGGCTCTGCAGGTGGGAGATCCAGCCCCCGACTTCACCCTCCCCGATCAGTCCGGTCAAGCCGTGTCGCTCGCGGCGCTGCGGGGCCAGCGAGTGGTGATCTACTTCTATCCGAAGGACGACACGCCGGGCTGCACGAAGGAGGCCTGCAACTTCCGGGACCGATGGAGCGCCTTCGAAACCCACGGCATCAAGGTTCTGGGGATCAGCAAGGACGGGGCGGCCAGCCACGGCAAGTTCGTCGCCAAGTACGACCTGCCCTTCACCCTGCTGACCGATGCCGAGCCCTGCCCCGTGGCCGAGGCCTACGGCAGCTACGGCCTCAAGAAGTTCATGGGCAAGGAGTACATGGGCATGATGCGACACACCTTCGTCGTCGACGCCGAGGGCAAGCTGGAACGCATTTACCTCAAGGTGAAGGCCGAGGAGATGGCCGATCAGATCCTCGAGGACCTGGGCCTGGCCTGAGCCACCTCCTCCGGAGGCGCCGGGCGCAGGGCCACCAGTGCCTCCAGACAGAGCTCGGGATGGTGCACCAGTGCGTCCTCCCCCTGCTCCGGCCACCGCTGCAGCAGCGGCAGCAGACGCGCTCCGTCGCCGCCGGTGAGCACGATCCGGCAGCCCGGCTCCTGGGTCCTGGCCTGCCTCCCCGCCTCCCGCACCGCGGCGGCCAGTCCCTCCAGCACTCCCCGTCGCATCGCCGCCGCCGTGGCCAGCGGCCAGTCCTTGCCACCGACCGGCAGGTCCCCCTCCAGGCAAGGCAGGGACACGGTCGCCGCCCCCATGGCCCGCAGCTGCAGGGCGGCCCCCGCCATCAGCCGGCCACCGGCGAAGCGGCCCCGCCCGTCCACCCGGGTGAGGCTCAGCACCGTGCCCGCATCCGCCACCAGCACGGGCCCTCCCAGCCGCCGGGCCGCCCACCAGCCCGCCAGGGCGCGATCGATGCCGAGCCAGGGCGGTGATCCGGGCAGGGGCACATCGTCGAGCACCAGGCGCGAGGCCGCGTCCAGGCCGGCCTCCGGGGGCACCGGACCCACCGCCGCCCAGGCCAGGGGCGGGTTCACCGCCGATTCCGGCGGCGGCCGGTGCACGAAACGCAGCCCCCCCCGGGCAGCCCCGCGACCCCCGTCGGCCTGGGCCCAGTGCCAGCGGCTGTTGCCGATCAGCAGCCAGCGGGGCGGACGCCCCGGCACCTCAGATGCCCTCGCCCATCAGACCCGGGAGGTGGATGCCGCACTCCTGCTGCAGCCCGCCGAAGCGGGTGGCCCGGCCGTTGGTGGTGCCGTCGTCGGGGGCGCTGGTGTGCCAGTCACCGACGGTGGAATACCCCTTCTCGAACAGCGGGTGCTGGGGCAGCTCGTGCTCCTCCATGTAATAGAAGACCTCGCGACGGCTCCAGGCGAGCAGGGGCCGCAGCGACCAGCGCTGCCGCACGGGGTCCAGGCAGTGCATCGCCCCGCGATGGTCGGTCTGGCCGGCCCGCACCCCACTGGCCCAGCAGTGCACCTCCAGCCGCTCCAGTCCCCGGTCGAGGGGTTCGACCTTGCGGATGCGGTTGTAGATGCGCATGTCCTCGGGCGTCCCCGTCTCCCAGAGCCGGCCGTGCAGGGCCTCCATCCTGGCCGGGCTCAGGTCGGCCTGCAGCACGTGCAGGTTCAGTTTCAGGCGGTCGCAGAGCTCGTCCGCGTAGCGGTAGGTCTCGGGCGGCAGGTAGCCGGTGTCGACCCAGAGGACCGGAATCGGCGGCCAGGACCCGGAGCCATCGAGGGCGCTGACCATGTGCAGCGTCACCGCCGACTGGATGCCGAAGCTGGTGGTGACGGCGAAGTGGCCGGCGAACGCCTCCTGGGCCCAGCGCATCCGCCCGATCGCATCGAGGGGATCGAGGCTGGCCCGCGCGGCGTGGAGATCGATGGGGACGCCATGGCGATCCCGGGGCAGGGCCTGGAGGACCGCACTCAGGTCGGCCTCACCGCCCGCGGGGCTGGTGGACGCCGTGACAGAGAAGGACACCATCGAACCATCATCGCCTTTCGGTGGTCCGGTCGAAGTGGTTAGGGTGACGGGATGCAAGGTCACCCGAATCCGGCCCGGAATCCGGCTCCGACGGGCCGGATTCCGTCACAGAACATTGTCATCGTCGGGGGTGGGTTCGGCGGTCTGTACACCGCCCTGGCCCTGGCCCAGCGGAAGCACCACCCCCCCGTCCTGCTCATCGAGCCGAACGATCGCTTCCTGTTCCTCCCCCTCCTCTACGAACTCCTGAGCGGCGAACTGCGCGGCTGGGAGATCGCCCCCCGCTACGACGGCCTGCTGGCGGGCCGCGGTCTGGCCTGGCTGCAGGACCGGGTGGAGCGGATCGACGCCGACGGCCATCGGCTCCATACCGCCGGGGGCCGCACCCTTCCCTATGGCCGCCTCGTGCTGGCGACCGGGGCCGGGAGCAACACCTTCGCGGTGCCGGGGGCCGACCGCCACAGCCTGGGTTTCCGCAGCCTGGCCGATGTGGAGCGGCTCCAGGGCCTGGTGGCCGAACTGAAACAGCAGCGCCGGCCCCTGCAGCGGCTCGCCGTGGTGGGGGCCGGTCCCACCGGGGTGGAGCTGGCCTGCAAGCTCGCCGACATGGCCGAGGGCAGCGCCGTGATCGAACTCATCGAGCAAGGCCCGCAACTGCTGCCCCAGGCCAGGGCTTTCAACCGCGAACAGGCCGCCCTGGCCCTGCAGCGCCGCGATGTGCGGCTGCGCACCCGCACCCGGGTGGAGGCGGTGGAGGCCGAGGCGATCACCCTCCGCTGCCATCCGGATGGGGACAGCCCCGCCCACGCCGAAACCCTCGCCGTGAGGGCGGTCATCTGGACAGCCGGGCTGAGCTTCCGTGCCCCCCGCATCGACCCCGCCCCCGCCTGCGACAGCCGCGGCCGCCTGCTCTGCGGACCCGATCTTCGCCTGCTCAACCACAGGGATCTCTTCGTGGCCGGCGATCTGGCCGCCCCGGTGGACCCGGAGGCAACGGCCGCTCCTGCCACGGCTCAGGTGGCCTTCCAGCAGGCCCCGGTGCTGGCCGCCAACCTGATCCGCTCCCTGGCGGGAGAGCCCCTGGAACCTTTCCACTGGAAGGATCTCGGCGAGATGATGAGTCTCGGCGTCGGTGAAGCCAGCCTCACCGCCGCCGGCATCACCCTGGCCGGGCCGGCCGCGTACCAGCTGCGCCGCCTGGCCTACCTCACCCGCCTGCCGGGCCGGTCCCATCAGCTGAGGGTGGCCGCCGGCTGGCTGGCCGACAGGACACAATGACGGCGACCACCGCTCCGGCGCCGAACTGGCCCCGCCCCCGTGGCCTGCTGCTCGATGCCATGGGCACCCTGATCGGCCTGCGGACCTCGGTCGGAGCCACCTACACCGCCGTGGCCGCCGAGCACGGCATCGACGTCGCCCCTGCGGCCATCGACGGGGCCTTCCCGGGCGTGCTGCGGCAGGCCCCACCCCTGGCCTTCCCCGGCCTCGACGGCGACCGCCTGCTGGAGGCCGAGCGCGGCTGGTGGGGAAAGCGCATCGACGCCGTGCTGGCGGCCGCAGGGGCCGTGGAGCCCGGGACGTCCGCCCCCATGGCCCTGCACCACGCCCTGTTCGACCGCTTCGCCGATCCGTCCCTCTGGCGCGTCTATCCCGATGTGCGGGCGGCGCTGCACCGCTGGCACGGGGCCGGACTGCGCCTGGCCGTGGTCAGCAACTTCGACCGTCGGCTGCCACCGCTGCTGGAGGGCCTGGGCCTGGCGGACCTGTTCGAGACGATCGTGGTTTCCAGCAGCGCCGGGGCCGCCAAACCGTCGCCCGAACCCTTCCGGATCGCGCTGGAGTGCCTCGGGCTGGGGGCCACCGAGGTCTGGCACGTGGGCGACAGCCCTGAGGATGGGGCCGGGGCCCGGGCCGCCGGGGTGCGCTGCCTGCTGGTGCGGCGTCCTTGAGGCAGGGGGTGCTCTCCGGTAGGACGGCGGGCCTGCGGCCCGCCGAGCGGCGGCGGCTGGAGCAGATCTGTCACCGCCGCCACCCCGCCGATGCGGTGGCCGACCCGCTCACCCTGCAGCGCCTGGCCGCCGAAGGCCGGGGCCTGGAGCTGCCCCTGACCCTGGTGGTGGATGGCCGAGGGCTCTGCCGGCTGCTGTGGGTGGGGGAGCTGGACCACGCGGCCCGGCTGCTGGAGAAGCTGCCCGGCCCCTCCCGGCGCCTGGGGCAGCACCTGCGTCTGCTCACCTGCGCCGGAGCCGGACGGCAGGCCCTGCTGCAGCCCTCCCACCAGGAGGCCGTGGTGGGGATGGACCTGGCCCCGGAACTGTGGCTGCGCTTCGGCCGGCAGCCGGAGGCCAGCGGACGCTGGCCGGCGGCCATCCACACCCCCGACGCCGGAGGCGTGCGGGGCTGGAGGGGCGTCCTGGAAGGGGACCTGGCCGACCTCTGCGCCCACGATCCCGCGACCCTCGTCAGCGAGGAAGCACCCGCCGCCGCCGCCGCACCCGGCCCGTCCCCTGAGGGCCCCGAGCGGGTGCTGCTGCTGGTGCAGACCAGCGGCGACCGGGCCCTGAGCGAGCGGCACATCGCCGAACTCGAGGGCCTGGTGCGCAGCGCCGGCGCGGTGCCGGTGGGACGGGTGGAGCAGCGCCGCCAGGGCCCCGCCACCCGAGCCCCCTGGGGGGAGGGCAAGCTGCGGGAGGCGGCCCTGGAGGCCCGCCGCGTCGGCGCCGGCCTGGTGGTGGCCGACCGGGAACTCACACCGGCCCAGGCCCGGGACATGGAGACCCTGCTCGACAGGCCGGTGAGCGACCGCAGCGAGCTGATCCTCGACATCTTCGCCCAGCGGGCCGCCAGTGGGGCCGGACGGCTGCAGGTGGAGCTGGCCCAGCTGCGCTACCGCCTGCCCCGGCTCACCGGCCGGGGCCTGAGCCTGTCGCGCCAGGGGGGCGGCATCGGCACCCGCGGCCCGGGCGAAACCCAGCTGGAGAAGGACCGGCGCGCCATCGCCCGCCGCATCGAACGGCTGCAGCGGGAGGTGCGGCGGCTGGGGGAGCACCGGGCCCGGCTGCGCCAGGGCCGGCGCGGGCTGCCGAAGCTGGCCCTGGTGGGCTACACCAACGCGGGCAAGAGCTCCCTCCTCAATGCCCTCTCCGGGGCCAGCTCGGAGCAGGCGGTGCTGGCCGAGGACAAGCTCTTCGCCACCCTCGACCCCACCACCCGCCGGATCGGGCGGGGCGCAGCCGATGGAGCCGACCCGCCGCTGCTGGTCACCGACACGGTGGGGTTCATCCGCGACCTGCCGCCCCAGCTGATGGAGGCGTTCCGTTCCACCTTCGAGGAGGCGCTCGATGCCGATGGCCTGCTGATCGTGGTGGACCTGGCGGATCCGGCCTGGCCAGAGCAGCTCGGCACCGTCCAGGCCATCCTCGATTCCCTGAACGCCACCATGCCCCGGCGGGTGATCGGCAACCAGATCGACCGCTGCGCCAGCGGCGAACTGGAGCGGGCCAGGGCCCTGGAGCCGGGCATGCTGTTCGTCTCGGCCACGGCCGGCCTGGGGCTGCAGCATCTGCGCCAGGAGCTGCAGTCCTGGACCGCCGCGGCCACGACCGACGGCCCCGCTGCTGTGCCAGCATCAGCCGGCGCCAATTTCTCTCCCATGACCCTGCAACTGGGCGACACCGTTCCCGATTTCACTCAGGAGTCCCAGCTCGGCCCGATCAACCTCTACGACTTCGCCGGCGACAGCTGGGTGGTGCTCTTCTCCCATCCCGCCGACTACACCCCCGTCTGCACGACCGAACTGGGCGAAGTCTCCCGCCTGCGGGCCGAATGGGAGAAGCGGAACGTCAAGACCATCGCCCTCAGCGTGGATTCCGCCGAGAGCCACAAGGGCTGGATCGGCGACATCA
Organism: Microcystis elabens FACHB-917; assembly: GCF_014698445.1. Taxonomy (GTDB): domain Bacteria; phylum Cyanobacteriota; class Cyanobacteriia; order PCC-6307; family Cyanobiaceae; genus Cyanobium; species Cyanobium elabens. Next base: position 31,449 of record NZ_JACJSZ010000031.1, read on the forward strand.
ACGAAACCCAGAACACCACGGTCGACTATCCCATCCTCGCGGACAGCGACAAGAAGGTCAGCAGCCTTTACGGCATGATTCACCCCAATTCCCTCAGCAACCTCACGGTGCGATCGGTGTTCATCATCGACCCCAAGAAGAAGCTGCGCCTGCAGATCACCTATCCCGCCAGCACGGGCCGCAACTTCGATGAGATCCTGCGGGTGATCGATTCCCTGCAGCTCACCGACCACCACCAGGTGGCGACGCCGGTCAACTGGAAAGAGGGGGATGACTGCGTCGTCGTGCCCTCGATCCCCACCGACGAGGCCCGGCAGAAGTTTCCCAAGGGTGTCACCGAGATCCGTCCCTATCTGCGCATGACTCCCCAGCCCAACAAATGAATCGACGGCCGAGTTGGCGGCACCGGCTGACGGTGCCGCAGTTCACGGTGGTCACCGGCCTGCTGGTGATCACCTTCGGCACCCTGCTGCTGGCCAGCCCACTCTGCTCCAGCGATGACGTGGGTCTCTGGGAAGCCCTCTTCACCGTCACCTCGGCGATCACCGTCACCGGCCTGTCGATCATCGATGTAGGGGCAGAACTCACCTTTCCCGGTCAGGTGGCCCTGGCCGGGCTGATCCTCACAGGGGGTCTGGGGCTGATGGCGATCACCACCTTCCTCCAGGGCTTCGTCCAGGGGCGTTCCGGCCTGCGCCAGCGGCTCGACAAGGGCCGTGCCCTGGATGAATTCGGCGTGGGCGGCATCGGGCCCACCCTCAACCAGATCCTCGTGATCGCCGGCATCGTCATCGGCATCGGCACACTGGTGCTCTACAACTTCGGCTTCACGGACATCCCGGACCGGGGCCAGCGACTCTGGGCCTCCCTGTTCCACTGCATAAGCGCTTACAACAACGCCGGCTTCGGGCTGTGGCGCGACAGCCTGGTGGGCTATCGCAGCCAGCCCATCGTCAACGGGGTGATCGGCCTGCTGATCGTCATGGGCGGCATCGGCTGGCGCGTCACCAACGACATCTGGGTGAACCGCTTCCGGCTGGCCCGCCTCCGTCGCCTCAGCCTGCACACGCGGCTCGTCATCCGCACCACGATCCTGCTGATCGTGCTGGGGGCTGTGGGGCTGCTGTTCACCGAGCACTTCGCCACCGAGGGGATGGTGGAGCAGCTGGATCTCTGGGACAAGCTCCAGGTGACGATCTTCCAGTCGATCACCACCCGCACCGCCGGCTTCAACACCGTCCCGCTGACCCTGGAGACGATCTCCGACTCGGGACTGCTGCTGATGATCGTGCTGATGTTCATCGGCGCCAGCCCGGGAGGCACCGGCGGCGGCATCAAGACCACCACCTTCGCGGCCCTGATCGCCGCCACCCGCTCCACCCTCCGGGGCCATGACGAGGTGGTGGTGCGCAACAGGGAGATCCCCCTCAAGGTGATCCTCAGGGCGGTGGGTGTCACCCTCGGTTCGGGCCTGTTCATCCTGCTGATGGCCCTGCTGCTGGGCCTGGGCAACACCACCGCCGGCACCCCCGGCAGCGAGGCCTTCACCTTCCTGGAGAAGCTGTTCACCTGTGTCTCGGCCTTCGGCACCGTGGGCCTCGACGTCGGGGTGACGAGCCAGCTCAACCGCTGGGGGCAGCTGGTACTGATGGTGGGGATGTTCGTGGGCCGGATCGGTATTCTCCTTCTGCTCTCGGCCGTCTACGGCAGCAGGCCCCAGAATCGGGTGGGTTTTCCCCGCGAGGAGCTCTACATCTGATTCCGGTTCCCTTCAGGCCACGCCCCATGCCCCTTGCCCTGTCGTCCCCATGAAAACGACGTCCTCATGAACCAGTGGTGGCAGTGGCAGGGCAGCGCGGCCGACACCTCCAACAGCTTTGCCGTGATCGGCGTCGGCCGCTTCGGCAGTGCCGTCTGCAAGGAGCTGCTGCGCCATGGGGCGGAGGTGCTGGCGATCGACAACAGCCAGCGGGCCATCGATGAACTGCGCCAGATGGATCCGGCCATCGAGGCCCGCGTCGTGGACTGCACCGACGAGGAGGCCCTGAGGGCCGCCGGGGCCCTCGACGTGGGCACGGTGGTGGTGGCGATCAGCGAACCGATCGGGGCGAGCATCACCGCCACCCTGATCGTCAAGGACGGCGAAGGCAGCCGGGTCCGGCAGGTGATCGCCCGGGCCACCAGCGACCTGCACGAGAAGATGCTGCGGCGCGTCGGCGCCGACAAGGTGGTCTTCCCCTCCAAGATGCAGGGCACCCGGCTGGGCATGGAACTGGTTCGGCCCAACCTTCTGGAGCGGCTGCGGCTCGACGACCGCAACAGCATCGAGGAGATCAAGGTTCCGGGCTCCTTCGTCGGTCAGTCGCTGCGGGATCTGAACCTGCGCAAGAACTACAACGTCAGCGTCCTGGCCGCGGGCCCCGCCAACCAGCTTACGGTGAACCCGCCCGCCTCCCACGTGCTCAATGCCTCTGAGCTGCTGGTGGTGATGGGCAGCAGCGAAGCCCTCGAAGCCCTGCCTTCCCACTGATCGCCGTGCGGAGGACAGCCATGCGGGTCCTGGGGCTGATGAGCGGCACCAGCGCCGACGGCATCGATGCGGTGCTGGTGAGCCTGAAGGGTCGCCCGGCCCGTCCCCGCTGGCGGATCCTGGCCAGTGCCCACACCCCCTACCCGGCGGGCCTGCGCGAGCGGCTTGTGGCCGTCGGCCAGGGGGTTCCCCACGACGCCGCCGCCCTGCTGAGCCTGGCCGAGGACCTCACCGAGCACCAGGCCCTGGCCGCCCGCGCCTGCGATCCGGACGGCCGGGCCGAGCTGGTGGGATGCCACGGCCAGACCCTCTGGCACCGCCCGCCGGAGGGGGAGCGCCGCGGGGCCAGCTGGCAGCTGCTGCAGGGGCCGCTGCTGGCGGAGCTGCTGGGGACGCCGGTGGTGTTCGACTTCCGCGGCATCGACCTGGCCCTCGGCGGCCATGGCGCCCCCCTGGTGCCCGCCGCCGATGCCGCCCTGCTGGAGAGGATCGGCGGCTGGCGGGCCCTGCTCAATCTGGGGGGCATCGCCAACCTCACCCTGCTGCCTCCCCCCAGCGGTCCCGACCGGAAAGCGCCGGTGCTGGGCTGGGACTGCGGCCCGGCCAACACACTCCTGGATCTGGCGGTGGCCCGGTTCAGCGGCGGCCGACTGAGCTTCGATGCCGACGGGGCCTGGGCGCGGCGGGGCCGCATCGATGAAGGGCTCCTGCAGCGGTGGCTGCGGGAGCCCTACGTCCAGGCCGCACCGCCCAAGTCCACCGGCCGGGAGCTGTTCGGGGGAGCCGACCTGGAGCGGCGGCTGTCGGAGCTGGGCGAGGGGATGGATCCGGCGGATGCCCTGGCCACTCTGACGGCCTTCAGCGCGGCGGTGGTGGCCCAGGATCTGGTCCGACCCCCCCGGCCCCGGCCCCTGGAACTGCTGGTGGCCGGCGGGGGCACCCGCAACGGCTTTCTGATGGAGCAGCTGCGGCGCCGTTGCCATGGCACGGCGGTGCTTCCGTTGGCCAGCCAGGGGATCGCCGACGACCAGCGGGAAGCCCTGGCCTTCGCCCTGCTGGCCTGGTGGCGCTGGCGCGGCCACCCGGGGTCGCTGCCCTCGGTCACCGGGGCCCGGCGGGCCGCCGTGCTGGGCGTGATGGCCCTGCCGCCACCGTCAGGGTGATGAAGGGGGCTGGCGGAGCCGCACCCGCCGGGGCGCCCCGCGCAGCCGGCGGGTGCCGGCCTGTTCCTGCTGCTCGAGCTCCCGGCGGAAGCGATCGGCGGCGACGGCGGGACCGATGGGATATGGAGCGGTCTCCGGCTCGGGGGGGCACTGCCGCTCCAGCCGTTCCACCCCCTGCTGGATGAGCACCTTGGCCATGTTGCTGACCGTGCGCGATTCACTCTCCGCCAGGGCCGCCAGCCGGGCGCAGAGCTCCTCCGGCAGGACCACCTGGATCCGCGGCGACTTGGGCTTGCCGCTGGAGGAGGTCTGACGGGTGGGCACGGTGCCTCTGGGTGAGGGGCCGAAGAGAGGGTGCCGCTGGGATCCGGCGGGATAGGAAAAAGTGTACAGTGACTGTCATGGGTAGTATCCAACAGCAGGGGTTCCATCCTTCTGGGACCGTCAGTCACGCCCCACTCCGGATCCCCGTCCACGCCCCCCGTCCTTTCCGACGGCCCCCCGGCCGCTTCCGCCATGGCCCGCTCCACCCAGTCCCGCCCGACCGGTTCCGAGACACCCCTGCAGCCCAAGACCCGCCAGAGCCGGCGACGCGCCACGGCGGAGCGCAGCGATGTGCTGGTGTCGGCCGTGATCAGCACCTATCTGCTCACCCATCTGCACCATGTGCTGCAGCGGGCCGAGTTCGGCGCCCAGCAGGAGGGGCGCCAGTCCCTGGCCGCCAACTACGCCCAGCTGCGCAAGGTGCTCTGCCTCGATGCCCGCAGCATGGAGGACGCCTCCGCCAGCGGAGCCGAGGAGGACACCAGTCCGCGGGCCGCCTGATCCGCCGCGCTCCGTCCCTCACGAACCACCCTCAGGGGGCTGCGCCCACGGCACCGGAGCCCATAAGGTCAGGAAAGAATCCCGGCCAGGATGACCACCAGCAACGCCACCGGCAACGCCGCCGAGCTCTACGGGCGCATCAGCAAGGATGCCGAGCTCACCCAGTCACTGTTCCGTCAGGCCCTGCAGGACCCCAGCGGGGCCCTGCGCAGGATCGTCGCCCTCGGCGAGCAGGAGGGCCTGCCGGTCAGCCCGGAGGAGGTCAAGGCCCATCTGGCCGGCCTCGAGGACGGCGACACCAAGCAATGGCTGATCAAGGCCCGGGGCGGTCTCTGAGGCAGCGGGCCGGCGGACCTCCGGCTGGGGCCGGCGGGGAGGATCCCGGCGCCGGGACCCGCCGCCCTGGGCCCAGCTGAAGAACAGCCAGTAGCTCGTCAGCGCCAGGCCCGCCGCCACCACCAGGGCGGCGATCTGCTCGAGGCGCTTGATCATCCTGACGACGCGACCGGACCCGATCGACAGTCTGCAGGACGCCCCGGCAGGGGATGATGCGCACACCGCGACCGCTTTCCGCTCCGTGCTGCGCCTCGAACGCATCGGCAAGATCTATCCCACCGGTGAGGTGCTCAAGGACGTCACCTGGGAGGTGAAGGCAGGCGACCGGATCGGCCTGGTGGGGGTCAACGGAGCCGGCAAATCCACCCAGATGCGCATCATCGCCGGGCTGGAGGAGCCGACCAGCGGCCAGGTGGTGCGCCAGGGGGATCCCCGCATCGCCTATCTGCAGCAGGAGTTCGACGTCGACCCGTCCCGCAGCGTGCGCCAGGAACTGTTCCAGGCCTTCGGGGAGGCGGCCCAGGTGCTCAACCGCCAGCGGCAGGTGGAGGAGGCGATGGCCAGCGAGGAGGCCGCCAGCGATCCGGCCCTGCTCGATCGGCTGATCGACGAGCTCGGTCAGCTGCAGAGCCGGTTCGAGGCCCTGCACGGCTATGAACTCGATGCCCGCATCGACAAGCTGCTGCCCAGCATCGGCTTCACCCCCGAATCGGCCGAACGGGCGGTGGGCGACTACTCGGGGGGCTGGCAGATGCGCATCGCCCTGGGCAAGATCCTGCTGCAGGAGCCGGATCTGCTGCTCCTCGACGAACCCACCAACCACCTCGACGTCGAGACGATCCAGTGGCTGGAGAACTACCTGGTGGACCAGACCGTTCCCCTGGTGGTGATCAGCCACGACCGGGCCTTCCTCGACCGCGTCTGCAATCAGATCGTCGAAACCGAACGGGGCGTCTCCCGCACCTACCTCGGCAACTACAGCCAGCATCTCGAGCAGAAGGCCCTGGAGCGGGAGGCCGGCCTGGCGGCCTACGAGCGCCAGCAGAAGGAACTGAGCAGCCAGCAGGCCTACATCGACCGTTTCCGGGCCAGCGCCACCCGCAGCACCCAGGCCAAGAGCCGCGAAAAGCTGCTGGAGAAGGTGGAGCGGATCGAGGCCCCGCTGGAATCGGTGGCCGGGCCACGGTTCTCCTTTCCTCCCGCCCCCCGCTCCGGCCGGGTGGTGGCCTCGATCGAGAACCTCACCCATGGCTACGACGACCAGATCCTGTTTCTGGGGGCGAACCTGGAGGTGGAACGGGGCGATCGGATCGCCTTCGTCGGCCCGAACGGTGCCGGCAAGTCCACCCTGCTGCGGCTGGTGATGGGCTACGAGCTCCCCCTGGAAGGCCAGGCCGGCCTGGGGGAACACCATGTCGTGGCGGGTTACTTCGAGCAGAACCAGGCCGAGGCCCTGGATCTGACCAGGACGGTGATCGACACCCTGTTCGAGGCCGTGCCCGACTGGACCCAGACCCAGGTGCGCTCCCTGCTGGGCAGTTTCGGCTTCAGCAACGACACGGTGTTCAAGCCGGTGGCCAAACTCAGCGGCGGCGAGAAGGCCCGGCTGGCCCTGGCGCTGATGCTGCTCACCCCCTGCAATCTGCTGGTGCTCGACGAGCCCACCAACCACCTCGACATTCCCGCCAAGCAGATGCTCGAGGAGGCGCTGATGGCCTACGAGGGCGCCGCCCTGCTGGTCTCCCACGACCGTTTCTTCATCGGCCGGGTGGCCAACCGGATCGTGGAAGTGCGCGACGGAGAACTGGTGCTGTATCGCGGCGACTACGCCTACTACCAGGAGAAGAAACGGGAGGAGGCCCAGGAGAGCGAGCGGCTGGAGCAGGAGCGCCGCCAGGCCGCCCGGCGGGAGGAGCAGCGGCAGAAGCAGCGGGCCAAGGCCGCCGCGAAGGCCGGCGGGACCTCCGGGGGAAAGGCGACGGGGAAGGCGGCGGGGACGTCCGGGCGCTGAGGCGGCGCCGCCGGTGCCGCGGCGCAAAATACAACTTCATGGTTGCCTAGGCAGGACAACTCATTTCTCTGGTGCGGGCGATTCTGTGTGCATAGTCTGACAGGGTCACCCATTCAGGAGGAGCGATGACCACCCAGAACCTCGTCACTGACGCTTGGACCGCGGACCGGGAAGAGGCCACCGGCATCAGTGACGCGATGGAGATGTACTTCGAGTGCATTACCACCTGTTCCCTGGAGGACGGCGAGTGCGTCACCCGCTGTGTGGAAGCGCTGCGCGAACGCCAGTGATCGGGCCGGGCCGCCCAAGGACAGGGGCCGAGCCGGCAGCGGGGGGGGGGGGGGGGTTTG